>CP064972.1:4596409-5224191 GCA_016699405.1 Holophagales bacterium | reverse complement strand
CGCCGGGCTCCTCGGCATGGCGGCCGGCGCGCTGATGCTCGCGCTGCTGCCGGAACGTCTCGGCACGTTCGCCTACGTCGGGCCGATCGTCGTCGTCACGGGGGGCTACGCGTTCTTCCGCAGACCGGCAACAACACGGCGGTCATGTCGGGGATCGGGGCCGGAGAGCGCGGCGTGGTCTCCGGGATGCTGAACCTCTCGCGCAATCTGGGGCTCGTCACCGGAGCGTCGGCGATGGGCGCCGTGTTCGCGTTCGCCACGGCGTCGACCGATCTCGCGACGGCGCGCCCCGCGGCGGTCGCCAGCGGAATGCGGTCGACCTTCGCCGTCGCGGCGGCCCTGCTGGTCGGCGCCCTGGTTCTCACGCTCCGTTCCTACGCCGCCACGTCGCGGACCCGACGGCCCTTCTTGCGGGTGTCGCCGCCGGGGTCGCCGATTCTCGAGCCAGCCTGCGTCGCATCGGCGGATTCAAGCCGCCGACCGAACGCCGTGCGAGCCTCCTCGGACGAGGGTCGCTGAGCGGGGAACGCGCCTCCACCCCGGTCCGCCGTGGCGGGCGTTCCCGCGGTTCGCACCCGGCGGTGGAGAGAACAAGCAGGACGGGACCCTTCCCGCGGCAGGCTCCCGTCGCGCTCTCGGTCGGTCGCGGGCAGCGCCGCAGCGCGGCTCCTCCTCCGGCCTCAGCGGTCGATCAACCGCTGCGCGCTCTCCGGGTAGCGCGCCCCGTGCACGTCGATCCGCGCGGCTTCCTGGGTGATCGCGTCGAGCTCGTCGGGGTGAGCGCCAGGTGCGTGGCGCCGAGGTTCTCGTCCAGCCGGTGGAGCTTCGTGGTTCCGGGAATGGGGACGATCCACGGCCGTTGCGCGAGGAGCCAGGCGAGGGCGATCTGGGCCGGGGTGGCCCCGCGTACCGCGGCGACGCGAGCCAGGAGATCCACCAGCGTGCGATTCGCCTGGCGATTCTCCGGCGCGAAGCGCGGAACGACGGCGCGGAAGTCGGTCCGGTCGAAGGTCGTGCGGTCGTCGATCGCTCCGGTGAGGAAGCCCTTGCCGAGCGGGCTGAAGGGGACGAAACCGATGCCGAGCTCCTCGAGCACCGGGAGGATCTGCTCCTCCGGCTCACGCCACCAGAGCGAGTACTCGCTCTGCAGCGCGGTAACCGGCTGCACGGCGTGAGCGCGGCGAATCGTCTGCGCGCCCGCCTCGGAGAGGCCGAAGTGCCGGACCTTGCCCTCGGCGATGAGCTCCCGGACCGTTCCCGCGACCTCCTCGATCGGCACCTCGGGATCGACCCGGTGCTGATAGAAGAGGTCGATCGTCTCGACCCGGAGGCGGGCGAGCGAGGCCTCGGCGACCTCGCGGATGTGCGACGGGCGGCTGTCGAGTCCGGTCCACTGCGCTCCGCCGTTCGGGTCGAGGCGGAAACCGAACTTGGTGGCGATCACCACCTGCCCGCGGAACGGCGCGAGCGCCTCGCCCACCAGCTCCTCGTTGGCGAACGGTCCGTAGACCTCGGCGGTGTCGAAGAAGGTGACGCCGCGTTCCACCGCCGTGCGCAGCAGCGCGATCATCTCGCGCCGGTCGGCGGCCGGTCCGAGGCCGAAGCTCATCCCCATGCAGCCGAGGCCGAGGGACGAGACCTCGAGCCCGCTCTTGCCCAGTCGACGCTTGTCCATCGTTCTCTCCCGTCGTGTCGCGATCAGCTCGCCTTGGCGTGGCGCTCTCGCCACTCGCCGGGAGGGCTCCCCCCCAGTCGTGGAACGCCCGGAAGAACGAGTGGGCGTCCTCGTAGCCGAGCAGGTAGGCCGTTTCGTTGAGCTCGAGCGACGAGCTCAGCAGGTAGTGGCGGGCGAGCTCGCGCCGTGCCTCCTGGACGAGCTGCTGGAACGACGCGCCGTCCTCGGCGAGTCGGCGTTGCAGGGTCCGAGCGCTCAGGCGGAGGGACCGGGCGACCTCCTCGATGGCCGGCCGACGCCCGGCCAGTTGCCGCTTCAGGATCCCCTTGACCTGGTCGCCAATGGCGCGCGACGCGTTCGCCCGGGCGAGCTCGGCGTCGAGCTGCGGCGTGACGGCGGCGGCGAGCTCGGTGTTGTGGGTGACGAACGGACGGTCGAGATCCGCGGCGGCGAAGACGATGAGGTTCGTGCGCCGCTCGAACCGCACCGGGCAGCCGAAGTGTGCTTCGTAGGCCCGGCGGTGTCTCGGCGATCCGCCGAGCTCGACTCGCCTGGGTTGGACGAGGTCGCCGGTCCCCCGCCGCGCGATCCCCACCACCCAGGCGAAGCAGAGGTCGATCAGCACCGGCGGCTCGCTTTCGGCCGCGAGGAGCCAGCGGAACTGCACGCGGGACTCGCCGCCGCGCTCGGTGAGCAGGATCTCCTCGGGGCAGGTGAGCTGCTTGTAGCGTGCCAGCCGCTCGAGCGCGTCGCGGAGCGAGCGGGCCGAGATCGCCGCGATGGCGATCGGGTCGTACCGCTCGACCCGTGGCTCGGTCCCCAGCTCGAGGCCGATCGCCGGATCGTCGCTGACCTCGGCGATCGCCCGGTAGAGGGCGAAGAGGCTCCTCGGTCGAGACGAGGATCTTCGCCTGGTCGAAGAGGTTCGCCGGCAAACCGGCCTGGCGCAGCACCGCGGCCGGTGGCACGCCGAGCTCGTCGAGCTTGCGGGCGAGCATCGCCGACACGCGGAACCGGTTCACCCTGCCTCCCTTCTCGTCACGCGGCGCGGAAGTCGACTACTTCAGCGTGGCCATGTCGATGACGAAACGATACTTGACGTCGCCCTTCAACATCCGTTCGAAGGCCTCGTTGATCTTGGCGATGGGAATCCGTTCGATGTCGGCGGTGATTCCGTGGGCGGCACAGAAGTCGAGCATCTCCTGCGTCTCGCGCAGGCCGCCGATGATCGAGCCCGCGAGCTGCCGGCGACCGAAGAGCAGACCGAAGACGCTCACCGGCAGAGGCGCCTCGGGCGCGCCGACGAGGGTCATCGTGCCGTCTCGCTTCAGCAGGTCGAGGTAGCCGTTCAGGTCGTGTGCGGCCGACACCGTGTCGAGGATGAAGTGGAAGCTGCCCAGGTGCTTCTGCATCTCGGCGGGCCGGCTGGAGACGACGACCTCGTGAGCGCCGAGCCGGATCGCGTCGTCCGCCTTCGCCGGCGAGGAGGTGAAGACGACCACGCGCGCCCCGAAGGCGGCGGCGAGCTTGACGCCCATGTGCCCGAGCCCGCCGAGGCCGACGATGCCGACCTTCTGGCCGGCGCGAACGTTCCAGTGCCGCAGCGGCGAGTAGGTCGTAATGCCGGCACAGAGGAGCGGTGCCACGCCGGCGAGGTCGAGGTCGCCGGCAACGCGCAGCGCGAACGTCTCGTCGAGGACGAGGCTCTCCGAATAGCCGCCGTGGGTCACGCCGCCGAGCGGCTTGTCGGGGGAGTTGTAGGTGAAGGTCGCGGGACCCTCGCAGAACTGCTCCTGGCCGTCGCGGCATGCCGCGCAGGTGCGGCAGGAGTCGACCATGCAGCCGACTGCCGCGAGGTCCCCCTCCTTGAACTTCCGGACCTCGCGGCCCACCGCGACGACGCGGCCGACGATCTCGTGTCCCGGCACGCAGGGGTAGACGGTTGGCATCACCCGCTGCCACTCGTTCCGCACCTGGTGCAGGTCGGAGTGGCAGACGCCGCAGAAGAGAACCTCCAACTGCACGTCGTGGGGGCCGGGCACGCGGCGCCGGATGGTCACCGGGGTGAGCGGTGAGCTCGGGCTCGCCGCGGCGTAGGCCTTGGTGGAAAAGCTCTTCGTTTCGAGGGCGGCTGGCGCCTCGGGTGTCGACAGGGTGGTTTCGCTCATCGGGTCGTTCCTCCTGACGGAAGAGAGCCTAGGCCCCGGAGCGGGCGGCGTCATTGGCAGAACGCGCCAATCGAGTTGCCGAACGCGCCATCGCGCCCGGACGACCGCCGACGGTCGAGCTCGTTCCGACCGCCGGTAGACTCCGGCCGCGGGAGAGCCACCCGCCCGCCGGCGGTGTGCGGATGTCCTGGGCCCGGCCCGGAGGAGGAAGGCGATGAGCGGTCGCGAGCGGACCTTCGTGCGTCGGTCAGGTGGTGTCGGGAGGTACCGGACCGTCGTCGTGGCGACGGCGCTTGCCGCCCTCGCGCGTCTCGGCGCCGCTGCCGGCCCCGTCGCGGCGCCGACCCTCCCGGTCTACGAAGAGCCGCTGCACCGGCTCGTCTACGCCAATCGCTGGGTGCGGATCCTCGACGTGCGCGTGCCGCCGGGTGTGACGACGCAATACCATGTGCACTCGGCGCCGATCGTCGGCGTCGGGGTGGAATCGGCGCGCACGCGAGCCCAGCGGCCGGGCGAGCCGCCCGGAGCGCTCGAAGAGCGGCAAGCGGTGCCCTACCTGTTCGACAACTGGCGGGCGACGCTCCCCTACGAGCATCGGGTGGCGAACGAGGACACCGTCCCCTTCCACTACGTCGTCGGGGAATGGCTCGCCTCGCCGGGCCTCGAGCCGGAGATCCGGCCGGCGGAGGCCGGGCTGGAGATCGTCCAGGAGGGAACGACGGTTCGCGTCTTCCGCCTCACGCTGCCGCCCCACGCGACGGCGAAGGCCCACACCCACACGGCGCCCGGCCTCACGGTGCTGGGAACTCCGGGCGACCTCCTCGAGGAGGGCGATCGGCCCGAATCCTCCGGCGGGGAGGGCGCCGGGCGCTGGAGCTGGCACGTCGCCGGCAGCCAGCACGTGCTGCGCAACCCCGGCGATTCGCCGGTGACGGTCTTCGAGATCGACTGGCGATAGGGGGCGACGGTGGGCATCGCCGGCTCAGGCCGGTGCGGTCGGTCGCTCGCGCCCGCGGGATTCGCCTGTGCCGCTTGGCCCCAGCCCCCTGACGAGAAGCCAGATGCCCACGGCCAATTCGAAGACCACCATCGGCAGATCGAACCAGGATGCGTCAACCGTTCTGGCGAAGTCGGGGAAGACGAGGAAGGCAAAGGCGCAGATCATGCACCAAGCCGACGAGATCAAGCCGAGGGCTGCCAGCGTCCTCGGGACATACCTCGACTCGAGCCAGAGGTAGCTGCAAACCGTGGAGGCAAGCCCCCAGAACGGCAGGCCGACGTAATAGGCGTCGTAGCCCCCGGCGAGCTGCACCTTCGCCAGAGCCTTCAGCCGATCCGCCCCGAGGACGGCCAGGTAGGCGTCGGTACCCAGGAGCCGGAGAGTGCCGAGCATGTCGAGCGCGGTGACACACCACATCAGGACCACGACCAGCCTGCAGGCTGCTGAAACCAGGGCCAGTCCACGGTCAACCGGCTTCAGGGTCACGTAGAGCGCTACGAGCAGGATGACGAGGGTCGCGGCGTAGAGGAGATCGCAGGCGATGTTGAGGCGAAACAGCGTCTCGTTCGCCAGAATCCTCCGCGCGGACTCGACGGCGTCGCCAGGGACGCTGAGGCGAAAGCTGATGCCATAGTTCGCCAGGACGACGATCGCCATCGCCAGCAGGAAGGCGACTCCCGCGACTCGTGCGGCCCTGCGTTGTGAGTCGTCGATCGGGTCCAGTCTCACGTCGCTTCCTCCGAAGTGCTGATTTGCCCTCACCAGGACGGGGTGTCGAGCGCGGCCGAGACTCGCCCTGGAAAGGGTGGTCCAGGGTCAGGTCGATTGCGCCTGTGTCCGTGGCGGTCTGGCCCCTTTGAAGAGGAGCCAGAAGATGATCGGGAATTCTCCGAGAAGGAACGGCATCGCAACCCGCGAAACGGCGTCGCCCTGAGCCGGGAGGACGATGGAGACGACACTGGTCGTCAGATAGGCGGAGCCGGCGACCAGCAAGAGGATGCCGAGGACACGCGGAAAGAAGCCCGACCTGATGACCAGGATGCCGAACGGAAAGAGCCAGAGGCCCCAGAAGACCGCGCAGACGGTATTTCCCTCGGCGTTCAGGTCGAGGAGACCCAGAGACAGAGCGTCCAGTTGAGGTTTGCTGAAGACCGACAGGTAGTGGGCTCCACTCAGGAGAATCAGCGGTGCAATCTTGGTGAGCAGGTTGGCAAGCCCGACGGCGACGCCGACCCCGACCAGGATCACCATGAGCATGGCGAGCGTCTTGTCGGTGCCCTCGAGCAGTCGGTACAGGCTCACGACGAGGAAGACGAAGAGGAGGAGGGCGACGAGGTCGGTCAGAACGCCGAGGCGATAGATCAGCTCGCGAGCAAGGACGTTGCGAGCTGTGGCGGTGGCGTCCCCGGCAACCAGGAAGCCGGTGAAGCCGAGCATGTCGACCAGTCCCACGATCGTGAAAGCGAAGTACAGGGCTCCTGTCCATCGCGCGCTCGTCTGGATCGATCTCATGAGTCCCTCCACGGGTTTGTCACTACAAGCTGCATTCCGTCTCTCGGGTCTCCACGGAGGAGTACTGCAACCCGTGGTGCCCGGCTTCCTCCATCCATGGCCGCCTCGGGTTAGTCTCTGACCACTCCTTGGCGGATGACCATGACCGCAGGCCTCAATCGCATGACTCCACGTTGCAGGCCGGCAGTTGCCCTCTCCGGGCCTACCGTGTCCGCCGGGGTGGCACGGGCCTGGGTGGATGCGGCCGTCGCCAGAGATGTCAGCGCGAGCGCGCTGCTCGAACGAGCGCAGCTGGATGCGCATGAGCTCGAGGACCAGAACCTGCGCATCCCGCTGGCGAGCCTGGTGACGTTGATTCGCTCCGCCAAGGAGCTGTCCGGCGATCCCGCCCTCGCGTTGCACCTCGGCGAGACGATCGACTGCGCGGACTATTCGGTCGCCTCGATGCTCAGTTACGCCTGCGAGACCGTGGCCGACGCGCTGGCGCAGCGAAATCGTTACGGGAGGCTCATGGCCGACCTCGAGTTCGAGGGGCACGATCGCTACCTTCTCGAGCGCACCGCGGGCCGCGTCTGGCTGATCGACACCCGCAGGAACCCGAACGAGATTCCGGAGCTCACCGAGGCCTTCTTCGCCCGCGTCGCCTCGGCGTCCCGCCAGCAGCGCGAGACGCCGTTCCTGTTGGCAGCTCACTTCACGCACGCCGAGCCGTCGTATCGCGCCGAGTACGAACGGATCTTCCGCGTGCCCTTGGTGTTCGGCAGCGACAGGAACGCGCTACTCATGGATGCGGCCTGGCTCGAGCAGCGGATCGCCGTCACGCCCCGTTACGTCTTCGGCATCTTGAGTGCGCACGCCGAGGCGCTGCTCGCGAGCCTCGAAGGCGCGAAGACCTGCCGTGGCCGGGTCGAGGGCCTGTTGATGCCGATCCTGCACACCGGAGAGGCCAGCATCGCGCTGATTGCCGGGAAGATGGGACTCAGCCGGCAGACGCTTTTCCGCCGACTGCGGACCGAAGGCGTGACGTTCGAACGGCTGCTCGACGAGCTGCGGCACCGGCTGGCACTGAGCTACCTGCAAGGAGAGAGAGTCTCGGTGAACGAGACGGCCTACCTGGTGGGCTTCTCCGACCCGGCGGCCTTCTCCCGCGCGTTCAAACGCTGGACGGGCAGCAGCCCACAGACGATGCGCCGGAGCGCAGGGAGCACTGGCGGAGACGTCGTCGGTGCGAAGTCGCCTCGTTCCTGAGGAGGAACGAGGCGAGCCACGCCGTGGTGCGCGGCCTGCCGGATGCCCCGGGCCCTCAGGCGAGTCGCAGCACCTCCGCGAGCTCGCCAGAGGGGCGCGTTTTCACCTCGAAGCGGCGCCCCTGGGCCTTCTCCTTGGCGAAGAACTTGGCGAGGCGGGTGCCGACGGCGGGGACGTTGAACTCGTCGGTCGGGTAGGTGAGGTGGAGGGTGAAGTCGTCGTCCGGTCGGGCGGCGACGATCATCTCGAGGGTGTCGAGATCGGGGTTGTCGAACTTGCCGTCGGCCGAGATCAGGTAGTGCCGGGCGCGGAGGCGACGGAAGGTGTCGGCGTCAACGTTGCGGTCGCTCCCGTGGTGCGGCACCTTCAGCACGTCGAGCGCGATCGACCCGTCCGCGTCGAGCCGACCGGTCTGTTCGAGCCCCTCGAGGATGTGGTCGCCGCGGGCGTCGCCGGTGAGCAGCACACGCTTGCCCTCGTGCTCGGCGAGCACCACCAGGCTCGACAGATTGAAGACCGACTCGTCGACGAACGCGGCGATCGCCGCCTGGCCCGCCGGCGTCGCCTCCTTCTTCAGGAGCAGCTTGATCTCCGTGTCCCAGGTCTTCTGGAGAGCCACGAGCTCGGCGTCGAGCGGCGCCACGACGGTGAGGGTCAGGCCGTCGAGGGCGATCGGTGCGTCGCGCCGGCGGACGAGCCCGCCGAAGGGCGGATTGCCGGCGAGTCCGAGGGCCGAGAGGAGCTTCGCGAGGATCCGTCCCTGCGGCACGCTCGCCAGAAGCCGCGAGCCTTCGCCGAGCAGGCGGTCGCCGAGCGACGCGACACTCAGCGCGGAGCCGGCGACGCCGACCCCGACCTGGTCGTTGCCGAGGAGGTCGTCGAAGGCGTTGTGCCAGAAGCGACGAACGCGCCAGGGAACCGGCTGGTGCGCTTCGTCGAGCTCCTGGACTTTGCGCATCATCTGCAGCAACCCGGCGATGTGGTCCTCGTCGACGTGCGAGACCATCGTCAGGTCGATCGGCAGCGGGTCGCCGGCGGCGAGCCCGCGGGCAGCGCGGAGCTCGGCGAGACGCGGTTTCAGCGCGTCGTTGAAGACGCCCGGCGGGCCGCCGTCGACGACGGCGAGGTGCGGGTCTGCCGCCGGACCCCAGTGCAGCAGGAGCGCATCGCCGTACTTCGCCCGCAAGGCTTCGAGCACGAACATCGCACCTCTCCTTTCAGACCGATTGCAGCGCGCGCAGGATGTCGAGCATCCCGGCGCCCTGGAAGTAAGGTTCGCGACCGAGGTCCGTCGCCGTCGCGCAGAGGATCTCCTTGACCCGCACCGGTTGACCGGCGAGCTCCTCGTGTCGGGCCATCAGGAGGGCGGCGCCTCCCGAAACGTGCGGCGCCGCCATGCTGGTGCCGTCCTTGAGCCCGAAGAGCGAGTCGGGGAGGGGTGCGGTGATCTTCTCGCCGGGGGCGACGAGATCCGGCTTGCGGCGCCCGTCGCCGGTCGGTCCACGGCTCGAGAAATAGCTGACGCCGTAGGTGTGCGGCCGGTAGCGATGCGTCGCGCCGACGGTGATCACCCCTTGGGTGTTCCCCGGGTCGGTGATGCTCGAGGTGTTGTAGGCGTCGACGACCCCCTCCTCGGCGGTCAGGTACCGGCGGTAGCCCTGGTTGCCGGCGGCGGCGACCACGACGACACCGGAGCCCACGACCCGCTCGCACTCCTCGCAGACCGGCGTGCGACCGCAGGCGTAGTTGGCCACGTCGTGCGGGATCGAAAGCGAAAGATTGACGCCGTGCACCACCGTGTAGTCGTGGGCCGCGTTGAGGTGGCGGATGAACTGCAGCGCCGCCATCACCGAGAACTCGTCGCCGTGTCCGTCGGCATCGAGCACGCGCAGGTCGAAGAGGCGCAGGTCGGGGGCGACACCGACGAGGCTCTCCTCGAGCTCGCCGTGCGCCTCGTTCGCTCGCCAATCGCCGGCGAGGATGCCGGCGACATGGGTGCCGTGATCGTTTCCCGGCGGCGCGTAGTCGGCCGTGGAGTGCGTCACCCGGAGAAGCGGAGCGAGGCGTTGCCAGTCGAGCGCGCGACCATGCTGGATGGCGCGGTTGAGCTCGGCGACCTCGACCTCGTCCGTCGTCGAACCGCTCCGGGTCCGGATGCGGCGCGCGAGGCCCGAGGGTTGTTCGACGGTGTCGGGGTCGAGCAGGAGGTCGAGCTCGGAGAAGTCGTAGGTTTCGACGATGCGCGTGCAGTTGACTGCGCGCCCGTTCTCGCCGACGAACGGCTCGGGACAGGCGCCGCCAGCGCGGTCTCGCGTGCGAAACGCCGGGTGACGGGCGTCGATCCCACTGTCGACGACGGCCCAGGCGAGCTTCTCGCAGGAGATGCCGAAGAGCTGGCGCGCGGCGTCCGCCTTTACCGCGAGCACCGATCGTGCGACCGTCGGGGTGACCGGCCGGTTGAGATTGACGGAGAAGACGCGGACCGCGGCAGGACCGGGCTCGACGCCGCGGATCAGGTCGGCGACGGCCGAGACGATGCGCCGCCAACCGGGATCGGGCGTCTCGCTGCCCGGGCCGGAGCGGGGGCGCGGGGTCGGCACGCGCTCCCAGGGGAGCGCCTCGCCCCGCAGGTGGAGCGCGAGCGCGCCGACGACGCGGAGCATCCAGAGGAGCCCGGGGGCGGGCCGCCCCGGCTTGGCGCCTTTGCGCGGCACGAGAGGAGGGTGCTCCGGATCGTCTACCGCCAGTGCGAGGGCGTCGATAGCTTCGCCCAGGCGCGCGATGTTCCAGCGGCGCCCGAGCTCGGCCCACCACTCGGTCATCGGCAGCAGAGCACGCACGAGGTCCTCGAAGTGCAGCGTCGCGGCAAGCGTCGTCTGGTTGTAGACGACGCGAGGCGCGAGCTTCTCCTCGTGGCCGAAGGGGGCGCGGGCCGCCGCCTGGGAAGGATGGCCAAGTCGCGCGCAGAGGTGCGTGCGGACCTCGCCGACCGCCGTCTGGCGCCATGGCGTGACGAGGAGCTTGATCGCCGGGTGAGGCTCGGATGGCGTCCCGTCGTCGCGGCGCGCCACCGGCCGTGCGTCGTCGAGACAGTCGGCGTAGGCCAGCCAGACGTCGGGCAGGACCGGCGTGTCCTGGGTGAAGCGCCGCGCCCGCCCGGCGCCGAACATCAGCTCCTCCATCAGCCGGCGAGAGAGCCGCGGAGCAGGCGCTTCACGGGGAGATGGCATGGTCGGCTCCTTTCGGTTCCGCGACGGCCAGCGCGCTCGACGCGATCGCCGAGGACGACGAGGGCGGTCAGCTCGGCCCGGGGTGCGTCGAGGTCGCGGCGGCGGTCGGCGCTGCGGGAGCGACCTCGGCGATCGGGTAGACCGTCTTCACGTAGAGGTAGAAGAAGACGAGCGAGAGGACGAAGACGAGAACCCCGACGAGCCGCGAGCTCACCTCGACCCCCTTGCCGCCGATGGTCAGTCGCGTCGGAGCCGACTCCTTGCGGTAGACGTGCCAGAACGAGAGGCCGAGCCCGGAGAGAACGATGAGCACGACGAGGCAGAAGATCAGCTCGGTCGAGCGTTGCTGCCAGGCGAAGGTCGCCGCGCGCTGGGCGAGGCGCTTCTCCTCGTAGGCGAGTTGGAGGTCGGCATACTTCGCCTCGACCTCGAGCGCATGCAGCACCGCCCGTTCGCGTGCCGCCTGAAGCTCGGGCGAGTCGCCCGGCGCGGCGAGCCCGGGATCGGCACTCAGGTGCCACTTGTGAAGGTCGATCTGCTGTTGCGCGCCGGCGCCGACGGCAAGTGCGGCCACGGCGAAAAGGGCCAAGGCGATGCCGGACCCCGTCGATCGCGGCCCGGCGTTCACGCGCCGCCTCCGCCGAGGAGCTGGCCGGCGACCGAGAGGCGGTACATCAGGAGGTCCCGGTCGCACGCTGCGGGTGCCGCAGCCTCGTAGTCCTTCACCGTGACGTTGACCTTGCCGGCGGCGCGGGCGAGCGCCGCCCGGATCTCCTGGTCGAGCCCGCCGGAGGCGAGCATTACCATCGGCGGGACGGCGCAGGGATCGGCGGTGCCGGTCGGAGACCAGCCGCCGGGGTCGATCGACTGGAAGACCACGGTGCCGCCTCCTGGCTGCGGTGGGGCAACGAGAATCGGGCGGTCGATCTGCTGGCACTCCGGGCACTCGGCACGCAGCCGTTCGCGCAGGGCGGGCGAGGCATCGGCGGCGAGCCAGAGGGTCGGCTGCTCACCCCCGCCGCGCGCCGGCACCGACCCGCCGCCGAGGTCGCGGAGGGGGATCGCTTCGGCCGGTCGAATCAGCCGACAGCCTGGGCAGAGCTCGGCGACCTTGGCGAGCCGGGCCGCCGCGTCGTCGGCGACGGCCGGGGTCCACAGCTTGGCGGCGCGAAAGACCGGGCTTTCGAGCAGACGGACCCGCTCGGCGGCGAAGCGCTCCGCCGCCAGTCGCTTGTCGGCCGCCCGCCGCTCCTCGATCTGGACCTTCTCGACGCGGCTGCGTGCTGCCGTGGCCTGGTCGCTCGCGCGCTCGCCCGGTTGGGCTGCCGTCTGGGCCACAGCGCTCGCCGCGAGAAGGACGAGCAGGGACGCGGAACCGGCCGTTCGTTTGCATCCGTTCATCGGAGCCCTCCCTTCGCGTGACGCGTGCCGTCGTCGTCGGCGAGCCGGTGGGAACCTCCCTCATCTCAGATTCACGTCGACCGTTCCTCGATCAGGCCGGCTTGAACAGATCGGCGAGGATGTTCTCGGCAAACGCCGCGCGTTGCTCTTGCAGGTCGTCGACCGGCTTGCCCTTCTTCTGCGCCTCGGCGATGCGCCGATCGAGCTCGTCGACTTTCGAGCGGAAGCGGAAGTCGCTGTAGAGCTTCGTCGCTTCGACCAGTGCGTCGATCGAAGCCGTCGCCTGGTCCTTCTGACCGAAGAAGCGTCCGAGAAGCTCGGCGCCGACGGCGGCCGGCACGAAGTCCTTCAGGTCGTCGTGTGCCCTGCCGTCGACCGAGAGCACGACGTAGGGCTCGTCGCCGCGGTATTCCTTGCCGGTCTGGCAGTGCACGAGGCGACCGGATTCGTCGACCTGATAGTCGACGGTGATCGTCGCATCCTCCTTGCCGGAGGTGATCAGGTAGTAGCCGGCGGCGGCGATCGGCTTGCCGGCGAAGGCGAAGTTCAGCATCTCGCTCAGGCTCAACACGGGCGCCTTGTCGAAGAGCGCTTCGCCCATCTGCCCGACCGCCTTCAAGAGCGACCCGGCCGCCAGCAGATAGGTGGAGTGGGCAAAGAAGAGCGGCACGCCGGCGAGTGAGGTGAATGCACCGCCGAGATTCCCCAGCGTCTCCTCGGGCCAGCGATCGAAGATCAGGTCGAAGCTCACCGTCAACGCGGAGTCGACGAGCGCCGGGACGTAGAAGACGATCGGCGTCCCCTGGGCCGTCGCCGCGGGTGTCTGCAGGGTCGATCCCGCCGCCGTCTTCGGACAGAGGAAGTTGAGCGCCCGAGGACAGGCTCCGGAGGTGGCGATGCTCTTGACCGCCGAGGTGAGCAGGAGGTCCTTCTTCGCGCTGCCGCCGAAGACGCTCTGTGGGTGCTTGCCGGTGTAGACCGTGGTGACCATGACGACGAGCGGTTTGCCCGGGCCGACCTCGGTCCAGGCGATGGCCGGTGTCTTCTTGCCGCCGTTGGCGGTGAAGGGAACGTGCGTGGCGACGAGGTTCTTCTGCGAGGCGACGCCGGTCGAGAGCTCGACCGACAGCGCCTTCGTTCCTCGTGCCTTGGCTCCGCGGAGCCTCAGCAAGTCCGCTTGGCGTTCGATGGACTCGTCCTGCGTGACGAGGGCACTGCCCAGTGCGCGATAGATCGGCATCGAGGAGTCTCCGGTTCCGAGAACGTTTTGGCTCTCACTAGGAACACGAACGAACGGGGCGATTCGGTCATGCGATGCCGATTGTTCGCGGTGCGTGAGCGAGCGCCACCGGGTGCGGCGTCAATCGGACTCGCCTTCTCTCGGTTGTGCGGACTCCTGTCGCGAGCGCTGCAGAAGAGTCAACCGAGATGTCGTTGACTCGCGCGCCCGACGCTCCTAAGCTCCGCCCACAATTCGACGACCACAGCGAAGGAGCGAGCGGATGGCGAGGATTCAGCAAGTCATCACGATGAAGGCGAAGCGTGCGAAGGTGCTGCATCGCAGTGTGGGCAAGCCGTTCGCGATCCAGATCGACCGGATCAACGGTGCCGCCGCCGACAGCATCGGGCCCGATGCGGCGACCTTCCTCCATCGCATGGTGGGCGGAGTGGTCCCCAGTCTCGAGGCCCCGACGCTCTTCCTGTCGATGACCGGTGCGCAGTGCCTGCCCGTCGGCAGCATCCGCGGCAGGCTGCGCGAGAACATCGGGTTGAACGAAGCGTTGGTGAACTACACGGTGCTCACCGAAGGGGACGCGTAGGCGGATCGCTTTCCTCGAGTCGCTCGAGTGGACCGGCTCGGCGCCGCGGCGCGCGTCGCCGGCCGCTCGAACGTCGCGGAAGGACTACGGGTTCTTCCGGGCGATCTTGCGATGCAGCTCGCCGACCGTCATCAGCGCGGCGGAGCCGTAGTGCTTGTGGTACTCGGCGACCATTTCGCCGGAGATGACGACCGGGTCGGTGGCGACGATCTTCTTCGCCTCGTCGAGATCGTCGACGGCGAGGATGAAGAGACCGCGCCAGCCGTCGACGTTGTCGAGCGGCCCGGCGTAGGCGAGCTTGCCCTCCCGCGACAGGCGCTCGATGTTGGCGAAGTGGCCGCGGAAGATCGCGTCGCGCTCGGGGCCGTCGGGCACGCGCGTGGGGCCGGTCTTGAGAATCACCAGCACGTAGGCGCGCATGCCGTTCTCGTCGGCGCCGAGCGAGCGGGCGAGCGCTTCGTCATAGGCGGGTGCCGTCGCCGCCACGGGAGCGGTCGTGGCGGGAGTTTCGGCGGCGGCGCCGGCCGCGATCGCGAACGTCATCGTCGTCATCCAGCAGGCGAGCTTCGACATGAGACCTCCGTTGCGGCGGCCCGGAGCCCGAGACGGCGACGAGCCGGTGCGCGGAGCTCGGAGCGGGTGCGTGGCGGGAGTATGCCACCGCCTGCACCGAGGCGCTCCGGCGGTCTCAACGGTCCGTCGCGGCGGCGAGCTCGGCGAGATCGAGCGGCTCGGTGACCATCGCCAGGTTGCCGTCGGCGTCCCGCGGCCATTCCGACTCCGGGCGGTCGCGGTAGAGCTCGACGCCGTTGCCGTCCGGGTCGCGCAGATAGAGCGCCTCGGAGACCCCGTGGTCGGCGGCTCCGTCGAGCGGGATGCCGGCGGCGAGCAGTCGGCGTAGCGCATCGCCGAGGGCGGCTCGCGTCGGATAGAGGATGGCGAAGTGGTAGAGCCCGGTCGTCCCGGGTGCGGGTGGCCTCCCGCCGCGGCTCTCCCAGACGTTGAGCCCGAGATGGTGGTGGTACCCGCCGGCGGAGAGGAACGCCGCGCCGGGGCCGAAGCGCTGGGTCAGCTCGAAGCCGAGCACGTCGCGATAAAAGGCGAGCGCGCGGTCGAGGTCGGCGACCTTGAGATGGACGTGGCCGATCCGTGTGCCGGGATCGATCGCGGCGGGTGTCTGTCGAGTCATCGTTCGTCCCTTCCTTCGCGGCGTGCGGTTGGCCGTTGCTCGGCGACGGTCGCCGTCCGTTCCCTTCGGCGTTCGGCGCGGCTCGCCGTCGCGGAGCGTTCGTCCCGACGGGCGAGCACGCGGCGGATCATGCTCTGGGCGAGCTCGTGCTCCCCCAGGAAGACCTCGGTCAGCGCCTCGCCGCGCAGCAGCGCGGCCTCGTCCTCGCTGTGGGTGCGCAGCAGGATCTCGATCGACGGGCGGAGGCGGCGGGCGATCTCGACCATCTGGCGCGCCGCGAAGGTCTCGGGTGCGGCGATGACGAGCAGGTCGGCGTGCAGCAGATGCGCCTGGGCGAGGACGGTCGGGTCGGAGGCGTCGCCCGAGATGGCGGGCAGACCCTGCGCGCGCAGCTCCTCGACCAGCTCGCGGTTCTGCTCGGCGACGACGAACGGGATGCGACGCTCGGCGAGGGCCTCGGCGATGCGCCGGCCGACGCGACCGTAACCGACGAGGACGACGTGTCCGGTGAGACGCGACGGGTCGGTCGATGGCGGGAGCTCGGCGAGCGGGTCCTCGCGGTGCTCGAGCCGCCGGGCCAGAGCGGAGCGCCGCGAAAGCCAGCGGCGAGCGGGTTCGACCGAGCTGAAGACGAACGAGTTCAAGGCGATCGACGCGAGGGCGGCGGTGAGGATCAGGTTCTGTCCCTCGTGCGACAGCAGCCCGAGGCGGACGCCGAGCGCGGCGACCATGAAGGAGAACTCGCCGATCTGCGCGAAGCCGGCGCCGAGAGTGAGCGCCGTCTTCAGCGGATAGCGGAAGAGGAGCGCCAGGGCGCCGGCGGCGAGCGGCGTTCCGATCATCACGATGGCGACCACGACGACGACGCGGCCGGGCTCGGCGAGCAGCACGCGCGGGTCGAAGAGCATGCCGACGGAGACGAAGAAGAGCACCGAGAAGGCGTCGCGCAGCGGCAGCGACTCGGCGGCGGCGCGATGGCTGAACTCGGACTCGCGCATCAGCATGCCGGCGAAGAAGGCGCCGAGCGCGAAGGAGACGTCGAAGAGCTTCGCCGAGCCGTAGGCGACGCAGACTGCGGTGGCGATGACGCAGAGTGTGAAGAGCTCCCGCGAGCCGGTCTTGGCGACGCCGAACAGCAGGCGGGGGAAGAGGCGGCGACCGACGACCAGCATCGACACGACGAAGGCCGCGAGCTTGGCGAGCGTGACGAGCAGGTCGAACCCGAGGCTCGTCCCGCCCGAGTGGGGGGGCGCGCCACCGAGCGTTCCGGCGAGCGGCGGCAGCAGCACGAGCACCAGGACCATCGCCAGGTCCTGGACGATCAGCCAGCCGACGGCGATCCTGCCGTCGATCGTCGTCAGCGCGTTGCCATCCTCGAGCGCGCGGAGGAGGACGACCGTGCTGGCGCACGAGAGGGCGAGACCGAAGACCAACGCCGCTCCGGGGCTCCAGCTCCAGCTCGTCGCCGCGACGATGCCGAGCGCCGTGGTGACGACGACCTGGACGATCGCACCCGGCACGGCGACGCGGCGCACGGTCAGCAGGTCCTCGAGCGAGAGGTGCAGGCCGACGCCGAACATCAGCAGCATCACGCCGATCTCCGCCAGCTGGCCGGCGAGGCTGACATCGGCGACGAAACCGGGCGTGCCGGGTCCGATGACGATGCCGGCCACGAGGTAGCCGACGAGCGGCGGCATGCGCAGCCGCGTCGCCAGCAGGCCGAGGATCATCGCCAGGCCGAGCGCGGCGGCGACGGTGGTGATGAGCGAGACGTCGTGGGGCATGTCCGACGGCGATTATGGTCGAGGAGACGAATCGGTGCGCGTTCGCTCCGCACGTGCGGTGCGAGAACGCGCGGTACCGAGCAGCGCCGCCGCCCCCCGCGCCGGGCGAGCGGTGCGATCGCGCGCGCCGGCGAGCGACTACTTCGGCTTCTTCTGCGCTTCGCCGGTCATCGGCACGAAGCGCACCGGGATGATGTTCTTCTTGTCGACGCCGTTCGGCGTCTTGGTGAGCACCAGGAGATCCTGGAAGAAGGCACCGACGGGGATGACCATCCTTCCGCCGACCTTGAGCTGATCGAGCAGCGGCTGCGGAATCCGCTCGGGGGCGGCGGTGACGACGATCGCGTCGAAAGGCGCGGCCTCCGGCCAGCCCTGATAGCCGTCGCCGATGCGCGTGTGGACGTTCTTGTAGCCGAGCTCGCCGAGGATCCGCTGCGCCTGCCTGCCGAGCGGCTCGAGGATCTCGATGGTGTAGACCTCGCCGGCGACACGCGAGAGCACGGCGGCCTGATAGCCCGAGCCGGTGCCGATCTCGAGCACCCGCTCGTCGCCGGTCAGGTCGAGCAGCTCGGTCATCAGCGCGACGATGTAAGGCTGCGAGATCGTTTGCTGCGCGCCGATCGGCAGCGGGTAGTCCTCGTAGGACTGGGCGCGGAATGGCTCGGGGACGAAGAGGTGGCGCGGCACCGCCTTCATCGCCTGGAGCACCGCCGGCTGGCGGACCCCGCGGGTGACGATCTGCGTGTCGACCATGCGTTCGCGCAAAGCGGCCATGGCCTCCTCCTGTCCGACGACCGGCGAGGCAGCGAGCGCCAGTGCTCCCGCCAGGACCAGGGTCGCGGCGACGGCCGAACCGCGGAGCAGTGGCCGTTGGACGACGGCGTGGCGAGGACGAGGCACGAAAATCACGGCGACAGGCATTCTCCACGGGACGAGAAGCAAAACACAAGCCACGTGGCTGCTAGGATCGATGCATGCCAGCTTTCGAACCCCTGACGCTCGCCGCGATCCGTGCCCGCGTCGACGAAGCGGCCAGCCGGGCGACGGCCGACGGCATCGCGATCGCCTGGCTGGAAGTCCGGCGCGAAGCGATCTGCGAGGGGGGCGTCCGCGGTCGCTGGCTGCGCCGCACGAGCGAACCGTCGTCGTTCGCGTCCGCGAAGGAGGACGGGTCGGCGAGAGCCGGACCGGCTCCGGAGGGTCGACCGACCTCGAAGCCGCCGTCCGGGCCGCGGTGGCGGCGAGCCGGGTCGCGGCTCGTCCCGACACGGGGGAAGCGCCGGGTGGCATGGGGCCGGAGGAGCCGCTGCCGATGCTCTTCGACCCCGCCGTCGCTTCGCTCGAGTTGGAGTCGGTCAGGACCCGCCTTGCCGGAATGGTCGCGCGGCGCGAGGTGGCGGAGGTCGACTGGGCCGTCGGCCGGCTGGTGGTCGGCGGGAACCTGGCCACGCCGCGGACGGCGGAGCTGACGGCGATCAGCCTGGCGGTGCGCTGCGGGCGGCGGCCGGGAGCCGGGAGCGCCGAGGGGGCCGCGCGGTCGCTGGCCGCGCTCCCCTTCGAGGCGATCGTCGAACGAGCCCGCGCCGCCCACGGCGGCACCGGCCTCGGCGAGTTGCCGGACGCACCCGTCGCAGCCGTCTTCGCCGCGACGGCGGCGGTCGAGCTGTTCGAGTCCCTGGCGGCGCTTTCGCGGACGCAGGGCGGCGAGTCGGAGCTCGGCTCCGCGCTGACCGCGCTCGGCCTCGAGCTCGTCGACGAGCCGCGGGGCGAGGGGTTGCCGCTGCCCTGGGATCTCCTCGGCCGGTCGCGCGAGCGGGTGGCCTGGCCCGCCGGAGAGGCTCGGGAAGGCGCGGACCCCCCGTGGATCGGTCGCAATTGGGGCCTGCGGGGCGGCCTGGTGAAGCCCGAGGAACAGTGGCTCGTCGAGTCGGCGGGGGGCCTGTGGGTGGGGGCGGTTTCCGGTGTCGAGCGGGTGCCGGCACGCGGCGGAACGCTGCTCCGCTGGACGGGGCGCGGTCTGCGGCGGATCGACGCGAGCGGTCAGCTCGGCGACCCGGTTCCGGACGCTCAGTTCGAGGTCGGTTTCGACTCGCTACTCGGCGCGATTCGCGGCTGCGGCCCGCTTTCCACCTGTCGGGCCTCGAGCGATCGTCTCTGGGGCGGCTTCTCGGCGCCATCGATCGCCGTGGGGTCTCTTCCGGTCGGCCGCCCCCTCGCCATCTGATCCGAAGCGCGGCGCTCCGCCGCTCGAGCTGCGGAGACTTCGGCGCGACCGACGTCGCGGGCCGTCGTGGGTCGACGGCTTCGCGACTCGCCCCCTGCGGTGGTTCGGAGCTGTTACCCGGCTTCAGGGATCGCGCCGCAACAGCACCACGGTCTGGTCGTCGCCTTGGGGAGCGCCGTCGACGAAGTCGGTTGCCAGGCGGTCGATCTCCCGCACGATCGCCTCGAGCGGCTCGCCGCGGCGAGCCACCAGCAGGTCGGCCAGTCGTTCGAGACCGAACTCCTCGTCGTCGGCCGACGTCGCCTCGGTGATGCCGTCGCTGTAGAGGCAGAAGAGGTCGCCTGGATCGAGACGAAGGTCCTCGGTGCGATAGGAGACGTCGCGCAGCAGGCCGATCGGCAGTCCGCCGGTGCGCATCTGGACGACCTCGCCGTTGGCTCGCACCAGCAGTCCCGGGTTGTGTCCGGCATTGAGGTAGGTGAGCTCGCCGCTCGTCGGGTCGAGGTCGACGACGAGCAGCGTGATGAACTTGTTCGGCGCGCTCGAGGCCAGCACGTGCTCGTTGAGCCGGACGAAGAGCTCGGGCCCGAGCTCGGCGCGGTCGGTGAGCAGGTGGAGCGCCGAGTGCAGCGTCGACACCAGGAGGGCCGCCGGCACACCCTTGCCGGAGACGTCGCCGACGGTCACCGCGAGGCGGCCGGAGCGCAGTCGGAAGAAGTCGAAGTAGTCGCCGCCGATGTGCCGCGCCGGGCGGTTCCAGCCGGCGAGCGCGTAACCCGGGACGTCCGGGACGCCCTTGGGCAAGATGCTGCGCTGGATCTCCGAGGCGAGCTCGATCTCCCGTTCGAGCCGCTCCTTCTCGAGCGCCTGGCGGTGGAGGTTGGCGTTTTCCAGGGCGATGGCCGCCTGGTTGGCGAGCAGGCCGAGCGTGCGGCGGTCGCTCTCGCGGAACGGGCCGACGCCGCGCCGGTCCTCCTTGTCGGCGACGACCAGGAGACCGCGCGGCACGGCGTCGATCGCCACCGGCACGCCGAGGACGAAGGTCGCGCCCGGCACCAGCGCGGTGACGGCGGCACTGTCGCCCGCCTGCAGAAGGTGGCTGCCGCCGTTGTCGGCCGTGTCGACCACCGGCAGGGCGCCCCCGCCGAAAGCGCGGTTCAAGCGGAGCATCCGGCCGTCGAGCAGGTAGAGGGCGCCGCGCCGGGCGTCGAGCAGCGAGACGGCACGCATCAGGATCTCTTCGCAGAGCCGGTCGAGGTCGAGCGTCGAGGCGATGGCCAACCCGACGTCGTAGAGCGCCTCGAGCTCGACACCGCGGTAGTTCGCCTCGAACCCGCGCTCCTTGAGCTGGCGCCGCAGGCTGAGCCCGCGCACGGCGACGGCGAGCAACTCGGCGAGCGGGGATTCCGGGGGGGCGACGTCGTTGGCCACGGCGGCGGGCCAGGCGATGAGCGCCTCGCCGAGGCGCAGCGACGGCTGGTTTGCCGGAAGCGGCTGGGCGAGCCGTTCGGCAAGACCGCCGGCACCGGCGGAGGCCTCGAGTCGCCAGCCTTGCTCGGTCGGCAGATAGAGACCGAGGGCGGGCGTCGCGGTGTCGGCGCGCCAAGTGTCGAGCAGCCGCTCGACGAGCGACCGCTCGGCGCCGTCGCCCGCCGCGAGCGCCGCGAGCTCGCGCCAGGCGCGGATCGCGGGTGCTGAGGGGAGGGTCATGCCGTGCCCGTGAGGGCGAGGACCGCGGCGGGCTCGTCCGGGAAGATCCCGGCGTACTGGGCGAGCCCCATGATGTGGAAGGTCTTCTCGATCGTCGGAGTCAGCGAGCAGAAGGCGAGCCGCCCCTCGATCTCGATCATCCGCTCGATGATCTCGATGAGGATGGAGATGCCGATGGAATTGATGATCTTGGTTCCCGTCAGGTTGAGCAGGAGGTGCCGATGACCCTGGTCGATGAGGTCGTAGGCCGTCCGGGCGATCTCTTCGCCGCCCTGATTGTTGATGTAGCCGTCGGTGTAGATGACCGCGAGGCCTTCGCGGCGGTCGACGGTCAGCTTGAGTCCTTCGGTCATCGTGGTGGCCCCTTCCTTCATCGCGACTTGCACATCACGACCGTCGTGCCCTGCGCGCCCGACTGAATGCTCACCTCGTCCATGAGGCCGCGGATGATCTTAATGCCCCAGCCGCGTTTCCGCTCCGACTTGATCTTGGTCTCGATCTTCGGCTCTTCGAGGCTCTCCGGCGCGAAGCCGACACCGCGGTCGTGGACCGTGATGCGGAGCGACTCGGGGTCGGGCGCGCCGAGAACCGTGAAGGTGATCTCCAGCGTGTGATCCGGAGCGTGGCTGTGCTCGAAAGCATTGATGCAGGCCTCGACCACCGCCATCCGGACTTCGTCGATCTTATCCGCACTCATGCGGACGAACTCGGCCACCGCGGTGGCCGCCTGACTGGCGACCACTTCCATGTCCGGTGCCATCGGCAGCACCAGGCGGATCTCCCGCAGCGGGGCCTGCTCAGCCATCGACCGCTCCCGGCCTCGAGGCGAGGGTCAGAAACTCAGGTAGGCCTGGAGCAGGTAGACGGCGAGTGGGTGGATCTTGTCGTTGAGGAGCAGCCAGACGAACGATCCGACCGCCGCCAGGGCGAAGACCCGATCGGCGTGCGCGACAGGAAGGTGAAGGACCGTGAGCTGACGGGCAATGGACTGGAGCATGGGATGTCTCCTCGGACGGTTGCCGAGGAGAGCAACTCTGCTGCCAGGTTCCCGCGCCGCCGAGAATGTCGATCCAACCCATTGTCGTTGCAGGAGCTTAGCCCGAAACGACGGAGCGTTGGCGAAATGCCGCGCCGAATCGCGCGCGAGACATTTTGTCGCACCTGTCCGACTCGAGGAGGTGCGCAACCCCGGCAAAGGGCATACGTAGCGGCACCGCCGAGGTTTCGCGACATCTTGTCTCGCATCGGACAATATGGCTCATTGCTCTAGAAGCCCTTGCGCAGCAGGGTGCGACGGCTGAGGCCCAGCAGCTTGGCGGCTGCGCTCTTGTTTCCTCCGGCCAGGCGGACGACGCGCGCGATGTGGCGTTGCTCGAGAGCCGAGAGGTCGAGCGTGTCGGTCGCCTCGGCCGGTGTGCCGCCGGCCCCGAGCAACGAGCGGACGATCTCGCGGTCGATCCGCCGGTCGGAGAGGGTGATGGCGCCTTCGACCAGGTTCTGCAATTCGCGGACGTTGCCCGGGAAGTCGTGTCCGAGCAGGAAAGCGAGCGCCTCGGGCTGCCAGGCGGGCGACGGGATCCCTTCTCGAGCGCAGAACGACTCGGTGAAGTGGCGCACCAGATGCGGGATGTCCTCGCGGCGCTCGCGCAGCGGCGGCAGGACGATCTCCACGCCGCGGAGGCGGTAGTACAGGTCTTCGCGGAACGTCCCGGCGAGGATCATCGCCTCGAGATCGCGATGCGTCGCGGCGACGACGCGCACGTCCACCGCGACGGTCTTCTCGCTGCCGACCCGCACCACCTCGCGCTCCTGGATGGCGCGCAGCAGCTTGACCTGCAGTGCCGGCGCCATGTCGCCGATCTCGTCGAGGAAGAGCGTGCCGCCGGAGGCCAGCTCGAGCTTGCCGCGCCGGGCCTGGACGCCGGTCGCCACACCGCCCTCGATGCCGAAGAGCTCGCTTTCGAGCAGTGACTCCGGCAACGCGCCGCAGTTGAGCGCGACGAGCGGCCCGCTGCGGCGCGAACCGACGTGCAGGAGCTTGGCGATGAGCTCCTTGCCGGTGCCGCTCTCGCCCCGGACCAGGACGTTCACACCGCGCGGCGCGACGCGCTCGACGAGCTCGATGACGCGCCGCATCGGCGGCGCGTGCGCGACGATGCGCTGACCCGAGACCTCGTCGACCAGCCGCCCGCGCAGCGCCTTGTTCTCCTCGGCGAGCCGTTCGCGTTCGCCCGACAGCAGCTCGAGCCGCCGGGCGCCGTCGAGGGCCACGCCAGCCAGCGAGGCGACCGATTCGAGAAAGCGACGATCTTCGGCCGAAAAGGCGCTCCCCGCGGCGCCGCGCTCTTCCTTGTCGAGCAGCGCGAGGTAGCCGAGGAAAGTGCCGCGGTAGGCGAGCGGCGTGGCCAGCAGGTCGGTGAAGCGCCGTCCGGCGAAGCTCCCGACATGGCGCTCGAGCGCCCCGCCCTCGGCGAGCAGGTCGCGCCAGAGGGGCTCGGCGAGCAGGCGCTCGGCCGAGGGCGGCTCGTCGATCCACCCGACCAACGCGGCGGTCCCCGAGCCGTCGGCCTCCTGCGTCACCGCGACCGCCGCCGCCGGATCGAGCACCGTGCACACCCGCTGCAGCAGCTCGTCGACCAGCTCGCGCTCCCCGCGCTCGGCGTGCAACGCGAGCGCCAGGTCATACAGCGTCTCGAGCTGCAGAATCCGCCGCTTCTCGGCGAAGGAGGGCGCGTGAACCGGGGGCATCTGGAGGGGGATTCTAGGCGGCCCGGGCTTCGCCCTCCAGTCGACGGTCCGGTCGAGCCTGCGATCTTGCCCGGGAAGGAGAGGCACCACATCGCCCAGAGCTCGGATCGCCTTGCTCGAACTGACTCGCGGCAGCGCTGCCGCTGCAACGGTACGCCCGTCGAGCTCGTACACCCGGTGTGCCGACGGATCTGTCAGGGACCGACGAGAGCTTCGACTGGGCGAGTTATCTCGACCGCTATCCGGACTTGCGGTTGGCGGGAATCGAGGACGAGGCGGCGGCGACTCGGCATTGGCTGGCGTACGGGCGGGCCGAGGGGCGGGACGGAAGGCCGCGGCCGCGGGCGCCATCGCATTCGCTCGCCTGCCCCTCGGAGGCCTCGCTCTATCTGCGCGCCACCGGTGATCTCGTCTGCTGGGACGATGCCGGGAATGCCACCGTGCTGCAACGGTTCGACGCCACGCGGGACTATGCCCACGAGGTCTGGCTCGGCGAGCCGTACGAGGCCGTCCGCCGCCGCTTGCGGGACGGCAGGTTGCCGTTCCCGGAGGTCTGTGCGCGCTGTCTGGCTCTGCGAGCGCGCCCGACCTTCGGCAGCGACGCTGTCGCGCGCCGGCGCATCGAGGTCTTCCAGCTCGAGCCCTCTTACCACTGTTCCCTCGACTGCCCCGGATGCGTGCCGCTCGCCGTGCGCCGCCACGCTCCGCCCCAGCACCTCGAGGCGGGAAGGCTCGACAAGATTCTGTCCGACCTCGAACGGGCAGGAATCACCGTCGGTGCGTTCGATTTTCAGGGGCACGGCGAGCCGCTGCTGCATCCCGACGTCTGGGGCCTTGCGCGTCTGGTGCGAAGCCGCTTCCCGGCCTCGTACCTGTCGATGACGACAAACGCGCACGGGGTCGTCGATCCGTCGCGACTGGCGGGCAGCTTCGACGAAATCGTCTGCGCCATCGACGGCACCGTCCCCGAGACGTACCTGCGGTATCGGATCGGCGGCCGATTCGAGCTCGCCTGGCGCTTTCTCGTCGATCTCGCGAAGGCACGCCGCGCCACCGGGAGCACACCGCGGGTCGTCTGGAAATACGTGCTCTTTGCCCACAACTCCTCGCTCGCCGAGCTGGAAGAGGCTCGCCGGCGGGCCGTCGAGCTCGGGCTCGACGAGCTTCGTTTCGTCTTCACTCGCAACGGGCCGCCGGCCCACTCGGTGTCCACCATCGAGGGGTGGCTCGGGGACGACGACGGCCCGCGCATCTCACTGCAGCGCCACGAGCCTTCGCCGCTCGAGCTGGCGAGCCGGCTCGCCGAGGCCGAGCGTCGCCTCGACCAGGAGACCGAGGCCTGCGGCGAAGGAGCGTGGGAGCTCGCGCTCTCCGTGGGCCGGAATCTCGAGCGCTTCTTCCCCGATGGAGAGGCGCTTCCGCCCTCGTTCGC
This sequence comes from Holophagales bacterium, assembly GCA_016699405.1. Taxonomy (NCBI): domain Bacteria; kingdom Pseudomonadati; phylum Acidobacteriota; class Holophagae; order Holophagales; species Holophagales bacterium. Next base: position 5,199,050 of record CP064972.1, on the reverse strand, counting down.
CGAAGTCGAAAAGGCTCTGCGCCTCACCCTGGGAAGGCTCGTGGAGGCAGAGAGCCTTCGGCTGCCGGAGACGTTGGAGAGATTCCTTCCGGTTTCGGACGACGAAGGCGAGAGCCGACATCGGCCGTCGACGGTCGATGCCGCCCGCACCGTGGATCTCATCCGCGAGTCGCGGCGACTGCTCGCCTACGCCCCGCTGGTCACCGGCCTGCGACCGGTCTATGCCGGTGCGGACGAGCTCTACCCTCAGTTCGTGGAGTCGGCGGTGGGCTGTGAGCTCGTCGACACCACGGGGCGCACACTGATCGACTGGATGAGCGGCTACGGCTCGGTGGTGCTCGGCTATCGCGACCCGGAGGTCGAGGCGGCGGTCGTCGACCAGATGCGCTGCGGACCGGTGGTCCCGTTCGGTCATCCGCTCGAGATCGAAGTCGCGCGGCGACTGGTCGAGGCGATTCCTTGCGCGGAGTCCGTCGGCTTCGGCAAGAACGGCTCGGATGCGGTGACGGCAGCGGTGCGCCTCGCGCGCCTCGCGACCGGTCGCGAGATGGTGCTCTACCACGGCTACCACGGCTTTCACGACTGGTTCGCCGCCGGGAATCCGGCGGTGGGGGGGGATTCCGGCCGGACTGCGCGAGCTGGTGGCGCCGTTCGCCTGGGGAGATCTCGAGGCGCTCGAGAGACTCCTGGCGCGACATCGCGGAAGGGTCGCGGCGGTCTGTCTCGAGCCGGCCAAGCAGCAGATGCCGCCGTCCGGTTGGCTCGCAGGGGTGAGATTGGAATGAGAAGGCCAACCCCCCTGTCGCAGTACCTTTGCGGTCTGCAGGTTGACGGGCTGGGGCCCAGAAAGGAGGTTGGCCGTGAAGAAGAATAGCAAGCGCGAGGGAGGGTGGACGGCGGGCCTGGACGTGGGCGACCGCTGGACGCAGGTGGTGGTGCTCGACCGGGTGAGTGGGGAGCAGGCAGGGCAGGAGCGGATCGGGAGGCTCGGAGGCCGCGTTGCGAGCCTGGTCGGCGCGCTGGGGCCCGATGCAGGTGGTGCTGGAGACGGGAGCGCAGTCGCCGTGGATGAGCCGGCTGCTGTCGAGTCTGGGACACGAGGTGATCGTGGCGGATTCGCGTCAGCTGCCGCTGATCGGCAAGAGCCGGAAGAAGACGGACGTGCTGGACGCCGAGACACTGGCGCGCTTGGCGCGTGTCGAGCCGAAGCTGCTGCATCCGGTGCGGCATCGAAGCGAAGCCGCTCAGCGAGAGCTCGAGGTGATGCGGGCGCGGGATGTCCTGGTGCGGATGCGCACGATGGCGGTCAATCACGTGCGCGGCGCGGTCAAGGCGATTGGAGGACGTCTGCCCAAGTGTTCGACGGAGGCCTTCCCTACACGTGCCGTGTCGGCCTTGCCGGAGAGCCTGCGGCCCTCGCTGCTGAGGATTCTCGAAACGGTGATGGAGCTGACGGAGCGGATCAAGGGCTTCGACCGTGAGGTCGAGGAGCCCGGCCGTCGTCATCCCGAGACCGAGCGCTTGCGTCAGGTCCCGGGCGTGGGCGTCGTCACGGCGGTCAGCTACGTGCTGACGATCGAAACCCCCGAGCGCTTCCGCCGCAGTCGAGAGGTCGGGGCCTACCTGGGACTGGTCCCCGGCGTCCGGGACTCGGGCGAGAGCCAGCCCCAGCTGCGGATCACCAAGCAAGGTGACCCCTTCCTGCGCAAGCTGCTCGTCCAAGCGGCCCAGTACATCCTGGGTCCCCTCGCACCCGACAGCGATCTGCGGCGATTTGGCGAAGCGCTGTCGAAACGCGGCGGCAAAGCGGCGAAGAAACGGGCGATCGTCGCCATCGCCCGCAAGCTCGCCGTCCTCCTGCATCGGCTCTGGGTGAGCGGCGAACCCTACGAGGCTCTGCGCACCGCCGCCGGGACTGCATGAAACGGCAACGACATCTCGGGTAGGAGAGGAGTCGACGACTTTGGGCCAGGGTCCGACCCGGGTCCGGGTGACTGCGACAGGTCCCTAGGCCTCGCAGGCCGCGAGTGAGATGGCAGCACCCGGCTCCGATCGGACACCAAAAGGCACCGAGCCCCACGCGGGCTCCTCGAGAGTGCGGATGGAAGCGTGGCACCGGACCCTCGCCCAAGACCTCGAGCGCGGCCGACAAGTCGGCCGATTGACACCACATGGCCTTCTCATGGAAGGGACCTCGCTCACCAGCACGGTGCCCTGCTGATCTTCGACGAGATCGTCACCGGTTTCCGGATTGCGCGGGGCGGCGGGCAGGAGCTCTTCGGCGTGATGCCGGATCTCGCCGCCTTCGGCAAGGCGATGGCCAACGGCTGGCCGATCTCGGCCGTCGTCGGCCGGCGTGTTCTCTTGCGGCGTTGGCCGGAGATCGGAGTCGACATGACGTGGCGGAGCGAGACGCTCTCGCTCGTCGCCGCCCGCGTTGTGCTCGATGTGCTCGCTCGTCGGCCGGTGCTGAGCCACCTGGCGGCGGTCGGCGACCGCCTGCGGAGCGGCTTCGCATCCGCGGCGAGGACGGCGGGTGTCGACGCCACCCTGACCGGCCCCTCGGCCCGCCTGACCATCGCATTCCGCGATCAGGCAGGCTTGGCGGCCCATCGCCTGCTCGAACAGTTCCTCGACGAGTGCCTGCGTCGCGGAGTGGTGACCAACGGGACGCTGTTGCCCAACGCCGCGCACGACGAGCGAGCGACCGAACGGACCGTCGAGGTCTTCCGTCAAGCGCTCGCCGTGCTCGGACGCGGCGTGGACCTCGGCCGGCTCGAAGGACCGGGGGCGCCGCGAGGGCCCTGGATCCAGGGTTGTGTCGATCAGGCTTCCGAACGAGCGGGCCGGGTCGAGCTCGCCGGTTGGCTGCTCGCCGAGGACGGGCGCTCGCTCACCATCGACTTGGTCGCGGCCGACGGCCAGGTGATCCCCGCCGAGCGGGTCCGCCGGACCGATGTCGCGGCGGCGTTTCCCTGGACCCGCGGCGCCCAGGAGTGCGGCTGGTCCGTTCGCCTTCCTCCCGCCGGCAGGGAGGGGTCGGAGCGCGTTGCACCGCTCGTGCTCCGGGCTCGTTACGGCGGGCGCGTGGTCTTCCGCTGCGGGCTCGTGGTACCCCCGAGTCGAATGCCGCTCGGCGAAGCCGTGGCGCTCTCGGCCGGTGGGCTGGTCGAAATCTGAGCGCGCGCCGCCGGAGCTCTGCCGTCAGCGGAGCGTGCGTGCGAGGAACCGACCGGTGTGGCTTTCCGGTAGCGCGGCGATCGCCTCCGGAGGGCCGGCGCCGAGCTTGACGAAGAACGCGACCGGGAGCGCCGCATCCCTCGACGCGGCAGGCGCGCAAGGGCAAGACCTGGCACTTCGGCCTGAGGCTGCACGGAGGGGCAGAGAGGCGGGGCTTGGTGCATCACGTGAGCTCGACGCACGCGGCGACCGCGGACATCACCCTGGTCGAGGCCGTGCTGCACGGCGAAGGGCGTGAGGTCTTCGCCGATCAGGCCCACTGGAGTGAAGCATCCGGGCAGAGCTTCCGCGCCGCCGGCGTGAGCCACCGGGTGGACCGGCGCGGCCATCGGCATCGCCCGCTCACGGAGCACCAGGGCGCGGTCAACCGAAGTTGAAGACGGCTCCCGGGCCCGAGGCGAGCCTGAGTCTGACCTCGTCAAGCGGCGTGGGGCTTCATGAAGGTGCGCTACCAAGGCCTGGCGAAGAACACGGCGCGCGCCTTCACGATGTTTGCGTTCGCGAAGCTCTACCTGGTCCGCCACAAGCGGGAGACTCGAGGGGAGTGGTGTCTCTCGTGGACGGGGCCCGAGCCTTGGAGAGGTCCCTCCGGCCGATCGGAGGCCGCGATCGGCGAGGTTGCCTCTTCGCTCGAAACTCCTCCCGTGAGTTGCCCGCCAGAACGCCGTATCCCACTCACCAGTGCGGGCCTTCCTTAGCGCGCGACGGCGCCTGGCTGCCGGTTCGCGGTGCTCGGGGCACCGCTCGGAAGGCATGGCGGCTGCGGTGATGGCGACTCGGCGCGTCCATTCGCCAACGCGATGGCAGACATCTCGAGGTGGAACGCGTAGCGCAGCTCATCGGTCAGGGGAGGAGGCGCGAGCTCGCGGCCAGACAACTCCGGTACCACGTGCGCGGTAGGCACAGGACCTTCGCGCCCTACGAAGAGTGTCGTCACGTAGCCGGTGCAGACCGGGCGCACGCGATCGCCGCGGCGGAAGAACTGCTGCCGAAAGTAGAACCAGCGCTCGTCCCAGTGCATCAGCGTGGTGTGCAACTCGTAGCGCTCAAGTGGAGCGAGCTGCTTGCGGAACTGGAGATGTGCGCTGCCCACCGGTGCAATCCAGCGGTTGCGCACGACGCCCTTCAAGAGATCACAGCGGCGCAGGTAGTCGATGCGACCGAGGTCCATGATCGCTTGGTAGCGGCTGTTGTTCATGTGACCGAACAGGTCCACGTCGCTGGGGAGTACCCTCCAGCGAGTGATGCAGGTGTCCCCAGGCTCTTGCGGTGGTCTGGAGGTGGGTCCGGCGAGAACGCCGAAAAGGCGAAAGAGGAGTTTCATGGCTATCGTCTCGTCCTGGAGCGCAGCGGCCCGCGGTTGGACCGGCCAGCCGTTCATCGAGCAATCCTTCGCAGGGAGAATCGTCTTCCAGGCTTGAGACCCGACATTCGCGCTGTGGGGGGCCGGATGCAGACGAGCGGGTCAGGGGCACGGGTCGGGTCGCGTGGCGTTCCCTCGGGCCGAGGCTCTGAGGCTGTCGAACGCTGCGCGGGAGCCGGAGCCACACCGCCACGGGGAGGTTCCCTTGCGCCGATGCGAGAGGTTCGCATAGTGTGCGGCGCGTTCCCAATCTGAAGTCGCCCCTTGCCGGGTTGACCAACGGCCCAACGTGGACCCTCGAGCTCAGATCTCCTCGCTCTTGTCTGCCGTCGAGGCGGGCGACGGCTCGGCCACCGAGGCTCTCTTCGCCGCGCTCTATCGCGAGCTCCGTCACTTGGCGCAGCGTGAGCTCCGCCGATGCGGGCCGGGGGCGGCGCTTGGCGTCACCAGCCTCTTGCACGAGACGTATCTGGTGATGGCGCAGCGGGAGGGCGCTTCCTTTCCCGATCGCGCCCGGCTCTTCGCCTATGCCGCCCGCGTGATGCGCGGCCTGATCATCGACGGTTTGCGCCGCAAGCAGGCGCGCAAGCGAGGCGGAGCCTTCGAGATCACCGCCCTCGATGGGCACGACGTGGCCCAAGCGGGACGCGACGGCGACACCGAGGAGATCGCCCGGCTCGGCGAAGCGCTCGACAGACTCGCCGAGATCGAGCCCGAGATCGCCCATATCGTCGATCTGAAGTTCTTCTGCGGCTTCACCTTCGGCGAGATCGCCGAGCTCCGCGGAGTGAGCGAGCGGACCGTCCAGAGACACTGGGACAAAGCGCGCATCTACCTGCGCGAGACCTTGCGGGAGGGCCCCGCTCTTTGACCCCCGAACGCTGGCGCCGGGTGAGCCCACACCTTGACCAGCTTCTGGCACTTCCGGTCGAGAAGCGCGCCGACTACCTTCGAGAGCTGGGGATGGGCGAGCCCGAGCTAGCGGTCGACCTCGGTCGGCTCCTTGCCGAAGGAGAGGCGATGCGTGCCGAGGCGTTCCTCGAAGGCGATCCGGAATCGCTGCTCGCCGGGCGCTCGCTGGCGGGGCAGGTTTTCGGTGCATATGCCCTGGAGCGACCGCTGGGTAGCGGCGGTATGGGGACGGTCTGGCTCGCGCGCCGCAGCGACGGCCGCTTCGAAGGCCAAGCGGCAGTCAAGCTCCTCTCCGTTGCTCTTCTTGGTCCGGCGGGACAGGAGCGCTTTCGCCGGGAGGGTTCGATTCTTGCCCGGCTTCGACATCCGCACATCGCCCGACTGATCGACGCCGGCGTCACGGAAATCGGCCAGCCCTATCTCGTGCTCGAGTATGTCGCGGGCGAGCCGATCGACCAGTACGCGGACAACCGGTCGCTCGACATCCGTGCGCGCATTCGCCTCTTCCTCGGCGTGGCCGAGGCCGTGGCCCACGCTCACGCCAATCTCGTCGTCCACCGCGATCTCAAGCCTTCCAACGTCCTGGTTTCGGAGGAAGGTCAGGTCAAGCTGCTCGACTTCGGGATCGCCACGATTCTCGATGCGGACACCGAGGACGGCCGGAACGGGCAAGCGACGCTGGGCACGTGGGCCTTCACCCCGGCGTTCGCCACGCCGGAGCAGGTGACGGGCGAAGCCGTCACCACGGCGACGGATGTCTACGCGCTCGGAGGCCTGCTGTACCTCCTTCTCACCGGCAGATTCGCGGTGGGGAGCCCGGCTGCTTCGCCGGCCGAGATGCTCAAGGCGATCGTCGACACTCAGCCGGCTCGCCTTTCGGAGGCGGTGAGCGACTCCCAGAAATCGCCGACTGCAACGCTGGCCGTCGTCGCCGGCCAACGTTCGTCGACGCCCGAACGACTGCGCCGCGAGCTGCGTGGCGATCTCGACACGATCGTCGCGCAAGCGCTCAAGAAGGACCCGACGCAACGATACGAGTCGGCCGCCGCGTTCGCCGACGACCTGCGCCGGTTCCTCTCCGACCACCCGATCCAGGCACGGCCCGACTCGTGGACCTATCGCCTCGGCAAGTTCGTGCGGCGGAACCTGCGGCCGCTGGCAGCGACCGTTGCCGGCCTCTCGGTGCTCGCCACCGTCCTCGTCACCGCGAGCGTTCGCTTGCGGCGCGAGCGCGATCGCGCCACGGCGGTGAGCGAATTCCTCACCGAGATCCTGGTTCAGGCCGATCCCTTCTGGACCGGGCGCACGGAGACTTCCGTCGAGGGCCTGCTCGACTCTTCCGTCGAGCGGGCGAAGGCAGTGCTCGGACGCCAACCGGAAGCGCGGATCGAGGTCCTGCGCACGGTCGGGCGGATCCAGCTACGCCGAGGCCAAGCCGAGCGTGCGTACGCGATTCTGCGGGAGGCAGTCGACCTCGGCGAACTGACGCAGGGCTCCTCGCTTCTCGTCGCCAAGACGCTCAACGATCTGGGAATCGCCGAGCTCGAGCTCGCTCGCTTCCCCGAGGCCATCGCGACGCTCGAGAAGGCTCTCGCGATGCGCCGCCGCTTCCAGGGCGAGGAGCACGAGGAGGTAGCGGCCGCTGAAGTCGATCTCGGACGTGCCTACTACGACACCGGGCAGTTCCCACGCGCCGAGCCGCTCTTTCGCAGCTCGTTGGCCACCCGTCGGAAGGTCCTGGGACTGCAGGCCCACGACACGGCTACCAGCATGAGCGACCTGGCGCTGTTGCTGCGGATGACCGGTCAGCGTGGTGAGGCTGAGAAGCTCTTTCGCGAGGCGCTCGCGGTGACGCGGGCCGCGAGCGGCGCCGACCACCCTGACACCGCGACGTCGCTCTCGAATCTGGCCCTGGTGGTCGACGAGCGAGGCGCTCACGCCGAGGCCGAGGCGCTCTTCCGCGAGGCGCTCGAGATCAGCGCTCACGCCCTGGGAGCAGAGCATCCGCTGCACGCCCAGCGGCGCTCGAACTTCGCCGGCGTCCTGCGACAGCTCGGCCGCCTCGACGAGGCGGAGCGAGAGGCCGCCGAGGCGCTGCGGCTGTCTCGCTCCTCCTATGGCAACGATCATCCGACCGTCGCTCGCCAGGAGGTCATGCTGGCCCGCGTTCTGCTCGACCGCCAGCGCCCGCGCGAGGCCGAGCCGCTCCTGGCGCATGCGCTGGCTGTCCAGAAGGCGGCCTTCGCTGCCGACGACTGGCGCATCGGGACCTCTCTCAGCCTGCTCGGTGCGGCGCACGTCGCGCTCGAACGGTGGGACGAGGCGGAGCAAGAGCTCCTGGCCGCGCGTCAGATCCTCGACCGGGATCTCGGCCCCGAGAGTCTCGAAGCACGTGAGGCCCGCGATAACGATCAGCGGTTGGCCGCCTTGGCGCGGCTGCGCGTGCGAGCTAACGGCGCGGCGGCGCCGCCGAGTAGCGACGGCGACGCCGCCCAGGTCCCCACCGTTCGTCGCTAGTCCGCTTCTCGCGAATCTCCACCCCCCTGCCGACGCGTCGAGCCTGTCGGCTTTCCCGGCCGCTTTTCGATCCTCCTTGAGTGTCAGCCGTGACCGCCTTGCGGGCGAGCCCGGCACCACAGTCCGCTCGCGCGGATCAAAGGAGGTTGGATCGCATGCAGTTGCTCGTCTCTCCCCGGCCACGCGTCCTGCGCCTGGCCCTGCCAGTTCTCTTCGCCGCCTCGGCTTGGATCCCGATAGCCGCCTTCTCTGCAGCCGCCCACGCTGCCACCGCCGTGGTTCCGACCGATTACGCGACGATCCAGGCGGCGGTTAACGCGGTCCAGGGGACCTCCGACGCTCTGGTTCGCATCGACAGCAACGACACCTTCGTCGAGACCGTTGTCGCGCAGCAATCGGTCCGCATCGAAGGCGGTCTCGGGTTCTTGCCGACGCTTCGCGCCGGCAGCGGCGCCTGCGTCTTTGCAAGACCTTGCGCGCTCAGTCTCCGCTCCAGCGGGAACGCTTCCCCCGTCTATCGGCTGAGCGGGCTCCGACTGCTTCCCGCGGCCACCGGCGGCTGGCTGGTCGAGATCTACGGCGCCAGCAGCGCCACGCTCGCGGTGACGGCCGAGCGCCTGACGATCGAAGACCCGGACAACACCGGGGCCACCTCGTTCCATCTCGCCACGAACACGGGCGCCGCGGCCAACACGGTGACGATCCGCGATTCGGAGATTCAACTCGGCGGTTCTCCAGAGTATTCGGCCCAAGCGATCCTGGCTTCCGACCGCAGCTTTCTCACCCTGGAACGGCTTCGGCTGACCAAGCGCTTCGGGAGCTCTTCGGCGGTCTCCATCTCCGGCGAGCACACCGTCGTCGTGCGCGATTGCGTCTTCGACATCTGGGCGCCCGATGGGCCGTACCTGGCAACGGCCGCGTTCCTCGGCGGAACCGCCATCGACGCACGTTTCGAGCGCAACCTGGTTCGACTGCACGGCTCGGACCTGGGCTTTGTCGACGGCATCCAGACCTTCGCCGCGAGCGGAGGCACGGTCTCGGTGGTCGCCGACGCCAATCAGTTTCTCGGAGGAGGAGGCCGCGTCGGCACCGGATTCGAAACCCGTGTCGCCCCGGGTGGTCATGCTGCCGTTCTCGCAGTGAACAACCTCTTCCGCAACCTTTCGATCGGCCTTTCACTCACCCTCGACGCGGCGAGTGGCTTGGAGGGTGCACCGATCGGTGGCACCGGAGCTGCAACCTGGGCCAACAACACGATCGCCGACTCGGGTTACAGCGGTCTGTCTCTCGAGATCGATGCCGGAGCCGAAGCGACAATGACAATCTCGAGCAATCTCGTGGTCAGGAGTGGCGGATACGGCGTCGGCTTGGCGGACGGGCTGCTCGGGGTCGTCACGCTCGCCGGCGGGCACAATGGGTTCTTCGGCAATCAGCTCGGCGACGTCCAGGCGCCGCTCACGCTCACCGACTCGGTCGTCGACGATCCGCTCTTCGTGAGCGGCGACGACCTCCACCTGCGGACCCACTCTCCGATGCTCGACGCCGGCGACAACAACCCAGTGATCAACCTGGTGACCGACCTCGACGGCAACCCGCGGATCCAGAACGGAACGGTCGACATCGGGGCCTACGAAGGGGCGGTCGGCTCGCTGGTCGAGGTGCCGACCCTCGACGCGATCGGCCTCGGCGCGCTGGTGATCGCCCTCGGCATCGGTGGCTGGCTCGTGCTCGGTCGTCGCGCCCAGGGTAGCTTGTCGCGCTTGCGCCCGTAGGGTCGACGTTCGAGTCACTTGTCACAACGTCCAGGAGTGGAGCCATGGATTCCAAGCTTCCGCTTCGCAGTCTCGACTACACCGTGATCTTCGCGCGCCAGATGGCTCGGATGCGTGACTTCTATGGCGTCGTACTCGGCCTTACCCAGCATCGCGAGCTCGGACCCCAGTGGGTCGAATACCGGGTCGGCTCGAGCATCCTCGCACTGACCGAGCGCGGCCTCCTGTTCGACGACCCCGCCCCTCCGATCGGCGTGTTGTCGCTGCAGCTGGCGTTTCGGGTCGCACCCGCAGAGGTCGCGCGGTGTGCCGACACCCTGCACGAGCGTGGAGTCGATGTCCTTTCCGGGCCGACGGACCAGCCTTGGGGTCATCGCACGCTGTTCTTCCGCGACCCCGACGGCAACGTCGTCGAGATCTTCGCCGAGCTCTGATGCTCCTCCGTGCGCTTCCTCCGAGAGGTCGGGTCGGCGCTGCTGCGCGGCTCTCTCCGTCGCGCCGTTCGTATCTTCGATTCGCCGGGCTGCGGCTTGCGAGACCATGAGGTCATTCGAGTCCTCCGCCGGCGTTCGCTTCGCGCCCTGGGTCCGCTCGACCGCGCTCGGCTGGGCGTTGGGCGTTCCGGCGATCGTGCTCTTCGCCGCTCTCGCCGAGAGCCTCGGTTGTCACACCCTGCACACACCTGTCGGTGCGGGCGCAGGGCTTGCGGTGGGCTTCTTCCAGGCACGGGCTCTGCGAATGTGGCACGGCCCCGTCACTCGTTGGTTCTGGTCGTGCTTTCTCGGCCTGACGGCGCCTTTTGGGGGTGCCGATCTGGCGAACCTGGCGGGGCTTGGCCTCCCGTACTCGCTCCACCCTTCCGTTGTGATCGGTGGCCTCGTCGTCGGCACCTGGCAGGCCGTGCTGCTCCGCACATCCTTTGGTCCTGCCGCTGCGTGGGTTGCCGCCTCCGTTCTCGGCTGGGGGTTCGCTTCGGGTTCCGTAGCCCTCGCGGATCTGCTCGTTCGGTCGTGCGCGATCGGCGGCATCGCGGGCGCAGTGGTCTACCTGATCCTCATCGCTTCCGGTGGCTTCGCCCTCGCACTCCCCACCGGGCTCACGCTCGCTCGGCTCCCGTGCACCCCTGGCGAGGTCTAGCCGCGGCCTGCACACCACTCCTGCCGCCGCGCTTGCCGCGAACCCGACGGCGTTCGGCGTTGAAGAAGAGGACGAATCCTGCATGAAGATCCTTCCCGTCATCGTGGCCGGTTTCAGCTACTTCGCTCTCGGCGGGCTTTGGTTCACGCCGTTGTTCGGTCGGCAGTGGGACACCGCCGTCGGTTTTCAACGCCCGCCGAAGTGGCGACCGACATGGGAGTACTACCTCGTGCCCCTGGCCGGCTGCCTGATCGCCGTTTCCGCCGCAGCTTTCCTGCTCGAATCCGCCCACGCTCATTCACTCGTCGATCACCTGCGCCTCGGGGCCGTCGTCGGGCTCGGCTTCGGCGCCACCATCACCACGGTCAATGCCGTCGCTCCGAACATGCCGCGACCCGGTCTCTACGCGGCTGTTGTCGGCTCCTATCACTTGGTCGGTCTCGTGCTCGCATCGCTGGTCCTCTATGGGCTGTCATGACCTCTCGGGCTCGCTTGCGCCAAGGGGAGTTGCCCCCGCGAAGGCAGGTGGAATTCGAGCTCGAGAGCGAATCGAGGTCGGAGACCTCGGAGCGGGAATAGGAGCGAGTCGCCCACGGTTAGGGGCCTCGGACCGGTCCGCGGGAGTCGACATGCAGGCACTTGCGAACATCACGACCGTTGCCTATGGCGAGCAGGCTGGCCAGGAGGGGGATCTCTGGCTCGCGGGCGCGGCGCAGGCGCCGTTCGCTCCCGTCGTCGTGCTCCTCCATGGCGGCTTCTGGCGAATGCCATGGGGACGGGAGCAGCTGGACGGCGTCGCGCAAGATCTCGCGGTGCGAGGGTTCGCGGTCTGGAATGTGGGCTATCGCCGGCTCGGTCAGCCTGGAGGCGGCTGGCCCGGGACCTTCGAGGACGTCGCCGCAGCGGTTGACCACCTGACGGTGCTCGCGAGTCATGGCGCGCCCCTCGACCTTTCCCGCGTCGTCGTCGCGGGGCACTCGGCAGGGGGGCAACTCGCGCTCTGGGCGGTCGCCCGGCGCCGCGCAGCGTCCTCCCGTGGCCCTCGCCGGGTACTCCCGGCGGCCGCGGTGGGGCTCGCGCCGGTCGCCGATCTGCGAACGGCCGCGGAGCAGCGGCTCGGCCACGGAGCGGTTGCCGATCTGGTCGGCGGGAGCCCGGCGGAGGTGCCCGCTCGCTATGCTGCCGTTTCGCCGCGCGACCTCTTGCCGCTCGGAGCTCCGCAGCTGCTGCTGCACGGCGTCCGCGATGCCGCCGTGCCCGTCGCCGCCTCGCGAGCGTACGTGGCGGCAGCTCGCGAGGCGGGAGACGAGGTCTCCTGGGTCGAGCTTCCGGACAGTGAGCACATGGACTTCGTGCGAGTGGAGAGCGCGGCCCACGCGGCGTTTCGGCGTTGGCTGTTGCGGTGGGCCGAGAGCGTCGTGACCACCGCGAAAGGCTGACAAAAGGGGAGCGCGAGGCGAGCGGTGATCGATCCGAGCAGATACCTTCTTTTTCTGGCCACGGCGGGAGCGCTGGTGCTCGCTCCTGGACCGGGACAGGCACTGGTGCTCTCGCGGACCCTCGCGGGAGGGCGGCGCGTCGGAATGCTGACGGCGCTCGGGCTGAACGTCGGCACTCTCTTCCATGCGGCTGGCGCCGCACTCGGCCTTTCGGCGCTCCTCGCTCGCTCGGCGACCGCTTTCACGGCCGTGCAGCTCGCCGGCGCGGCCTACCTGGTCCTGCTCGGTTTGCGGGCGATCGGTGGGAGCAGCGCGCGAGCCGCCACCACAGAACCCAGAGCACCCGCAGCGGGCCTCGTCTTCCTGCAGGCGGTGGCGAGTGGCGTGCTCAATCCCAAGGTCGCCCTCTTCTTTCTGGCGTTTCTCCCACAGTTCGTCGAAGCGGAGCGCGGGTTCGTGTTCCTTCAGTTCCTTCTGCTCGGTGCGACGATGGCGCTGCTCGATGTCCTCTACGAAGCAGGGCTGATCTGGCTCGCCACGGGACTCGGAAAATGTCGAACGATCGGCGCGCGAGTCGGGCGCTGGCAGGAACGAATCTCCGGCTTCGTGCTCGTGACTCTGGGGCTCCGCCTGGCCCGCCAGACCGCACACTGACCGCGCCTGAAGGCATGCCGAGCGCTGGCGCGGCATACGGTGCGAGCGCTGCGGCGTCGGGTGTCACCTGAAGATCTACCTGGGATCCTGCTGCGCCACCGCGGTGCGCGCCCGTTGCGCCCACAGCTCAAGCCCGAGAGAGTCCGCTTCGCGCGCGAGCTCGCGGAGCGGCGCGTGCGCCACCGCCGAAGCGAGCGTCGCTTGTGCCAGGCGCACATCGAGCTCGTCGAGCTTTCGGCCGGCCGCCGTGGCGATTGCGAGCGCCGAGTCGAGATCCGCTCGCGCCGCGGGGAGTCGCCCCTCGGCGCGCGCCAGCGCGGCACGCGCCAGCAGGAAGGCGATGCGACGACCAGGGGCCGGTGCGGAGTCCCCATCGCCAAGCAGCGCGAGCTCGCGAGACGCCGCTTCCAGCTCGCCGTCGTCGGCGAGCGTGCGGAGGCGCAGGCAGCGGGCGAGGTAGATGGCGCGGACCTCCCGAGCGCCTTCGGGGTACCGACGGATCACGGCTTCCGCGGCGCCCCGCGCCAACGAAGAACTTCCCGCCCGCCACTCGGCGGTGGCGTGAGCCGCGCCGATCTCGACCGCGTTGTCGAGGTCGCCGTTCTCGTCCAAGACGTTGAGAGAGTCGGCGAAACCTCTGCGCATCGGTTCGATCTCTCCGCGGGCTGCCGCCAGCCTAGCCTCGAGGCCGCGCGCTAGCGCCAACGGCAGCGGCGTTCCCGCGCCCTCCGCAGCGCTCCGCAGCTCGCGGGCGATCGGTTCGACTTCGTCGAGTCGTCCGGACTCGTAGGCCAGCTCGGCCCGGCTCTCGAGGAACTGTTGGAGGTTCTCGAAATCGCCGGGGGCACGCAGGATGGCCAAGGCGGCGTCGAGCTGCGCCGCAGCCTCGGTCGTGCGGCCGAGCTCGAAAAGCGACTGACCGAGGAAGCCGAGAACGTCGCCGTACTGCCGTCGATTCGACTCCTTGCTCCGAACCTCGGCGACTTGCCGCAGCGCCGGCTCGGCCAGATCAGGACGACCGCGGAGAATGTCCAGCAGGGCGAGATTGATCAGCAGCGAGCCAGGATAGAGGTCGGTCTGCTGCACTTCGTGCAGGCCCCGATCGAGAAGCTGTCGGGCGACCTCGAGATCTCCGGTTCGCTGATGATCGAGCCCCAGGTTGTTGAGCACTCGGCCCGCGGAGGCGTGATCGCCCGCTTGCTCGAAGCTCGCCAACGCCAACTCCATCTCTTGACGGGCCGCCTCGCGATCGCCGAGTCTAGAGAGGTTGCGGGCCAGCATCGCGCGGATCTGGCCCACGAGCTCTCCCCGGTGCCCCACGATGGCCTTCTCCAGCCCTCGACGCAGGAGCACGACGGCGCGTTGCGGTTGCTCGGTGCGCGAAGCGAGGGCCGCCTCCGCGTAGTCGGTCAGTGCGTCTTCCTCTCTGCCGGGGATCTGGCGCAGTCGAGCCACCACCAGGCGAGCCTCGTCGAGACGTTGCTCGGGTAGCAGGCGGAGAACAAGGAGCGCACCGGCCTGCGGATCATCGGGTGCGGCGGCGAAGTCGCGGCGCAGCGTGTCCAGATCGAGCCTCCCCACGGCCGAAAACGGGAACGGACGGGGCGGTGGGGGCGCAGGCCGACTCGGCCGGGACATCGACAGCGCCACGGTGGTGGCGAGAGCCGCGAGGGCGAGCGCGGCGGCGGTCGTGATGCCGCTGCGATGACGCCGCACGAAGCGCGCGCTGCGATAGCGCCACCCGCCGCGCCTGGCCTCGACCGCGGCGCCGGACAGGTAGCGCTCAAGATCACGCGCCAGTGCGTCGGCGTCGCGATAGCGGTCGCCGGGGTTCTTGCGCAACGCCCTGAGACAGATGGCATCGAGGTCCGCATCGAGCGGATCGACGGTCGACGGGGGTGCTGGATCGGTGTCGAGCACGGCCCGTTCGAACGCCCCCGGTCGCTCTTCGAGGTCGGCGAACGGCCGACGACCGCACAGGAGCTCGTAGAGGATCGCGCCGAGCGAGTAGATGTCGGACGCCGTCGAGATCGCTTCGCCGACAAACTGCTCGGGGCTCGCGTACGCCGGGGTTAGCGCCCGAGTGGCGGTGAGCGTCGTCGCCGCGGGTTCGCGCGGGTCGGTCAGCTTGGAGAGACCGAAGTCGAGGAGCCGAGGGCGCCCTTCCGCGTCGACGAGGAAGTGCCCGGGCTTCAGGTCGCGGTGGATGACACCGCGAGCATGGGCCCAGCGTAGTGGCGCAAGGGCGGAGAGATACAGCTCGACGCGTTCGCGGGTCGCCAGCCGATGACTGTCTGCCCAGGTCAAGAGATCCACGCCGTCGACGTGTTCGAGGGCGAGATAGAGGTGACCGTCCTCGGTCTGGCCTCCGTCGAGAAAACGCGCGATGCCCGGGTGCTCGAGGGTGGAAAGCAGGCGGACCTCTTCGCGGAATCGGCGGGCCGAATCCGCATCGCCGGCTGGTCGCTCGAGAACCTTGACGGCCAGCTGGCGCTGGTAGAGCTCGGTCTCTTCGACGGCGAGAAAGACGCGGGCCATGCCGCCGCGGCCAAGCTCGGAGAGCACGCGATAGGGACCGATCCGCTCGGGGAGTGGAGTGGCCTTTCCGCGGGCTGCACGCATGGTGTCCCAGGGCGAACGGTCGAGTGGCGAGCCGCCCTCGGCGCTTTCGAGCAAGCGTGCTAGCCGGGCAGCGAGCGCCGGATCGTCGGCATCGAGTAGCGCCAGCAGCTGACTCCGGCCCTCGGCGCCGAGCTCGATTGCTCTCGCGAAGAGCTCAGGGAGTGAGCTCTCGCTCATGTGGCAGATGAAGTCGAGGCCAGCTCCGCTTTGAGCCAGGCGCGGGCGAAAGCCCAGTCTCGCTTGACCGTCGCCGGCGAAAGGTCGAGGCAGACGCCGATCTCCTCGATGTCGAGATCGGCGAAGTAGCGTAACTCGACGACGCGGCCCTGGCGCGGATGCTCGGTGGCGAAGCGCGTCAAGGCTCGATCCAGATCGAGCAGATCGACCGCCGGGATGCCGCCGGCGGTGATGGACAGCCCTCCCTCCGCCTCGGGTTGCTGGCGCTTCCGGGCCAGCCGCGCGCGCGCGTGATCGACCAGGATGCGGCGCATCATGGTGGCCGCCAAGCCGAAAAAGTGCGCGCGGTCGCGCCAGTTCACCTGCTGCTGACCGAGCAAGCGCAGGAAGGTCTCGTGGACGAGGGCCGTAGCCTGCAGGGTGTGGGTGGAGCGCTCGCGGCGAAGCTGGGCCGCGGCAAGCCGCTTGAGGTCGGCGTAGGTGCGCGCCAGCAGGCTCTCGGCGGCCTGGGCGTCGCCCGAACGCCAGGCTTGAAGAAGACCGGTGACGTCGGTTGGAGCCGCACCGCCCGAGGCCATGACGCGAGTCTATTGCAGGCGGTCGGCGCCCGAAGCGAAGCACCAAACAGAAGCCCGCGGGCTTCGCGAGGATCGGTGGCGAGCCGGGAATGCGTTCGCTCTCGCGTACTGGTCATGAAGAAGAACACAACTCGAGGTCGTCTCGCCGGTCCTTTCCGAGCAGCCCTCCTGGCGCTCCTCGGCTTCGTTTTCGCGAGCCCGCGTCTCGCACTCGCGGGCATCGGCTTCTCTTCCGAGCGCGCTCTCGCGCTCCAGCAACAGAGCACCTTGCCGGCTCCGCCGGGGTCGTACGACCACTATGGTGCGGCACTCGCCGCTGGCGACTGGAACTGCGACGGCATCGACGACTTGGCGATCGGCGCTCCCGATCACACCGGTTACTTCCTCGGCGTCACCGTGCCCGCCGCGGGCGCGGTGATCGTCCAGGACGGAGCCCGCTTCAGCGGAATCGCCACCGGTGCGCTCGCCGAACGGGTCTTGTCGCAGTTCACCTCCGCCGCCCATCCGCCGCAGAACCTCGACCACTTCGGCAGCGCCCTGGTTTCCGGGGACTTCAACGGCGACGGCTGCGCCGACCTGGCGGTCGGCATCCCGAACGACCGCTACACGTTCCAGGGGGTCGAACACCCCTCGGGAGCTGTGGAGGTGTTCTTCGGTGGCCCGCTCGGGCTGGCGACGATGGCCGACCAGCACATCCACTGGTTCAACATCGCCGGCGACAGCTTCGGGGCGGCGCTGGCGGCGGGAGACTTCGACCACGACGGGATCGACGACTTGGCAGTCGGGATCCCGGGCAATCACGGCTACTTCGTCGGCGGCGTCTGGCAGATGACCGGTGCGGTCTGGGTGCTCGACGGCACTGGCTCCGGTCTCGATCCGAGCACCGCCGCCTACTTCGATCAGGGCACCGCCCCGCTGGCGAGTCAGGAGGACCCCGAGGCCTGGGATCTCTTCGGTTACGCGCTGGTCGCGGCGGACCTCAATAGCGATCAGTTCGATGACTTGGTGATCGGGGCCCCGGGAGAAAACGGCGGCGCGGGAGTCGTCCACCTGCTGTCCGGAGGCTCCACCGGTCTGGGACAAACGACAGCCCTGACCTGGAGGCAGCCGCAGATCGTGGGCGGCGCGGAAGAGCCGGGAGATGGTCTCGGCCGAGCGCTGGCAGCCGGGGATTTCGACGGCGATGGAGTCGGCGATGTTGCCATCGGTGTGCCGGGGCAGGACGAGGGCATCGCCGTGGACTCGGGCGTGGTCGCCGTCGTCTTCGGCGGCCCGATCTTCGAGGGGACGGGGTATCGGATGGTCCACCACTGGCCCTCCGACTACTACGCCTACGTCCCGGGCGAACAGGAGGTTCGGGGTTTCGGGGCCACGCTCGCGGCGGGCAACTTCGATGGCGATCGACGGGATCTCTCCGGCGTGCGACGACCGCTCGACGATCTCGTGGTCGGGGCAGACGGGACTCTCTCGTTCAGCCAGCGCGTCGGCAGCGTCACGGTGCTCATGGGGCGAGGCGAAACCGCGATCGCGGCGCGCTACGAGTCGCCGCATCCCGGCGTCGGTGGCCTACCGTTGTCGCCGCAGGTCGACCAGGGGTACGGCAAAGCGGTCGGCGCCGGCGATTTCAATGGCGATGGTCATGCCGACCTGGTGGCGGGTCTGCCGACCCGTGACTCCCCCCTCCTCCCCGACCTCGGCGCCGCCCTCTTGCTCTACGGCTCGCTTTTCGCTAACGGCTTCGAGTCGGGAAACACCACGCTGTGGTCCCGCCAGCTCCCGTACACGCGGTAGGTCCCGGCCGTCGGCGGGGAGCGCAGACACTCTCCGCGGGGTAACGTTCGCCGGCCGGGAGGACGGATTCCCACCGCGATGCGGGAGGAGGCGCTCTCCTCGCCGCGCGAGCCGCGATCCGGGCGGTTCTCGCGTACTGGGCATGAAGATCCGACATCAAACTACCCTCTCCTTCGTTTCCCGAGCAGCCCTCACCGCGTTCCTCGGTTCCGGCTTCGCCGGACCGCTCTCTGCGATCGCTGGCATCGGCCTCTCCGCCGAGCGCGCACAGTCGCTCTATCAGCAGAGCACTTTGCCGGCTCCGCCGGCGGCGCACGACCGCTACGGCGCGGCGATGGCCTCTGGCGACTGGAACTGCGACGGCATCGACGACGTCGCGATCGGCGCTCCCGATCACACCGGTTTCTATCTCGGCACCACGGTACCGAACGCGGGCGCGGTGATCGTCATGAACGGGGCGCGCTACAGCGGGATCGCCACCGGGCTGGCAGCCGAGCGGGTCTTGTCGCAATTCACCTCCGCCGCCTATCCGCCGCAGAACCTCGACCGCTTCGGCAGCGCCCTGGCCTCTGGAGACTTCAACAACGACGGCTGCGCGGATCTCGCGGTCGGCATCCCGAACGACCGCTACTCGTTCCAAGGGGTCGAGCACCCCTCGGGAGCCGTGGAGGTATTCTTCGGTGGCCCGTTCGGCTTGGCGACGCTGGCCGACCAACATATCCACTGGTACAACATCGCCGGCGATAGCTTCGGAGCTGCGCTGGCGGCAGCCGACTTCGACCGCGACGGCGACACCGACTTGGCGGTCGGGATTCCGGGCCATCACGGCTACTTCGTCGGCGGCGTCTGGCAGATGACCGGCGCGGTCTGGGTGCTCAACGGTACGGCCTCCGGCCTCGATCCGAGCACCGGGGTCTTCTTCGACCAGGGAACGGCCCCGCTGGCGAGCCACGAGGTCCCCGAGGCCTGGGACCTCTTCGGCTGGGCGTTGGCTGCGGTGGACGTCAACGCCGATACCTATCTGGATCTGGCGATCGGAGTTCCGGGAGAGAACGGCGGTGCGGGACGGGTCAACGTGCTCATGGGTACCTCCGTTGGCCTGTCGCGTACGATGGCGGCTGCCACCATCGGGCAAGGGGCGATCCCGGACCCGGAGGAGCCGGGCGACGGATTTGGTCGGAGCCTTGCGGCAGGCGACTTCGATGGCAACGGCCATCTCGACCTCGCCATCGGGGCGCCCGGAGAGGACTTGGCCGGTGCCGTAGACAGTGGGCTCGTGTTGGCCTACTTCGGCGGGATGGATCCATTGCAGGTCGTGAAGGTGGTCCACAAGCCCTCGGACTACTATCCCCGCATTCCAGGCGTCCAGGAGGTTCGAGGGTTCGGAGCCGCCCTCGCCGTTGGCAATTTCGACGGCGATCGCCGGGAGTACCTCGGCGCTCGACGGCCGATCGACGACCTTGCTGTTGGTGCGGACGGCACCATCTGGAACGGAGAACGCCTCGGAAGCCTGACCGTGCTCATGGGGCGGCCGGAAAGAGGGCTCGCGACTCGGTACGAGTCCCCGCACCCGGGAGTCGGCGGCCTGCCGTGGTCACCCCAGGTGGATCAGGGGTACGGCACGGCGCTCGGCGTCGGAGACTTCAATCACGATGGCAACGCCGATTTGGTGGCGGGGCTGCCGACCCGCGACTTCCTGACCCTCACCAATCTCGGAGCCGCCTTCGTGCAATACGGCTCGCTTTTCGCGAACGGCTTCGAGCCGGGGGACCTGAGCTTCTGGTGGGTCGGGGCACCGTTCATGAACTGAGCCTCGCGCCCACGCCCGCGAGCGCCCGCGCGAGGAACCGCCCGGTGTGGCTTTCCGGCAGTGCGGCGATCGCCTCCGGCGAGCCGGCGCCGAGGAGGCGGCCGCCGGCATCGCCGCCGTCGGGGCCGAGGTCGAGGACCCAGTCGGCGGTCTTGATGACGTCGAGGTTGTGCTCGACGACGATCACCGTGTTCCCCTTCTCGACCAGCTTGTGGAGGAGCGAGAGGAGCTTGCGGACGTCGTCGAAGTGGAGGCCGGTCGTCGGCTCGTCGAGCAGGTAGAGCGTGCGGCCGGTCGAGCGCTTGCAGAGCTCGGTGGCGAGCTTGACGCGTTGCGCCTCGCCGCCCGAGAGGGTCACCGCGGACTGACCGAGGTGGATGTAGCCGAGGCCGACCTCGTCGAGGGTCGCCAGGATGCGCGAGATCGACGGCACGTTCTCGAAGAACTCGCGCGCCTGCTCGACGGAAAGGTCGAGGATCTCGGCGATGTTCAGCCCCTTGTAGCGCACCGCCAGCGTCTCGCGGTCGTAGCGCTTGCCGCCGCACACCTCGCAGGTGATGTAGATGTCCGGCAGGAAGTGCATCTCGATCTTGATCTGCCCGTCGCCGGCGCAGGCCTCGCAGCGCCCGCCCTTGACGTTGAAGCTGAAGCGGCCGGGCTGGAAGCCGCGCGCTCGCGCCTCGGGGGTCATCGCCATCAGCGAGCGGATCGGATTGAACACCCCGGTGTAGGTCGCCGGGTTCGAGCGCGGCGTGCGGCCGATCGGGCTCTGGTCGATGGCGATGACCTTGTCGAGGTGCTCGAGGCCGAGCAGGCGCTCGTGCTCGCCCGGCTTGTCGAGCGCCTTGTAGAAGTGACGGTTGAGCGCCTTGTAGAGGATGTCGTTGACCAAGCTGCTCTTGCCCGAGCCGGAGACGCCGGTGACGACGGTGAAGAGCCCGAGCGGGAACTCCGCGTCGAAGCCCTTGAGGTTGTTGTGTCGCGCCCCCTCGACGAGCAGCGCCTTGCCGCCCGGTGCGCGGCGCCGGCCGGGCAGCTCGACGTGCAGGTCGCCGCGCAGGTAGCGCCCGGTGAGCGAGGTCGGGTGGCGCTCGATCTCGGCGGCAGTTCCCTCGGCGACGAGCTCGCCGCCGTGGATGCCGGCGCCCGGTCCGAGGTCGATGACCCAGTCGGCGGCGCGGATGGTGTCCTCGTCGTGCTCGACGACCAGCACCGAGTTGCCGAGGTCGCGCATCCCCTGGAGCGTCGCGATCAGCCGTTCGTTGTCCTTCTGATGGAGCCCGATCGACGGCTCGTCGAGCACGTAGAGGACCCCCATGAGCTTCGAACCGATCTGCGTCGCGAGTCGGATGCGCTGGCTCTCGCCGCCGGAGAGCGTCGCCGACGAGCGGTCGAGCGTCAGGTAGCCGACGCCGACGTCGACGAGGAAGCGCAGGCGGTCACGAATCTCCTGCAGGACCTTGCCGGCGATCACCCGCTCGCGCTCGGGCAGCGGCAGGGTGTCGACGATGCGGTGGAGCGCCTCGACGGGGAGCGAGTTGAGCGCGTCGATGCGGTGATCGCAGACCGTCACGCCGAGCGCCTCCGGGCGAAGCCGGCGGCCATGGCAGTCCGGGCAGGTCTTGACCGACATGAACTTCTCGATCTCCTGGCGGATGCCGGCCGACTCGGTCTCGCGGTAGCGCCGCTCGAGCATCGGCACGATGCCCTCGTAGCGGCCCTCCCACTGATAGCTCGATTTCTTCCCCTTGAACTCGAACTTCAGCTCGCGCTCGCCGGAGCCCTGGAGGATCACCTCGCGGGCGCGCGCCGGGAGCTTGCGCCAGGGCGTCGCCATCGAGAAGCCCATCGCCTTGGCGAGCGTGGCGATCATCCGCATCCGCCAGGACTTCGTGCCGGACTGGAAGAGCGCGAGCGCGCCGGCGTCGAGCGAGCGGTCGGGGTCGGCGACCACCTTGTCCGGGTCGACCCCCATCAGCGTGCCGAGGCCCGAGCAGGTCGGGCAGGCGCCGTAGGGGCTGTTGAAGGAGAAGAGCCGCGGGGTGATCTCGGCGAGCCCGGTGCCGCAACTGCCGCAGGCGTAGTTCTGCGAAAGCGTCTCCTCGGGCTGTCCGTCGACCGCCAGGACGACCAGGCCGCCGCCGACCTTGAGCGCCGTCTCGAGCGACTCGGCGACTCGCTTCTCGAGCCCGCGGCGCACCACCAGCCGGTCGACCAGCACGTCGATCGAGTGCTTCTTCTGCTTGTCGAGGGCCGGCAGCTCGCGGGAGAGCTCGACGACTTCGCCGTCGATGCGCGCCCGCACGAAGCCCTGCCGGGCCATCTCGGCGAGCTGCTTGCGGTACTCGCCCTTCTTGCCGCGGACGAACGGCGAGTAGAGCTGGACCTTCGTGCCGTCGGGCAGTGCCATCAGGCGGTCGACCATCTGCTGCACGGTCTGCGGGCGCACCACCTCGCCGCACTTCGGGCAGTGGGGAATGCCGACCGCGGCGAAGAGCAGTCGCAGGTAGTCGTGGATCTCGGTGACCGTGCCGACGGTCGAGCGCGGGTTGCGCGAGACCGATTTCTGCTCGATCGAGATGGCCGGGGAGAGCCCCTCGATCGAGTCGACGTCGGGTTTCTCGAGCTGGGGCAGGAACTGGCGGGCGTAGGCCGAGAGCGACTCGACGTAGCGCCGCTGCCCCTCGGCGAAGAGGGTGTCGAAGGCGAGCGAGGACTTGCCGGAACCCGAGACCCCGGTGACCACGACCAGCCGGTCGCGCGGGATCTCGAGCGAGAGGTTCTTGAGATTGTGTTCGCGGGCGCCGCGGACGAGGATCCGCTCCATAGGGCCGGAGACTCTAGCACCGCCGGCGACAGGCGAGGGGTGAAACGAACGACGCCCGGGTTGCCCCGGGCGTCGTGTGGCCTCCGGAGTCCGGGACGCAGCCCGGAACGGGAGGGTCAGTCGAGCTCGAAATGCCCGCGCGGGTTCGGCGGGTCCTCACCGACCGGCGGCTCGCCGCTCGGATCTTCCACCGGGTCGAGCGCCGGCTGCGGCTCGGCGTCGATCTCGGCGTCGCGCGGCCCTTCGCCCTCGGGCGAGACATCGACCGGCGTCTCTTCGGCGGGCGTCGTCTGCTGCGCGGCGAGGATCGCCTCGATCGCGTCGCGCGACGGCACGCCGGTGAGCTCCCGCAGCTGATCCTCGGCGCCGTCCTCGAAGACCGCCTGCGAGGCCTCGGAGTCGCTCAGCAGCGCGCGGGGCGAGGCCGAGGGTCCGAAGAGGAGCGGGAACATGTCGACCCCGGGGATGTCGGCATTGAACTTGTCGTTGATCGCCGCGATGAAGAGGTTGGCGATCAGGCCGTAGCCGATGTCGGTCGGGTGGAAGCCGTCGTAGCCGTAGACGCCGCCGGTGAGGAAACCGGTGCCGAGGCTCATGCCGCCGATCTTCAGCGGGCTGGCATAGAGCGAGTGGAAGAAGGCGCCCTCTTCGACGATCGCCGCACCGGCCGCGTTGGCCTCGCTGCGGATGATCGCGTGGATGGCGTCGGCGCGGGCCTCGATCGCGGCGACCTCGTCGCGGTCGATGACCACCGAGTTGGGTAGCGGCTGGCCGTTGCCGACTCCGGCGGGCAAGCCGTAGCCGGCCTGGATGTAGGCGCCGGCGGCCAGACCGAGGTAGTCGCGGTCGGTGAGCTGGATCGTCGAGCCGTCGCCCTTCTGCCCGGTCAGGTAGAGCTTGGTGCCGTTCGACAAGGTCACGTACGGCTTGACGGCGTTGGCGTACGGCGCCTCGGCGACGCGATTCGGGAAGGTGGCGACCGCGGCCTTGGCGCCCACCGCGGCGATGCTGGCCATGATCTGGTGGTAGCAGGCCTGCACGGTTGCTGGCGGCGTCAGGGTCACGCCGTCGATGGCCACGCCGGAGAGAACCGCGCCGAGCACGTCGTTGCCGCCGATGTGGACGAGCACGAAGGTCGGGCGCAGCGAGAGGGCCATTTCGAGCTGCGTCGCGCCGGAGCCGCGCAGCACGAGGTTGGTGGCGTCACTGGCGCTCGTCCCGGCGCGCTTGTTGACGACGTCGCAGGTGTTCGCCCCGGCGATCGCCATGTTGTCGTAGGCGCGCGGCAGGGTGAGGTTGGTCGGCGAGCCCGAGCTGTTGGCCTTCGGTCCGATGACCGGGCTCGGTACGAGGCTGAAGAGCGCGTATTCGGGACCGATGCCCGGCTCGCTCACTAGCGGCTGCTGGAAATCGGTGATGCCGACCTGCTTGGCGACGAGCGCCGGGAAGCTGTTCTGCTGGTGACCGACGAGGATGGAGGCGTTGGAGACGCCCATCCCCCAGCTGTCGCCGATGGCGACCACCTTGGTCATCGTCGCCGAGCCGGTGTTGACCGCGGCCTGCGCGGTCCCGGCGAGGAGAACGACGGCGGCGGCAAGCGCCGCGGCCTTCATGCCCTGGATTCTCATTTCGACTGGTCTCCCCCGTTGGAGCGCCGGATCAGAAGCTCAGCGTCGCGCCGAGCAGGTAGGCGGTATTGGTGTAGGAGCCGAAGAAGTTGTCGCGGTTGTCGGCGCTCGAACGGTTCTCGAACGGCAGGTACATGAACGCGATGTCCGTCTTCAGGCGAGCGCCCTGGTGGCCGTAGCCGATCGTGTAGCCGTTGCGATTGGCGTCCGGAAGCAGCGGCCCCATCCCCTCGGTGGGCTGCGGCGTCTCGTCGTAGACGAAGCCGAAGCGCCACTCGGAGGTCGCCGAGGTCGCCCAGTTGCAGCCGATTCGGTAGTTGTAGGCATCCTTCCAGCCCTCGACGACCTGGCTCGACAGTGCCGGCTTGGTCGGGAAGGTGATCGGCAGCGTGTCGAAGCTGCTCCAGCCGGTCCAGTTGGCGTCGACTTCGACGGTGAAGGCCGGCGAGAAGTGGAACGCCAGGCCGAAGCTGGCGATATCCGGGAAGCCGATCTCGGTCTTCACCGGAATCGGTCCGCCGAACGGCAGGACGGCAGCGACGGCGGCGTCGAGCTGCGCGTTGCCCGAGGAGATCTGCGTGAAGCGAGCGTCACCTTCGTACTTGACGGTGATCTGGCTGCGGTACGACAGGCCCCAGGAGAAGAAGTCGCTCGGCTTGCCGAGCAGACCGACGTTGAAGCCGTAGCCGTAGTCGAAATCGCTGTTGAGGTTCACCTTGCCGACGTTGATCACCTTGGCGGTGAACGGGTTGACCTGCGGGAGATAGCGCTCGAGCTCGACGTCCGACACCCGGACGATCGCGCCGATGCCGATGCCGAAGCGCGGCGTGACCTGCCAGGCGAAGGTCGGGTTGAGGTCGACGGCGCGCAGCGCCGCGAGCACCGAGAGATAACGCCCGGAGAAGGTGGCCTTGTTCTGCCATTCGGTGGTCAGACCGAAGGGCGCGTAGGTGCCGAAGCCGAACGTCGCCCGCTGGCCGATCGGGCGCACGTAGTAGGCGTGCGGCAGGAACTCGCTGAGCTTCTCGAGCTTGCCGGTGGCGTTCGGGCCCGGGAACGGCGCGGCACCCTTGAACTCCCCCTCCTCCGAGGTGATGTAGGTGACGCCGGCCATGATGCCCTTCTCGCGCTGGAACGCGAGGCCGGCCGCGTTGTGGAACATCGCCGACGGATCGTCGGCCTGGGCGGTGAACGCGCCCGCCATGCCCATCGCCTTCGAGCCGTGCTCGAAAAGGCCGAATCCGGCCGCCTGCACGTTGCCGGCCGCGAGGATGCCGAAGGCGAACGCGCCCCAGACGATCCCCTTCCTGAAGAAACCACTGCTCATGCCCGACCTCCCTTTCGGAGAAGAAAAACCTAGTTTCAGGTTTGGCGTGAGAAGGTAGACCAAGCCAGGAAGGCTGTCAACGGGAATCGCGCAGTCGCGGGAGTCGCCTGCTACCGGCTGTGCTCGCGAATCGCCTCGCGCGCCTCGCGATCGTGCTCTTTCCGCCTTTCGGCCTCGCGTTTGTCGTGAACCTTCTTGCCCTGGACGAGGGCGAGCTCGACCTTGATTCGCTGGCCGCGAAGATAGAAGGCGAGGGGCACGACGGTGAGCCCCTTGGTGATCCCTCGGCCGAAGAGTCGGTCGATCTCGCGGCGGTGAAGGAGGAGCTTGCGCGGACGATCCGGCAGGTGGTTCTCGCGATTGCCGTGGCTGTAGGGGCTGACGTGGGCGCCGATCAGATAGGCCTCGCCGCCGCGGAACTCGACGAACGCCTCGCGCAGTTGGACGCGGCCCGACCGGGCCGACTTGACCTCGGTGCCCGACAGCGCGATGCCGGCCTCGACCTTCTCGAGGACTTCGTAGTCGAAGAGCGCCCGGCGGTTGCTGGCGAGCGGGCGGATCGCCGGGGGCCGGCTTTCGCCGCGAGGGGAAGCGGACATGGCGCCGAGTCTATCGCCTGGGGTCGGCGGAGTCGGGTGCTACAGTCAGCGGGTCGCATGCGAAGTCTCCGCCACCCACTGGTCTGGATCGTCTTCCTGCTGCCATTTCTCGCCGCGGCGCGGCGTGACGAGCCGACGATCGTCGACCTCACGACGGCGCTCGACGGTCGCCGGGTGCTGGTGAGCTTCCGTCTCGCCGCGGCGTTCGACGACGACGTCCGAGAGCGGGTCGAGGCCGGGCTGCCGACCGGATTCACCTACGAGATCGACCTGGCCCGCGATCGTGCCCACTGGTGGGACGAAGGTCTGGTCGAGAGCCGGGTCGAAGTCGTGGCGATGTACAACGCGGTGACTCGCGAGTACCTGGTCAACACCAAACAGGACGGCAAGCTCGTCGAGAGTCGCACGGTGCGAGAGCCCGACGAGCTCGAAGAGGCGCTGACTCGCTTCACCGCGCTGCCCGCCTTCTCGGTGCCGGAGATCGAGCCGGGCCAGCGGCTGCTGGTGCGCGTCCGCGCCCAGCTCGGCTCGCGGACCTGGCTCGGCTTCATCCCCACCTCGGTGGAGACGTCGCGAGTCGAGTCGCGCAAGTTCCGCCTCCCGGTCGATCAGCCGTGAGACGCCCCGCCGACTTCCGCGTCCAGATCGCCCGCTACCGCCGCAACACCCCGCTGGTGGTGGGGCTGCTCGCGCTCCTCCTGCTGGTCCTGACGGTCATCTACTTCCTCGTCCAGCGCGGGCGCAACCTGCCCGAGACCCTGGTCACCAACCAGGTGCTCCTCTTCTTCCTGCGCAACGTCAACCTGTTGCTCATCCTGGGGATCTTCTTCGTGCTGGCGCGCGACCTCTTCAAGCTCTGGGTCGAGCGGCGGCAGCGGCGCCCGGGATCGCGGCTGCGCACGCGTCTCGTCGCGAGCTTCGTCGGCCTGGCGCTCGTCCCCGTGCTGGTCCTCTTCTTCTATGCGGTGGAGATGCTGCAGGGCTCGGTCGAGCGCTGGTTCAGCCCCTCGCTACGGGTGCTGCTCGAGCAGGCCGGACAGGTCGCGGAGGCGGCGCTGCGCCAGGTCGAAGGGCGGTGCCGGCGCGACGCGACCGCCGTGGCGCTCGACCTGTCGGGTCTCGACCTGCGCGATCCGGCGAATCGGTCGCTCATCGACGGCAAGCTGCGCGAGCGTCGCGCGGCGCTCGAGCTCGACCTGCTCGGGGTGTACGAGGAGAGCGAGTTCGTCGCCGCCGTGGCCGACCCGCAGCGCGGCCTGACCGACCTGCCCGAGCCCGGCCGCTCCCTGCTGCGCGAGGCGGCGGACAAGGGCGAGGCGGTGCGGATCGTCGAGATCGCCAGCGGCGCCGGCCGGCTGGTGCTCGGCGCGGCGCGCGGGCGAGTCGAGGCCGGCCGACCGCGCACGCTCGTCGTCGCCGGGACGCTCGTCGAGCCGGCCCTCGCCCGTCCCAGCGAGGAGCTGATCGAGGCGTACCAGACGTATCGCCAGCTCGAGGTGCAGAAAGGGCAGTTCAAGGCGAGCTACCTGTTGCTCTTCCTGCTCGTCACGTTGCTCATCCTGCTCGCCTCGACCTGGATGGGGGTCTATCTCGCGCGCCGCATCATGGTTCCCATCCAGGCGCTCGCCGAGGGGACGAGACGGATCAGCAGCGGCGACCTCGAGCGGCAGGTCGAGACCCCGGCCGACGACGAGATCGGCGTTCTCGTCGACTCGTTCAACCGGATGACCAGCGAGCTGCGCCGCAGTCGCGAGGTGATCGAGCGCAGCAATCGCGAGTTGCGCGAGGCCAATCGCCGGCTCGACGAGGAACGCGCGCTGGTCGCCGCGGTGCTCGAGAGCGTCGCTGCCGGTGTGGTGTCGGTCGATCGCGAGGGGCGGATCCTCACCTGCAACCGCGCCGCGCTCGCCATGTTGCGGCAGCAGCGAGAGGAGCTCGGCGGCCGGCCGGTGGGCGAGGCCTGGGCCGACCCGGAGCGGGCACGATTGGCCCGGCTGCTCGAGGGTCCGGAGGCGCCTCCTGCCGAGAGTCGCGAGCTGCGCTTGGTGCTGGGTGGCGAGTGGCGGACCTTCGAAGTCAAGGTCAACGAGCTGCGCGATCCATCCGGTGCGGTGAACGGACGGGTGGTGGTGATCGAAGACCTGACGGAGCTGCAGCGCGCCCAGCAGCTCGCCGCCTGGAGCGAGGCGGCTCGTCGACTGGCACACGAGATCAAGAACCCGCTGACGCCGATCCGCCTGGCGGCCGAGCGTGTCCTCGCCAAGTACCGCCAGGGCGACGCCGACCTCGGCCAGGCCCTCGAGAGCGGTGCCGAGACGATCGTCGCCTCGGTGGCCCGGATGCAGTCGCTGGTCGACGAATTCTCGCGCTACGCCCGGATGCCGCGACCGCAGCCCCTTGCGATCGAGCCGGCCAGCCTGGTGGAGGAGGTCGTGGCTCTCTATCGCGACCTCAAGCCCGGCGTGGTGTTGGTCACCCGCCTGCCGTCCGATCTGGGCACGCTCTGGGCCGACCCCGAGCAGCTCCGCCGGGTGCTGATCAACCTGCTCGACAACGCCTTCGAGGCGACGACGGCGCCGGGCGAGATCGAGGTCGAGCTGCGCGGCACGGCCGAGCGGGTGGAGCTCGCGGTGCGCGACAGCGGTCGCGGGATCCCCGTCGAGCAGCGCGACAAGCTCTTCCTCCCCTTCTTCTCGACCAAGGGTCGTGGCACCGGTCTCGGTCTGGCCATCGTCCACCGCATCGTCGCGGATCATCACGGGTCGGTGCGGGTCGAGGACAACGTGCCGCGCGGCACCGTGTTCGTCGTCGACCTGCCGCGCGAATGAGCGAGTCGATGTCACTGCACGCGCTCGTCGGCACGGCCGGCCACGTCGACCACGGCAAGACCCGCCTGCTCGAGGCGCTGACCGGCATCGACTGTGACCGCTGGGCCGAGGAGAAGGCGCGTGGCATCACGATCGACCTCGGCTTCGCCCACCTCGAGCTCGATGGGATGGAGCTCGGCTTCGTCGACGTGCCCGGGCACGAGCGCTTTCTGCACAACGCCCTGGCCGGCCTCGGCGGGATCCGTGTGCTGCTGCTCGTCGTTGCCGCCGACGAAGGGGTGCGACCGCAGACCCGGGAGCATCTGGCGATCGCCACGCTCCTCGGCATTCCGCGGGCCGTCTTGGCGCTAACCAAGAGCGATCTGGTGAGCGAGGAGTTCGCCGATCTCGCGGCTCTCGAGGTCGCCGAGCTGTTGGCCGGTGGGCCGTTCGCCGCCGCGCCGGTGCTTCCGGTTTCGAGCCTCACCGGCGCCGGTCTCGACGCGTTGCGGGCGGCTCTCCTCGAGGCGGCACGGGCCGAAGCGACGGCCGCTCGCGGTCTCCTCGGGCCGGTGCGCCTGCCGGTGGATCGCGCCTTCCATCTCAAAGGGCAAGGGGTGGTGGTGACCGGGACGCTGGTCTCCGGCCGGATTACCGCCGGAGCGGCCCTGGCGCTTCACCCCGGAGGCGAGAGCGTCCGCGTGCGGGGAGTCCAGGTGCACGGGCGGGCACGCGACGCGGCGGAGGCCGGCGAGCGGACGGCGTTGCAGCTCGCCGGCGTCGAGCTCGCGGCCCTGACCCGCGGCACCACCCTCCACGACGCCGGAGCGTTCTGCAGCTCGCGCCGCCTGCTGGCGCGTTTCCGCCTGCTTCCGGAGGCACCGGGACCGGTGCGGCGCGGCGTGCGGGTCAAGGTGCACCACTTCGCCCAGGAGGCGGTCGGTTGGCTGCGGCCGCTCGCTCCCGCGGAGCTCGTGCCGGGCGAGACCGGTCTCGTCGAGCTGCGACTGCGTGAGCCGCTGCTGGCGGCCCGCGGCGACCGCTTCGTGGTGCGCCGCCTCTCGCCGGTCGCCACTCTCGGGGGCGGCGAGCTGCTGGACCCGGCATGGCAGGTCCGACGCGCGGCGAGCCGCCCGCCGGTGCTCGCCGCGCTCGCGGCCGACGATGCGGCTGCCGTCCTCCAATGGGTTGCCGACGCCGGGCTCGGCGCGGTGTCGACGGTGGAGCTGGCGCGGCGGCTCGGTCGGGCCGAATCGTCCGTGGCGCCCCTGGTGGCCGAGCTCTCGCGCGCCGGGCGGTTGCTGGAGCTCGCGTCGGCGGGCACCGTGTCGCACTGGGTCGCTCCGGCGGCCGTCGAACGCCTGGCCCAGAGCGCGCGCAGCGAGCTCAAGGCGTTCTTCGCCCGCGAACGCCTGGCCGGTGGCATGCCGCGCGCCGAAGCGATCCGTCGCCTGCTTCCCGGTCGCGCGGCCGATCACGCCGACGTCTACCTGGGATGGCTCGCCAGCCAGCGGGTGCTGGTGTCGAGCGGCGAGCTGGTCAGCCTGCCCGGGCGACAAGCGGAGCTTACCGGCGAGGAGTCGAAGCTCTCCCAGGCCGCGGTCGAGTTGCTCGAAGCGGCCGGGCTCGCCGCGCCGTCGCCGGGTGAGGTCGCCGCGCGGCTCGGCGCGAAGCCGCAGATCCTGGAAGGAGTCCTGCGCTTCCTCGTCTCCCGCGGTCGCGTCACCCGGCTTCCGGGAGGACTCCTGGTGGCCTCGGCGGCCGTGGCGACGCTCCGCGATCAGCTCGTCGCGACCGGCTGGGAACGCTTCACCGTCGGGCAGTTCAAGGACCACTTCGGGTTGTCGCGCAAGTGGGCGATCCCGCTGCTCGAGCACCTCGACTCGCTCGGCGCCACCCGCCGCGTCGGGGAGGAGCGGATGATTCTCCGCCGCTCGGTGCCGCCCCCGGAGCCGGGTATCCCCTGATCGCGGTAGAATGGTCGTGGCGAGCGTCCGTTCGCCCTCCCAAGCCCGATAAGGAACCGGAAACCATGCGCAAGTCGATCGCCACGTTCGCCGCCGCGCTGATCTTGCTGTTCGCCGGTCGTGCGCTGCACGCCCAGGCCCAGGGTCGCGCCTACGGAATGATCAAGGACGAGCAGGGCAACGGCATCGAAGGTGCCCGCATCGTGCTCACCGACCCCTCCGCGAAGGACTACCGGGTCGAGGTGCAGACCGACAAGAAGGGCAAGTACTCGCTGGTCATCCTCGATGCCACCCACACCCTGACCTGGCACATCGAGAAGGAAGGCTTCCAGACCATCGAGAGCCCCCGCAAGATCCCGGCCGGCGGCAGCACCAAGCTCGACATCGTCCTCTACCCGGCCGGAACCGCGGCGGGTGACCTGGCGGCGGCGGCTGCGGTGGCGAAGAACCGCGAGGAGCTCGAGGTCGCCAAGAAGGCGGCCGAGGCCAAGGTCGGAGCGGTCGAGGCGTTCAACGCGGCGGTGCCGCTGTTCAATGCCGGCGACGTCGACGGAGCGCTCGCCAAGCTGCAGGAGGCCGTCGGGCTCGACCCCGATCTCGCGCCGGCGCACTACGTGCTCGGCCGCATCTACGAGCGCAAGGGGATGCTCGCCGAAGGGATCGCGTCGGCGGAGAAGGCGATCGCGCTCAACGGCGACGACGTCCGTTCGATCACCCTGCGCTACGAGCTGCTCAGCCGCACCGGCGACGCGGCGAAGACCGCCGAGGCGCTTGCGGTGTTCAAGGCGAAGGCGCCGGCGGCGGCCTCCAAGTCGCTCTACGACCGCGGCAAGGCGCTCTTCGACGCCAATCAGATCCGCGAGGCCAAGGCGTTGCTCGAGGACGCGGTGGCGACCGACCCGGCCAACGGGCGCGCCTACTACGAGCTCGGCCTCTGCCACGTCAATCTCAACGACATGCCGAAGGCCAAGGAGGCCCTGGGCAAGTTCGTCACGCTCGTTCCCGACGATCCCGAGGCGCCGATGGCCAAGGAGATCCTCAAGGCGATCAAGTAGCGGGAGAGTCGGTCCCGAAGCGAGAAGCTGGCGGAATCGCTAATCGTAGCGCCCTTGCCGCCCTCCGTCAGCGCTTGAGGCGGCGCGGACTGTCCAAGTAGTTGAACTTGCCTTGGCGTGTTTGGATCTGCGGCGCCGAGGAGCGGAGCTGACGGGGACTTCGGACTTTTCTCCGGCGGGTTAAGTCGTTCCACTCCGGGAGTTTGCGAGCCTTTCCCTGGAGAATTGTCGATACGATAGATCTGGC
The DNA here is from genome assembly GCA_016699405.1 of Holophagales bacterium. Lineage (NCBI taxonomy): Bacteria > Pseudomonadati > Acidobacteriota > Holophagae > Holophagales > Holophagales bacterium. Next base: position 5,166,581 of record CP064972.1, on the reverse strand, counting down.
ACGGAATTGGCGTGCAGATGATGTTGCTTGATGTTGCCCTCGGTGTTCGTGGGCACTGTAAATCCAGCGAAGGAGGTTCTTAATGCAGCGACAGAGGAATTGGGTCTGGGTCGCCCTCGCCCTGTGCCTCGTCATCGGTGGCACCGCGTTCGGGCAGGGAGTGCAGACCGGTACCCTCGTGGGCACGGCGACTTCGAACGACGGCAGCCCGCTGCCCGGCGTGATGGTCACCGTCTCCTCGCCCGCCCTGCAGGGCGAGCGCACGGCGACCACCGTTCTCAATGGTGATTTCGTCATCCGTGCGTTGCCCCCGGGTAACTACAAGGTGGTGTTCGGCCTCGAAGGGATGAAGTCGGTCGAGCGCACCGCCACGGTGGTTCTGGGCGGCATCTCGCGCGCCGACGCCGTCATGGAGGTCGCGGCGGCCGAAGAGACCATCGTGGTGACCGGCGAAGCGCCGTCCGCGATGGAAACCACCACCATCGGCGCCAACATCACTTCGGATCAGATCAATGCCCTGCCGGTGGTCGCGCGCACGCCGGTGGCGATCGCCGACCTCGCCGGCGGTCTGACCGACAACGGCACCGTGCCCGGGCAGGTCACGATCGGCGGCGCGTTCGCCTACGACAACGTCTTCCTGATCGACGGCGTCGACTTCACCGACCGCGCTTTTGGCTACTCCGACAACCTGTTCATCGAGGACGCCATCGAGGAGACGCAGGTCCTCACCGCCGGCATCTCGGCCGAGTACGGCCGCTTCTCGGGCGGCGTGATCAACGCCATCACCAAGAGCGGCAGCAACACCTTCAGCGGTTCGTTCCGCACCGACCTGACGGACCTCGACTGGCGCTCCGAGACGCCCTTCCAGAAGCAGCGCAACCAGACCAACACCGGCGACCTCTCCAAGGTCTACAGCGCCACCCTGGGTGGCGCGATCGTCAAGGATCGGCTCTGGTTCTTCCTCGCCGGCCGCGACTCCACGGCCGACATCCAGATCAACACGCTGCTCTCCGGCGTCGAGGTCAACTCACGCGACAACACTCGCTACGAGGGCAAGCTGACCTGGGCGCTGAGCCCGAATCACTCGATCCAGGGCTCCTACACCAACAACGAGCGCACTGACAGCCAGGAGGCGCAGGTTTCGCCCCTCGAGGAGGCGGCGCTCTCGAAGAACTCGACGCGCGAGAACGACGGCTGGGTGGTGTCGTACAACGGCGTGTTCTCCAACAGCATGTTCGGTGAAGCGCGCTACTCCGAGAAGCACTTCGGCTTCCGTGGCCTGGGCGGCACGGGGACGCGTCCGCAGGACTCGCCGATCCGCTCGTACGGTGGCTTCACCGACGCCGTGGCCGGCACCTACAATTCGCCGTACTTCGACGCCACCGACCCCGAGGATCGCGACAACAAGCAGATCTATGGCGCGGTGTCGTACTTCCTCTCGACCGAGTCCCTGGGGTCGCACGACCTCAAGGCCGGCGTCGAGCGGTTCAGTGACATCGGCATCGGCGGCAACTCGCAGACCTCGTCCGGCTACGTGATCTTCGCCGACTATCTGACCAATGCCGCTGGCAATCCGGTGTACAGCTCCAGCGGACGGCTGATTCCAGTCTGGTCGGCGGGCTGGAACTTCATGGCGTACTGGCTCCCGGTGCGCGGCGCGAAGAACGAGATCCAGACGACCTCCTTCTTCCTGAACGATCGTTGGTCGCTGAACAAGAACTTCTCGTTCAACATCGGCGTGCGTTACGAGGACATCGCTTCGAAGTCGCAGTCGGGCATCCCGACGATCGGCAGCGACTCGATCGTTCCGCGTCTCGGCGCCACCTACGACGTGCGCGGTGACGGCAAGTACAAGTTCGACGTCACCTACTCGCAGTACTCGGGCAAGGCCACCGCGAATCAGTTCGGCGCCATCAGCCCGTCCGGCAATCCGTCGCTCGCCTACGGCTATTACGTCGGTCCCGACGGACTCGGCGCCGATTTCGCGCCGGGTTACGACCTCAACAACTACGTGTTCTATTACTTCAGCAACCCGACCGCGACCAAGAAGATCGACAAGAGCCTGAAGACTCCGAAGACCGAGGAGATCGGTGTCGCCGCGGCGATGGCGCTTTCCAACGGCGGCTACCTCAAGCTGAGCTACCAGCGGCGCGAGATGTCGGACTTCATCGAGACCTTCATCGATCACACCACGGGCCTCGCTCCGGCGGTGGTCGGTCCGATCGACGGTGGAGTGACGGAGTATCAGTACATCACCAACTCCTCGGTGCCGCAGCGCAAGTACGAAGCCCTGCTGCTCGAGGGCAAGTACCGGATCATGGACAATTGGTCGGTGGCCGGCAACTGGACCTGGCAGCTGAAGAACGAGGGGAACTTCGAGGGTGAGTCCGGGCAGTCTCCGGCGATCGACTCGCTGTTCGGCGACTATCCCGAGGTCTTCACCGCCGAGCGCAACTATCCGTACGGCGACACCGACGACTACCAGGAGCACAAGGTCCGTCTGTGGACGAGCTACACGCTCGACCTCGGGCGAGCTGGCGCCCTCGACTTCGGCCTCGTCGGCCGCTACGACTCGCCGCTCCACTTCAGCTACGCCGCTTCTTCGGTAGCGCTTTCCAGCATCCAGCTGGCCCGCGGTGCCGGGTATTACTCGCTACCGAGCAACCAGACGCTGTTCTTCGGTCCGCGCGGCACCGGCGAGTACAACGCGGTTTGGAGCGTCGACTTCTCGGCCCAGTACGCGATTCCGGTCTGGAAGAGCCTCGAGCCGTGGGTGAAGTTCGCGGTTACCAACGTGACGAACGAGGACACCGCGGTGACGTTCAATACCACGGTGAGCCGCGACACGACGAGCCCGCGAGACGCCAATGGTCTTTACACCGGGTTCATCAAGGGCGCCAACTTCGGCAAGGCGACGTCGAACTCGCAGTATCAGGCTCCGCGCGAGTACTTCGTTTCGCTCGGCATCCGGTTCTGATCTGAAGCGGGAAGTTGTTGGATCGAGGGGCGGCCTTTGGCCGCCCCTTTTCCTTTGTGTGTGGATCTGACCTAGGATCGCCCACGTCCATGCGGCGATCTGCTCCGACACTCCTGCTCGTTTCCGCTCTTGTCCTCGCGCTCTGCTCGGCGGCCTGCCGAGGGGGCAGCCGGGCCTTCCGACCGAGCCCAGATGCGCCGGTGGTCCTCATCTCGATCGACACCCTGCGTGCAGATCGTCTGCCGGCCTGGGGATACCGAGCTGGCTCGACGCCGTCGATCGACGCGCTGGTGCGGGATGCGCTCCTCTTCGAGAACGCCTATGCGCAGGTTCCGCTCACGCTCCCGTCGCACGCCTCGTTGCTGACGGGCCTGCTTCCGGCAGACAACGGGGTGCGGAGCAACATCGGCTACAAGCTCGACTCGACCAATCACCTGACGTTGCCGCAGATCCTGAAAGCGTCCGGTTACTCTTCCATGGGCGCCGTGTCGGCCTACGTCCTGCGACGGGAGACCGGACTGGGTGCCGCTTTTGACAGCTACGATGACGCGATCGACGTTCACGAGACGGCGACCCTGGGAGCGCTGCAGCGCCCGGGCTCGGAGGCGGTCGATGCGGCCCTCGGTTGGATCGATCGCCAAGCCGGGCATCCCTTCTTCGCTTTCGTGCACCTCTTCGAGCCGCACACGCCGTACGAGCCGCCGGAGCCGTTTCGCAGTCGCCTCGCCGATCTCTACGACGGCGAGATCGCCACTGCCGATGCCCAGGTAGGCCGCCTGCTCGAGGGGCTGCGGCAGCGTGGGCTCTACGAGGGAACGCTGGTGATCCTTCTCGGCGACCATGGTGAGGGCCTCGGGGACCACGGAGAGAAGGAACACGGCATACTGCTCTACCGCGAGTCGCTGCACGTACCGTTACTGGTCAAACTGCCCGGGAACCAGCGCGGTGGAGAGCGGGTGGCGAACCCTGTCGCGCTCGTCGACCTCCTGCCGACAGTCCTCGCGGCGCTCGGCATCTCGCCGCGAACGGGTCTGGCGGGGGTTTCGCTGCTCGATCTCGGGAATCGTCCGGAGCTTGCCGACCGACACATCTTCAGCGAGACGATGTATCCGCGGATCCACCTCGGCTGGAGCGAGCTCCGCTCGCTGATCGACTCGCGCTACCACTTCATTTCCGGGCCCGACCCGGAGCTTTTCGATCACCGTGCCGATCCGGCGGAGCGAGTCAATCTGCGAGACGCGGAGCGACGCGAGCTTTCGCGGCGGCGGTCCGAGCTCGAGGCGATGCCGCTGCGCCTCGAAACGCCCGCTCCTAGTGATCCCGAGGAGGCGGCGCGCCTGGCTGCGCTTGGCTATCTCGGCGCGATGGCACCCGACAAGGCCGGTCCGCGCCCCGACCCGAAGGTGCACATCGCGGTGCTCGAGAAAGTGCAGCAGGCCTTTGCGTTGAGCCAAGCGGGAAAGCTCGAAGAGTGCGTGGCGCTCTGTCGCGAGATCCTGAGTGACTATCCCGATCTGATCGATGCGCGGAACCAGCTCGCGGGCACCCTCGAGAGAATGGGGCGCCTCGAGGAGGCGATCGAAGCCTACGAAGAGGCGATTCGGCGTTCCCCGGCATTCTTGGATGTGGTCGCGCTTGAGTTGGGACGGATCGAGCTCGAGCTCGGCCGGCTCGATCGTGCCGAGCTTCACGCGCAGCAGGCCTACAAGATCAACCCGTCGGAAGCGCATCTTCTCTTCGCGGGCATCGCCGGTGCCCGGGGCGACTGGGACAAAGCCGAGCGCGAGGCGCGTGCCGGGCAGGGCGACACTGGCAAGCCGCGTGTCGGTGCGATGCTGATGCTCACCCGCGTGCTGGTGGAACGGGGGCGTCTGGACGAGGCCCTGGCGATCGCGGAGCAGGCACGAGCCCGCGTTGCCGCCGGGCAGTCGCCGCCGCTCAAGCGACTCGAAGCGACCTATGGGGACATTCTCGGCCGCATGGGACGATTCGCCGAAGCGGAGACCGCGTTTCGGCACGAGATCGAGCATTTTCCACGCGTGCCCGAGCCCTACGTGCGGCTGGCGATCCTCTTCGCCGCGCAGCACCGTTTCGACCAGATCAAGCCCGTTCTCGATCGTCTGGTGGAATCAATCCCCACACCGCGTGCCTATTTGCTGGCTGGCAAGACGATGGAGGACCTTGGCAACCTTGAGGATGCGAGGGGGTACCGTGCCCAAGCGCGGCAGTTGGGAGCGCAACCTCTCGCGCAGTCGCGAAGTGTCGTTGCCACGGCCCCGGTGCGCCAGCCGGAGCGGAGTCCCTGAACCAACCTCTGGGAGGCTCGTCATGTCCGTAGCGATCTCCGGCCGCTACGCCGGCGGATTGAAGGTCGACCTCCTGCACGAGCCGTCCGGGGCGGCTTGGCGGACCGCCGCGCCGGTCGACAACCAGGGTGACGGCAGCTCCTTCTCGCCGACCGACATGGCGGCCGCTTCGCTCGGCGCCTGCATGCTGACGCTGATCGCCATCGTCGGCGAGCGGGACGGGCTCGATCTCTCCGGTCTCGCCTTCCGACTGGAGAAGCACATGCAGGCCTCGCCGCGGCGCATCGCGCGGATCCCGGTGCGCATCGAGATGCCGCGCGGGCTCGACGCCAAGCAGCGCACGCGGCTCGAACGGGCGGCATTGACCTGTCCGGTGCACGCCAGCCTCGCCCCCTGGATCGATCGACCGGTCGAATTCGTCTACCCCGACTGAGAGCGACGATGCAGGAGCTGCGAGAGATCGTCGCGCGAGCGGCCCGCGGCCGGGCCGTGGGAGAGCGCCTGGTGCTCGCCACGCTCGTCTCCGTGCGCGGGTCGCACTACCGCAAGCCGGGAGCGCGGATGCTGCTGGCCCCGGATCGGCCGGTCGGCGAGGCGACCGGCGTCCTGTCCGGGGGCTGCCTCGAAGGCGATCTCGCCGAGCGCGCCCGGCGCGTCGCGGCGCGGGGTGAGCCGGAAATCGCCGAATACGATCTCTCCCGCAGCGGAGACGCGCTCTGGGGGTTCGGTCTCGGTTGCTCCGGCGTCGTGACGATCCTCGTCGAGCCGCTGGCGGTCGAGGCGACCGCGGGATCTCTTGCCTTCGTCGAGCGCTGTCTCCTGCGCCGGGAGCGCGGCGCACTCGCCACGCTCTTCGCGGGCGAGCCGACGGCCGACGCGGATCGGCGGACTCCGGGGAGATGGTGGGCGCTCGACCGCGCCGGGACGACGAGCGGCGATCTCGACCCGACCCTGGCGGGCGAGCTCGCCCCGGCGCTGCGCGCCGCGCTCGACGGAGCCCCGGCGCAGGTCGTCGAGGTCGAGCGTGCGAACGGTCGAGCGAGCCTTCTGGTCGAGCCGATCGCGCCGCCGGTCTCCTTCGTGATCGGCGGCGCCGGTCGCGACGCCGTGGCGATGGCGCAGGCGGCACGGTCGCTCGGTTGGGAGGTCACCCTCGTCGATCCCCAGGCTCTCGACGACACCGCGGCGCGCTTCGCCGGAGTAGACCACCTCGTCGCCGGTCCGCTGCACGGGCTCGCCCGCCGACTCTTCCTGGGACCGCGCGCCGCGGCGGTGGTGATGACGCACCGCTACCTCGACGATCTGGCGCTGCTCGAGGAGCTGCTGCCGCTCGGGTTCGACTATCTCGGTCTGCTCGGCCCGCGAGCCCGCCGCGAACGCCTTCTCGGCGACCTCGCCTCGCGCGGCTCGGCGCCGACCCCGGCGCAGCGGGCATGCCTGTTCGGGCCGGCCGGTCTCGACCTCGGCTCGGAGGGCCCGACGGAGATCGCGGTCGCCGTGATCGCCGAAGCGCTCGCCGTCCTGTCCCGGCGCGAGGCGCGCTCGCTCGCCGCCGTCGCCGACACGATCGCCGCCCAAGGCCTCGTCCCGGCCGCGGGATGAGCGACGTCGCGCTCGCCGCCCTGGTGCTCGCCGCCGGCGGCTCGCGCCGCCTCGGGCAACCGAAGCAACTGGTGCGGTGGCGGGGCCGCTCGCTCGTCCGCCGGGCCGTCGACGCGGTGCTCGCTCTGGGGGCCTCGCCGGCAGTCTGCGTGCTCGGCTCGTCGGCCGAGGCGTGCCTCGCCGAGCTTGCCGGACTGCCCGTCTCCACGGTGATCCATCCCGACTGGCAGGAAGGGATCGGCAGCTCGCTACGAGCCGGGATCGCCGCACTCGACGCGCTGGAGCCGACGTGGTGCGGGGTGCTGATCCTTCCTTGCGACCTGCCGCGGGTCGACGCCTCCAGTCTGCGACGGCTCGCCGAGGCGGCCCGGTCGCGGCCGGAGCTCGCCCTCGTCGCCTCCTCCTTTGCCGGCACGGTCGGTGCGCCGGCGATCTTCCCGGAGCGCTTCGCGACCGAGCTCCGCGCTCTCTCGGGCGACCGCGGAGCGCGGGCGCTGCTCGAACGCCACGCCGGCGAGCTCGTGACCGTCGAGATGCCGGAGGCCGCCGCGGACGTCGACGACACGGGCGACCTGCGCGAGCTCCTCGGCCGGACGCCGCGCTGATCCGGGAGCACCCGGGCCGTGACGTCACCCCGCGAAGCGAGTGGGGCCTTCCGCCCGCGTCGTGGAGAACCCGCGGCCCGGGCGGCCGTTCACGCGTCGCGACCGCTGCCGGCGATCTCGTCGGCGAGCGCCTCGAGCTCGCGGCGGATCGCTTCGCGCCGCCCGCGCAACGCGTTCCACAGGCCTCGCCGCGTGTGCAGGAGGAGGAAGACGCGACTCTCGCGCGCCAGCCGGAGCTGGTCTTCGAGGGTGCGCAGGGCCACCCAGCCGCAGAGCGGAGCGAGCACCAGCGCAGTCAATCCGGCGAGCGGCCCGGCGGCGTAGCCGAGCGCCACCGCTTCGGCGATCCAGGTCGCCGGATAGAGGATCAACGAGGGATAGACCTTGTAGGTCGAGATCTGATCGGGCGATTCGCGCACGAACGCCGCGGCGAGGCGGGCGAGCTGGTAGGGGAGGAGATTGGCGAGCACACCGACGAGCGCGATCGGCAGCCGCACCACCATCGTCGCGAGCGAGCCGGCGACGAAGGCGGCCACCTCGCCGAGTGGATAGGCCGCGGCGACATGTTCGTCGCGCACCCGGGCGACCCGCAGCAGGCGGTCGTAGTCGGCGACGGCGGCGGCGAGCGCGGCGAGCCGCTCGGGGTATCGGTGGGCGAGTGACTCGCTGCCGGCGAGCAGCGCCCGCTGCATCTCGAACGTCTCGGCGAGGGGGCGTCCGGTCGGCAGCGAGCTCGGCTCGCGGTCGAAGAGACCGGCGGCGCGTTCGACGAGCCGCGCCTCTTCCCAGGTGTCGTAGTTCAGCGTGACCCGGCGCAGCGCTTCGTCGATGCGCGCCGTCAGCCCTCGCGCCGTGCCCACCGGATCCTCGCCGGCGGCCGCGCGTTCGACGGTGAGGTCGAGCGGCTCGCCGACGACGACGAGCGCGCGCGAACGGAAGCGCGTCTTGTCGGAGAAGGTGAGGCCGACCGGCAGGATCCGCACGCCGAGAGGGCCGAAGCGCTGCTCGGCCTCGAGCGCGATCCGCGCGGTGCCGGTTTTGAGCGGTTGCAGCGCCGGCGCATCGTGGCTGATCCCCTCGGGGAAGAGGGCGATCATTCCCCCCGCGGCGAGCAGCTCGTGGCAACGGGCGAAGGTCTCGAGGTTGCGCTCCGGGTCGACGCCCGCGTCCTGGCGACGGTGGACAGGGATCGCGCCGGCGAGTCGCAACAGCGCGCCGAGGACGGGGATCTTCCACAGCGTCGACTTGCCGAGGAAACGCACCGGCAGGCGCAGGGTGCCGAGCAGGAAGAGCGGGTCGACGAGACCGTTGAGATGGTTGGCCACGACCAGCAGCGGCCCTTCGGCCGGCACACGCTCGGCGCCCAGCACCTCGACGCGCCGGAAGAAGATGTGCAGGACGAGCCGGGCCAGGGCGGCGAAGAAGCGGTCGACCCGACGTTCGGAAGCCATGGCGCCGTCCGGTTCGCGCTCGACCCGCGCTTTAGTCGGCGTGGCTTGCGCTCCAGGCGGCGGCCGCGGCCTGGCCGCGCTTCTCGTCGACGAAGGCCATGCCGACGAGGCCGAGGACGAAGAAGAGCCCGGTCGAGAGGATCGCCGCGCGCTGCGAGTGGAGGGTCGAGGAGAGCAGGCCGAACACCGCGGGGCCGAAGGCGTAGGCCCCCTTGCCGGCGAGACCCCAGAAGGCGAAGAACTCGCCGCTCTTCTCGACCGGCGAGAAGAGCCCGACGAGGCCGCGCGAGGCCGACTGCAACGAGCCGATACCGAGTCCGGCGAAGAGCGCGATGCCCCAGAAGAGGCTCTTGCTCGACGACGAGTAGACGAGCGCACAGACGACGATCCACAGCACCAGCGTCGCCTGGATCGTCCGACTGGCGCCGAGCCGGTCCTGGATGAAGCCGAAGCCGATCGCTCCGGCGGCCGAAGAGATCTGAACCACCAGGAAGAGGACGATCAGCTCGTCGGGCGAGAAGCCGACCGTGCGCTCGGCGTAGACGCCGACGAAGGCGATGATGCTCATCAGCCCGGCGGAGTAGACGAAGAAGACGACGAGGAAGCGGGCGAGCTCGCGGAAGTGGCGGACCGCCCGCGCCGTCTCGAGCAGATGGCCGAATCCCTGCCGTGCGTACTCGGCGAGCGATCGGCGGTGCCGGTGGGCGCGTTCGCGCAGCAGCAGGAAGGTCGGCAAGGCGGCGACGAAGAAGAAGAGGGCCGTCACCAGCCAGGCCAGCCGGAGGTTGCCGAGGTTCTCGACGGTGAAGCCGGGGGCGATCAGCGGTCGGATGGCGAGCAGCGAAAGCAGGCCGCCGAAGTAGCCGAGCCCCCAGCCGAAGCCGGAGATGCGGCCGACGTTCGCCGGCGTCGAGAGCTCGGGCAGGAAGGCGGCGCAGAGGTTTTCGCCGAAGGAGAAGGCGATGTTCGAGACGACGAAGAGGGCGAGGCCGAGAGCGATCTCCCCCGGATGGACGAACCAGAGGCCCGCCGTGCCCGCCACGCAGAGCAGCCAGGTGGCGAGCAGGAAGAGCTTCTTGCGCCCGGAGTCGTCGGCAATCGCGCCCACCAGCGGCGAGAGCAGGACGACGACCAGGTTGCTGGCCGTGATTCCGGCGCCCCAGAGGCTGTCGGCGTTCGCGCCGGCGGCGACCAGCTTGGTGAAGTAGACGCTGAAGGCGACGGTGACGATCACCGTCGTGTAGCTCGAGTTGGCGAAGTCGAACATCGCCCAGGCCACGATCTCGCGCAGGCGGACGGGGAGGTTGGCGGGCGGCGTGGCCATGACCCCGCGGACTCTAGCGCACGCCGCCGCGGCGGTCTCCTCACCCGCCGGACGGCGGGCCGACTAGACTCTCTCGGCCATGCGCCGGGCCGATCGACTCTTCCAGCTCGTGCAGATCCTGCGCCGCGGCCGAGTGGTCACGGCGCGCGAGCTCGCCGCACGCCTCGAGGTGGCCGAGCGGACCGTCTACCGTGACGTGGCCGATCTCTGTGCCTCGGGGGTGCCGATCGAAGCGGCGGCCGGGGTGGGCTACCGCCTGCGCCACTTCGAGCTGCCGCCGCTGATGTTCACCCGGGAAGAGGTCGAGGCGCTGGTGCTCGGCGGGCGCATCGTCGCGAGCTGGGCGGATCGGGAGCTCGCCGCGGCCGGCCGCACGGCGCTCGCCAAGCTCGAAGGGGCGCTACCCGGAGACCGCCACGACCTCGTCCAGTCGACCTTGCTCTTCGCCCCGGAGGGGTGGCGCGCCGTTCCCCGCCCCGACCGCGAGCTGATCCTCGTGCGGCGGGCGCTGCGCGAGTCGCACAAGCTTCGCCTCGCCTATCGCGATGCGAACGGGCAGGCGACCGAGCGGGTGGTGCGCCCGCTCGCGCTCGCCTTCTACGGGCCGGTCTGGACCCTCGCCGCCTGGTGCGAGCTGCGCGAGGACTTCCGCAACTTCCGGGTCGACCGGATCGCCGCGCTCGAGATGACGCCCGACACCTTCGCCGCCGAGCCGGGCCGCACGCTCGAGGAGTACGTGCGCCGGCTCGAGGCGGAGCCGCCCGCTCCTCACATGTAGGGCATCGCCGGCACCTTGCCGAGCAGCCGGGCGTAGACGGACAGCGCGCCGCGATGATGGCCGGTGTGGTCGATGATCGCCTCCACCGTCGCGTAGAGCGGACCGTGCAGGATCGGGTTCTCGGGCAACGGCGCCGCGAGCTCGGCATCGCTCATGGAAGCCACCGCGTCGCGCGCTGCGGCGAAGCCGCGGGTGAGCCAGGCGCGCGCCGCGGCGAGCGAGGCGACCGCATTGACCTTGGCTGCCCCGGCCTCGAAGTCCATGTCGAAGCCGTGGCCGCGAAAGACTCCGTCGACGAACCATTCGACGGTACTGGCGACATGGGCGACCTGCTGGGCGACGGTCATCATCCCGTCGACCGGGGCGAACCCGGCATCGGCCTCGTCGAGGCACTCGGTGGTGCGGTTGAAGAAGCGCTCGGTGGCGTCGAGCTCGGAGAGGGCGTGCTGAACGTTCATCGTCGGACTCCTCGGGAAGGCGTTGCCGCGTCGTCACGGCCAACGTGGGGCGGACTCTCGCACGCCACTCCTGACAGCGTGGTGTCAGGAGACTGGAGAGCGGGCGCCGGGATCGCGGCGAGATCACGACGGCGAAGCGCCGCGGCGGCGGATGACCACGGGTGTACACTCAACCGGTAGTTGGATCCGTCGAGGACCGGGGGGAAAGCGGTGGGCCATCCTCGTGCGCGGCTCGCGCTGCCGGCAGCCTCGAACGAGGCCGAGAGGTCTCCGCGATGGCGGGCGACGAAGTCGGGGTGAACGGATCGACAGTCCGCACGGCGCCGGAAGTGCCCGGTGCCGGGCCAGACCGTGCCGACCCGGGGCCCTGGCCACTGCTCGCCGTCTTCTGTCTCTTCGCTCTCGGACTCCTGGCGGCAGGTTGGTCCTACTTCCGCTCCTACGAATCGCAGTTCCGGGCTGCCGTCGAGGCCCAGCTCTCGTCGGTTGCCGACCTCAAGGTCGCCGAGCTTGAGCGCTATTGCTGGGAACGACTTGGCGACGCCGACCTGGTCGCCGGCAATGCGGCGTTCGCCTCGTTGACCGAGAGCGTCGTCACCCAGCCCGCCGATGGCGCGGCCGCCGCGGCGCTGCGGGCCTGGCTCGAGCGGCTCCGCACGGTTTTCGAGTACGAGCGCGCTTCGCTCGTCGACCCTGTCGGGAGGGTGCTCGTTTCAGTTCCGGCGGGCGAGGAGCCGCTTGCCGCGGAGGTCCACGAGCAGCTTCCGGCGGCCTTGCGGTCCTCGAAGGCCGTGTTCATCGACTTCTACCGCGGCGATGCGGACGGCCGCGTGCACCTCGAGGTCCTCGCACCGGTGCGTTCGCCGGACGGATCCGGCGGTGCACTCGCCGTCGTCGCCCTACAAATCGATCCCGAGTCCTACCTCTTTCCCCTCCTCGAGCGCTGGCCGACGTCGAGTCGGTCTGCCGAAACGCTCCTCGTTCGTCGCGAGGGCGAGGAAGTGGTCTTCCTCAACGAGCTTCGCTTTCAGAAGGGAACCGCGCTGGCCCTGCGGAGATCGGTCGCGGCGCCGGACCTTCCCGCGGCCCGAGCGGCCTGCGGAGAGACCGGGATCGTCGATGGTATCGACTACCGCGGGGTTCCGGTCATCGCCGCGCTCCGCCAAGTTGCTGGGACGCCCTGGGCACTCGTGGCGAGGATCGACCGCGGCGAAGCGCTGGCACCGGTGCGCGAGAGGCTGGGCTGGCTCCTCGGCGCGGGGATCGCCGTGGCGCTCGCCGCCGGGGCTTCGGTCGGTGCGATCTGGCGTCACCAGCGGAGCCGGTTCTATCGCTCCCGAGCCGAGGTGGCGGAGGCCGCGCGAGTCAGCGCCGAGCGTTTTCACCGGCTGATCCAACGGGCACCGGTGCCGATGGTGCTGGTCCAGGCCGACGGGCGGCTGTCGGTGCGCAACGATCGCTTCCTCGAGCTTTTCGGTTACACCGTCGAGGAGGTGCCGACGCTCGACGCCTGGTGGAAGGCGGCCTATCCCGACGAGGGCGATCGCGACCAGGTGCGCGGGCGTTGGCGTGTCGAGTCCGAGGCGGCGCGGCAGGCCGGACGGGACCTCGGACCGCTCGAGCTCGAGGTGACCTGCCGCGACGGAAGCGTGCGGCAGGTGAGCTTCTCGAGCACGGTGATCGGCGAGGAGACGCTCGCCGCGCTCGTCGACGTCACCGAGCGGCGGCGGGCCGAGCAGGCGCTCGCCGAGAACCGGCAGCTGCTCCAGGACATCGTCGACAACGGGCCGATGCTGATCTACGTCACCGACCTCGAGGGCCGTTTCCTGCTGGTCAACCGACACCTGGCGGCGCTCTTCGCGAGCGATCGGGAGCGGATGGTAGGCGCGACGCGTCAGGAGCTCATGCCGCAGGCGCTCGCCGAGAGCCATCGTGCCAATGACCTGGAGGTGATCCGAGCCGGCGCCGCCCGGGTCGTCGAGGAGGAGAACGTCGAGGCGGACGGCCGTCACGTCTACGTGAGCGTCAAGTACCCGATCTTCGATGCACGCGGGCGGATCTACGCCATCGGCGGGATGTCGACCGACATCACGGAACGCAAGCGGATGGAGGAGGCGCTCGAGGCGGAGAAGGAGCGCTTCCGCATCGCCGCGGAGACGTCGAACGACATCGTCTACGAATGGGATCTCGCCGAGCGCGTCGACTGGCACGGCCGGATCGACGAGATGCTGGGCTACGGTTCCGGGGAGTTTCCGCGGACGCTCTCGGCATGGAAGGCGGTCGTCCATCCGGAAGACCGCGAACGCGTCGCCGCGGCGATTGCCGCGCATCTCGAGCAGCGGGCTCCCTACCGGATCGACTACCGCGTGCTGCGGCGCGACGGCAGCGTCCGCTACTGGGCGGCACGAGGAGCGATCGCCCGTCGCAGCGACGGATCGCCGATCCGCTGGGTCGGGACGGTCACCGACGTCACCGCGGTGCGCGAGGCCGAAGAGCGGCTCGCCGACCAGTTCGCCGCACTCGGGGCGAGCGAGGAGCGCTACCGCGAGCTGCACGAACGGATGATGGACGCCTACGTGCGGGTCGACATGACCGGGCGGATCGTCGAGTGGAACGAGGCCTTCCTCGACCTGGTCGGTTACCAAGCGGGCGAGGTCGCGGATCTCTCCTACGTCGACCTGACGCCCGAGCGCTGGCACGGGCTCGAGCAGCGGATCGTCGACGAGCAGATCCTGCCGCGCGGCTACTCCGATCTCTACGAGAAGGAGTACCGGCGCAAGGACGGGACGACGGTCGCCATCCAGTTGCGCACCATCCTCAGCCGCGGCGAGCGCGGCGAGCCGCTCGGCATGTGGGCGGTGATTCGCGACGTCAGCGAGCGACGCCGGGCCGAGGAGGCGCTGCGCGAGAGCGAGACGAAGTACCGGGCGCTCTTCGAGAGCATGGCCGAGGGCGTGGCGATCCACGAGATCGTCCGCGACGGCAGCGGAACCGCCGTCGACTACCGGATCCTCGACATCAACCCGGCCTGGGAGCGGCACACGGGGATGGCCGGCGAGAAGGCGCGGGGGAGGCTCGCCAGCGCCGTGTACCCCGGGAGCGCGCCCCCCTACCTCGCCGAGTACGAGCGAGTCAGTCGCACCGGCGAGTCGATCTCGTTCGAGACCTACTTCGAGCCGCTGAAGCGCCACTTCAACATCTCGGTCGTCTCGCCGCGGCCCGGCAGGTTCGCCACGGTCTTCGAGGACATCACCGTGCGCAAGAACCAGGAAGAGGAGCTGCGCGCCAAGAACGCCGAGCTCGAGCGCTTCACCTACCTCGTGTCGCACGACCTGAAGAGCCCGCTGGTCACGGTCAAGACCTTCCTCGGCTATCTCGAGGAGGACCTCGCGGCCGGGGATAGGGCACGCATCGAGAAGGACCGCTTCTTCCTCCGCGCGGCGACGGACAAGATGGGGCGGTTGCTCGAGGACCTGCTCGAGCTCTCGCGTGTCGGACGTGTCGTGCGACCGCCGGTCGAGGTCCATCTCGGCGAGCTCGTCACCGAGGCCTGCGAAGCGGTGGCCGGCCGCATCGTCCGCCAGGGCGTGAAGGTCGAGCGCAACGGGCGCGACCTGCTGCTGCGTGGCGATCGACTGCGCCTGGCGCAGATCTGGCAGAATCTGCTCGAGAACGCGATCAAATACATGGGCGACCAGCCGGCGCCGCGCGTGTCGATCGAAGTGCGCGGCGAGGGTCGCCACGCGGTCTTCGCCGTCCGCGACAACGGCATCGGCATCGACCCGCGCTTCCATGGCCGGGTCTTCGGCCTGTTCGAGAAGCTCGATCCCGGCACCGAGGGGACCGGACTCGGGTTGGCTCTCGTCAAGCGCGTCGTCGAGCTCTACGGCGGTGAGATCTGGCTGGAGTCGGGCGGGGTCGGGCACGGCACGACCGTCTCCTTCACGTTGCCCAAGGCCGTGGTCGTCGCGGGAGAGGGGGCATCACCATGAAGGGGAAGCCGGTGGTCATCCTGCTGGTCGAAGACGATCTGGCGCACGCCGAGATCGTGCGGAGGAATTTCGAGAGGTCGCGAGTCGCCAACGAGCTCATCCATGTCGAAGACGGCCAGGCGGCACTCGACTTCCTCCATCGCGAGGGTGCGTACGCGGCGCCGCAACGAGTGCCGAGACCCGATCTCGTGCTCCTCGACCTGCGCCTGCCGAAAGTCGACGGTCTGGAGGTCCTGCGTCGCGTCAAGTCGGATCCGGATCTGACGTCGATCCCGGTCATCGTCTTGACGACCTCGACCGCCGAGTCCGACATGGTGCGGGCCTACGACGCGCACGCCAACAGCTATCTGGTCAAGCCGATCGGTTTTCCACAGTTCGTCGAGCTGCTCGACACGCTGGGTTACTACTGGCTCGCCTGGAATGAACGTCCGTACTGAGACGACGACCGAGCTCCTCCCGGAGCTCGCGACCGCCCGGCTCCTGGTCGCCGAGGACGACCCCGGCCACGCCGAGGCGATCCGCCGCGCCTTCGAGCGTCACGGTTGCGGCGCCGGAGTCGTCGTCGTGCGGACCCTGGCGGAGCTGCGCCGGAGCGTCGACGTGACCCCTCCGGATCTCGTGCTCGTCGACCTCAACCTGCCCGACGGCCAGGCGTTCGAGGTGCTCACTTCGCCGTCGTCGGACGGCCCCTTCCCGATCGTGGTGATGACCAGCTTCGGCAACGAGCAGATCGCCGTCCAGGCGATGAAGGCCGGGGCGATCGAATACGTCGTGAAGTCGGCCGAGAGCTTCGCCGCAATGCCGCGGACGGCCGAGCGGGCACTCGTTCAATGGGCCGCGATGCGCGGCCGTCAGATCGCCGAGCGTCGCGCCCAGCAGCTCAACCGGGTCTATCGACTGCATTCGGAGATCAACAAGGCGATCGTGCGGATTCGCGACGTGCACGCGCTGCTCGAAGAGGCGGCGCGCGTGGCCGTCGAGGAGGGCGGGTTTCGCGCCGCTTGGATCGGGTTGGTCGAGCCGGAATCGCAGAAGGTGCTCTTCTGCCGCTACGCCGGGCTGGTGCCGGTCGAGGACGAAGGCCCGGGTCCCGCCGGCATCGCGCTCGAAACCGGCGAGCGCTCGGTGTGCAACGACGTGCGCACGGACCCGCGCGGGCAGCGTTGGCGCGAGATGGCCGAGCGCCGGCGCTTCCTCGCCTGGGCGGCAACGCCCCTCGCCGTGGGCGGCGAGACGGTCGGAGCGCTCTGCCTCTATTCGAGCGAAGCCGAAGTGTTCGACGAAAGCGAGCTCGCGCTACTCGACGAGCTGGCGATGGACCTCTCCTTCGCCGTGGAGATGGCCCGGCGCGAGGCGGCCCGCCGCGAGGCCGAGCTCCAGGTCGAACGGCTGAACGCGTCACTCGAGGTCAAGGTCCAGGAGCGTACGGCCGCCCTCGAATCGGCCAACCGGGAGCTCGAGTCCTTCAGCTACTCGGTGTCGCACGACCTGCGGGCGCCGCTGCGCGCCATCGACGGATTCAGCCAGATCCTGGTCGAGAGCCTCGGCGGCTCGGCCGACGAGGAGACGCGCGGGCTGCTGGCGCGGATCCGCGGTGGAGCCAAGCGCATGGGGCAGTTGGTCGACGACCTGCTGCGCTTCTCCCGCCTCGGTCGAGCCAGCATGCATCGCGAGCCGCTCGACCTCGCCCAGGTGGCGCGTGAGGTCGCCACCGAGTTGAAGGCGGCGAACCCGGAGCGGCAGGTGGAGTTCGTCCTCGCCGAGCCGCTTCCCGTCGACGCCGATCCGAGCCTCGCCGCCGTCCTGCTGCGGAACCTCCTCGGCAATGCCTGGAAGTTCACCGCGGGGCGGGCCATGGCGCGCGTCGAGGTGGGCGTCGAGGTGACGGAGGGCGAGCGGGTCTACTTCGTCGCCGACAACGGGGCGGGCTTCGAGTCGAGCTACGCCAAGGCGCTCTTCCAACCCTTCCAGCGGCTTCACCGCAGCGACGAATTCGAAGGCACCGGGATCGGCCTCGCGATCGTCCGCCGGATCGTCGAACGTCACGGCGGGAGGGTCTGGATCGAAGGCGCCGTCGATCGCGGCGCCACCGCCCGCTTCACCCTGCCGGCCGCACAGCCGGGGAGCGCCGGGTCGGAGCCGCGCTGACTCGCCGCCCCGCCCGGCCGGCCGCTCCGGGAGGCGGGGACACCCGTCATCCGAATCGGGACATCTGACGTAAGATCGAACTGAGGTGGGGAGTAGCCGCCCGGGCTCAGGGTCCGGGCGGGGCGACCGTCAAGACGAGGCGAGGCCTCCGGTCGCTCCGAGTCGAGTCCGACCCCGGCGAGACCACCGCGACACGCAAGTGCGCGGGGTCTCGGCATTTCGTCGGGTGCCCCGGACAGGAGATCGACGCGATGGAAACCGCCTCCCTTTCCCTCTGGATCGGCTTCAATGTCTTCGTCCTGGGCATGTTGGCCCTGGACCTCGGGGTCTTTCACCGCAAGGCCCACGTCGTCTCCTTCAAGGAGGCGGGCGTGTGGAGCGCGGTCTGGATCGCCCTCGCCCTCGTCTTCAACGCCGGTATCTGGTACGTCTTCGGTCCCCAGAAGGGGATGGAGTTCCTCACCGGCTACCTGATCGAGAAGTCGCTCTCGGTCGACAACATCTTCATCTTCGCGCTGATCTTCGGCTACTTCGCGGTGCCGCAGGAGTACCAGCACCGGGTCCTGTTCTGGGGGATCCTCGGCGCCCTGGTCATGCGCGCCGCGTTCATCGCCGCCGGCGCGGCGTTGATCGCGAGCTTCCACTGGGTGATCTACGTCTTCGGCGGTTTCCTGATCCTCACCGGAATCAAGATGGCCTTCACGCCGGACAAGGGGCTCGAACCGGAGAAGAACCCGGTCGTTCGCCTGGTACGCCGGCTCCTCCCGGTGACTCGCGACTACCGCGGGCAGCGATTCGTGGTGCGCGAGAACGGAGCGCTCGCGGTCACGCCGCTCTTTCTCGTTCTCGCGCTCGTCGAAACGACCGACCTGATCTTCGCCGTCGACTCGATCCCGGCGATCTTCGCGGTGACGACCGACCCGTTCATCGTCTACACCTCGAACGTCTTCGCCATTCTCGGTCTGCGCTCGCTCTACTTTCTGCTCGCCGGCGTGATGGCGAAGTTCGAGTACCTCAAGCTCGGGCTCGCCGCGATCCTCGTCTTCGTCGGCACCAAGATGGCGATCGTCGACCTCTTCAAGATCCCGTCTCCGGTCTCCCTTGGCGTCGTGGCCGGCATTCTTGCCCTGGCGATCGCCGCGTCGCTGCTGCGTGCTCGGCGGCGGGAGGCCGAGGCTGCCCCTATTCGGGAGGGCGAGCGATGAAGGGCGGGTGGACGATCGGACGGCTGGCCGGCATCGACCTTCGGCTGCACTTCACCTTCCCGCTGATCCTGGCTCTCGGCGCCTTCCAGTGGGGCAGCGCGCACGGTGTCGGCGGCGCCTTCTTCGGCGTCGTGCTGATGCTGGCGCTCTTCGCGTGCGTTGCGCTGCACGAGCTCGGACATGCGCTCGCGGCACGGCACTACGGCATCGCGACGCGCGAGATTCTGCTCTCACCGCTCGGCGGAATCGCCTTCCTCGCGCGCGCTGCACGGCGACCGATCGAGGAGCTGGTGATTGCTCTGGCCGGGCCGGCTGTCAACGTGGCGATCGCGATGGCGCTGGCCCTGCTGATCGGTGTGGCGCCGGCGGCGTTACCAGCCGAGGCCACCGGTCTGTTGCGCGCCGATGAGGGAGGTCCGTCGCTCGGCACCTTCCTTCACTGGCTGCTCGGGGTCAACATCAGCCTGGTGCTCTTCAACCTCCTCCCGGCGTTTCCGATGGACGGCGGCCGCGTGTTGCGAGCGCTCCTCGCGTTCCGCTTCGGATGGCTGCGCGGCACGCGTTGGGCGGCTGCGGTGGGCCAGGGGCTGGCGGTCGCGGGGGGAGCCTGGGCGCTGTTCTCCGGGCAGTTGCTCCTCGCCGTCGTGGCCGTCTTTGTCTTCCTCGGAGCGGGGCAGGAGCGAACGCACGCGGAGGCTCGCCACGTGCTCGAGAGCCTGCGCCTCGCCGACGTCTACAACCGACACGCGATCGTGCTCGGACCGGAGGACCGGCTCTCGCGCGTCGTCCAGCACCTGCTCACCAGCTATCAACCCGACTTTGCGGTGTTCGGGAACGGTCGGCTCCTTGGAGTCGTGACTCGCGAGCGTGTGCTCGCGATCGCGGCCCTGCGGCACGACGATCCGCCGGTTGCCGAATGGCTCGAGCCTCGCGTGCCGGCGCTCCGCTCTTCGACGACCCTCGAGGAGGCGCAGGAGCTGCTCTCGGCAGCCGCGACGAGCTGTGGCGCGGTCGTCGAGGGGGGGCGCTACCTCGGTCTGGTGAGCCTCCAGGATCTTGCCGAGGCGACGGCGATCGCTGCCGCGCTCGGATCCGGTCGCGACCGGCGCATGGGGGCGACATGACGGCACTCCGCTCGTGCTGGAGATCGGCGTCCGCCTCGGCGCTCGCGGCACTCTCCAGGGTCGATGCCGTCCTGGATCGCGTCGACGCTTCAGACGGGGGCGCCGACACCGGGAGCCCTGAGCAGTCCGCCCGCGCGGCGGGGAGGGCGTCAGCCCTTCCCCAGCCGCGCGGAGGTCGTCAACCCATCGCCTGGATCGCCGTCATCACCCCGGTGTCGGCGAGGTCCTGCCAGGAGCAGCCGCGCGACACGTCGTTGACCGGCCGGGCCAGCCCCTGGAGGATCGGCCCGATCGCCTGAGCGCCGCCGAGCCGCTCGGTGATCTTGTAGGCGATGTTGCCGGCGTCGAGATCCGGGAAGATGAAGACGTTCGCCTCGCCGCCGAGGGGGCTGTCGGGACACTTCTTCTTCGCCACCGCCGGAACGATCGCGGCGTCGAACTGGATTTCGCCGTCGACCAGCAGACCGGGCTCGGCCTCCTTGCAGAGCCGTGCCGCTTCGCGCGCCTTGTCGACGAAGGCGTGCGTGGCGCTGCCCCGGGTGGAGAAGGACAGGAAGGCGACGCGCGGCTCGTAGCCGAACGAGCGGGCGGTCGACGCGGAGGCGCGGCCGATCTCGGCGAGCGTGGCGGCGTCGGGGTCGATGTTGACCGAGCAGTCGGCGTAGAAGTAGACCTTCTCCGGCCAGGTCATCAGGAAGACCGAAGAGACCCGCTTGAAGCCAGGCTTCATGCCGATCGCTTCGAAGGCGGGAAGAAACGGCTTGGTCTCGCTGTTGAGGCCCGAGACCATCCCGTCGGCCTCGTCGGCGCGAACCAGGAGCGCGCCGAAATAGTGGAGCTGGCGCGCGCGCTCGGCGGCGAGCTCCGGGGTGGCGCCCTTGGCCTTGCGCAGGTCGAGGTAGAGCTCGGCGAGCTTGTCGGTCGACGGATCGGCCGCCGGGTCCCGCAGGGTGACGCCGGAGAGCGGGATGCTCTGCGCCGCGGCGGTGGCGCGGATTTCGCTCGCCGGACCGAGGAGGATCGGGTGGGCGAGCTGCTCGGCGGCGAGGAAGCTCGCGGCGCGGATGGCCCGCTCCTCGCGTCCTTCCGGATAGACGATGCGCGCGCCGCGGCCGCGGACTCGCGCGCGGGCGGCTTCGATGAACTCCATGGGGGGCTCCTTTCGCAACGGACGGACGGCCCCGGCCGGGGCCGATGCCACCATTGTACTTGCCGCGGCGCGGCGTGTCCCGCTACCATGGCGGCATGAACATCCTCGTCCTCAATTGCGGCAGCTCGTCGCTGAAGTTCCAAGTCATCGCCACCGACCTCGACGCCATCGACCGCAACGAAGACCGCCAGCTCGCTCGCGGCCTCGTCGAACGGATCGGCAGCGAGGCGCTCATCAGCCTGCGGGCCGAAGGCAAGCCGACCGTCCGCCGCGCCGCGCCGCTGCGCGACCATCGCGCCGCCCTCGATCACGTCATCCGCTGGATCGTCTCGCCGGAAGCGGGCGTCCCCGGCGTCACCTCGCTCGCCGACTTGCACGCCGTCGGTCACCGCATCGTGCACGGCGGCGAGAAGCTCACCCGTTCGGTGCTGATCGACGACGCGGTCGTCGACCAGATCGAGGACTGCATCGACCTCGCGCCGTTGCACAACCCGGCCAACCTCAAGGGCATCTACTCGGCGCGCGAGCTGTTCGGCCACGGGATCCCGCAGGTGGCGGTCTTCGACACCTCGTTCCACTCGACGATGCCGCCGGAGTCGTTCCTCTACGCCATCCCCTATCAGCTCTACGTGCGGCACAAGGTGCGCCGCTACGGCTTCCACGGCACCTCGCACCGCTACGTCGCCTACCGCTACCGCCAGCTCACCGGGATGTCGCACGAGGAGACGAACATCGTCACCGTCCACCTCGGCAACGGCTGCTCGGCCTGTGCGATCCGCGGCGGCGACTCGCTCGACACCTCGATGGGCATGACCCCGGCCGAAGGGCTGGTGATGGGCACCCGCGGCGGCGACCTCGATCCGTCGGTGCTGGAGTTCCTCCATCACAAGGAGGGGATGTCGTTCGAAGAGCTCGACGGTCTGGTCAACAAGCGCTCGGGCCTGCTCGGCATCTCGGGACTGACCAACGACATGCGCGACCTCCTCGAGGAGGAACGCGAGCACCAGGACCGGCGGGCGCACCTGGCGATCGAGATCTTCTGCCTGCGGGTGAAGAAGTACCTCGGCTCCTATCTGGCGCGGATGAACGGCGCCGACGCGATCGTCTTCACCGGCGGCATCGGCGAGAACTCGGCCGACATCCGCAGTCGCGTCTGCCGCGATCTCGATTTCTTCGGCATCGTGCCGGACGAGGGGCGCAACGCGACGCTCTTCGGCGGCAAGGAGGGCGAGTTCGGCGCCGAGGGCAGCCGGGTGAAGCTCTACGTCATCCCGACGAACGAAGAGCTGCTGATCGCCCGCGACACCGTTCGCTGCGTGCGCGACGTGCCGCGCCGCTGGTAACGCGGGCTTGCCCCTGCGGCGGGTCCTGTCCGGCCGGCTTCCCGTCTCCGTGCTCGCCCGGAGCGCAGGCCGCATGAGCTTGCGGCAGTCCTGGGTCCGGGCTCCGCGCGGGGACGGGAGCCCTCCGTCCGGCCACCCACGGCCCCCCTCCCCTGAGGCCTCGATGAGGCTCACTTCCGCGGGGGGAGAGCCGACGGGGGCTTCTCCGGAGCGGGTGGCGCGTCCCCGGAGGGGCCCATCGACAACCGTGGGCATGGGTGGGGAGCCTGTCGATGGGACGGCCGGGAAAGCGACGGGTCCCGTGGAGGAGAAGCCCTCGTCGGCGCGGGTGGGGGACGTTCCAAAGGACGCCCGAACCTCGATCGGGTCTCAGGCCGTGGAGGCGTCGAGGCCCGGCGTGCCAGAGAGGATGCGCCAGCCGACGACCTTCTCGTCGATCTCGCGCAGGCGCTTGGCGATCAGCCGGCAGAGCAGCCGCAGGAACTCGAGCGAGGCGTTCGGGTCGAGCGACAGCATCTCCTGGATCGTTCCCTGGTCGAGCACCAGCACGGTGAGCGGGCCACCGTGCGCGCGGGCGTCGGCGGAGCGCGCCTCGCCTTCGATGAGGGCCATCTCGCCGAAGAAGTCGCCGCGTTCGAGGATGGCGAGCGCCTCCTCGCCGGCGCCGGGGATGAACTTGCTGATCATCACCCGACCCTCGAGGACGATGTACATCTCCTTGCCCTCGTCGCCCTCCTCGAAGAGCAACTCGCCGGAGGCGAAGCGCCGCTCGCGCGAGAAGGTGGCGAGGGTGACGAGCTCCTTGCTCGACAGCCCCTGCTCACGGAAGAGCCGGATCTTGTCGCTCGAATCGACCGCGACGTCACCGCCTGCCGGGCGCTCGCGCCGCCGCAGGCGGACGAAGTTCTCCGAGCGCGCCTCGGCGCTGAAGAAGGTGCGCAACTGGTCGTTCGTGTCGCGCAGCTTGCGCGAGAGGGAGTGCCAGAGTCCCCAGTAGAGTTGCACGCCGAGATCGGCCGAGCGTTCGACGAGCGACTCGAGGGCTCCGGCGTCGAAGCGCAGGAGCGTCGTGGGAAGCCTGGCGATCGCCTCGCCGGAACGCTCCGCCCGGGTGAGGAAGTTGACCTCCCCGAAGACCGCGCCAGGACGGAGCACGGCGAGCTGGAAGACACCGTAGTGGGTCGGCCGCTGGATGGCGACCTCGCCCTCCTCGAGCTGGTAGAGGTCGGAACCGTTCGAGCCGTTGGCAAGGATCCGGCTCCCCTTGGCATGGCGTTCGAAGTGGACGACGCGGGCGAGCTCGAAGACCTGCTCGTCGGAGAGATGCGCCCAGGCCTCCTGGCGACGCAGCCGTGCGGCGAGCTCGAGGCGACCATCTCCGGGTGGGCGGACGGGGGGCGATGGTGCCACCGCGCGCTCGATCAGCGCGTCCTCCTCGCGATAGCGCTCGCGGCGCCACTCGAGCCGATCGTAGGCGAGCCGCAGCGCCTCCTGGCGCTCGTGGAAGAGCTGGACGACCTCTTGCGACTCCCACCCCAGGGCATGCCGCAGAGTGCGGACCTTGCGGCGCAGCCGCTCGCCGTCGGCCGAGGCGGCGTCGGCGAGGAGCAGGAAGGCATCGATCGTGGCGACCAGGGCGGCATGGAACTGCCGCCGTTCGTACTCGACCTGGCCGAGCTGCTCGGCGGTTCCGAGATCGAAGGGATTGAGGCGATGCGCCCGTGCCAGGAGGTCGGCCGAGCGGTCGAAATCCTTGAGACGCAGGTGGATCCGCCCGGCGAGCTTCCATGGACCGGGGTGGCCGGAGTCCTTCGCCTGGGCGATCTCGAGGCACTCGAGGGCCCGGAAGTCTTCCCCGCGCTCGACATAGAGGTGGGCGAGGCCGAGGAAGTGCGCCGCGTCGATGGCGTTGCGCTTGGCCTCCTCGCGCGCCGACTCGCGGGGGCTCTTGGCCGCCGGCGCGAGGTCCTTCTGCTGCCGTTTGAGCTGGGCGAGGGCGAGCTGGACGCCGAGATTCTTCGGGTCGAGCCGCTGGGCGAGCCGGAACAGCTCGCCCGCTTCGTCGTAGCGCTGCAGCTCGGCGAACCGCCGCGCCAGGGCGATCAGCTCGTCGAGGTCTCGCGGACCATCCGCCGCAGGGGACATGGAGATCGTGCTCCCAGAGAACCGGGTCGAAAAGTGTAGCACGGGGCCGTCAGACGTCGAGCGACCCCCCTCCCTGCCGGCTCCGCCCCCGAGCGGTGGCCGCGATCAGCCGAAGCGGCCG
Organism: Holophagales bacterium; assembly: GCA_016699405.1. NCBI lineage: Bacteria > Pseudomonadati > Acidobacteriota > Holophagae > Holophagales > Holophagales bacterium. The sequence goes on along the minus strand of CP064972.1, from coordinate 5,141,852 downwards.
GTGATGTAGTCCTCGGTCTGCTTCCTGCGCGGATTGATGAACAGCCGCTCGGTCAGGCCGTACTCGACGAGCTCGCCGAGATAGAGGAACGCCGTGTAGTCGGACACCCGCGAGGCCTGCTGCATGTTGTGGGTCACCACCACGAGCGTGTAGTCCTTCTTCAGCTCGAGCATCAGCTCCTCGATCTTGGCGGTGGCGATCGGGTCGAGGGCCGAGCAGGGCTCGTCGAGCAGGATCACCTCCGGCTCCACGGCGATCGCCCGGGCGATGCAGAGCCGCTGCTGCTGGCCGCCCGACATCCCGAGCGCGCTCTCGTCGAGGCGGTCCTTGACCTCGTCCCACAGGGCCGCGCCGCGCAGGCTCCGCTCGACGATCTCGTCGAGCTCCTTCTTGTGGCTGACGCCGTGGATGCGGCAGCCGTAGGCGACGTTCTCGTAGATCGACTTGGGAAACGGGTTCGACTTCTGGAAGACCATGCCGATGCGCTTGCGCAGCGAGTTGACGTCGGTGCGCGGGTCGAAGATGTCGGCCCCTTCGAAACGGATCTGTCCGTCGAGGCGGACGCCGTCGACCAGGTCGTTGAGGCGGTTGATGCAGCGCAACAGGGTCGACTTGCCGCACCCGGACGGGCCGATGAAGGCGGTGATCTGCCGCGGCGGGATGCGCAGCGAGATCTCGCGCAGGGCGAGCTTGGCGCCGTACCAGAGCGACAGCCGGTCGATCTCGAGGATCGCCGACTCGATCGGCGGGGAGAGCGCCGGATCGGCGGCCGCAACGGTTCCGACCACGGCTCCGACCGCGGCTCCCGGGCCGTCGGGGCTCGTCTGGGGAGGCATCTGGCTGGTCATCGGTTCGCTCCCGGGGAGGGGTTTCGCAAGCTGCGTGATCATGATCTTCACACCGAGCTGCCGGCGTACTTGCGGCGCAGGCGGTTGCGCAGGGTGATCGCCGTGAGGTTCATCGCCGTGACCACCGCGATGAGCAGCAGCGCCGTGGCGAAGACGAGCGGCTTGGTGGCATCCACGTTCGGGCTCTGGAAGCCGACGTCGTAGATGTGGAATCCGAGGTGCATGAACTTGCGCTCGAAGTGGACGTACGGGAAGTGTCCGTCGACCGGCAGCGCCGGCGCCAGCTTCACCATGCCGACGATCATCAGCGGCGCCACCTCGCCGGCGGCGCGGGCCATCGCGAGGATCATCCCGGTGAGGATGCCGGGGGCGGCGGCCGGGATCACCACACGGAAGGTCGTCTCGAACTTGGTGGCGCCGAGGGCGAGCGAGCCCTCGCGGACGATTCGCGGCACCGCCGCGAGACCCTCCTCGGTGGCGACGATCACCACCGGCACGGTCAACAGCGCGAGGGTCAGGGCGCCCCAGAGGATGCCGCCGGTCCCGTAGGTCGGCGTCGGCAGCGCCTCGGGGTAGAAGAGCCGGTCGATCGACCCGCCGACCAGGTAGACGAAGAAGCCCAGCCCGAAGACGCCGAAGACGATCGACGGGACGCCGGCGAGGTTGTTGACCGCGATGCGGACCGCGCGGACGAGCGGACCCTGTTTGGCGTACTCGCGCAGGTAGAGGGCGGCCATGACGCCGAACGGCACCACGGCGACCGACATGAGGAAGACCATCATCACCGTCCCGAAGATCGCCGGGAAGATGCCGCCTTCGGTGTTCGACTCGCGCGGGTCGTCGAAGACGAACTCGCGCAGACGCGAGGCGTTGAGGGCCACCTTCTCGAAGAAGCCGAGGGTGTTGGGCCGCACCAGGCGGACGATCGCGCCCACCGGCAGCTCCTTGCGCCGCCCGTCGGCGGCCTCGAGGACCACCGTCTCGGCGTCGAGCGCGTGGCGCAGGGCGAAGAGCCGTTCGGCCAGCCGCTCGTAGTCGGCGTGTCGCGCCCGCTCGAGCGCCGCGAGCTCGGCGAGCCGGGTCTCGCGCTCCGCGCTCGTCGCTCCGGCAAGCTCGATCTTCCGAACGGCGAGGCGCAGTCGCTCGATCTCGCTGTTGACGTCGCCGATGGCGCCGCGTTCGAGCTCGCGGATCACGGCGCGCTGGCGCAGCTTCTCGCGATGCAGCGGCCCGAGGGCACGCCAGACCGAATCGGCGCCGGAGGCGAGGACCTCGCCGCCGCGTCGCAGCTCGATGAGATAGCCGTAGAAGTCGCCCCATTCGAGGCGTTCGAGGGCGACGGCGCTGTCCGGCAGTGCGCGGCTGCGGATCTGCGATTCGTCGACCCAGAGGAAGTCGGCCCCGGTCAGGTCGCGATTGGCCACCTTGATCTGCAGCCGTTCGGCTCCCGAGGGACCGGACTCCCCTTCGCGCGCCGCCACCGGCTGGCGATCGAAGACTTCGCCGAGCACCACGCGGCCGTCGGCGAGGGTGAATTGTTCGAGCGGCTTCTGCCAGAAGATGCCGCCGCCGTTGACGGCCAGCAATCCGAGCAGGGCGACGATGAGCAGCAGGTTGAGCGCCAGCGCGCCGCCGCAGAGCGCGGTGAGCGAGTCGCCGAGGAGATCCCGGTGCGGCTTCTGGATCGAGCTCATGTCGGCTCCCGGCTCAGAGCTGCGCGAACTTGCGGCGCAGCCGCTGGCGCACCAGCTCGGCCAGCGTGTTGACCACGAAGGTGATGGCGAAGAGCAGCAGGGCAGCGAGGAAGAGCGTGCGGTAGAGCGTCCCGCCGTGCGGCGCCTCCGGGATCTCGACGGCGATGTTGGCCGAGAGCGTGCGGAAGCCGTTGAACGGGCTCCAGCTGGTGATCGGGGTGTTGCCGGTGGCCATCAGCACGATCATCGTCTCGCCGACGGCGCGGCCGAAGCCGATCATCACGCCCGAGAAGATCCCGGGGCTGGCGGTGGGCAGGACGACACGGGTGACCGTCTGCCAGCGGTTGGCGCCGAGCGCGAGCGAGCCGGCGACGAGGTTGCGCGGCACGTTGGAGAATGCATCCTCGGAGATGGCGAAGATGATCGGAATCACCGCGAAGCCCATCGCCAGGCCGACGACGATGGCGTTGCGCTGGTCGTAGGTCTCCCCGGTCGTGGCGAGGAGCCAGGCCTGGAAGTCCCCGGCGAACGCCAGCCGTTCAAAGGCGGGTGCGAGGGCGAAACAGAGCCCGAAGGAGAGGGCGATGACGACGAGATACCAGAGGACCTCGGCGCCGGAGCGCATCCGATTGCGGAAGGTCGCCGGCAGCCCGCGCCAGAGCAGCCCCGCCGCGATCACCGCGGCCGGGACGACCACGAGCAGCAGAAGCAGCGCCGAGAAGGCGCGCTCCACCCGCGGCGCGAGCCAGAGCCCGGCGAGGAACCCGAGCACGACGCTCGGCAGCGCTGCCATGATCTCGACCGTCGGCTTGACCAGGCGGAGCAGCGACGGGTGCATGAACTGCGAGGCGTACATGGCCCCGAGGACGCCGAGCGGAATCGCCAGCAGGAGCGAGTAGAAGGTCCCCTTGAGCGTGCCGATCAGCAGCGGCGTCAGCGAGAGCTTGGGCTCGAAGTCGTCGGTGCCGCCGGTCGACTGCCAGGAGAAGCCGGGACGCTCGTAGCCCTCGTACCAGACGCGCGAGAAGAGCGCCGACCAGGTGGTCTCGGGATGGGCGTTGCGAACCGCGAACGAGTGGAGTCGCGCGCCAGCGGCGAGGAACAGCCCGTCGGCTTTCGGCGAGAAGGACGCCGCGGTGGCCCCCGGCGCCTGCCCCGTGCCGCGCCAGAGCGTCCGGTTGGAGGTGGAGAAGAAGAGACCGAGACCGCCGGAGGCGTCGACGGCGAGGAACGTGCGGTTGCGCTGCGACGGGGCGAGCAGCGAGATCGCTCCCGGTTGCCGGGGGAAGTCGCGGATGCGGGTGAGCAGGAAGCTCTCGTCGCCTTGGCGGACCGGGTACCAGACCGAAAGCGCTCCGTCGGCCTGGCCGACGACGAGCGACCGGTCGCCGATCAGCAGGGTCAGGGCGGTGATCGCCGCCGATCCGGTCGGATAGCTGCGCGGTGCCTGCAACTGGCCGTCCTCGATCGGCCACCAGACGAGCTCGCCGCTCGCCGTGCCGGCGAAGAGGTTCTGCACCTGGTGGTCGAGGACCATCGGTCCCAGCCTGCCGGGGGCGGTCGACTCGCTGCGCCGCAGGGTTTCTTCGACTTCGCCGGTCATCAGGTTCGTGCTGCGCAGAACCTCGACGAGGCGGACGGAGCCGTCGGTCGTCTGGGCGGCGGCGGCGAGGCCGGACTCGCTCGCCTCGATGGCGGCGAAGCTGGTCAGGGATCCGTGCGCGGGATCGACCTCGAGGGCGCGCGGGCGTCCGAGGCGAGGGCTCACCTGCCGCCGTTGCTGGCCATCGAAGGCGACCTCCCAGTCCACCGGTTGCAGCAGGACGCGGCCGTCGGCGGTCGCGGCGGCGAGCATCGACGCCCCCGGAGGGACGGCGGCGGCGACGACCGGCATCGCTGCCGACGAAGCCGGGTCGAGCGCCTGGTCGGCGACCGTCACGCCGTCGGCGAGCCGAACCACCCGGATGCGGCCGTCGGCGGCCACCGTCGCGAGGTGCGTGCGGTACTCGTCGCCGACCAGCGCCAGCGTCGGCGCGGGAAGAGCGGTCTCGCCGGTGGCCGAGACTTCGGCGGGCCGGCCGAGGGGCAGGACCTCGGCGACGATGAAGAGCAGGATGCCGAGGATGCTCGCGATGATGCCGATGCCGCCGGCACTCACCAGGATCCGCGCGGCCCGGTCGGCGACCAGCCGGCGGCGCGGCGTCGCGGTGAGCTTCGAGGCGGGGCGGGTCGCCGCCGGGCCGGGAGACGGGAGCGGGCTCGGAGCGGACGCCGGCGTGGCCATGTCGAACCTCGTGCGCGGGGGGTGGATGCGGCGGGTCAGGGGATCGGAGGAGAGACGAGGGCCCGGGGATCGAGGCGATCCCCGGGCCGGGAAGTCGGAGTCGCTCAGCGAGCGAGCTTCGCGCGATCCTCGGCGGCCACCGTGGCGGAGACCGGGATGTAGCCGTCCTTGACCACCGTCTCCTGCCCTTCCTTGGAGAGGACGAAGGAGACGAACTCGCGCACCAGCGGGTCGAGCGGCTTGCCCGGTGCCTGGTTGATGTAGACGTAGAGGAAGCGCGAGAGCGGGTACTTGCCCGAGAGGATGTTCTCCGGCGTGTCCTCGTAGTACTGGCCGTCCTTGCCGGCGAGCGCGACGGTGCGGACGCCCGAGGTCTTGTAGCCGATGCCGCTGTAGCCGACCGCGTACAGGTCCTCGGTCACCCCCTGGACCACCGAGGCCGAGCCCGGCTGCTCCTTGACGGTGTCCTTGTAGTCGCCCTTGAAGAGCGCGATCTCCTTGAAGAAGCCGTAGGTGCCCGAGGCCGAGTTGCGGCCGTAGAGGCTGATCGGCCGGGCGGCCCAGTCGCCGGTGACGCCGGCATCGCCCCAGGTCTTGAGGTCCTTGCCACCGCCCTTGCGGGTCTTGGAGAAGATCCCGTCGACTTCCTTGAGGGTGAGCTTCTGGATCGGATTGTCCTTGTTGACGAAGACGCCGATGCCGTCCACGGCGACGCGGATCGCCGTCGGCTTGTAGCCGTACTTCTTCTCGAACTCGTCGACCTCCTCGGCCTTCATCAGCCGGCTCATCGGGCCGAGCTGGGCCGTGCCGGCGATCAGGGCCGGCGGAGCGGTCGACGAGCCCTTGCCCTCGATCTGGATGCGCACGTTCGGGTACTGCTTCTGGAACCCCTCGGCCCAGAGGGTCATCAGGTTGTTCAGGGTGTCGGAACCGATCGAGTTGACGTTGCCGGAGATGCCGCTCGCCTTCTGGTAGCCGGCGATCTTCGGATCGACCTGGGCCGGCTGGGCATGGAGGCTGGCGGCGGTGAACAGGGCGCCCGCCGCGAGGGCGGTGAACCGCGAGATCTGCTTCATCTGGGTCTCTCCTTCGTCTGAACGTGGTCGCAGGGGCTGGTCGGCGGACCCGCTACCGTCGCTCGGTCCGAAGAGCCGGGCGACCGGGGAGCCGGGAGCGAGGCAAGCATGTCGCCCCGGTTTGTCAGTCCGAGGGTGGGGTTGTGACGGTGGCGTGACAGGCGCGGAGAAGATCCGGCGCCGGAGCTTCAGGCGCCGGAGGGGAGCGGGCCGCCGTGACGGATGTCGCGGCCCTCGACGTAGTAGACGACGTCCTCGGCGATGTTCGTCGCGTGATCGGCGACGCGCTCGAAATTGCGCGCCACGAGCAGCAGGTGGAGGGCCCGGGTGATGCTCTTCGGGTCCTCGATCATGTAGGTCAGGAGCTCGCGGAAGAGCTGCTTGTACAGGCCGTCGACCTCGTCGTCGCGGCGGCAGACGTCGACCGCCTTGGCGGCGTCGCGTTCGACGAAGGCGTCGAGGCTGTCCTGGACCATCCGCCGGACCAGCACCGAGAGGTGCGGCAGGTCGATGTAGGGCTTGAGCGGCGGCTCCTGGTTGAGCACCTCGACCGCCTGGGCGATGTTGACCGCCGAGTCGCCGATGCGCTCGAGATCGTTGGCCGCCTTCATCACCGAGACGAGGAAGCGCAGGTCGACCGCCGTCGGCTGGAAGAGGGCGATCGCCGCGTTGACGTTGCCGTCGATGCGCTTTTCGAGCTGGTCGACTTCGTGATCGGTGGCGATGACGACCGCGGCATGGGCCGCGTCGCGGTCGATCAGCGCCTGCATCGCCCCGGCCAGCATCTCTTCGACCAGGCCTCCCATGCGCAGCAGGTCCTGGCGGATCTCGTCGAGGTGGTGGTGGAGGCTTCGTTCCATGGCAGTTCCCCGGGGTCGGCAGGTTAGCAGAAGGCGAAAAAGGGAAGGAGAGAGCCCGAGAGAGGGGCGGGCTCTCCCCTTCGCGGGAGGAGCGGTCAGAACATGATCTGGTACTGCAGGCGGAGCTCGCGGTCCTTCTGCTTGCTCGCCTTGTTCTCGATCTCGCGATAGTCGGCCTGCAGCTTGTGCGGGTGCTTGTTGAAGAAGTAGCCGACCGCCAATCCGGTCTCGGTGCGCTCGTCGTTGTCCCGGTCGGCGTTGGGGTCGAGCTCGGCGTAGCGAACGGCGAGCTCGAGCCGCTTCGGAATCACGAAGTAGCCGGCCTGCAGGTTGTAGCCGCTGTTGTCGAAGCTGACCAGGTTGTTCGTGCGGTCGTTGGTGGCGTCGAAGAGCTCGCCGAAGAGGAAGAGCCCGCGGTACTTGAAGACGATGTCGCCGCCGGTGATCGTGCGCTCGCGCGCATGAGCCGCGACGCCGCCCGCCGCGGCAATCGGCAACGTGTTGTTCTCGTACTGGGCGGCGATGGCGAGCAACGGCCGGTCCGTGCTCTCGAAGTCGCCCTCGGAGTACTTCGCGTCGCCGAACGGCTGCCAAGTCACGCGGGCGTTGAGCTGCAGGTCGTCGTTGTCGTTGCGCGTGACCGTCCGGCCGTTGCCGTTGAAGACGCCGACGCGCCAGTCGAGCTTGCCGCCGAACGGCGTGCCCCAGAGCTGCAGGCCGATGTCGCGTCCGCGCTCGAACTCCCCGGCGACGATCGAGCGGTCGACGAACTCCTGGACGGTCGACGACGACAGCTCCTGGCGGCCGAACGGCACCTTGAACTGGCCGGCCTTGACCATGAGGTTCTTCTTGCCGTGCGTCAGGTCCCACTGGAAGTTGGCGTCGTTGACGACGTTGGCGGTGTCGGCCCAGTTGAGCTCGAGCTCGTAGGTCAGGTCCTTGGTGTAGACCCAGCCGGACATCTTCGTTTCCATGCGACGCACGCGGAAGCTGTCACGCTCCGGCTGGCTCGAGCTCGCCGGGTCGAGGTCCTCGCTGGTGAAGCGGATCTGCATCCGGTTGTTGAGGTTGAGCGTGGCGTTCTTGCTTTCGATGGTGGTGACGCCGTCTTTCCACGAGACGTTGAACGGCGGCGCGTACGGCTTCGGCGTCGGCCGCTCGTAGCCGGGAAGGTTGTGCTTGAACAGGTAGAGGTCGATCGCCGTCTCGTTCTCGCCGACGAGCGTCATGCCGCCTTCGGCGCGGCCGACGAGGGTGATCGCGGTGCCGATCTCGCCCGAGGCCTGCCAGGACTTGAAGCGCTCGGGCGAGTTGAAGACGTAGACGCGGCCGTCCTTCTCGGCCTCCTGGTAGAAGAGGCCCATCAGGGGCTGGGCGCCGACCTGGCCGGCGAGCAGGGCGACGAGGCCGAAACAGACGGCGAGCAACAGCGGCTTTCGCATGACGACTCTCCTTGGTTCTTCCGGTCGAAGAAGCTCGACGCCGCCGCACGAACGGCGGAGGCGGCGTGAGGGTTCGTTCGAGAGGATAGGAAAGCGCCGACGCGACGCTGCGACGCGGCGGTGACAGCGCGGCGACAGGCAGCGCCCTAGGAGGATGCCGAGGTGCGCGGCAGCCGCACGTGGAAGGTCGAGCCGTGGCCGAGGGCGCTCTCGATCTCGACCGTGCCGCCGTGGGCGAGCGCCGTGTGCTTGACGATCGCCAGGCCGAGACCGGTCCCCCCTTCCGCTCGACCGCGTCCGCCGTCGAGGCGGAAGAAGCGCTCGAAGACGCGCGGCAGGAGCTCGGTCGGAATGCCCGGGCCGTCGTCGCGCACGCGCAGGAGGACCTCGCTCGGCCGTCCTTCGACCTCGATGGCGACCGCTCCCCCCGGGCGCCCGTACTTGACCGCGTTGTCGGCGAGGTTGGCGAGCATCCGCTCGAGCGCGTCGGGTTCGCCGAGGAGCGTGGCGTCGCCGGTGGCGGTGACCGTGAGGCGGGTGTCGCGTGCCGCCGTCTGGTCGCCGAGCTGCTCGGCGACCCGGCGGGCGAGGTCGGCGAGGTCGACCGGCGAGAGGACCCGCGAACGCTCCGCGGTCTCGAGTCGCGACAGCATCAGCAGGTCGGAGACCAGCGTCTCGAGCCGCCCGCAGTGGGCGAGGATCCGGTCGAGGAAGGGGTGTGCCGCGGCCGGGTCGTCGAGCGCGCCGTCCGAGAGCGTCTCGGCGCAGCCGCGGATCGCCGCGAGCGGTGTCTTGAGCTCGTGCGAGACGTTGGCCACGAAGTCGCGACGCATCCGGTGGAGCTGCTCGGACTCGGTCACGTCCCGGGCGACGACGACGGCGCCGTCGCCGCCGGCGAGCGCCGTGGCGTGCAGGTCGAGGATGCGCCGGTGCGGCGGCGGCAACTCGACCTGCGTCGTCTGCCGGCCGCCCTCCCGGCGAACGCGTTCGACGAGGTCGGAGAGCGCCGGCTGGCGCGACACTTCGCGCAGCGTCCGCCCGGCGATCGGCGCCGGGTGCCCGAGCAGGTCGCGGAAGACCGGGTTCGCCGTGTCGGCGCGCCCGTCGCGGTCGATCACCAGCACCCCGTCGGCCAGCGAGTCGACCACGGTGTGGAGGTGGTCGCGTTCGGCGGCGAGCGCGGCGATCTGCTCCTGGGCGCGGCGGGCGATGCGCGAGAGGGCGAGCCCGAGCGTGGCGAGCTCCGTCTCGCTCGGGATGTCGAAGCGCGTGTCGTACTCCCCGTCGCCGATCTCGCGCGCCGCGGCGATGAGGTCGGCAAGCGGCACGAAGAGGCGCCGGTCGAGCCACCAGGAGATGGCGGCCATCGCCAGGAGCGCGGCGAACGCGGCGAGTGCCAGCACGCCGAGGAAGCGTCGTTCGAGGCGGGCGAGCGCGGCGATCGGTTGGGACAGACGGACGATCCACTGGCGGCCATCGGGAGCGGCGACCAGGCGGGCGACGTAGACGAAGTCGATGCCGATCGTCGCGCTGTGGCGAACCGCGGTCCCTTCGCCGCGCGCGAGCGCTCCGGCGATCTCCGGGCGGTGGAGGTGGTTCTCCATGTGGGAGACCTCGTCGAGGCTGCGGTCGCTGTCGGCGAGCACCTTGCCGTCGAGGGCGACGACGGTCAGCCGCATCGACGTGCCGGCGGCGAGACGCCCGACCTGCCGCTGGAGCGCTTCGTAGGGGCCGGCGGGCGGGACCTCGATCGCCGGGGCGATCATCCGCACGGCGTCGAGCAGCTCCTGGGTCGAGGCCGAGGTGAAGAGCCCCGGGAGCGCGGCGAGCAACAGGCCGGTCACGGTCGCGAGCGCTGCCAGCGCCGGCCAGAGGAGCGCCAGCCGGAGCTTCGGCGAGAAGCGCAGACGGCGGTTCCGCGGCGTGGCGATCGGGGCGGGCGGGGCGGTTTCGGCGGTCACCGTGCGCCTCCACAGGGGTGGCGGAAAAGGTTGTGGAAATCTCGTCGCCATCCGGCGGCAGAGCCCGGCAGGATGGGCTTTGCCAGCGGAATGACCAAGAAGCTGTGCAAGTGTGGCAAGTCTTTTGTTTTCAATCTTTCGTGTGACGCCAAGCGAGTGAGCGGGAAGCCGTCAGTTGGTGAGCGCCGGCTTTTCCACAAGGGGGCCCCCGGCGAAGCCCAAACGCTTGTCCGGCAGGGACTTGTGCTCCTGCGGCTGGACCGGGTCGGCCGCCGCCTGGCGAACGACCAGCCGCCGGTCGAAGGTCTCGGCGAAGAGGACCCCACGGTCACGTGCGGTCTCGACCTCGATCGCCACGTCGTAGCCGGAGATCGCCTCGATCCGCACCTTCCGGCGAGTGATCGCCACCCGGAGGTCGTCGACCCGGCCGGCATGTGTCCGGTCGAGGGCGTCGGCAACCCGCAACAAGGCGGTGAGTCGGACGACGGCGCGCCGCTGCCAGGGACGCAGGGCCCCGAACGCCGGGTGCTTGAGGCGCGGTCGGGCGCCCCGGTGGTAGCGGGCCACCTGGGCGATCACCTCGATCTCCCGCTCGTCGAAGCCGTCGAGGCCGGCGGTCTCGATCAGGTACTGGCTGTGCTTGTGGTGACCGCGGTAGTGGATCGAATGGCCGATGTCGTGAAGGCGTGCGGCGTGTTCGAGCCACTCGCGCTCGCGGCGGCCGAGACCGTGCAGCGACGCGGTGAGGTCGAACAGGCGCAGAGCGAGAGTTGCGGTCTTCTCGCCGTGCGCCGCCACGGGGCCCCCGACGCGTTCGAGCAGCGAATGTACCTGACGCCGTCGCACGTCGCCGCGCGCGCTGGCAGCCGCCGGCGCACCGAGCTCGTCGAGCACCAGTCCGTCGCGCAAGGCCCGGTCGCAGATGGTCAGCCGCTCGGCACCGGCGCGGCGGGCGATGGCAGCGAGAAGCACGGCTCCGGGGAGCAGCGAGGCGGCACGCCCTTCGCCGACCGGCGGCAGCGCGGCGATCTGGCGGCGTGACAGCGATCGCAACCGCGCGACGATCTGCTCGAGGTCACGGCGCCGCAGCTCGCGCGAGCCGGTCGCCGGTCCGCGCGGGTCGCGGCCGGCGAACCAGGCGGCGAGATCGGCGCAACAGTTGGCGGTTCCCGAGGTCGCCACGAGCCGTCCGAGCCCGTCGGGGAGCGGCAGCTCGGCGAGCTCGCGGTCGATCCGTCGCCGCAAGCGCGTGAGCTCGCCGGCGGTCGGTGGGTCGGAGGCCAGCCGGTGGCCGCAGCGCAGCGAGCCGAGCGGCAGGCTGCGGGCGGCGACGATGCGATCCTCGACGGCGACGATCCACTCGGTGCTGCCGCCGCCGATGTCGACGATGGCGTGGGTTCCGTGGGCGAGGTCGATCGCCTCGCGGACGGCGCGCCAGATCAGTCGCGCCTCCTCTTCGCCGGAGAGCAACCGGACGTCGAGCCCGGCGAGCGCCCGGACCTGCTCGAGGAACTCCTCGCCGTTGGCGGCCTCGCGCACGGCGCTGGTGGCGACGGCGACGAACCGCTCCACCCCCTTGAGGCGGGCGAGCGTCGTCATCCGCAGCAGCGTGTCGAGCCCCTGGCGCAGGGCGCGCTCGGAGATCTTCCCTGCCGGCCCCAGCGCACTCTCGCCCAGCCGGACCATCTCGCGCTCGCGGTCGAGGGTGCGGTGGCCGCCGCGGCCGTCCGCCTCGACGATCACCATGTGGATCGAGTTCGACCCGATGTCGATGGCCGCCAGGCGAGCCGGCGCCGCCGCGGTGTGGGAGGCGGGTTCGCTTCCGGAGGTGCCTTTGCGCATGCCGGGTCAGGATAACCCGTGCCGCGGCGCCGCGGCGGGCCGTCGGCGAATCGTCGCCGGACCGTCACGCGGCCGTTTCCGCCGCCCGGCTGTAACGCCGCCCCCGCTCTGGGGTTGAATAGGGTGATGACGGTCCCGTCACCCGCCTCACCCACCCCCTCCGCCGAGTCTTCCTGGCGCGCCGCCTGGGAGCGCCACGGGGCGAGCCTCCTCGATTTCCTGCGCCGTCGGACCCGGCGGCGGGAGGATGCCGAGGACCTCCTCCAGGAGGCCTTTGCCAAAGCGATCCGCGCCCGACCCGAGGGCCTGCCGGACGACGCCTTGCGGCCCTACCTCTTCGCCACCGCCCAACACCTGCTCGCCGATCGACGCGAGCGCCAGGGGGAGGTGCTCTTCTCCGAGGTGGCCGCACCGGGCCACGAGCTCGATCCGATCGATGCGCGGATCGTCTCGCCGGAGGATCGCGCGGCCAGCGGACAGCTTCGTTCGCGCCTGCGCGAGACGCTGGGTCAGCTTCCCCCGGCGCATCGCACGGCCTACGAGCTGGCGGTCCTCGGCAGGCTCCCGTACGAAGAGGTCCGCCGGCGCACCGGGTGGAGCGCCGAGGCGGTCCGGGTCAACGTCCACCGGGCGCGGCGTCGCGTCTTGTCCGAGCTCGCCGCCGAGCTGGAAGGAGCTGTGTCATGACCCCCGAGTGTTCACGGTTCGAGGAGCTGCTCTCGGCTCACCTGGACGGCGAGGTCGAGCCGGAGTCGGCGGTCGCGGCGCTCGAGCACGCGCTGCGCTGCCCGTCCTGCCGGGCCTTCTACGAAGGGTCTCGCCGCATCGAGCGGGAGCTCGCCGCGGCGGCGGATCCCGCCGAGGTGCTGCCGGCCGAGGCGCTGTGGCACGGCGTGCGCCGGCGCAGCGGCTGGGATGCGGGCACGGGCGGCGCTGCCTTCGGTCGGATCCGCCGGGGATGGATCTTCGCCATCGCCGCGGGTCTGGCCTCGGTCGTCGGGCTGTCGCTCTGGCTGTCGCTCGGTCGCGGTGCGACGGTGCCGCGGAGCGAGGAGACGGCGGCTCGTGCGCTGCGCGAGACGGGGGCCGGAGCGGCCACGGTCGCCTCGGCGGCGAACGAGGAGCCGGGAGCGCGACGCACCGGGGTGCGGATGACCGACGAGCGGTTCGTCGCCATCACCCGGGAGCTGTTGAGCTCCGACCCGCGCTACCTGCGGGCGATGGAGGGCGTCTTGCGCGAAGTCGCGCCGTCGGGTGACCGCGGCGGGAGCGGGGAAGACCTGCCGGTGCGCGGTGAGCGGGTCGGGCTGCTGCCGTTGCGCGGCCCGGTCTGAAGGACTTTCGGGAAGGAAGGAGTCGAAACGATGCGCTACCAGACGACGATGCTCGGCGGGCTGCTCGCCGGGATGATGCTCTCGGCCGCCGCCGGTGGGGCGCGTGCCGACGATGCGGCGACGCAGGGATACCTCTACGGAACGGTCGAGACCCAGGGCGGGAAGAGCTACACCGGGGTCTTGCGTTGGGGCACCGAGGAGGCCTTCTGGGACGACCTCTACAACGCGTCGAAGGTCGATCGGCCGGAGGTGCCGGGGGAGGCACGCCGCGAAGGCCGCGGCAAGCGGATCGAGGTTTTCGGCGTGCCGATCTGGGTCTCGTCGGAGGCGAGTGGCGGGCGGCAGTTCGTGATGCGCTTCGGCGACCTCGCCGAGTTGCGGGTGCGCGATGGCGACCTCGAGGCGGTCCTGCGCGGCGGGCGGACGATGCGGCTCAATGACGGATCCAACGACCAGAGCGCCGACATCCACATCCAGGACGCGACGCTCGGCGAGGTGACGGTCCCCTGGAGCAAGGTGGCGACGGTGCGCTTCGCCGCCACGCCGGCGGGCGTCGGACCGCTCCCGGCGCGGCTCTACGGCCGCGTGAAGACGAAGGCCGGAGTCTTCGAGGGCTTCATCCAGTGGGACAGCGAGGAGTGCCTGGCGAGCGACAAGCTCGACGGCGACACCGAGGACGGCCGGATCTCGATCGAGATGGGGCGCCTGCGGGCGATCGAGAAGCACGACGACGACGGCTCCTGGGTGGAGCTCAAGGACGGCAGGAAGCTGCTTCTCGAGGGGACGAACGACGTGGACTCCTCCCTGCGCGGCGTGTTGGTCGAGACCGAGAGATCGGGCCGCATCGAGATCTCCTGGGAGGCGTTCGAGCGCATCGACTTCATCGATGGCAAGGGGAGCGGCCGCGGCTACGAGAGCTACGAGAAGACACGGCCGCTCGCCGGCAGGGTGACCTCGAAGCAAGGTGAAACGCTCTCCGGCGAGCTGGTCTTCGACCTCGACGAGAGCTACGCCTGCGAGCTGCTCAACGGCAACCTCGACGGCGTCGAGTATTCGATCCCGTTCGCCCGCGTCAAGACGATCGTTCCGCGCCCCAAGGGGCGCGCCGCGGTGACACTGGTCGACGGCAGCGAGCTGGTCTTGGGCGAGGCGACCGACGTCGACGACGACAACGCGGGGATCATGGTGCACGCTGCCGGCAAGGAGGTCCTCCTCTCCTGGGACGAGGTGGCGCGGATCGACTTCGATCGCTGAGCGACCTGCTGGTCGGCGTGACGGACACGCCCGTCACGCCGCTGTCACGGCCCGGCGCTAGGATCTCGGGTACCGCATGTCGCCGCCGAGTGCTCCTCCCCGCCGCTCCAGAAGACCGCCCGCCGGACGACCGGCGGGCGCCTCGCGTTTCGCCAATCGCGAGCTTTCGTGGCTCGACTTCAATCATCGCGTGCTCGCCGAGGCGGCCGACCCGGAGAATCTCCTGCTCGAGCGCCTGAAGTTCCTCGCCATCTACGAAAGCAACCTCGACGAGTTCGTGATGAAGCGCGTCGGCGGCTTGCAGCAGCAGGTGGCGAGCCAGGTGCGCAAGCTCTCGCCCGACGGGATGAGCCCCGGTCGTCAACTCGAGGAGATCCGCCGCGCCAGCCTCCCGGGGCTCGCCGCGTCGCGCCGGCTGCTGCGCGACGAGCTGCTGCCCGCCCTGGCGCGCGAAGGGGTGCACGTCGCCCTCGACTGGGACGACGTCGCGGCGGCGGATCGCGACTGGCTCGAGTCGTTCTTCGACCGCCAGCTCTTTCCCCTGCTGACGCCGCTCGGCGTCGACACGGCGCATCCGTTCCCGCACATTTCGAACCTCTCGCTGTCGCTCGCCGTCGCCCTGCGGCGCCCGGGGGAATCGGCGCTGCGCTTCGCGCGCGTCAAGGTCCCTGCCAGCCTGCCGCGCTGGACGGCGATCGACGGCTCGACGCGGTTCGTCGCCCTCGAGGCGATCATCGCGCGACACCTCGACCGGCTCTTCGCCGGCATGGAGATCGTCGAGGCGTATCCCTTCCGGGTCACCCGCAACGTCGCCGTCCAGCCGAACGAAGAGGCTGCGGCCGATCTCCTCGAGGCGATCCAGGAGGAATTGCAGGAGCGCCGCTTCGCGCCGGTGGTGCGCCTCGAGGTCGTCCCCGAGATGCCGGACTGGATGCGCCGTCTGCTCGAGGACGAGCTCGAGATCGACGACCGCGACCGGGTCGAGGTGGAGGGCCCGCTCGCCCTGCGCGATCTCTTCGCGCTCGCCGCACTGCCGTTGCCGGCGCATCGCGAAGCGGCCTGGTCGCCGGTGACGCCTCCCCGTCTCGCGGCGGCGAGCCGCGAGCGGGGCGATGCGGACCGTGCGCCCGGTCTCTTCGGCGAGATCGCCCGCGGCGACCTGCTCGTGCACCATCCCTACGACTCGTTCGCCACCTCGGTCCTGCGCTTCGTCGAAGAGGCGGCGGTCGATCCCCGCGTGCTGGCGATCAAGCAGACGCTCTACCGCACCTCGCGCGACTCGCCGGTGGTCAAGGCGCTCGTCGAGGCCGCCGAGCGCGGCAAGCAGGTGGCGGTGATCGTCGAGCTCAAGGCCCGCTTCGACGAGGCACGCAACATCGAGTGGGCCGAGGCGCTCGAAGAGGCCGGAGCGCACGTGGCCTACGGCGTGGTCGGCTACAAGACGCACGCCAAGGTCTCGCTCGCCGTGCGGCAGGAAGACCAGGGGCTGCGCGTCTACAGCCACATCGCCACCGGCAACTACAACACCGACACCGCCGAGCTCTACACCGATCTCGGCCTCTTCACCTGTGACGAGGCGATCGGTGCCGACCTCGTGCGTCTCTTCAACGTGCTCACCGGCTTCGTCGACCGGCCGGAGTTCGGGCCGCTGTGGGTGGCGCCGTTCAACATGCGGGAGCGTTCGCTCGCCCTCATCGCGCGCGAGATCGAGCACCGCCGCCACGGCGCGGGGGCGCGCATCGTCGCCAAGATGAATCAGCTCGAAGACCCGGAGATCATCGAAGCCCTCTATGCCGCCTCGGCTGCGGGCGTCGAAGTCGACCTGATCGTCCGCGGGCTCTGCCGCTTGCGGGCCGGCGTGCCCGGCCTCTCCGAGCGGATTCGCGTGATCTCGATCCTCGGCCGCTTTCTCGAGCACGCGCGGATCTTCGCCTTCGCCAACGCCGGCAACCCGGAGTACTTCCTCGGCTCGGCCGACTGGATGTCGCGCAACCTCGACCACCGCCTCGAGTCGATGGTGCCGGTCACCGCACCGGAGCTCCAGGTCGAGCTCCAGGCGATCCTCGACCTCCAGCTCGCCGACAACCGCAAGGCCTGGGACCTCCTCCCGGACGGCCGCTACCTCCAGCGCCGCCCCGCACCGGGCGAGCCGCTGCGGATCAGCCAACGAGAGCTGATGGCGCGTGCCGTGGAGCGGAACGCGTGCCCCGGGCCGTCGAGCTCGCCCCGCTGAGAGCACAGCTCACGTCCGCGTCGGGGCGGCGGCGCGTTCGGTTCCGTGACGGATGGTCGTCGTAGCGAACCGGGCGAGAAGGTCGCGTGATCGCCGCTCGCGAGCTCGTTCGGATCAGGCGGCGGGGTCGAGGGATGCGACGAGCGTCTCGATCTCGGCGAGGAGAGTTCGTGCGTTATCCCCGTGCAACCAACCCGCGTCGAGGCGGGCGAAGAGGGCGGTGCGGTGGGTGGCGAGGCGAGTGGCGAGGGTGAGGAGGCCGGTGCGTGCGGTGCGGCGGCGGGCGGTGGCGAGCTCGCGCGTGGCGCCGGCGAGGGCGAGGTCGTGGAGGCGGCGTGCCTGTTCGGCGGCGGCTTCGGCGGTGGCCTGACCGATCGCCTCGGCGAGCAGGTGGGCGTCGTTGAGCTCGCCGAGGAGATCCTGCAGGGCGCGAAGCTCCTGGAGCGCCGGGCGTGCGGTCGGGAGGAGAGCGGGCGTCAGCGGCTCGAGCAGGTAACGCAGGCGTTTGGCCTCGAGTCGCGCGGCGTGCGCCTCCTTCTCGTCGGCGAGCGAGTCGACGCGGGCGAGGTCCTCGGCCAGCACGGCGGCGTGCCGGGCGAGCGCCGGCGCGAGCACCGAGCGGAAGGGTTGGGGGCGTGCGTCCTCGCTGTCGAGCTCGATCTCGACCCGATAGTGCGCCAGGCGGTCGCGCAGCCGGTCGGCCAGCGACGCGAAGCCGTCGAGGAGCTCCTCGCGCACGACGGCGTAGGCCTCCTGTTGGCGCCTCTCGATGCGGGCGGCGAGCCAGTCGTACCCCGCGCGCTCGTGCGGTCGCAGGGTCGGGCGCTCGCGGGCGAGCCAGGCGAGCTGGACCTCGGCGTCGCGGCCCGGGTTGGTGGCGGCCGCCAGGGCGCGGAGGCGCGCGAGCGGCTTCTTCGACACGCTCTCGGCGAGCGGTTCGCGGTAGGCCCGCAGGCAACTGCGCAGGCGGCGGACGGCGACGCGGAAGTCGTGCAGCGCCTCGGGATCGAGTGCCGTGGGATCGGCCAGCCGCACGGCGGCGCTCTCCGCGCGGGCGAGAAGAGCGAGCGCGATCCGTCGCACCGCTTCGCCGGCGGGCCGATCCAGCAGGTCGGCCGGGAGCTCCATCGGTCTATCTCGCCAGACGCCGGGCCTGTCGCGGCTCGAGCAGCCAGAGAAGGCGCGCCGTGCCGGGGGCGGGGGGGCCGGTGAGCTCGAGCAGACAGGCTCCCCCCTTGCGCAGGTCGAAGAGCGACCGCGGCTCGCCGGTGAGCAGCCAACCGGCGAGGAGCGAGAGCTGCGGCTCCTGGCCGACGAGCGCGATCGCCACGGCGCTCTCGGCGTCGACCGCGGTCGCGAGCCATCCGCCGAGCGCCGCCGGGCTGGTCACGGCGGCAGCGCCGGGGGCGAGCTCGTCGCGCACGTCGGGGGCGAGCTTGCCGTAGGCGGCGCCGAGCAGCGTTGCCGTTTCGACGGCGCGCCGCAACGGGCCGACGAGGATGCGGTCGAGCGCGGCGACCTCGCGCTGCAGGCCGGCGGCGACCTTGCGGAAGCGCGCACGTCCGGTGTCGGTGAGCGGGCGGTCGCCCTCGGGGCGCCCGCGCAGCGCCCAGGCGGCGCGCTCGACCGCGATCGCATGACGAACCAGGAGGAGTCGCATCGCTCCGAGCATGGTAGCAAAGCCCCTTGTCCGCTGGGGCGTGACGGGGCCCCTTGTGTTCTGTCGATGCGTGTCTACAATGGCGGTACGACCCTGCGGCCCGTTCCAGGAGACCGGCGATGCGAACGTTCGGCTGGCTCACCGCTTTCGGACTCGCCGTCGCCTCGTCGGTTTCGGGGAGCACGATCCAGGTCACCACCCTCGTCGACGAGAACAACGGCTGCGCCTCTGGCGCCGGCTGCTCGCTACGCGAAGCACTGGCGAGCGCGGGCAACGGCGACACCGTCGCCATCGGCCTCGGCGGCACGATGACCCTCACGCTCGGCGAGCTCGCCCCGGCGAGCGATGTCGTGATCCAGGGGCCGGGAGCGGCGACGCTCACCCTGAGCGGCAACGTCGTCGGGCGTGTCGTTTCGGTGGCCGCGGGGCGCAGCGTCGAGCTGCGGGCGCTCACCCTGCGCAGTGGGCGCGCGCCGGCCGTCGGTGATCCGCACGGGGGGTGCGTGAAGAACGCCGGGGTGCTGACCCTCGCCGACGTGGTGCTCGAAGACTGTCAGGCGCGCTCGATGCCCGCCGACGTGCTCGCCGCCGGGGGCGACGGTGGCGCGATCTACAACGCCAGCGGAGCGACACTCGTCGTTCAGCGCTCGGCCGTGCGGCTCTCCCGCGCCGGAGCGGGCGGGGGCAATCCGACGAGCCCGCCGGCCGGAGGGCGCGGTGGCGGTCTGTTCAACGCCGGGAGCGCGACCGTCTCCGACAGCACGATCGAATCCAACCTCGGCGGCGGGGGCGGATCGCCGACCGGTGCCGGCGGCGACGGCGGAGGCGTCCACAGCCTCGGAAGCCTCCTGGTCGAGCGCAGCACGGTCTCGGGGAACGCCAGCGGTGACGGAGCGCAGTTCTGCATCCCGTCGTGCTCGAACGGGCGGGACGGCAAGGGTGGCGGGATCTGGGCGAGTGGTGCGGCGACGCTGAACAACGTCACGGTCAGCGGCAACACGATCGGCTCGACGGCGGCCGGCCTCTCGAACACCGGCGGCGGGCTCCTGCTCGCTCCCGGCTCCGGCGTCGTCGACCGGCTGCGCAACGTGACGGTGAGCGCCAACACCGCGAGCGGCGCGGGCGGCGGGCTGGCGCGCGAAGGCGCGGGGACGATCCGTCTGCGTGCCACGATCCTCGGCGGCAACGCCGCGGGCACGAACGACAAGGACTGCACCGGCGGCAGCGCGGCGCTCGTCTCCGAGGGCTGGAACCTCGTCCGGGTCAACAGCGGCTGCACGAGTGTCTTCGGCGCGCTCGATCAGGTCGGGACGCTGGCGACGCCGCTCGACCCGGGCCTCGGCGCGCTCGCCGCGAACGGTGGGCCGACGGCGACCCACGCCCTGCTCTCGACCAGTCCGGCGCTCGATGCCGGAAGCGTGGCGGGCTGCGTGGCCTGGGATCCGCAGGCCGGAAGCGACGTGGCGCTCACCGTCGACCAGCGCGGCGAAGGCCGGCCGCGTGACGGCGACGGGGACCTCGAACCGATCTGCGACCTCGGAGCGTACGAGGCGCCCGATCTTCCGGTCGTCACCTACCTCCTGCAGGTGTCACCTCTCGGCCTGGGCACGGGAAGCGTCCAGAGCGCTCCGGCGGGGATCGACTGTCCAGGCGACTGCCAGCAGGTCTACCTCGAGGGGAGCGGGGTGACGCTCGACGCCGTGGCCGATCCCGGTTCCTTCTTCGGCGGTTGGTCGGGGGATTGCCTCGGCAGCGCGGGGTGCGTCGTCCAGATGAGCGCCGACCGCACGGTCGGGGCGACGTTCGGGCGGCTCTTCGCGGTCACCGTGTCGAAAAGCGGGGCGGGGAGCGGGTCGGTGGCGAGCGCCCCGCCGGGCATCGCCTGCGGCGCGGACTGCTCGGAGCTCTACGCGGAAGGAACGGCCGTCGAGCTCTCGGCGGCGGCCGAACCGCCGTCGGTCTTCGTCGGCTGGAGCGGCGACTGCGACGGTCGGCTCGCCTGTTCGCTGGTGGTCGACGGGGCGCGCAGCGCGACGGCGCGTTTCGAGCCGAGCGCGGTCGCCGCGGACGGCTTCGAGTCCGGCGACCTCTCCGGCTGGTCGGCTTCGGCGGGTGACTGAGGGGGCGCCCCGGTCAGGGCTTCAGGCGATAGCCGACGCCGATGACCGTCTCGATCCGGTCGGCCTCGGCGCCGAGCTTGCGCCGCAGGCGCCGGACGTGGGTGTCGACGGTGCGGCTGTCGACCTCCTCGCTGTAGCCCCAGACGTCGGCGAGCAGGCGACTGCGCGTCTGAATGCGGCCGACGCGCTCCATCAGCGTCTGCAGCAGCCGGAATTCGGTGGCCGTGAGGGCGACGTCCTTGCCGCGGATCTCCAGGCGGTGCGCACCGGTATCGAGCCGCAGGGTGCCGACCTCGACCGCTTCCGCCGCCTCCCCGGTCGAGCCGGCAGTCGAATGGCGCCGCAACACGGCGCGGACGCGCAGGACGACCTCGCGCGGGCTGAACGGCTTGGGGATGTAGTCGTCGGCGCCGAGCTCGAGGCCGACGATGCGGTCGATCTCCTCGCCCCGGGCAGTGAGCATGACGATCGGCAACTTCGCCGTCGCCGGGTCGCGCTTGAGCATCCGCGTCAGCTCGAGGCCGTCGAGGCCCGGCAGCATCAGGTCGAGAAGCAGGAGGTCCGGCGGCTGTCGGCGCACCGCGGCGAGCGCACCGTCTCCCGTCCCTTCGAGCTCGACGGCGAACCCGGCGCGCTCCAGGTTGTAGCGCAGGACTTCGGCGATGTCGGGCTCGTCCTCGACGACCAGAAGGCGCGTCTTCCGCACGGCCGGGACGCTAGCACGCCGATCCACAGGCGCGGCGGAAAAGGCTGTGGAAAACGGGTCGTCGAAGGGTCTCAACCCCGCCCCGGCAGGGGGTTGCGCGCAGATTGACCAATTTCTTGTGCAATCCGCGCAAGCTATTGATTATAAATAAGTTATTCCTATCTCTTTGTGCTACAGCGACTTGCAACGGGGTTTCAGCGCCGTCCTTTTCCACAGCGCGCTGCGACAGGCCGGTGACAGCGACGCTAACTCCTTGTGACGGGGGGCTTTAGACTCCCGGACTGGCTTCCCCGGCGATCACCGCCCAGGCGATCGAGCACCCGGGCGAGCTCGCGAACCCCTCGGCGGAGCTCGGGAACCTCCACGGCAGCAAAGCCGAGCTGAAGCCCTTCGGGGAGTCCGGCGGAGCGAGTGAAGCGAGAGAGCGGGATGACCTCGACACCCCTTGCGGCGGCGGCACGCTCGACCTCCTCGGCCCGCAGGCCGGGAGCGAGCCAACCGACCGTCTGCAGCCCGGCCTCGATCGGCGAGATCTTGAGCCGGCCGGCGAGGTGCTCGCGACCGGCGTCGAGCAGCGCCGAGAGCCGTCCGGAGTAGATCTCGCGCATCCGGCGCAGGTGGCGCCCGAAGTGCCCCTCGGTGAGGAAATCGGTGAGGATCGCCTGGTCGAGCAGCGGTGCATGACGGCTCACCACGGACTTGACGGTGGAGAAGGGCTCGACGAGCGCCGGCGGGACGACGAGGTAGCCGAGGCGAAGCGACGGGAAGAGCACCTTGCTGAACGAGCCGGCGAAGCAGACGACGCCGTGCCGATCCAGCCCCTGAAGGGCCGGCAGCGGGCGCGCAGCGTAGCGGAACTCGGAATCGTAGTCGTCCTCGAAGAGGATCGCCCCGCTCTGTCGTGCCCAGTCGAGCAGCTCGAGGCGACGGGCGAGGGACAGGGCGATGCCGAGCGGGTACTGGTGCGCCGGGGTGAGGTAGGCGAGGCGAACACCACGCCAGCGTGCCGCGTCGACGACCACCCCGTCGGCGTCGACCGGCGTATCCACGATCTTCGCGCCGTGTGCGGTGAAGACCCGCCGGGCACCCGGGTAGCCCGGCTCTTCGAGCGCGACCCGATCGCCCGGCTCGATGAGGATGCGCGACGCCAGGTCGAGCGCCTCCTGGGAGCCGGAGAGGATGAGCACCTGTTCCGCTTCGCAGGAGACGCCGCGCGACGAGCGCAGGTAGTCGGCCACCGCCTCGCGGAGCGGCCGGTAGCCGGCGGGATCACAGCCGACCAGGAGATCCGGGTCGAGGCGGCGGAGGCGCCGTCCGGTGACCTGCGCCCAGAGGCCTGTCGGAAAGCGATCGAGCGCTGGCTCGTTGGCGCGAAAGGCGCAGAGCGGGCGCGGCTGATTGCCCCGCAGGAGCGAAGACTGCCGGGCGAAGCGTGAGAGGCGGCGGGGTGGGTGCACCTCCTCGGCGGACCGGCGAGGGTTGGCCCGCGGCGCCCGCAGCAGATCGTCGGGCAGGACCTCGCTCACCCGCGTTCCGGAGCCGACGGTGGCGACGACGTAGCCTTCGGCAGCCAACTGCTCGAAGGCGCTCACCACCGTGCCGCGCGCCAGGCGATAGTGCGCTGCGAGGTCGCGGCTCGCCGGGAGCCGCTGCCCGGGCCGGAGCTGCCCCGCGAGGATGCGGTGGCGCAGGGCGTCGACGAGCCAGTGCACCGCACCGGCTCGCGTCGGGCGCGGGGGGAGCGCGAGGGGGAGCGTGCTGATCCGTTTCGCCATGAATGGACTAGTCGGAATCTAGAAAATGGATCTTCTGATTGTACCGGTGAGCGGTCATTCTCGCACCATGAAAACGACCTCTCGGAAGCATCGGCAGTTCCTCCAGCCGCCGGGCCATGCCGCCCGCGGCGCCTGGTTCGACGGAATCGACCGACTGGCTGCACCCTTTGCCCGCGTCGCGCTCGCGGCGGCATTCCTCTCCGGCATCGCCAGCCGCTTCGGCTGGTGGGGCAAGGGCGTCGGCTACGGCAACTACGCCCGCTTCGTGGCGGCAACCGCCGAGGTGAACGCCTTCATGCCCGCTTGGACGATCCCCTTCCTTGCCGCTGCCGCAACCGCCGCCGAGCTGGCGCTGGGGCTCTTCCTCCTCGCGGCCGTCTGGCCGCGAGCGACGGCCTTGGCGAGCGCCGGGCTTCTGCTCCTGTTCGGCACCGCGATGGCGATCTCGGCCGGTCTGAAGTCGCCGCTCGACTATTCGGTCTTATCGGCGGCCGGGGCGGCGCTGCTGCTCGCACGCTGCTCGCCGGCGGCTCTGCCGGCCCCGGTGACGAAAACGTCGTTGCCTCGCTCGGACGCCGCCCCGGTCGTGGAGGCCGAGTGATGGGCCGCCGTGAGCTCGCCGCGCTCCTGGCGCTCGCCGCGCTCTGGGGAGCCTCGTTCCTCTTCATCCGCGTCGCCGCGCCGGCACTCGGTCCCTTTCCGCTCATGGAAGGTCGTGTGGTGTTGGCCGCCGGGCTTCTCTGGGGCTTGGCGAAGGTGCGCGGCGTCCAGGTCGTGCTCCGGCCGTACTGGGGCAGGCTCCTGTTGCTCGGGTTGGTGCATGCAGCCGCACCCTTTGCGTTGATCGCCGCCGCCGAAGTGAGGCTCACGGCGTCGATGGCTGCTCTCCTCCTCTCGGTCCAGCCGCTCTTGACCGCGCTCGTCGCCGCCCGCTACGGCGAGCGGCTGACGTCGGCGCGGGTCGCGGGGCTGCTCCTGGGGCTCGTCGGCGTCGCACTGCTCGTCGGCTGGTCGCCGGTCGGGCTCGATCGCGCGACGCTCGCCAGCTCGGCAGCGGTGCTGCTGGCCGCGCTCTGTTATGCGAGCGGGTCCGTCTACTCGCGTCGACGCCTCGCCGGGGCTCCCGTCTTGACGCTCGCGCTCGGCCAGCAGCTTGCTGCGGCGGCCTGGCTCGCTTTGCCCGCCCTGGCGACCCTGCCGCGGCATGCCGTCGCCCCGTCGGCGGTCGCCGCACTGGTCGGGCTCGCGGTCCTTTCGACGGCCGTGGCCTATCAGCTCTTCTTCTGGCTGATCGCCCGTGTCGGGCCGATCGGCGCCTCGACCGTGACCTACCTCATCCCGCTCTTCGGGCTTGCCTGGGGAGCGCTCCTGCTGCACGAGCCGGTCAGCCGCGGCATGGTCCTCGGACTCGCCTGCATCCTCGGCAGCCTCGGGCTCGCGGGGCGCCGACTGCGGCCGTCCGGCCCGTTGCCGTCTGAGCCGAGCGCGGTCGCCGTCGTGGTTCGTACCCGGTCGCCTGTCCCGGCGTCCGCCGACGGGAGTTGAGACGTCGCCAGGCTCTTCGACCCTCGTATTGGACGCCGCCCGCTAGGGTCCGAGCTCGTCGGCGAGCAGATCGGCGAGGAGCTCGACCCGCCGGGAAAACGAGGCGAGGTCGAGGAACTCGTCGCGTGTGTGCATGCCGCCGCCGACGGGACCGAGGCCGTCGAGAACCGGGAGGGCGACCCCGGCCGGAAGGAAGTTCGGGAACGAAATACCGCCGCGGTCGTCTTCGAGCTCGAGGTTCCAACCGCGGGCGGCGGCGAGCGCGACGGCACGCTCGGCGGCGGCGAGACGCAGGGCGGTCAGCTCGAGCGGCGGGATCGGCTCGCCGATGTCGATCGCGCAACGCACCTCGCGGGAGCGACCGATCTCGTCGGCGAGCCGAGCGAGCTCGGCGGTGACTTCCTCGCCGTCGCTCTCGGAGAAAAAGCGCGCCTCGCCGTCGATTCGGGCGCGATCGGGCACCACGTTGACCTGGCGCGGGGTGCCGAGGAGAGATGCAAGCGCCGCCGGCGCGTCGACTGCGGCGGCCTCGCCGGCGACCAAGCGCGCCGGGTTGACCGTCGGACCACGACTGGGAGCGGTGAGGGCGGTGGCCCGCGTCACCCACTCCGCGGCTGCGGCGAGCGCCGAGCGGCCGGAGGGGAAGTCGACCCCGGCATGTGCTGCGCGACCGTCGATCCCGAGGTGGAAGTGAACGACCCCGCGCCGGCCGACGACCAGCGTCTCGCCCTCGTCGTCGCGACGCGCCCCGGGCTCGAGCACCCAGAGCGCACGAGCGTTCCCGCCGAAGCGCGCCAGTGTCCGTCGCGTCACGGCTCCGCCGACCTCTTCGTCCGGCGTCGCGACGAGGCCCCAGTCGGCAGGCCAGGCGCCGGTCACCGTTCCCTCGGCCCGCAGCAGCGCGAGCGCGCCCCAGAACGCCGCGAGGCCGCCCTTCATGTCGATCGCGCCGGTGCCGACGAGCCGATCCGCTTCACGCCGCGGTCGGATGGCCGGAAGGACGGTGTCGAGGTGACCGGCGACGAGCAGGGCCCCCGCGCACTCCGGCGACCCGGCGAGCAGCAGCGGCAACGCGTCGGCTCCGGTGAGCTCGATCCGCGATGGCAGTCCGACCTCGTCGAAGGCCCGGGCGAGCCGCTCGGCCATCCGCCCGAGCCCTTGTCGGTCGCCGCTCGGCGAGGAGATGGCGCAGAGCTCCTCGAGGAGGGCGAGCGCCTCCGTGCCGATCCGCTCCCGGGGTGAGGCCTCGTTCATCGGCAGCCGCGGCAGCGCGTGGCGCGAGACACCTGGGGTCGAACGGTGGAGCGGCTCATCGTCTTCGAATCCTCTCCCGCGATGGTACTGCACGGGCGGGGAGCTCTCGCCGGCCACAGCCCGCCCGCGGCCGGGTGCTATGATTCGACCCCTTGAGATTCAACAACTAACGTGAGGGAGAGGGCTGGCGTTGCGGATCGCGATCGGGGCTGATCACGGCGGATACGAGCTGAAGCAGGCGCTGCTCGAGCACCTTGCCGTGAAGGGCCATCAGGTCGACGACTGCGGCACGGCCGGAACGGCGGCGGTCGACTATCCCGTCTTCGCCGAGGCGGTGGCCCGACGTGTCGCCTCGGGGACCTGCGAGGTCGGCATCGTCGTCGACGGCGCGGGGATCGGATCGGCGATGGCGGCCAACAAGGTGCCGGGCGTCCTCGCCGCCGCGTGCTACAGCGAGGGGCTGGCGCGCAACTCGCGCGAGCACAACGACGCCAACGTCCTCTCGCTCGGCGCCGGGCAGCTCTCGGTCGAGCAGGCGCGCGGCATCGCCGACGTCTTCCTGTCCACCTCCTGCACCGCCGAGCGGCATCGCCGGCGGGTGGAGCTGATTCGTGCAATCGAGAGGCAATCGATGAAAGGGACCTCCTCTGCCGCCGACAGCGTCGAGCTCTCGGCCGAGCAGATCCAGCAGATCGCCGACCGTGTGCGGCAGATCCTCGAGCAGCGCGGCTCCGGCGCCGCGCCGCCGCCGGTGGCGGCCGAGAAGCTCGCCGGGATGATCGACCACACCCTCCTGAAGCCCGAGGCCACCCAGGCCGACATCGAGGTGCTCTGTGCCGAGGCCCGGCAGCACGGCTTCTGGTCGGTCTGCGTCAACCCGACCTACGTCAAGCAGGCGCGGACGCTCCTGCGCGGCAGCGCGGTGAAAGTCTGCGCCGTGGTCGGCTTCCCGCTCGGCGCCGCAGCGCCGGAGATCAAGGCGCTCGAAGCGCGCAAGGCGATCCGCGAAGGGGCCGCCGAGATCGACATGGTGATCAACATCGGCGCGCTCAAGGGCAAGGAGGACGCCCTCGTGCTGCGCGACATCCGCGCCGTGGTCGAAGCGTGCAAGGACGGCCGGGCGCTCTCCAAGGTCATCTTCGAGAACGCGCTGCTCACCGACGAGGAGAAGGTCAAGGCCTGCGATCTGGCGATGAAGGCCGGCGCCGACTTCGTCAAGACCTCCACCGGCTTCGCCTCGAGCGGCGCGACCGCCGAGGACGTGGCGCTGATGGCCCGCCAGGTGGCGCCGAAGCGGCTCGGCGTGAAGGCGGCCGGCGGGATTCGTACCTACGACGACGCGGTGCGGATGATCCAGGCGGGTGCGACGCGGATCGGCGCCAGCGCCAGTGTGAAGATCGTCGACGAGGCGCGGCGCCGCGCCGCCGGCGGAGCCCCGAGCGCTCCGGCGGCGGCCGCTCCGGCCGGTAAGGGAGGCTATTGAGATGGCCACGCTCCGCTGCTACGTCTTCCTCGACAGCCTGCAACCGCAGCACGCCTCGTTCCTCGGCACGGTGGCGCAGGGCTTCCTGCCGGTCCCCGGACAGGCATCGCTCTTCGTCGAGATCGCGCCGGGCATGGACATCATGCGGGTCACCGACGTGGCCCTCAAGGCGACCGACGTCAAGCCCGGCATGCTGATCATCGAGCGGCTCTACGGCATGCTCGAGCTGCACTCCGACTCCCAGGCCGACGTGCGGGCCGCGGGAGCGGCCATTCTCGAAGAGCTCGGCCTGCAGGAGGACGATCGCATCAAGCCGGAGATCGCCTCGAGTCAGGTGATCCGCAACATCACGCCGTACCACACGCAATTGATCAACCGCACGCGGCACGGCGACCTCATCCTGCCGGGCCAGTCGCTCTACGTGCTCGAAGTGGCGCCGGCCGGCTATGCCGCGCTCGCTGCCAACGAGGCGGAGAAGGCGGCCAACATCAACATCCTCGAGGTACGAGCGTTCGGCAGCTTCGGACGGGTGTATCTTGGCGGCGAAGAGCGTGACATCGACGTGGCCTACCGCGCAGCCGAGGCGGCGATCGCCTCGGTGACCGGACGCAGCGGGGCCAACGAACGCTAACGGACCAGAGTCCCGGGCGGCGCGAGCTCCCGGGCGTTGCCCAACGGAGACGGAACATGACGGAAGCCCTTGGCATGATCGAGTGCCGGTCGTTCCCGGCGGTGGTGGAGGCGGCCGACGCCGCGGTGAAGGCGGCCAAGGTCGAGCTGGTCAAGTACGAGAAGACCGGCGGCGGCTACGTGTCGATCGTCGTGCGCGGTGACGTCGCGGCGGTCAAGGCGGCGATCGACGCCGGACAGGCGGCTGCCGGCCGGGTCGGCGAGGTGGTCACGGTCCACGTCATCGCGCGCCCGCACGTCAACGTCGACGCGGTGATGCCGCTCGGCCGCGGGGAGCAGGGCAAGGCCGAGTAAGGGGCGCCATGCAACTGTGCAAAGTGGTCGGGACGGTCGTCGCCACCCGCAAGGAGCCGACGCTCGAGGGGCTGAAGCTGATGCTGGTGCGCCCGGTCGACCCCGAAGGGCGCGAGGGCGGCTCCTTCCTCGTCGCCGCCGACGCGGTGGGCGCGGGTCCCGGCGAGCTGGTGCTCACCGCCGCCGGCAGCTCGGCACGCCAGACCCACGCGACGCAGAACCGCCCGGTCGATGCCGTCATCATGGCGATCGTCGACAGCTGGGAGGTCGGCGGCCAGACGAAGTACAAGAAGTAGAGGCCGGCGACGATGGCGCGTCTTTCCGAGCGGGACCTCGAGGCGATCGCGCAGCGGATCGCGGCGGATATCTCTGCCTCGGGAGGCGCGGTGGCGTCGGCCACCGGACGTCCGGCCGCGTCCGCGGCCGGAAGCGATGGCGGGCCGGCTGATCCTGCGGCGGGGGCCTTCGCCACGGTGGACGAGGCGGTGCGGGCGGCGCGCGCGGCGCAGCCGCGGCTCGTGGCGTTGCCCCTCACGGTGCGGGCGCGCATCCTCGCCGCCATCCGCGCCACCATGCTCGAGCACGCCGCCGAGCTGGCGAAGATGGCGCACGAGGAGACCGGCCTCGGCCGCGCCGAAGACAAGATCCTCAAGAACCGCCTGGTCGCCGAGAAGACGCCAGGGCTCGAGGATCTCGCGCCGCAGGCGGTGACCGGCGACCACGGTCTCACCCTGCTCGAGCCGGCGCCGTTCGGGGTCATCGGCGCCATCACGCCGTCGACCAATCCGACCTCGACGATCATCTGCAACGCCATCGGCATGCTCGCCGCGGGCAACAGCGTGGTCTTCTGCGTTCACCCGCTGGCCCGCAACTGCTCGATCGCCACCGTGGCGCTGATCAACCGTGCGGTGGCGGCGGCCGGCGGTCCGGCCTGCACGGTCACCTGCCTTGCCAACCCGACGATCCAGGCGGCCCAGGAGGTGATGACCCATCCGGGAATCCGCCTGGTCGTCGTCACCGGCGGCGGTGCCGTGGTCAAGGCGGCGATGGCGAGCGGCAAGCGGGCGATCTGCGCCGGCCCGGGCAATCCCCCGGTGGTGGTCGACGAGACGGCGCATCTCGACAAGGCGGCACGCGACATCGTCGCCGGCGCTTCGACCGACAACAACATCATCTGCGTCGACGAGAAAGAGGTCTTCGTCGTGGCGAGCGTCGCCGACCGGCTGCTCGCGGCGATGGAGGGCGCGGGCGCCGTGCGGCTCGACGCGACGCGCCTGCGCCAGATCGAGAACCTCGTCTTCGCCAAGCACCCGGGGCCGCGCGGTCGCGGCGCGATGAACCACGACCTGATCGGCAAGGACGTCGCGGTCATTCTCGGCCGCATCGGCATGAGCGTGCCGCGCGAGACCCGCCTCGCCGTCGTCGAGGTCGACGCCGACCACCCGCTCCTGTGGAGCGAGCAGATGATTCCGATCCTGCCGGTCTGCCGCGTTCCCGACGCCGACCGCGCCATCGACCTGGCGATCGAGGTCGAAGGCGGCAACCGCCACACGGCGGTCATGCACTCGACCCACCTCGACCGCCTGAGCCGCATGGCGAAGGCGTGCGACTGCTCGATCTTCGTCAAGAACGGCCGCTCGCAGGCGGGGCTCGGCCTCGACGGCGAGGGCACCTGTTCGTTCACCATCGCCAGCCCCACCGGGGAGGGGCTCACCGGACCGCGGCAGTTCTCGCGTTGGCGCCGCTGCGTCCTGGTCGACCACTTCAGGATCACATGATGAAGAAGCACCCGGCCCTCGCCATCATCGAATTCAGCGACATCCCGGTGGGGGTCCATGCCACCGACGCGATGCTCAAGAAGTCGCCGATCGCCTTCGTCAAGTGCGGCACGATCAGTCGCGGCCGCTACCTGACGATGGTGGGCGGCACGACCGCGGCGGTCGAGGAGGCGCTCGCCGAAGGCGTCGAACAGGGCGGGGCGAGCGTGCTCGACCGGATCCTTCTCGCCGACGTCCACCCGCGCGTCTACGCGGCGATCGTCGGTGCCCGCCAGGCCGGAGGCAGCGGGGCGCTGGCGATTCTCGAGACCGACACCGTCGCCTCGAACGTGCGGGCCGCCGAGGTGGCGCTGAAAGCCACCGAGGTCGACCTCGTCGAGATCCGCCTCGCCGACACCGGCCTGTCGGGCAAGGGGCTCAGCCTCTACCAGGGCGACCTCTACCAGATCGAGGAGGCGATGAGCGTCTCCCGGCGCTTCCTCGACGAGGCGGGCGTGCCGGCGCGCCATCGCACCATCGCCGCGCCGCACGAGGCGCTGCTCAAGCAGATCGGCTCGAGCACCGGGTTCGCCACGCAGGTGCTGCTCGAGCTCGAAGGCGAGCAGGCGTCGTAGACGAGGGCGGATCGATGCTCCTCGGTCGCGTCATCGGCAGCGTCGTCCCGGCGGTGGTCTACGAAGGGCTCACCGGCGTGGCGATGCTCCTCGTCCAGCCGCTCGACCAGCAGGGCGAGCCGCGAGGCGAGCCGCTGGTCGCCGCCGATGCGACGCGCATGGCGGGGCCGGGCGAGCTCGTCTACTACGAAGGCGGACGCGAGGCGGCGATGGCGCTCGATCCCTGGTTCGTGCCGATCGACCACGCCATCCTCGGCATCGTCGACACCCATCACGTCGAAGGCGGGGCGGGCGGCGGAGGGGCGCGATGATCCTCGGCCGGGTCGTCGGCAACGTCACCTCGACGATCAACCACCCCTGGTGTGACGGGCGAAAGCTGATGATCGTCGAGCGGGAGGCGCCCGACGGCTCGCCGCTCCCCGGCTACCTGATCGCCGTCGACACCGTCGGCGCCGGTCCAGGCGAGCGCGTCCTCGTCCTCGACGAAGGCAACGGCGCCCGCCAAGTCGTCGGTTCGAAAGACGCCCCGGTCCGCTCGGTCATCGTCGGCATCGTCGACGCCGCCGACGTCGGCTGACGGGCCTGCCGCCCACCTCCTGGGCGAATTCGGATTCCCCGTGTAGAGTTTTGCCCATGCTCGCCGAAGGGCAGGTCGTCGGGCCGATCCGACTGATCGGCCGGCTGGGCGTTGGCGGCATGGGGGAGGTCTGGGAGGGGCTCGACGAGCGCCTCGGGCGGCGCGTGGCGGTCAAGGCGATCCGCCGCTCCGCCGACGAAGACCCCCTGGCGCGGGCGCGCTTCGCCCGCGAGGCGCGCATCCTCTCGAGCCTCGAGCACCCGCACGTCTGCCGCCTCTACGAGTACCTGCACACGGATGCCCTCGATCTGCTGGTGCTCGAGCTGGTGCACGGTCGGCCGCTCGGGTGGGCGATCGCCGAGGGGCTGACGGCGGCACAGAAGCTCGGTGTGGCGCTCGGCGTGGGGCGGGCCCTCCTGGCGGCTCACGCCCTGAGCGTCGTCCACCGCGACCTCAAGCCCGAGAACGTGATGCTGGCCGAGGACGGCACGGTCAAGGTGCTCGACTTCGGCATCGCGCGGCGGAGCGTCGACCTCGGCGAGTCGCCGAGCGGGGTCGAGGGGGAGGACGCGGCCGACGGCCTGACCCTCGCCGGCCGGATCGCCGGCACTCCCCGCTACATGAGCCCCGAGCAGGCACGCGGCGAGCCGGCGACCGCGGCGAGCGACATGTTCTGCTTCGGTCTCCTGCTCTTCGAGCTCTACACCTCGCGTTCGGCCTACGGCGACGGTCCCCTCACCGAAGTGCTGGCTCGTGCGCAGTGGGGCGACGTCCCGGCCCCGGTCGGGATCGACCGCGCCATCGCCGCGCTGATCGCCGACCTGACTCGCCTCGAGCCGTCGGGTCGGCCGACGGCACAGCAGGCGCTCGAGCGCCTGGGTGCGATCGAAAAGCGTCCGCTGCGCCGACTGAAGGCCGCGGCGGCGATCGTCGTCGCGACGAGCCTGATCGCCGGCATGGCCCTCTCGCTCGTCGGCTTGGCGCGAGCGCGGCGCGAGGCGGTGACGGCCCAGGCGACCACCGACTTCCTCGTCCGGCTCTTCCAGGCCTCCGATCCGCAGGAGGCGCCGACGCCGGAGATCCGCGCTCGCGAGGTGCTCGCCCGCGGTGTCGCCCGTCTGCGCGACGAGCTCAAGGACCAACCGGCGATCCGCGCGCGACTGCTCGCCGTGCTCGGGGGCATCCACGGCAACCTGGGGCTCTACCGCGAGGCCGAAGATCTGCTCGAGGAGGCGTTGACGGTCGAGGAGCGCCTCGTCGGCCCCGACGACCCGAGCCTGCTGCCGTTGCTCGGCAGCCAGGGCAACGCCCTTTCCGGGCTGGGGGAGCTCGACCGCGCCGAGACGACGCTGCGTCGGGCGGTCGAGCTGGCGCACCGCGCCGAGCTCCCGGCGGAGGAGGCGACCGCGCTCAACCGACTCGCGGCCTTGCTCGTCGGGCAGCGCCGCCTCGACGAGGCGGAGCCGTTGGCGCTCCGGGCGGTCGCCTTGCGCGAGGCCTCGGTCGGCCCCGACGACCCGCTGACCGCCGAAACGTCGGTGAACCTCGCGCTCGTCGAGATCGATCGCGGACACCCCGAGCTCGCCGAACCACGGCTCGCCCGCGCCCTGGCCACGCTCGAAGAGCACCGCGGCCCCGACCATCCGTCGGTGGCCGCCGTCGTCAACAACCTGGCGACGGCCCGCAACGCGCTCGCTCGCTTCGCCGAGGCGGAAGCGCTCTACCGGCGCGCCCTCGACTCGGGCGTGCGCCGCCTCGGCGCGGAGCATCCCGAGGTGGCGGTCATGCGCAACGATCTCGCCGTCTCCCTCGTCGCGCAGGATCGCTTCGCCGAAGCGGAGGTCGAGTACCGCCGTGCCCTCGCGACGGCCGAGCGAGCGCTCGGCGCCACGCACCCGATGACCGCCATCTTCGCCGCCAATCTCGGCGAGGCGCTCGATCTCCAGGGCCGGGCCGTCGAGGCCGAGCCGATCCTGCGCCATGCGCTCACGACGCTGCGAGCGGTCTTCGGCGCCGACCATCCGGCGGTGGCCGAGGTGCTCCGCGTCCTCGGCAGGAGCTGTGCATCGCTCGGGCGGCGCGACGAAGCGGAACGGATGCTGCGCGACGCCGTGCGCATCCGCGAGGCCACGGGCGACGCCGCACATCCCGACTTCGGCCGGCTGCTCGCCGAGCTCGGAGCGTTCTACCTCGACGCCGGGAGAGTCGGCGAGGCCTCGGTCCTCCTCGCTCGCGCCGAGGCCGTCCTCGGCCAGAGTGCGCTTCCGGAAGGGCATCCGGCCCGTCGGGCGCTCGCGGCGGCGCGGTCGAAACTGCCGGCAGGGAGCGGTGCGGAGACGGTGCGGCGATGACCGCCTGGATCGCCGCCCTCGGAGTCGGGCTGGCCCTCGGGGCGCTCGCTGCGAGTGTCTATTTCGAGCGCCGGGAGCGCCAGCACCTGGCGCTGCTCACCGCGCGACTCGACCGGATGGAGGCGCGCTGGCTCGAGAAGGGGCGCCCGGCGGCCGAGGAGGACGAACCCTCGGTCGACGCGGCCGAGCCGGAGTCGGCGGAGGGGAGCGGGGCCGAAGGGGGGCGCGGAGAGACCGACCCGGAGACCCTGGCCCCGACCTCCGACGTGCTCGCCGGGCTCACCAGCCACGTGCAGCAGCTGCTCGATGCCGGAAGCGGCGGCGTCGAGTTGCTCGGCGATCGCGCGATCCTGGCGATCTATCGCCGTCTCGACACGCCACTCTCGCCCTCCGGGCTGGCTGCGGCGCTCTATGTCTCGTTGCGCACCCTCGAGCGGGGGTTGGTGGTGGCCCTCGACTGCACGCCGGGTCAGCTCATCGCCACCGTCCGGATGCGCGAGGCGCGCCGCCTGCTGGGCGAGGGGCGGCGCGTCTCCGAGGTGGCCGACCGGCTCGGTTTCGCCAACCCGTTCCATTTCTCGCGGCGCTACAAGCGCTTCTACGGCATGGCGCCGTCGGAGGCCCGCCGGGCCGTGCCGCAGCGGCTGTCCCGTCCGGGGTAGGTCGGCCGGGTGCCCCGCGGGAGGTCGGATTCCGGTACGATCCGTCTCGAGAGCGGGGGAAGCCCCTTTCCCGCCGCGGGAGCGAACTCATGAGAATGCGAATCCTCGGTTGCCTGGCGGTGGCCGCCCTGGCCCTGACGGGCTGCAGCAAGAACCTGGTCGGAGTGGTCGTTCCGGACACCGGCGACGCGTCGGCCTACGGAAACTCGATGCTGTCGGGCGCCCGCCTGGCGTTCGACACGGCGATCAAGGACGGCAATACGCCGAGCGGCTTCAAGGTCGTCTACATCGACTCCGGCTCCGACCCGAAGAAGGCGGCCGCCGAGGCCAAGCGGCTCTACGATGCCGGCGCGCTGATGGTCATCGGCGGCGCCACCTCGGCGGAGGCCAAGGCGATGATCCCGGTGGCCGAGGCCGCCAAGGGCGTGCTCCTCTCGCCGTCGGCGAGCGAGCCCGGCCTCGCTGCTTCGAGCAACCACTTCTTCCGCGTCTTCCCGTCCGACGAGTTCGAAGCGAAGCTCGCGGCGCGCTTCCTGGTGACCGACCGCAAGGCCGGCAAGATCCTCGTGCTCAAGGAGGACACCCTGTACACGCAGGGCCTGCTGCCGGTCTTCGACAAGGAGGTCGCGACGCTCGGCGGCAAGATCGTCGGCGAGCTCAAGATCGACACGGCCGACTTCGAGACGAAGCTCGGCGAGGCGATCACGCGTGATCAGCCGGATGCGCTCTTCATCGCCGGCTACTCCGAGGGCATCCTCGAGAGCCTGATCACGGTGCGCAACGTCGGCTACACCGGCGTCAAGTGCTCGACCTCGGCGATCGAAGCGCGTGTCACGGTCAGCCGCGGCGGCGACAACGTCGAGGGCGTCTACTTCCCGATGGTCAAGGTCGACCTCTCGTCGTCGCAGGAGCCGATCAAGAGCTTCGTCACCCGTTTCAAGGAGAACAACTTCGACCGCATGCCGGACCTCTACGCCGCGCATGGCTACGACGCCGCGCTGGTGGCGTTGCAGGTGCTGCGCGGGGACGCGGTGAAGAGCTCCGACGAGCTGATGCAGCGGCTGCTCTCGATGGCCCCGTTGCAGGGCGTGACCGGGCCGGTCTCCTTCGACGCCCACGGCGACAGCGCCCACCGGCCGCGGATGCACCAGATCGTCGGTGGCAAGGCGGTCGAGGTGCAGACGCCGGCCAACGGCTAGCGGATCGGACCCCGTCGACGAGCCGGGCCCCTTCCAGGTGCCCGGCTCGCCGCTCCGCCGCCCGTTCTCGCGCCGAAGACCTCAGCGAGCCCAGGAGACGAGCAGGTCGAGCGCGCCGATGATCACCTCGGCGAGCGGCCGGCCCTGCGCCTCGCCGAGCGGCAGGAAGCTCTCGAACCGCACTTCGAAGTTGTGGACCAGGGCGAACCGGACGGAAGGCTCCGGTTGCGGGCGGTAGCTGCAGAGCAGGGTCGCCGACACCGCGCGACGGCTCATCAGCTGCACGGCGAGCTTGATCTCGTGAGCGGACTTGACGTCGACCTGGGCCTGATGGCCCCGGCGCAGGAGCTCGGCCATCAGCTCGCGCAGCGCCGGCATCAGGTGGTCGCGCCGCACGTCCTCGAAGTGCTGCCGCGCCTCGGTATGCACGAGCTCTTTACGAAAGCGCCGGACGCGTTCGTTCTCCCGCTCGATCTCGACCTGGTCGAGCAGGCGCTTGAGCTCACGATGAAATCGAGTGTCCACGGCCACCACGCCCCCGGAGAGGCATTCTCTCCCGGGTCGTTCCCCTCCTCAAGCGCGGCGCTATGGCGACACGAAGTCGACCAGGAACTCGCCGTCCGGCCCGAAGTTGTAGTCGAGCAGCAGACGAGGCCGTGTCGCGTCCGTCGCGAGGATCAGCTCGCCCGTCGCTTCGCGAAGATCGACCTCGTGCTCGGCGACCAGCAGCCTCCCCGCCTGACGGGCGATCGCCTCCTCGAATGCCTGACAGGTCAGGCGGTCGGCGGCGAGCTCACCCATGGCGCGCGCGAGCCGGCCTTCGTGGAAGAAGACCGTGGCGTAGCTGTTGCCGCAGGTGCCGTTCGGTGGAGCGAGGAAGAGCTGGGCGCCCACGCCGTCACCCTCCTCGAAGAAGAGGATCACGCTGCGCTGCAGCCGGTCGTGCACGGCCGGAGTCAGCCATGCCGGGGTCCCGCTTTCGCCGTAGCTCCAGCGCTGCAGGATCGTCCGTTCGGCATTCTCCAGGTTCTCCGGCGACGGCACCGAGTGGTCGCCGAGGGCGACCGGCCCGACCGTTGCCAGCATCTCGCGGTACCCTGACGGCAGCGCGAAGCCGAGCCGTTTCTCGGCGGCCTCGAGCGCGGACTTCGGTACCGGTTTGCCGAGCGCGAGGCGCGGGATGCCGCCATAGGCGGCGGCGAGCGCTCGCTCGGCTTCGACGGCGCGCCGCCAGCGTTCGGCGACAGGGAGCTGGCGGTCGAGCAGCGGCCGCGTGATCGAGGCGCCGTCGCGCAGGCGGAACGTGCGCTCGCCCGACACGCTGCGGACGGAGATCTTGTCGGTCTTCGGATTCCAGTTGCGGGCGGTGTAGCGACCGCGCACGGTCAGCGACGTGGCGCCTTGCGGCAGATCGAACGAGCAGGTGGCGGGCAACGAGTTGACGTCCTGGGGCGCCCGCCCGGAACAGCGGCCGACCTCGCGGTCGCCGACCAGAAAGGTGAAGTGGTTCTCGGCCTCCGGCATCCAGTAGATGTCGATCTCGATCCCGCTCGCGAGGGCCGGCAGGGCCAGTGCGAGGGTGACGGCCAGCTTCGACGGCAGCTTCATCGTCTCTCCTCCTCAGCAGCCACAACGCTGCGCCGGCGCGGATGCGAACAGGGTGCGGTGGGCCAGCAGCTCTTCGAAGCTCCGGCAGGCAAGCTGGTCGGCGCCGAGACGGTCCATCGCTTCGGCGAGGTCGTCCTCGTGAAAGAAGAGCGTCGCGAATCGTTCGCCACAGGAGCGGTTCGGCGGAGCGAGGAAGAGCTGGGCGCTCATGCCGTCGCCGATCTCGAGCCAGAGCAGGACGGTGCGCTTCAGGCGGTCGAGCGCCGTCGTCGGGGCGGGAGACCGAAGGTCGCCGGCGAGGCCGGCTCAGGGCTTGGGCATTCCGGCGAGGAGATCGGTGGCCCGCGTGCCGGTGAGCGTCGTCGCGAGCTCCCGCTCGAGGTCGTCGGGTGGCGCAGCGCCCTGCCAGCGGTGGCGGTAGAGCACCTGCCAGCGGTCGCGCAGGGCGATCCAGGCGCGCTGCGCCTCGCGCAACTGCGGCCGGCCGGCCTCGGGCTCGCTTGCCGGGTCGATTGCTGCCATCACCTTCTTGTAGGCCTCGTTGAGCGCGCGATCGACGCGAGCGAGATCGGCAGCCGAAGCCGGGGCGACGCGGTGCGCGAGCGAGCGCTCGAGCGCGGTGAGGAGCTTGGTGAAGACCTCCTGCTGGGCGCCGAGTGCCTCCCCCGAGTAGATCGAACCGCCCCAGGAGTCGCTGGCCGCCCAGGCCCCTTCCTCCTCACTGAACGCCTGAGCCGCCGTACGCCAAGCGGTGAGCGCCGTGCGCGCCTCTCCTTCGAGCGACGCCGAGAGCGTCGTCAGCCGCTCTTCCCAGCCGGCCGCGGCCTGGTCGTAGTCGAGCTTGGCGCAGAAGAGCATGCCGGTGCCGCTGGTCACCGCGGCGCAGTAGTCGAGGTCGGCCGGCGGCTTCGTCGTGCGCATCGCGGCGAGCTGTTCGAGCATCCCGGCGAGCTCGAAGGGCGCCATTTCGTCTCCGGCGCGGCAGAGGAACCAAGTGGCCGTGTCGAAGTCGCGCGGGACGCCCCAGCCGTTGGCGAAGAGGATGGCCAGCTCGCGGTTGCAGTCGCCGGTGGCGAGACAGCACCGGCGCGCGCCGTCGACCTCCCGGCGGTCCTCGACGGCGTAGAGAAGGGCCTGACAGTCGCTGGCGCTCTTGCCGGCGAACCGGGTGCGGTCGGCCGCGGTGGCGGTCGCCAGCGCTCCCGGGCGGAAGCCGGCGAGCGCCGTGCACGCGACCGGGTCGGTGTCGTCTGCAGCCTCGAGGGCGGTGGCGGCGGGGCTCGCCAGCACGGTGGCGGAGAGAAGAAGAACGGAGCGGACTCGCATCGGTGGCGGAAGTCTAACCGGATCGCCGCGGCACGCTCGCTGTCGCGCCGATCCGGTCGGACGATCGCGCCGTGCGGGCAAGCTCAGTTCGTCAGCCGGACGACGAAGTTGTCGAGGACGCCCACGCCTTCGAACCCCACGTAGCGCGGGTCGGCGATGGTGAGCGGGAAGGGGCCGATGAACTGACCGTTGCCCGTGGCGCTGACGGTGTGGGCGATCGGGTCGTAGGCGAGCACCAGGGGATTGAACCCGGCGCCGACGATCGTCCCCTCGCCGAGCACGGGGCCGGCGAGGCCGTTGGTGCGCAGCTGGAAGGGGTAGTCGAAGCTGGTGGCGTCGACGGGCGGATAGACGACGAGCCAGACGCTTGCCGACGTCTCGAGGTTGCTCGCCAGCAGGTTCGAGCTCGTCAGGCCGACTGCCAGGTAGCCGCCCGGGATCGAGGCAGGATAGCCGTCGATCGAAACCTCGTACGGAGCGGCCGGAGCGCGAAACGGCACGAGAGCGGTCGGGTGGGACGTCGTCGGCCACTCGGAGACGACGCAGCCGTTGCCGTAGGCGACCTGCAGCGCCGACGGCATCTCGTTCGGATCGTCGGAGCAGGCGGCGAAGCGCCAGGCCTGGGCGCCGTCCGGCGTCAGCCACGAGACGCTCTTCGAGCCCAGGTACTCGAGCCAGAAGCTGTTGATGTTCTGGTGGGCGAAGACCGACCGGGCCTCGCCCTTGCCGCCGGCCGGACGAAGCAGGGAGGCGAAGCCGAACGATTCGCGCAGGAGCACGCCGGGTGCCGGCGGGGTCGTCGGGAGAATGCCGCCGACGGGGGGCGTCGTCGTTCCGCCTCCCTTGGCGGCAACGGGGCCGGACGTGCCGAGGGCGAGAGCGAGCGCGGCGAGGCCGAGGACGGGAAGGCGCAGGCGGTACAGGGTCATGTTCTCTCCAGGGAAGGGTCGCATACGCCGGTGGAGACAGTGCCGGCGGCCGGAGTGGAACAGTCGACCCCTGCGGACCGCAGAGTTGCATCTGCGGTCGATCGGTGTAGACTCCCCGGCCCATGAGGCAGAGCACGACGAGCGGTTGGATTTCGGCGAGCCTTTCCGGCTCCGCGTCGTCAGGTTCTTGCGTCAATTCGAACAACGTCAATATCAACGGCCCCGCCCGGTGCGGACCGTGAGCTGAGCGCCTCGCAGCAGGAGCGCCACCCGACGGCCCGCACACCAGTGCGGGCCGTTTCGTTTTTCAGGCAGCAGCGAGAGGAGAGAAGACGATGTGCTCGATCCTGGGACTCTTCGACGTGGTCACCGATCCAGCCGCGGCACGGCGCTTGGCGCTGTCGCTCTCGGCGCGGCAGCGGCACCGCGGGCCCGACTGGAGCGGCGTGTGGGCCGACGACCGTGCCGTGCTTGCCCACGAGCGGTTGGCGATCGTCGACCCGGAGAGCGGTGCGCAGCCGTTGCTCTCCGCCGACGGCCTGCTCGCGCTCGCCGTCAACGGGGAGATCTACAACCACCGTGAGCTGCGCGCCGGTCTCACCCTGCCGTACGACTTCCAGACGGCGAGCGACTGCGAGGTCATCAACGCCCTCTGGCGCCAGGAGGGACCGGAGCTGCTCGCCCGGCTGAACGGCATCTTCGCCTTCGCCCTCTGGGACCGTGCGGCGCAGCGCGCCTTCGTGGCGCGCGATCCGCTCGGCGTCTGCCCGCTCTACTGGGGGCGCGACGAGCACGGACAGCTGCTCGTCGCCTCGGAGATGAAGGCGCTCGTCGGTGTCTGCAAGAGCCTCGAGGAGTTCCCCGCCGGCTCCTACTACGACAGCGCGACGGGCGAAACAGTGCGCTACTACCGGCCGGCGTGGCGGGATCGCGCGACGACCGTCGGCGTGGAAGCGGATCTCGGCACCCTGCGCGCCGCCCTCGAGGCCGCCGTGCACCGCCAGTTGATGACCGACGTGCCCTACGGCGTGCTGCTTTCGGGCGGGCTCGACTCGTCGCTGGTCGCCGCCTGTGCGGCCCGCTACGCGGCGCGGCGCGTCGAGGACGGTGACGCCAGCGAGGCCTGGTGGCCGCGGCTCCACTCGTTCGCCATCGGACTGCCGGGATCTCCCGATCTCGCCGCCGCTCGCGTCGCCGCCACCGCCCTCGGCACGGTTCATCACGAGCTGCGCTACACCGTGCAGGAGGGGCTCGACGCGCTTGCGGACGTCGTGCGCCACGTCGAGACCTACGACGTCACCTCGATCCGCGCCTCGACGCCGATGTACCTCATGGCGCGCAAGATCCGCTCGATGGGCGTGAAGATGGTGCTCTCCGGCGAAGGCTCCGACGAGATCTTCGGCGGCTACCTCTACTTCCACAAGGCACCGTCGCCCGAGGCGTTCCACGAAGAGACGGTGCGCAAGCTCGATCTGCTGCACGGCTACGACCTGCGCCGCGCCAACAAGTCGATGGCGGCCTGGGGCGTCGAAGCGCGCGTGCCGTTCCTCGATCGCGAGTTCCTCGACGTGGCGATGGGATTCGACGCCACCCACAAGATGGCCCGCGAGGGGAGGATGGAGAAGCACGTCCTGCGCGCCGCCTTCGACGGGGCGCTGCCGGCGGAGATCCTCTGGCGGCAGAAGGAGCAGTTCTCCGACGGCGTCGGCTATTCGTGGATCGACTCGCTCAAGGCGCACGCCGAGCACGAGGTCTCCGACGCCGACCTCGCCCGGGCCCGCTGGCGCTTTCCCTGGAATTCGCCGACCACGAAGGAGGGCTATCTTTACCGCCGCCTCTTCGACGAGCTCTTTCCGGGCGAAGACGCCGCCCGCACCGTTCCGGGCGGCCCGAGCATCGCCTGCTCCACCCCGGCGGCCATCGAATGGGACGCCGCCTTCGCCGCTCGCGCCGACCCCTCGGGCCGCGCGGTGGCGGGGGTGCACCAGGCGGCGGTGTGAGGCGCCCACGAGCCCTGGAGAGGCCGCGAGAATGCCCTCTTGGAGCGTTCGGCGCGCCCCTTCCAGGTGGACCATCGCAACAGCGGCGACGCGTGGGCGCTCGGTGGTGCGGCATCGTCCGAGGGCGGCCGGAGTGCTAGCGTCTAGGTCATGGTTCAACGGCCGTGGCAGAGGTGGGACGACCCCGGAGTGGTGGAAGCGATCGACGACTATTGGGCTCGTTCGGTTTCGGAGTCGACCCACCGGCAGCGGGTCGCTGAGCTCTCCCGCTCGTTTCTGCCGGTATCCGGAGGTTCGCTGCTCGAGGTCGGTTGCGGCAGCGGCCGGATCCGCGAGCACCTGATCGCGACCGGACTGTCGTCCGCGAGCTACGTGGGCGTCGACCTGGCTGTTCGCATGCTCGCCCTGGCCCGTCGGCGATCACCGGAGGCCCGGCTAGCACGCGCCGACGGGTTCGCTCTTCCGTT
Organism: Holophagales bacterium; assembly: GCA_016699405.1. Lineage (NCBI taxonomy): Bacteria > Pseudomonadati > Acidobacteriota > Holophagae > Holophagales > Holophagales bacterium. The sequence goes on along the minus strand of CP064972.1, from coordinate 5,099,986 downwards.
CCGTGACGGGCAGTTCGATCTCGTCGTCGCTTTCGAGGTGGTCGGGCACCTCCCCGAGTTTGCTCCGCTCGTCCGCGAGATGCTCCGAGTCTCGCGCGGGAGGGTCCTGTGGACGGTCTGGACGGCGAGCGGGGACGAGGTGCTTTGCGGACACGAGCGGGTGCTCGATGCCGAGTTCCTCTTTCGCAAGTACCCGCACACGGCGGTGCTGGCCGAAATCGAGCGAGCGGTGCCGGGGATGGCGCGGTCGGCCGAGCCGATCGACCTCGCTCCGAACTGCCGGGCCTATCTGCTCCGGGTTCCGCCGAGCCGCTGAGCCGAAGGCTTGGTGATTCTCGCCGATCGTGGAGGGCGAGTGAGGAGGTCACCGGCGGCGTGAGCATCCGGAGAGGGGGAGGCCCTGCGGAATGCTAGGCTCGCGAGCCATGCGCACCGTGCGGATCGCCAACGGGCAGGGGTTCTGGGGGGACAGCGTCGACGCGCCGCTGTTGCTTCTCGAAGGGGGGCCGATCGACTACCTCGGCATGGACTACCTCGCCGAGGTGACGCTGTCGATCATGATGCGGCAGAAGTTGAAGAACCCCCAGGCGGGGTATGCAACCGACTTCATCGATTTCGTCCGCCGCGCCCTGCCGATGCTCGTCGAGAAGGGTGTGCGAGTCGTGACGAACGCCGGCGGTCTCAACCCGCGTGCCTGCCGGGAGAAGGTCTTCGAGGTGGCGCGGAGCCTCGGCATCTCGGGGCTCCGGGTGGGTACCGTCGAGGGAGACGACCTGCTGGCGCGCCTGCCGTCGCTGCTCGCCTCGGGGCACGCGATGAAGAACATGGACTCCGGCGCCCCGCTCGCCGAGGTGGTCGACCGCGTCACCTCGGCCAACGCCTATCTCGGCGCGCGCCCGGTCGCCGAGGCGCTCGCCGGCGGCGCGCAGATCGTCCTCTGCGGGCGGATCACCGACACGGCACTCGCCTTGGGGCCGCTGATCCACGAGTTCGGCTGGGCCGAAGACGACTGGGACCGTCTGGCGGCCGGCACCATTTGCGGGCACATCCTCGAATGTGGCGCGCAGTCGACGGGCGGCAATTTCACCCGCTTCTGGGAGGTCCCGGACCTCTGGAACGTCGGCTACCCGATCGCCGAGGTGGCCGAGGACGGCAGCTTCGTCGTCACCAAGCACCCGGGGACCGGCGGCCTGGTCACGGTCGACACCGTCTCCGAGCAGCTGCTCTACGAGATGGGCGACCCGGCAAGCTACATCACGCCGGACGTGGTGGCCGACTTCTCGACCATCCGGCTCGCGCAGCAGGGACACGACCGCGTCGCCGTCTCGGGGATCGAGGGGCGGCCGCGCACGCCGTTCCTCAAGGTCTCGGCCTCCTACCTCGACGGCTACAAGGCGACGAGCCAGCTCACGGTGAGCGGTCCGCGCGCGGTGGAGAAGGCGCAACTCGCCGCCGAGATCGTCTGGAAGCGGCTCGAGCGCGCCGGAGTGACCTTCGCCGAGCCCGATCGGAAGGTCGAGCTGCTCGGCGTCTCGGCCTGTCTGCCGGGGATCCTCCCCGCGCCGTCCGATCCGCCCGAAGTGGTGCTGCGCCTCGCCGTCGCCGACCGCGAGCGCGGGAAGGTCGAGCGCTTCGGCAAGGAGATTGCCCCGCTGGTCACCGCCGGTCCGCCGGGCGTGACCGGCTTCGCCGGCGGCCGGCCGAAGCCGCAGGAGGTGGTCGCCTACTGGCCGGCGCTGCTCGCCCGCGACGAGGTCGAGCGGCACCTCGTCGTGTCGGTCGAGGCGATCTGACGACAGGAGATGCCGACCATGCGTGTCCCGCTCTCGCGAATCGCCCACGCCCGCTCGGGTGACAAGGGCGACGGCAGCAACGTCGGCCTGATCGCCGCCACGCCCGCACTCTACGAAGTGATTCGGCGCGAAGTGACCGCCGACCGCGTGAAGGCGCACTTCGCCGAGGTCTGTCACGGAGCGGTCGAGCGGTTCGAGGTGCCGAACCTTCTGGCGCTCAACTTCATCCTGCACGACTCGCTCGGCGGCGGCGGCACGGCGAGCCTCGCCACCGACGCCCAGGGCAAGACGCACGGCCAGGGGCTCCTGCAGATGACGATCGACGTGCCGGAGGAGCAGCTCGAGTGAGCGCGCCGCTGCGCGAGGAGCGCGATGGCGATCTGCTCTGGGTGACGCTTGCCGACCCGAAGCGCGCCAATGCCCTGTCCCCGGCCCTGGCCGAAGCCCTGACGGAGGTCTACTCGCGGCCACTGCGCGAGCAGGGAGTTCGCGCCGTCGTGCTGCGCGGCGAGGGCCGACACTTTTCGGCGGGGGCGGACCTCGAGCACCTCGCCCGGCTCGCTGACGCCGGCGAGGCGGAGAACCGCGCCGATTCGCGGCGGCTGATGCGACTCTTCCAGTCGGTGCTGCGCCAGGAGGCGCTGACCGTGGCGCTGGTGCAGGGTTCGTGCGTGGCCGGGGGCTGCGGCCTCGCCACGGCCCACGATTTCGTGATCGCTGCCGCCGACGCACGGTTCATGTACAGCGAGGTGCGGATCGGCTTCGTCGCGGCGTTGGTCGCGACCTTCCTGCCGCTGCGGGTGAAGGGCTCGGACCTCCGCGAGCTGCTGCTCGACCCCGAGTTCGTCGACGCCGGACGAGCCCGGGAAATCGGCCTGGTGAATCGGGTGGTTCCCGCCGACGAGCTCGAGAGCGCCGGCCGTGAGCTCGCCGGCGGAATCCTGACCCGGGCCTCCTCCGAGTCGATCGCGCGCACCAAGCGATTGCTCCTCGATGTCGTCGGCTTGCGCGTCGAGGACGCCCTCGCCCACGCCGCCGAAGTCAACGCCACGGCGCGGGCCACCGACGACTGCCGGCGCGGCATCGCCACCTTCCTCGCCGAGAAGCGCACTCCCGACTGGCGGCAGGTTCGAGGCGGTTCGTGAAGCTCGTCCTCTTCGACATCGACGGGACGCTGGTCGACTGCGGTGGGCAGAGCAAGCCGCTCTTCGCCTCGGCGATGCGTGCCGTCTTCGGCACGGCCGGGGCGGTCGAGAGCTACGATTTCTCGGGGCGCACCGATCCGCGGATCGTCTTCGATCTGGCGACGGGTGCGGGCATTCCACCGGAGGTCGCGCTCGCCGGGCTGCCGCACGTGCGCGATCTCTACCTCGAAGGTCTCGACGACGCGCTACGGCCGGAGCGGATGCGTCTCCTGCCCGGTGTCGTGCCGTTGCTCGAACGGCTCGCGGCGCGCGACGAGATCGCGCTCGGTCTGCTCACCGGCAACTGGGAGCGTGGGGCGCGAATCAAGCTCGCCAAGTACGAGCTGAACCGGTTCTTTCCCTTCGGTGCGTTCGGCGACGACCAGATCGACCGGCGCGACCTGCCGCCGGTGGCGCTGTGGCGCGCCGCGGCCGGGCGAGCGCACGGCTACCGGCCGGAGGAGGCGCTGATCGTCGGCGATGCGGTGCTCGACGTCGTCTGCGCCCGCGCCCACGGTCTGCCGGTTCTCGCCGTGTCGACCGGGCGGACGCCTGCCGCGGCGCTCGTCGAGGCGGGCGCCGACTGGGTCGTCGCGTCGCTCGCCGAGGCCGAGACGATCGCGGCGCTCCCCTTCGCGCCGGCCGCCTGAGCGGCGGCCGATCGACTCGTTCGAATCGCTGCGGGGCCTCAGGCGACCGGGCGGCCCGATTCGACGGGCAGCCGCAGGCCGTTCCAGTCCGCCATGCCGCCGGTCAGCTCGACGACACGCCGCACGCCGTGAGCGCGCAGGGCGAGCGCCGCCCGCCGGCGATCGAGATCCTCCGAGCCGTGGCCGACGACGAAGACCTCGGTCGCCGTGTCGATGCCACCGGGCAACCGGTCGGCGATCGCCGCCGGCGAGGCCGACAGCGCTCCGGGGACATGTCCGCGCGCGAACTCCGCTGCCGCCCGCACGTCGACGACAGCGAACGGTGGGTGGACCTTGGTGATCCGGCGGGCGAGCTCGGCGGCGTGGGTCTGGAAGAGCTGAACCCCGAAGTGGGTGTCGACCGGGGGGATGGCGGGTTCGGAGTGAATCTGCACGGTGACCTCCTGCGTGTCCCGGCTATGGTAACCCGGCGCGGTCCCGGAAGCGGCGACGACTCCCCGGCGCCAGCGCCTTCCTTCCGCTCGCAGCGGTCTCGATCCCGCCTCGCGCTGGCGATGAGTGCCTGTCCCCATCCTCCGTCGTCACCCCAAGCGAAAGCGAGGGATCTGGGGGTCGGGCGGCGCGAGGTCCCCGGGGCTTCTACGCGTCGCTCCCGTCCCGGTCCTTTTCGTCGGTAGCGACGGTGGATCGTGACCTACGGCGCGAGGTGTCGGCGCAGGAAGCGCTGCGTGAGGTTCATCGCCGCGACGAGGTGAGGCGTCGGACCGGCGAACGGGTGACGCGCGCCGAACGTGTGGCTGCCCTCGGCGATCGGATGGAGCTCGAGCGGCGCGCTCTCGGGTGAGACGGTGCGCGCGAGCGCCTGGCCTTCGGCGAAGCGGACCGACTCGTCGGCGGTCCCGTGGAGCAGGAGCCAGGGCGCCCGGCGGCGAAGCGCCGCCGCGTGGAGGTCAAGCTCGGGGGCGTGACCTTCGACGTCGTCGAGCAGCCCGAGGCCGAGGGCGAGTCGCTGCCCGGTTCGGGCGTTGGTGACCGGGAGCTCACCCTCGCTCCGCCAGCGCTCCTTTTCGACGGCCGTCCAACGATCGCAGTGGCCGATGGCGTTCCAGGTGACCAGGGCGCGGAGCGGTTCCCGCCAAGGGGTTGCCGCAGCGGTCAGCAACGCGATCGCACCGCCGCGGCTGTGGCCGAGGAGCGCCAGCCGGTCGAGGTCGAGGGCGCCGGGTGCGACCTCGCCGAGTCGGTCGAGGAGCAGGCGGAGCTCGGCGACCTCGGCGCGATAGCTGTCCTCCCGGAAATCCTCGGGACGGGTGACGCGGTCGTCGTCGAGCCCCATGCCCGAGCCGGTGAAGTTGAAACGCACGGCGGCGAAGCCGCGCGCGGCGAGCAACTCGGCGAGCGGCGGGAAGAAGCCCCAGCGGGCGAAGCCCTTGAAGCCGTGGCAGAGGACGACGACCGGCGACGGGCCCCCACCACGTGCGCGGGCCGGCAGGTCGAGCAGGCCGACCAGGGTGCGGCCGCCGGGAAGCTCGAGCGCGAAACGACGTTCGTCCATCGCCACGATCCTAGCCCGCCTCGCTCGCCCCGCCCTTCTGCGGCGCCGCCTCGCGACGAAACGCGGTGAGGAATCGGGCAGGGCCCGTTCGGTTGCTAGACTGCCCGGCATGAACCTGCCGTCCGACCGTCGACCCGACCACGAGTCCGCCGACGACGCGCTGCGAAGCGGTGCGGCGATCGGCGAGCGCGACGCCCGGGCCCTGCTCGAGGTCACGGGAGCCGACCGAGCTCGCTTTCTTCATGGCTACCTGACGTGCGACGTCCAAGGCCTCGCGGCCGGTCGCGTCGCGTACGGCTTCTTCACCTCGCGCGAAGGGCGGGTGCTCGCCGACGCGTGGGTCGGTGCGCTCGGTGACGCCCTGGTGGTGTCGCTGCCCGCCGAGCGGGCGTCGGCGATCGAGCAGCACCTCGCCCGTTTCATCCTGGCCGATCGCGTGACGCTGCGCCTGCGCGCCGACCTGTCGTCGCTTCACGCCGCGGGACCGGAGGCGGGTCGGCGGCTCGCCGAGTCGGGCCTGCCGGCACCGGAGGCGGCGGGGCTCGAGACGCTGACGCGCGCCGAGGCGAGCTGGATCGTCCTGCGGCGCGATCTCGGTTCGATTTCCGGCTTCGAGCTCTGGCTACCGGTCGAGGAGCGCGATCGTGTCATCGCAGCGCTCGCGGCCGCGGGAGCTCGATCCGTCGCCACCGAGTGCTTCGAGGTCGCGCGTGTCGAGGAGGGTGTGCCGCGCTTCGGCGTCGACTTCGACGACCGGAGCTTCCCGCAGGAGACCGGCCTCGAAGCGGCGGCGGTGAGCTACACGAAGGGCTGCTACCTCGGTCAGGAGGTGGTGGCGCGGATCCACTACCGCGGCGGGGTGCAGCGCGAGCTTCGCGCTCTGCGCTTCCTCGACGCTCTGCCGGCGGTCGGCATCGCGATTCTCCACGAGGGGCGCGAGGCCGGGGAGGTGACGTCGGCGGTTCACTCGCCGGCGCGTGGGGCCATCGGACTGGCGATGCTCCACCGGCGTGTCGGCACTCCCGAAGCTCCCCTCGCGCTGGCCGACGGCGGACGCGCGGCGCTCCTCGGAACCTCCTCGGACGCCGGGTCGGCGCCCGGTGGTCCGCCGCGGAGCTGACGGCGGCCGGGTCGATCTCCTGGCGAACGCCGTGTCGTGACCTCCATGGCGGACCTTTCCGAGCTCTTCGACGCCTTCGCGGCCGGTGTCTACCTGCTGTTCGGGTTGGTCCACGCCGATCTCTGGCAGCGTCGTCGCGAGCGACTCGGGCATCTCTGGCTGGCGGGTGCCTGCGGCGGCGCGTTGATGGTGGACCTGACCGGCATGGCGCTGCGACGGGCCCCGCCGTCACCGCCGTCGCTCCTCTCGGCGCTCAACCTGCTCGGTGTCGGCCTGGCAACCCTCTGCCTCGTCGAGCTCGCCGTGAGCCTCGGGTCGCGGCGGGCGGGACGAGCGATTCGTGCCCTGCAGGCCGGAATGGTCGTCCTGAGTCCCGCGGCCGGCGCGACGCTCGAGCCGTTCCTCCTCGTCCCGTCCCTGCTCGGTTGCGGCGTGCTGGTGGTCTTCGCCATGGCGCGGGCCTTCGCCGCCGCACGCGACGGGCGGCGCGGTGCGAGCACGGTGGCGCGCGGCTTTGTCTTTCTTTCGCTCTGCCTGCTCGCCGATCTGGCGATGCAGCTCGGCTGGCTGCCGCTGCGCGGCGGGCTGCCGGCGATCGGTTTCATCGTGCTCTTCCTCGCCTCGGCCAAGGCCCTGGCCGATCGGCAGGATCACGAGCATCGCGAGCTCGTCGCGTTGCGCGGCGAGCTCGAACGCCGGGTGGAGGAGCGCACCCTGGCGCTGCAGGAAGCCAATGCCCGCCTGGCGGTGGCCTCCCGCACCGATGCATTGACCGGCCTGCCGAACCGCCGCGGCTTCGTCGAGGCGAGCGAGGCGGAGCTCGAGCGATTCCGCCGTTCGGGGCGCCCGTTCACCATCGTGCTCGCCGACGTCGACCACTTCAAGGCGGTCAACGACCGGTTCGGTCACGCGACGGGCGACGAGGCCCTGCGGGCGGTGGCGTCGGCGATCCGCGCCAATCTGCGGGCGCAGGACGTGGTGGCGCGCTGGGGGGGCGAGGAGTTCATCCTCCTCCTGCCGGAGACGGCCGAGGCGGGGGGCGTGCGTGCTGCCGAGTTCGTCCGCGAGCAGGTCGCGGCGAGCCGGATCGCACTCGCCGACGAGTCGCTCCAGATGAAGCTCTCGCTCGGCGTCTCGGAGCATCGCGCCGAGCGAACCCTCGACGCGACACTCGCGGCGGCCGACCGGGCGCTCTATCGGGCCAAGGAGAGCGGTCGCAACCGGGTGCTCGCCGGCTGAGCCGGCGAACCGGCGCTCAGACGGTGAACGACGAGCCGCAGCCGCAGGTGCCGGTGGCGCGCGGGTTGTTGAACTTGAACCCCGCCCCCTGCATGCCGAGCACGTAGTCGATCGTCACCCCTTCGAGGTAGCGGGCGGAGACCGGGTCGATGAACACCGTGAGCCCCTCGTACTTCTGCAGCAGGTCGGTCTCGCGCGGCTCGTTCTCGAAGTCGAGCGCGTACTGGAATCCGCTGCAGCCGCCTCCCATGACGGCGACGCGGAGGCCGAAGCCCTCGTCGATCCCCTCCTGCTGGCGGGTGATCTTGACCATCTCGAGCGCCTTCGGGGTCAGGGTGAGAACCGGCTCGTCCGCGACAGCGGGAGCGGCGGGGGAGGTCGGCTGGACGTCGGGCATGGGGCTCTCCTTCGGGGATCAGAACCGGGCGAGCCGCCGGTTTCTTCCCTGGGGGCGGGACGATAGCCGCCGGCGTCCCCGCGGTCAACCGGGTCCGGCGCTCGGCTAGGATCGGCGACACGATGCGCGGGATCCTCTTCGACTTCAACGGCGTCCTGGTCGACGACGAGCCGCTCCACTGCCGTTTCCTGCGGGAGACGCTGGCCGAGGAGGGGATCGAGCTCACCGAGCACGACTACTACGAGACCTACCTGGGATTCGACGATCGCGGTTGCTTTTCGACGGCACTCGCCGGTGCGGGCCGAGCGGTCACCCCGCAGGCGATCCACCACCTGACCGAAGAGAAGGCGTCCCGCTACGCGGCGCATGTCGAGCGCCACGGTCTGCCGTTCTTCGCTGGCGCGCTCGATCTGCTCGACGGGGCGGTGGCCTCCGGACTTGCGGTGGGTGTCGTCAGCGGGGCGCTGCGGCGCGAGATCGAGCTCGCACTCCGACACGTCGGACGCCTCGGCCTGCTGCGCTGCCTCGTCGCGGCGGAGGATGTCGCCGAGGGCAAGCCGAATCCGGAGGGCTACCGGCAGGGTTTCGATCGCCTGGCGGCGACGCTGCCGGCCCGAGCCGTTCCCCTGGCGCCGCACGAGGTGGTGGCGATCGAGGACAGTCCGGCAGGCCTCGCCTCGGCGCGCGGCGCCGGCCTGCGAACGCTCGGCGTCGCCCACACCTATCGCTCGAGCGAACTTTCGCTGGCGGAGGCGAGGGTCGAATCCCTGGTGGGGGTGAGCCCTGCGTGGCTGGAGGCGCATTTCGCTGCCCCATCGGGTGGCCCGACGGCCAGCCCTCCGGGCGGCGCAGGTCCGTTGCCGCGTCGCTAGACTGCCGCCGAATCGGAAGTCGCCGCGGGCGCGCGAATGCGTCCGTCCAGACTCCAGGGAGACGACACCATGCTCTTCGACGCCAACTCGGTGCCTGCCGACAAGCAGTGCCCGCGGATCGACTACGACACCTGCATCAACGACAACGCCTGTGTCGAAGCGTGCCCGGAAAAGATCATCGTCACCAACGACGACGGTCAGCTCGAGCTCGACTCCTACGACAAGTGCCCGACGGGTTGCCGCGAGTGCATCAATATCTGCCCGGTCGAGGCGTTGACCTGGCCCAGCTGAGGTCGCGCGACCGGTTCGTTCCGGATCCGAAACGGGAGGCCCGTCGCGCCGCGCGCGGCGGGCCATTTCCTTTTTCGGCCCGGGTTCGGCCGCGCGTCGGCAGGCGAGCTTCCGTTCGCCGACAATTGTGGGCCGTTTCCTCATTCTCCCGGGCCAGGCTCCGGCAGGAAGCCCGGCCCGGCCAGCCGGGAAGATGGATTGTCTGCAGTTCTTCGTTTCCTTTCAGGGGGGTTCCATGAGCGTTCGTTCGCGCAGTTGGGTCGTGGGTTTCGTCGCGTCGTCTCTCCTCCTGTTCGCGTCGGCGGCGGGCGCGCAGCCTCTGGCCAAGGCGGCGATCCAGGTCGATCCGGGAAACACCAAGCAGGTCGGGGCGACCTTCGCCTATCGCCTGACCTACAACTGCAGCAGCACCTCGGGCCCCTGCCTCAACGCCGAGGTCGTCGATCTCCTGCCGCCCGAAGTGCAGGAGGTCTCGACCGTTCCAGCCAGCCCCACGGGAGACGTCGCGTCGATCACCGTGACGCCGAACTTCGGCGGCAGCGGGCGCACTCGCGTGCGGTTCGTCCTCATCACCCCGCTGCCGGCGGGCAACTCCGGTGACCTGATCATCAACGTGCGCTTCCCCAACGGCTCGACGCCGAACGGCACCGTGGCGACCAACACCGCCGACGGCATCAACCTCGGCGCGACGCCCGGGACCTTCACCACGCCTCCGGTCAGCGTGACCGCTGTGGCCTCGGTGCAGGTGACCCTGACGAAGACCCTGCAGACCTCGCCGGCCAACCTCGACCTGCCGGAGAGCTACCGGCTGCGCATCTCCGTTCCGAACAGCAACGGCGCCCTGAACCTGACCTCGATCGGGCCGGTGGTCGACACGCTGCCTGTCGGCACCGTCTTCAACGGCGCGACGCCGCCGGCCGACTGCCAGCCGGGCTGTGTCGGCACGACGCCGGCCACCGTCACCTGGACCGCCCCCTGCACCGTGCCGCTGCAACCGAATCAGAACTGCGACATCACGGTGAACGTCACCTTCCCCAGCGCGACGTTCCCGAGCGGCACGAACGTCACCAACAGCTTCGTCACCGACGCCACGCCGCTCGGGCAGCCGTCGCAGCCGTTCGGGCCCGGCACGGTGACCCACCCGGTCACCACCTTCGTCCCCGCGCCGGGAGCCGGCTTCACGAAGAACATGGCGAGCGGCACGCCGAACCCGCCGACGCTCAACCAGACGTTCAGCTACGACCTGAACCCCAGCAACAGCGGCAACGTGCCGCTCGACAACCTGGTGATCGTCGACACGCTGCCGGTCGAGCTCGCCGTGGCGAGCGTCAGCACCGGCGCCTACACCGGTCTCACCGATTTCTCCGCTGGCGTCGGCGTGCGGGTGAGCTACGAGAAGAACACCGCACCCGGCGTGTTCACCCTCTGGGGGAGCTCGCCGAACACGACGACGAACACCACGCTCACCGCGCCGCCGCCGGGGCTGGGTGTCGGTGAGTACCTGACGCGGATCCGCTGGGAGTACGGCCAGGCGGCGGCTGGAATGAGCGCTTCGACGCGACCGGTGATCACCGGCACGATCGTCAACCCGGATCAGGCCGGCGGGCCGGTGGCCTTCGGCGACACGATCCAGAACTGCGCCGATCTCACGGCGGTCTACACCGCCGGACCGACGAACGTCGCCCGCAACGCCTGTCGCAACTTCGTCCTCTCCGGTCCGTTCGTGCAGCTCAACCCGGCCAAGGAGAACCTCTCCGGCAGCGGGCCGTTCAACCCCGGGCAGACCGTCTCGTGGCGCCTGCGCGTGCGCAGCGCGGCGCAGTCGAGCGATCCGGTGGCGCTCGAGAGCCTGGTGGCAACCGACCTGCTGCCGGTGAATCTGAGCTTCGCGAGCTGGACGTTCGACGCCCAGGGCACCGGGCTGCCGACGCCGCAGACCTTCGACCAGATTCCGAACTTCGCCGGCACCGGGCGCACGCTCCTGCGCTGGCGCTGGAACGCTGGGAGCGGCAGTCTCGGCGTCAACCAGCAGGTGTGGATCAACATCGCGACGACGATCCGCAATGGAACGCCGTTCGGCAGCCTTTCGAACACCTTCACGCTCGACTCCGACGCCCCGACCCTCGTGCAGCGCTGCTCGGGCAGCTCGGTCGCCGACACGCTCGACTACGACGGCGACGCCAACACCGCCGAGACGCTGTGCAGCGCGACGGGAACGATCACCGTCGCCGGCGTCGCCCAACTGATCTCCGCCAAGACGATCCAGGGTACCTGCGACGGCGGCACGGTGTCGACGTCGAACGGGACGCTCACCGGCGGGGCGATCGAGTACACCCTGCGGGTGCAGAACGTCGGCACGGTGCCGATGCAGAGCTTCGTGCTGGTCGACATCCTGCCGTTCGTCGGCGACACCGGGGTGCGCGACACCAATCCGCGCGGCTCGCAATGGACGCCGCTGCTCGCCGCGCCGATCACCCCGCCGGCGGGGACGGCGATCTACTACTCGACCTCCGGCAATCCGTGCCGCGGCGAGGTCGGCGGCCCGACCTCGAGCTGCGACCCGCCGGGTTGGACGACCGTCGCGCCCGATCCGATCACCAGCGTGCGCTCGTTCAAGGTCGAGTTCGGCAGCCGGGTCGTCAACCCGTTCGATTTCGTCAGCTTCGACTTTTCGATGGTCACGCCCGGCAACCTCTCGCCGGCGCAGACGGCGTACAACTCGTTCGCCTATCAAGCCGAGCGCAGCGACGGTCTCGGCTCGCTCGCCGCCGAGCCGCAGAAGGTCGGCATCGCCCTCGGCAGCTGCACCGCCGCGGCGCTCGGCGACTTCGTCTGGGCCGACGCCAACAACGACGGCGTGCAGAACGAGACGCTGACCGGTCTGAACGGCGTGCCGGTCGGCCTCTTCCAGCTCGGTCCAGACGGTCTGCCGTCGACCTTCGATGACCTGCCGATCGCCACTTCCGTCACCGGCAACGGACCCGGTGGCGCCCCCGGCTGGTACCGATTCCCCGGACTGGCGTCGGGCACCTACTTCGTCTGCGTGACGCCGCCGCCGACCTTCGTGCCGTCGCCGCGCGATCAGGGGAGCGACGACACCCTCGACTCCGACGGCCTGCCGGCCACCAGCTGCTCGCCGCCGACCGTCCTCGACCCGAACGAGGACGACCCGACGATCGACTTCGGCCTCTTCCCGACGCACCTCGCGGCGCTCGGCAACTACGTCTGGTTCGACCGCAACAGCGACGGGCTGCAGAACGAGTCGCCGTTCGACGGGGCGAACGGCGTGACGGTGCGGCTCTGGGTCGACGACGGTGACGCGACGCCCGAGCCCGGCAGCGGCGACGCACTCGCCGGGGCCACGGTGACCGCCGACGACACCTACGGCCGGCCCGGCTACTACCTGTTCGACGGGCTGATTCCTGGCATCCGCTACTACGTGCAGTTCGTCCGCCCGGCCGCGGCCACTGCGTTCACCAGCCAGAACGCCGGCAGTGACGATGCGATCGACTCCGACGCGCTCCCGGCCACCGGCGTGACGCCGATGGTGATCCTCGCTGCCGACGAGGTGAACCGGACGCTCGACGCCGGCCTGGTCACCGCCTCCGGCACGCTCGCGCTCGGCGACCAGTTCTGGATCGAGAGCGACAACGACGGTCTCTTCGAGCCGGAGAACGGCGAGCTCGGCGTCGACGACGTGCGGGTCGACCTCTACCGCGACGTCGACGGCAACGGCCTGCCGAGCCTCGACGAATACAGCGGCGCCACGGTCACCGCCACCTCGGGGGGCTTCGCCGGACGCTATCGCTTCTCGAACCTCGCGCCGGGCAACTACCTCGTGGTCGTCTCGCCGCAGGCCTTCGCCGGTGGCGAGCCGCTCTTCGACCACGTCACGGCGGACGGCAACGATCCGGCGCCCGATCCCGACAGCGACGTCAACGGCGACGACAACGGCGCCAACGCCGGCGCCCTGGTCGCCAGCCAGCCGGTGACCCTCACGACCGCCGGCGAGCCGACCTCCGAGGACGGCGACAACAACACGAACCTGACGGTGGACTTCGGCTTCGTGTCGCTGCTCGTCCCTGCTCCGCCGGTGGTCGAGGAGTACGACTACGGTGACGCTCCCGACGTCGTCTCCGGCACGGCGTCCGGCGACTACCGCACCACGGTGCTGGACGGCGGCGCGGCCCACCGCGTCAACGGACTGAACTACCTCGGCTCCTGCGTCGACGCCGACAGCGGCTTCGGCCAGAACGTGGCGGCGAGCGACGACGACGCGAGCGGCTTCGGCCTGCAGGTCGGCACTTGCGTCGGCGGCGACGACGAGGACGGCGTGAGCTTCACCGGTCCGTTCGAGCCGCTCGCCACGGCCACGTTTTCGGTGACCTCCGGGGCGCTGGGAGGCTGCACGCTCGACGCCTGGGTGGACTGGAACCGGAATGGCAGCTTCAGCGACGCGGGCGAGCAGATCGCCACCGCGCTCGCCGTGCCGGCGGGCCCGCCGACGGTGTTGAGCCCGGTGGTCCCGGCGTCGGCCGTGCCGGGCCGCGCTTATGCGCGCTTCCGTTGCTCCCTGTCCGGTGGGCTCGCTCCCACCGGTCAGGACGACACCGGCGGCGAGGTCGAGGACTACTACGTCGGCATCGTCGGCAACGACCTCGGCGACGCCCCGGCGAGCTACGGCACCCAGGGCGCGGGCGCGGCGAGCCACAAGATCGACCCGCTCACCCAGCGTTTCCTCGGTCTGTGCGTCGACACCGAGCCCGACGGCGCACCGAACGCGGGCGCCCTCGGTGACGATGCCGCTGCCGGCACCAGCCGGGTCGGCAGCTGCTTCGACGACGAGGACGGCGTGCTCTTCGCCGGGCCGCTGGTGGCCTGCCGTTCGACCGCGATCACCGTCTCGACGCCGAGCGCCGGCGGTCTGCTCGACGCCTGGGTCGACTTCACCCTCGACGGCGACTTCAACGATGCCGGCGAGCATGTCTTCACCAATCAGTCGCTCGCCGCCGGAGCCAACGCGCTCTCGCTCGCCGTGCCCTGCACGGCGGTGCCCGGATCGACCTACGCCCGCTTCCGCCTGTCGACGGCAGGGGGTCTCGCGCCGACCGGCGCCGCCGCGGACGGCGAGGTGGAGGACTACGCTCTCGGCCTCCTGGGCGTCGACCTCGGCGACGCGCCGAACAGCTACGCGACGACGCTCGCGAGCAGCGGGCCGAGCCATGCGGTGGTCGCCGGCTTCTCGCTCGGCGCCACCGTCGACAGCGAGGCGGACGGTCAGCCCTCGATCGGCGCCACCGGCGACGGAGCGGACGAGGACGGGATCGCGCTGCCGCCGGGCGGCGCCTTCGTTGCCTGCACGACGGCGCCGATCAATGTCACGCTGACGAACACGGCGGCGGTCGCGACGCCGCGCCTCGACGCCTGGATCGACTTCGACGGTGACGGCGCCTTCAACGATCCGCGCGATCGCGTGGCGACGGGCTTCGCCCTCGCCTCGGGCGCCAACCTGCTGAACGTGGCGGTGCCGTGCAACGTGCCGTCGGTTCCGACCTACGCGCGCTTCCGCCTGAGCTCGGGCGGCATCGCGACGCCCGGCGGTCCGGCGGCGAGCGGAGAGATCGAGGATTACGCGGTGGGCGTCTTCGGCCTCGACTACGGCGATCTCCCGGATCCGACCTTCCCGACGCTTCTCGCGACCAACGGGGCGCGCCACCGCGTGTTGCCGAGCGCTAATCCGACGCTCGGCGCGTCGGTCGACATCGAGAGCGATGGCCAACCCTCGGCCGATGCCAGCGGCGACGGCGCCGACGAGAACGGCGTGAGCTTCCCGGCGCCGTTCGTGCCGGGGGCGACGACGACCCTGTCGCTGACCACCAGCATGGCCGGCTGCACGCTCAACGCCTGGATCGACTGGAGCCGCGACGGCGACTTCGGCGATCCTGGCGAGCAGGTGGCGGCGAACGTCGCGCTGCCGCTCGGCGGACCGACCTCGCTGCCGGTCGCGGTTCCCGGCGGTGTGGTGCCCGGTCCGACCTTCGCGCGCTTCCGCTGCTCTTCGCAGGGTGGGTTGGCGGTCACCGGCGAGGCGCCGGACGGTGAGGTCGAGGACTACCTCGTCCAGACGCTCGGCACCGACCTCGGCGACGCGCCGGCGAGCTACGGCACGGCGGGCGCCGGCGCCGCGGCACATCGCATCGACCCGGCAGCGGCGACCCTTTGGCTCGGCAGCTGTGTCGACACCGAGGGCGATGGCCAGCCGAACGGCACTGCCGACGGCGACGACCTCGCCGCCGGCTCGCGCGTCTTCGGCGCGGCGTGCGCCGACGACGAAGACGGTGTCAGCTTCACGAGCGCGCTCGCGGCGTGCCAAACGGCGCAGCTCACCGTCACCGCCTCGGGCGTCGGCGTGCTCGACGCCTGGATCGACTTCAATCGAGACGGCGATTTCGGCGACGCGGGCGAGAAGGTCTTCTCCGCCCAGGCGCTCGTCGCCGGGGCGAACAACCTCTCGCTCACGGTACCCTGTGCCGCGGTCGAGGGGCCGTCGTACGCGCGGTTCCGCTTCTCCGACGCCGCGCATGCGAGCCCGCTGCCGACCGGCCTCACCCTGAACGGCGAGGTCGAGGACTACGCGCTGCCGATCGGCAACGTCGACTTCGGCGACGCCCCCGACACCTACACGACGACGCTCGGCTCCGGCGGCCCGAATCACCGGATCGTCGCGGGCTTCTCGCTCGGGGCGACGGTCGATGCCGAGGCGCAGGGTCAGCCCTCCGTCGGAGCGGCCGGCGACGGCGCCGACGAGGACGGCGTCACCCTGCCGGCGACGCCGCTCGTCGCCTGTTCGGCGGTCAACGTCGGCGTCAGCCTGACGAACACCGCTGCGGTCGCGACACCGCGACTCGACGCCTGGATCGACTTCGACGGCGACGGTGCGTTCAACGAACCGCGCGATCGGATCGCCACCTCGCTCGCGCTGGTCACCGGGAGCAACACCGTGCCGGTCAGCGTGCCGTGCGATGCCCGCTCGGCGGCGACCTACGCGCGCTTCCGGCTGAGCTCGACGGGTGTCTCCGGGCCGGGCGGCCAGGCGGCCGACGGCGAAGTCGAGGACTGGGCGCTCGTCGCGGCCGGTCTCGACCTCGGCGATGCGGTCGATCCGACCTATCCGACGCTGCTGGCGTCGAACGGTGCGCGGCACGCCGTCCTGCCGGCCGGCAATCCGGTGCTCGGCGCCAGCGTCGACACCGAAGCGGAAGGCCAACCGAACGCCGGTGCGAGCGGGGACGATTCGACGGGTGCGATCGACGACGAGGACGGCGTGCTCTTCCCGCAGCAGCTCATTCCGGGAACCTCCGGGACGGTGCGGGTGACGGTGGGTGCGACCGGTGGCCGCGTCTCGGCGTGGATCGACTTCAACCGCGATGGCGACTGGGGGGATCCAGGCGAGCAGGTCGCGGCCGACGAGATCTTCTCGTCCCTGCAGACGCGCGATGTCGCCTTCGCGGTGCCGGTGGGCAGCCCGCAGGGGCTTGCACCCTCGCGCTTCCGCATCAGCACGCAGGCGGGGCTCGGCGTGAACGGGGCGGCACCCGACGGCGAGATCGAGGATCACCTCGCCGACGTCGGCGTCGAGCAGCCGGATCTCGGCGTCGCCAAGCGGGTGGTGTCGGTCGATCGTGAGAACGGGACGGTCTCGCTCGTCACCTTCGAGCTGCGCCTCGCCAACTTCGGCAACGTGCCGCTCTCCGACGTCCAGGTGACCGAGGATCTCGCCGCGACCTTTGCTGCGGCCGGCACCTTCGAGGTGGTGTCGCTCGAGAGTCCGCAGCTCGTCGTCAATCCGGCCTTCGACGGCGTGGGCGACACCGCGCTGCTCGCCGCCGGCAATGCGCTCGCGGTCGGCAGTGGCGGCACGATCACGCTGGTCGTGCGCGTCGACCCGGACGGCGAGGCGGGGCCCTACTGCAACCAGGTCGAGGCGCGCGGCTCGAGCCCGGCGAGCGTCGTCGTGCTCGATCTCTCGGTCGATGGGGCGAACCCCGACCCGAACGCCAACGGAGATCCGGGGGACGACGACGCGCCAAGCTGCTTCGACGTGCCGGTGAGCGTGATCGAGATCCCGACGCTCGACCCGCGCGGCTTGGCGGCGCTCGTCGCGCTCCTCGCGGCGGCGGCGATCAAGCTGCTGCGACGAGGGTGACCCGCGAGCCGGCGTTCCGCCGCCGCGGGTCCTGTCCGGTCGGCGTCCCGTCTCCGTGCTGCGCGCGGGGACGGGAGCCCTCCGCCCGGCCACCCGCGGCCCCCCGCCCGACGATGAGCCGCTGAGAGCGAGAAGGGGGGGACAGGCACCGATTCTTCGTTTGGTCGCGAAGGTGTCAGTCCAGTTTTCGCCCATCACCAGGGGTGGGGGCAGGGTCGGCGATGTCTTCTCCGGAGCGGGTGGCGCGTCTCCGGAGGGGCCCATCGACAACCGGGGGTCGGGCGGGGAGCCCGTCGATGGGACGGCCGGAAGAGCGACGGGTCCCGCGGAGGAGAAGGCATCGCCGACCCGGGCGGACGAGCCTCCCGCCGTGGATCCCGTCCGGCTGGATTCCTGTCTCCCGGCTCGGCGGGGCGATCGGCCGTGGAGTGCGAGGGTCGTTCCGGTCTAGTTGACCGGGACGCGCCCGGCGAAGCCCTCGTCGTAGCCGTGGAAGTGTCCGACGGTCTGCTCGGGGTAGCGCCAGCAGTAGTAGCCGTCGCCGCTGTCCCAGTCGACCAGCCAGAGCCCCTTGACCTCGCAACCGAGAGCGGTCACTTCGGCCGTCCAGGCGGCGACGATGTTCTCGTAGGCCTCCTGGATCTCGCCCTCGCGGCTCTCGGCCTCGTCGCGGCTCTGCATGCGATTGATCAGGGCTTCGACCTGGCGCACGGCGGCGTCGGTCAGGTCGCGCACGATGGGAAAGAGCAGCAGTGCCTCGTCATAGGAGAAGGTGCGTCTGCCGCGTGGCCGGGTGCTCATCGCGCCGATGGTAGCAGGCTGGCCGCGGAGGTTCGGGTTGACAGGAGGGGCGGATGCGGCTAGGTTGCCGCGCCATGCGGACCTTCCCGACCCGGCCAGTCGCGATCCCGTCGTCGTGCGCGACGGCGATCGCCGTGTCGGCTGCCCTTGCCGGGGAGGCGTTCGGCGGCGGCACGTCGACTACCATGGGGGAGCCGGGAGCCGCCTGACGCGCTGTGCATCGCGACGGACCCGGCCCCGCTCCTCGATACCAGGACGCGGGGCCTTTCGCTTTTCAGGGGAATGCGATGGCTGTCGAGCAACGAGAAGACGGGTCGGGAGCGGAACGGCGCTCCGCCGGCGCGACGCTGCGGGTGATGAAGTTCGGCGGGACCTCGGTGGCGGGCGCCGATCGCCTGCGACGGATCGCCGACCTGGCGGCCGCCGCACTCGTCGAGGAGCGGGCCCTGGTGGTGGTCTCGGCGGTTTCTGGGGTCACGAATCTGCTGCTCGAGGCCTGTGACCGCGCGGTGGAGGGCGAGGAGGAGACGGCTCTCGCGCGCTATCGGGAGACGCACGCGACGATCGCCGCGGGGCTCGCCGACGAGCTCGATGCCCCGGCCCGCGCCGCGCTGGCCGAGCGCCTCGCCGGCCTCGAGCGCGAGCTGGCGCGCGCGCTCGCCGGCATCTCCCTGCTCGCCGACTGCTCGCCGCGCGTGCGCGCCCAGGTGGCGGCGCTCGGTGAGCGCGCCACGGTCGAGCTGCTCGCCGCGCTCCTCGAAGGGCGGGGTCTCGCACCGGCCAGGCTCGATCCACGACAGCTCCTGCCGTGCGACGGCGATCCGCTCGAGGCGGTGCCCCGTCTCGACGAAGCCCGCCAGCGCTTCGCACCCTGGGCCGCCGGGGCGGACGGCGCTCCGCCGCTCGCCGTGGCCCCCGGGTTCTTCGGTGGGGATGCCAAGGGCGACGCCATGCTGCTCGGGCGCGGCGGCTCGGACTACTCGGCCGCGCTCTTCGCCCAGGCACTCGGCGCGCGTCTGCTGGAGATCTGGACCGACGTCGCCGGCATCTTCACCGCCGATCCACGGATGGTCCCGGCGGCGCGCGCGGTGGCCGAGGTGAGCTTCGAGGAGGCGATGGAGCTTGCGCACTTCGGTGCCAAGGTGCTCCATCCGAAGAGCGTCGCACCGGCGCGCTCGGCCGGCATCCCGGTGCGCATCTGCGACACCTTCCACCCCGAGCGGCCGGGTACGCTGGTGCGCCCGGGTGGCAGCGCCGGGGAGCGGGTCGCCTGCGGGATCTCGTTGCTCGGTGGGGTGGCGCTGCTGTCGATCGCCGGACCCGGGATGAAGGGCGTTCCCGGCGTCGCCGCCCGGGCCTTCGGTGCGCTCGCCGAGCGCGGGCTCTCGGTGATGCTGATCACGCAGGGATCGAGCGAGTGCGTGATCAGCCTCGGCTTGCGCGACGCGGAGGCGGAGCGCGCCGTCGCGGCGCTCGCCGAGGCGTTCTCGGCGGAGATCGCCACCGGGCGCGTCGAGGAGATCGACGCGGCAAGCGGCCTGGCGATCCTCTCGCTGGTCGGGGACGGGATGCGCCATCGCACCGGGGTCGCCGGCGGGCTCTTCGGCGCGCTCGGCGAGGCGCAGGTGAACGTGGCGGCGATCGCCCAGGGGGGGAGCGAGCGATCGATCTGCGTGGTGATCGACGAGAAGGACGGCGAGCGCGCGATGCGGGCTGTCCACGCGCGGTTCTTCGAGGCGCCGTCCCGACCGACGGGAAGAGGTGAACCGCCTCTTCCCGGCAGCAATTCGGGGATGGTCGCCGCCTTCGCCCCGGCCTCGATCGGCAATCTCGCCGCGGGCTTCGACGTGCTCGGAGCGGCGATCGAGCCGCTCGACGGCGAGCCCTGGGGCGACCTCGTCGAGGCGAAGTTCGCCGAGCACGACTCGCTCGACTGCCGTGGACCGTTCGCTCATCGGCTACCGCGCGATCCGCGGCAGAACCTGGTCTGGCGGGCGCGCGACGCCGTGGAGCGGGCGCTCGGCGCGCCGCTGCCGCCGCTCGCGCTGACGCTTCACAAGGTTCTGCCGGTGGCAAGCGGCCTCGGTGGCAGTGCCGCCTCGGCAGTCGCCGCGGTGACGGCGATCGACGCGCTGCTCGGTGGGCCGCTCTCCGAGGAGCAGCGCCTGCATGCGGCGGCCGAGGCCGAAGGCGGCGTGGCGGGCGCGGTGCATCTCGACAACGTCGCGCCGATCCTCCTCGGGGGTGTGCGGCTCGTCGCCTTCGGCGAGCGGGTGAGGGAGCTCCCGTGGCCGGAGGAGCTGCGCTTCGTCCTCGTCGTGCCGGAGCTCGAGCTGGCGACGCGGGCGGCGCGAGCGGTCCTGCCGCGCGAGGTGCCGTTGGCGCTCGCCATCGCCCACGCGCAGAACCTCGCGGCGCTGGTACACGCGCTCCACGTCGACGACCGCGAGCTGCTCGCGGCGACGCTGCGCGACCTGCTCGCCGAGCCCTATCGCTCCTCTCTGGTGCCGGGCTTCGCGCCGGCGAAGGCGGCGGCGCTCGCTGCGGGTGCGCTCGGCTGCAGCCTCTCGGGGGCCGGGCCGTCGCTCTTCGCCGTCGCGGGGTCGGCCCAGGCGAGCGCCGTCGGCGAAGCGGCGGCGCAGGCGTGGCGCGAAGCTGGCGTGACCTCTGGCGTCCGTGTCTGCCGCGCGGCACGCGGGGCACGCTGCGTCGCGCCGCCGACGGAGAGGAGCTGAGGCATGTTCTGGACCTCGACCCGCGACTCCCGCCGCCGGACGACCTTCCTCGACGCCGTGGCGACGAACCTGCCCGGAGACGGCGGCCTCTTCGTGCCGCTCGAGCTCGTGGCGTTTCCCGACGTCGAGGCGCTGTTTGCGCTCGACGCGAGGGCACGCAATGAGGAGATCTTCACGCGGCTGCTCGGCGACGAGATGAGTCGCCCCGAGATCGCCGAGCTCGTCGCCTCGGCGTTCGACTTCCCGCTGCCGGTGGTGCGCATCGAGGAGGCGCACGCGGCGCTCGAGCTCTTCCACGGCCCATCGCTTTCGTTCAAGGACTTCGGCGTCCGGTTCCTCGCGCGCGTCCTCGCGCTGCTGGCTCGGCGAAGCGGCGAGGGCGCGGTGCGAACCGTCCTGACGGCGACCAGCGGCGACACCGGAGCCGCCGTGGTGCACGCCTTTCACGGCCTCCCGGGCTTCCGCGTCGCCGTGCTCTATCCGCGCGGGCGCATCGCCGAGCGCCAGGAGCGGCAGATGGCGACGCTCGGCGGCAACGTCCGTGCCTTCGCCGTCGACGGTGCGTTCGACGATTGCCAGCGTCTGGTCAAGGAGGCGTTCGCCGACGCGGCGCTCTCGCGCGAGCTCGGCCTGGTCTCGGCCAACTCGATCAACGTCGCCCGTCTGCTCGCGCAGGTGGTCTACGCCTTCGAAGGCGTCGCCAGCCTGCGACGCGAGGGCGTCGCGTCGCCGCCGGTCGTCTGTGTGCCGTCGGGCAACTTCGGCAATCTCTGTGCGACGCTCGTCGCGCGACGACTGGGGCTGCCGCTCGCCGGGCTGGCCCTCGCGACCAACGACAACACCACCGTGCCGGACTTCCTCGCCAACGGCGACTACCGGCCGCGGCCGAGCGTGGCGACGCTCTCCAACGCCATGGACGTCGGTGCGCCGAACAACTGGGAGCGCGTGGTCTCCCTTGCCGGTGGCGATCTCGCGCGGCTCCGCGCCGAGTTGCGCTGGGGGAGCGTCGACGACGCCGGAACGCTCGCCGAAATCGCCTGGCTCGCCGCGGTCGGCTATGCGGCCGATCCACACGGCGCGGTCGCTTCGGCGGTCCTGCGACAGGTGCTCGCGCCGGGCGAGACCGGGCTCTTCTACGCGACGGCCCACCCGGCGAAGTTCGACGTCACCGCCGACGGCGTGGCGCTGCCGGCCGCGCTCGCCGAAGCGATGGCGCGGCCGCTGCTCGCTGAGCCGCTCGCCCCCGAGGGCGAACGACTGCGCCGTGCCCTGCGCGGCGAATGGAATCGACATCAGGAGTGAGCCGATGAGCAACCGCATCCCCGTCACCGTGCTCGGCGCCACCGGCGTCGTCGGCCAGCGTTTCGTGCGACGCCTGGCGCGCCATCCGTGGTTCGAGATCCGCCACCTCGCCGCGAGCGATCGCAACGCCGGCAAGAGCTACCGCGACGCTTGCGCGTGGCGCCTGCGCGGCGAGCCGTACGCCGGCTTCGGCGACCGGATTCTCGTCGAGGCGGCGGCGGATCGCGCCGCAGCTCCGGTGGTCTTCTCGGCGCTCGACACCGCGCCGGCGCGCGAGATCGAGCCCACGTTCGCCGCTGCCGGTTCGTGGGTCTTCTCGAACGCCTCGGCCTTCCGCATGGAGCCCGACGTGCCGCTGCTCGTGCCGGAGGTCAACCCCGAGCAACTCGTCCTGGTCGATCGGCAGCGACGCGAGCGCGGCTGGCCGGGGGCGATCGTCTGCAACCCGAATTGCACGGCGACAATTCTGGTCTCGGCGCTCGCGCCGCTCCAGGCGGCCTTCGGCATCGAGGCGGTCCACATGGTCTCGATGCAGGCCGCGAGCGGCGCCGGCTACCCCGGCGTGCCGAGCCTCGATCTGCTCGGCAACGTCATTCCCTACATTCGCGGTGAAGAGGAGAAGGTCGAGGAGGAGGTCGCCAAGATGCTCGGTCGAGTCGCCGACGAGGCGGTCGAGCCGCTGCTCGCGCTGATCTCCGCCGCCTGCCACCGCGTGCCGGTGGCCGACGGACACACCGAGGCGGTCTCCGTGCGCCTCGCGGGCGATCCTTCGCTCGTCGCAGTGCGCGACGCGCTGACGAGCTTCCGCGGCGAAGCGCAGCGTCTCTCCCTGCCTTCGGCGCCGCAGCCGCCGCTCGTCGTCCACGAGGCTCCGGACCGCCCGCAGCCGCGGCTCGATCTCGACGAGAACGACGGCATGGCGGTCCACGTCGGACGCCTTCGCCCGTGTCCGCTGCTCGGCCTGAAGATGACGCTCCTCGGTCACAACGCCGAGCGCGGCGCCGCCGGCGCGAGCCTGCTCAACGCCGAGCTGGCGAAGGCCAAGGGATGGCTCGTCGCGGCGGTGTGAGAGGCGGTGGCACGGCGTTGCCCTTTGGTGCAACTTGGGCCGAATTCGGTTGTATTTCGGACTCTTCGGAGTGAGGATACTCGGCGAAAGGCATGCTCGGCATCTCGATGTCGCGTCTGCCGCAGAATCCTCCTTGCGGGGCTTCGACGGATCGGTCCCCCCAGGTCGGTCTTGATCGGAACGGCGAGTCGCGGGCAGTTGTTCGGCGACTAGGTCCCCCCCGGAGTCGTGCGAAGGCTCCCGCTGCCGTACCGGTTGACGGGAAGCCCCGCAAGGAGACCCTCCCTACCAGTCGACCCAAGAGGCTTGGCTCGTTCGGCGAGCCGAGCGGGCGGTGCGCCATGCGCGGGCGCGGCCGCGCTATCCTCGCGCTTCCGGGTTCTCCGGGAACCGAGAGCGATGGAGGCTTCATGCACGCGCGGCACGAGGGGGCGGGGCAGATCGAGGTGATCGCCGGGGGGATGTTCTCCGGCAAGAGCGAGGAGCTGGTGCGGCGGCTGCGGCGGGCGGTGATCGCCCGACAGCGGGTGCAGGTGTTCAAGCCGTCGCTCGACACGCGGGACGAGGCGGACATTCTGGTCACGCGCGACCGGCGCCAGCTCGACGCCCACTCGGTCCCGGACTCGGCGTCGCTGCGCGCGGCCCTCGCTCCCGAGACCCAGGTCGTCGGTGTCGACGAGGTGCAGTTCTTCGACGCCGGGATCGTCACGCTGGCGATGGAGCTCGCCGACCGCGGGCTGCGCGTCATCCTCGCCGGGCTGGATCAGGACTTCGAGCGCCGACCGTTCGGACCGATGCCGGCGCTGCTCGCCGTGGCCGAGCAGGTCGACAAGATGCACGCCGTGTGCGTCGTCTGCGGCGAGCCGGCGCAATACAGCCAGCGCATCGCCGGCGGGCGCGAGCAGGTGCTGGTGGGCGACGTCGAGGCCTACGAGGCGCGCTGCCGGCGCTGCTACGAAACGCCGGATTCTTGAGGGGACCTCGGCCGTTCGGTGGCCCCCCGCCCCGGAAGGTCGCTCCACGCCCCAGAGTCGCCGGTTCGCTCGGCTGCTGCGCCGCCGCTCGCCCCACGCGAGAGCGAGCGACCTGAGAGGCGTGGGGCGCGGCGTGCGCCCGCTACTGCGGGATCGGCGTCGGGCGCCCACCCTGGTCGACGTGGACGTAGACGACCTCGGCCTGGGTGACGTGGACCTTCGCCCCGCCACTCTGGCCGCGTTCGACCTCGACCGAGACGTCGACCGTGACCGACGTGTTTCCCAGCCGCTTGGTCGAGGTATAGAAGCTCACCAGGTCGCCGACGAAGACCGGCTGGTGGAAGACCACCTCGCGCATGGCGACGGTCACCAGCCTGCCGGTGCAATGGCGATGGGCCTCGACCGCGCCGGCGAGGTCGATGTAGGAGAGGATCACGCCGCCGAAGATCGTGCCGAGGGCGTTGGTGTCCTTCGGCATCAGGATCACGCGGATGGCCGGCTCGCGGCGGGCCGTCTCGGCCGCCGTCGTCGCGGCGGCCGCTGGTTCTTTCGGGTTGCTCACGTTCGTCCCTCCCTTCGCAGCTCTCCCATCCGCACCGCCATCTCGACCGCATCGTGGGGTGAGGTCGCCTGCCGCAGGAGCGGGTCGACCAAGCCGTCCGGACGCACCAGGTCCCAGCTCTCGAGCAGCACGACCGGGATGCGCTGCTTGAGCGCCATGGCGATCTCCGAGAGCGTCCCCCAGCCGCCGCCGATCGCCAGCACGGCGTGCGCCGAGAGCGTCAGCACGACGTTGCGCGCCTGCCCGAGGCCGGTGAAGAGCGTCACGTCGAGGTGCGGGTTCGGCGGCGTGGCCGTGGCGTCGGCGCCCGGCAGCAGGCCGACGACGAGCCCGCCGGCCTCACGCGCTCCGGCGCTCGCCGCGGCCATCACCCCGCCGCGGCCGCCGCAGAGCAGCACCGCCCCGGCTGCGGCCACGTCGCGACCGACGCGGCGAGCGAGCGCTTCGAGCGAACCGTCACAAGAGGCCGCACCGACGACCGCGAGTTGCAGTCGGCCGGGGGGATGGGTCGGCCTGTCGGTCACTTCTTCGGTTTCTTGCCGTGGGCGTAGTCGGAGAAGTTGCTCCGGTAGCCGGGGATGAACCCCTCGTCGAGCCACTTGACGATCTTGTCCTCGATGTCCGACATCGCCGTGCCACTGATTGCCCGGTGGTGGATCGCCACCAGGACCTCGCCACTCGCGGCGTCGGCGATCTTGAGATTCCAGGTCGCGCTCGCCGAGCCGGCTCCCATGCCGACCAGCCACTTGGCCGCCTTGCTGCCGGCCGTGCAGTCGACGAGTTGGCCGGAGAGCACCAGCTCACCCGCGTCGCTCGATACCTTGGCGACCGGGGCGAGCGCGCCCTTGAAGCGCGAGGGCATCATCTCGGTCAGCTCGTAGGCCTTGGCGGAGTCCTTGCTGTCCCGCTTCTCCCCGAGGAAGACCGGGTCGCTCCATTTGGCGAGCTTCAGTGTCTTGCCCTCGGTCGAGAAGCCGGGCTTGACCCAGAGGTAGTCGATCTCCTCCGTCGAGCGGAACTCGACGCTCTTCCCGAACCAGGCCGGGTCGAGGAGCCCTTCGTCGTGGCCGCCGCCGGCGTGGAGCGGCAGAGGAAAGGCGACGGCGAGCAGCGCGAGGGCGGCCAGCGGGAGCATCCGGAAGCGCATGAGGATCTCCTTCATCAGTCGAGGTGCTGGGAACGGGTCGCGCGGGAGGCGCGGGGTCCACCGGTGAGTCTAGCGCTACGCCGGCAGGTGGAAGGGGGGAGCTCGGTTCGCCGTCGAGCCGGGCAGGAGTTGGCGGAGAGCGCCCCCGAGCCGGCTCTCGAACCCTCGGTCGGAGCCGCCACCGGTCCCGGGGGCCGGCCGTCGGCGAGGGCGGCGTATACTCCCGGCGATGAAACGCCGGTCCGTCGCGCTCGCGCTGCTCGCTCTCCTCGCTTTCGCGGGAGCGCTTGCCTCGGCGAGCGAGCGTTCCGGCCGGGCCTGCTGCCGGATGGGCAGAGCCTGCCCGATGATGGCCTCGCGCGGTGCCGTCCGTTGTCCGGTCAGCGCCGCGTGGAGCGTCCAGCTTGGCTGCTGCGCTCCGGCACCCGCCGCCCCGGCGCCGACGGTGCCGACCCTCGCCGCCCCGGCCGAAGGCAGCGCCGCCCCGGCTCCGCTCGTCGCCACGTCGCGCCTGGCGTCGGCGTTGCCAGCGGCGCCACTCGAGGCCTGGGCGCGGAGCGAGCGCGCTTGCGCGGCACGATTGCACGATCTCGGTCTCTTCACCCTCCTTTCCGTCCTGCTGATCTGAGACCCCTCCTCGGCGAGGTGTGTCTGCCCGCAGCGCGTGGTGCGCCGCGGGATGCTCGACGTTTCCGAGGAGGCTGGCGTGAGATCGAAGGCGGTCGTTGCCGGGTTGGTCTGGTTTCTCGTGGGGAGCGCGGTGCTCCGGGCGGAGTCGCCCGCCGCGCCGGCGAGCGATGAGCTGCCGGCTCACCCCGGGATGGCGGGGGTCGAAGCGCCGCCGCTCGCCGAGCTGCTGAGCCTCGCCGAGCGCCGATCACCGCGCCTCGTCGCGTTGGCGGCGCGGCTCGCGGCGGCCGAGGAGCGCGTCGGGCCGGAAGGAGCGCTCGCCAATCCGATGGTCGAAGCGCGGCTGCAGAACGTCGGCCTCGGCCGCTGGTCGCTCGGCGACGAAGAGATGTCGATGCTCGAGCTCGGCGTGCGGCAAACGCTCCCCTGGCCGGGCAAACGCCAGGCGCGCCGCGACCTGGCGCGCGCCGAGACCGCGACGGTCGCCGCCGAGCTGGCGTCGGCCCGTCGCGAGCTGGTTCGCGAGGTGACGACCCTCGTGGCCCGCCTCTATGCCCTCGACCGCGAGCGCGGGGTGCTCGAGGAGGCGCACGAGTTGCTCGAGCTGCTGGCGGCGACGGTGACCGCTCGCTACGGCGCGGGCGAGGGCGAGCAGGAGGCCGTGCTCAAGGTCCAGCTCGAGCTGGCGATGCACGACGAGCGGCGGATCGAGGTCGCCGGCGAGCGCGCCGAAGTCGAAGCCGACCTTCGCGGGCTCCTCGATCTGCCGGCCGGCTCGCCGATCGGCGTCGTGACCACCCTGCCGCCGGTCTCGCCGCTGCCCGAGGGCGTGGCGCGACTCGCCGCGGAGCGGGCGGCCGAGGTGGCGGTTCGCCGGGCGATGGAGACGGCGAGCGAGCGGCGCCTCGCCACGGAACGGAACGAGCTCCGCCCGGACTTCACCGCCGCCGGCGGGGTCGGGCTGCGCGGCGCCAACGACCCGGTGCTGCTGCTCGGGCTCGGCATCGAGCTGCCCTTCTGGCGCAAGAGCCGCCAGGAGCCGCGGATCCGCGCCGCCGAGCACGATCTCGACGCGGTGCGGGCGGAGCGACGCGAGGCCGAGATCAGCGCTCGCGCCGCGGGCGAACGCCTGCTCGGATCCTGGTGGAGGCTCGACGGCCAGCTCCGCCTGTCGAGCGAGGCGATCCTGCCGCAGAGCTCGGCGGCCTTCGATGCCGCTCGCACCGCGTATCTCCACGGGCAGGGCGACTTCTCGACCGTGGTCGAGGACTACGGCCGCTGGCTCGACGCTCGGGTCGCCCAGGCGCGCCTCGAGGCCGAACGCCTCGCGGTTCGTGTCCAGATCGCCGCGCTGCTCGGCGAGGAAGGCGACGCTGCATCGCCTTCCCCGACCTCCCCCGCCGCGAGCCCGACCGGCTCCGGCGCCAACCGTTCTCTCGTCGAAGGACTCGTGCCATGAGCCGTCGCCCCGTCCGCCCCTTCCGCGTCGTCGTCGTGGCGCTCGTCGTTCTCGGCGCGCTGTTCGCCCTCGGCTGTCCGAGCCGCACGAGCGGCGCCGTCTACTACTGCCCGATGCATCCGACCTACGTCGCGGACCGCCCGGGCTCGTGTCCGATCTGCAACATGGACCTGGTCGCGAAGGTGCCTGCCGCGACGCCCGCGGCGACCCCGGCCGCCGCGACCTGGACCTGTCCGATGCACCCGGAGGTGGTTTCCGCCACCGCCGGCATCTGCCCGAAGTGCAAGATGGACCTGGTGCGGCGTGAGCCCGTCCCCGAGCGAGGGACGCCCTCCCCGGGTGAGCGCCACGTCCTCTTCTATCGCAATCCGATGGATCCGTCGGTCACCTCGCCGGTGCCGGCGAAGGACCCGATGGGCATGGACTACCTTCCGGTCTGGTCCGACGAGGTCGCCGGGGCGACGTCGGGGGGCGTCGCCGGCCACGCGA
Source organism: Holophagales bacterium (assembly GCA_016699405.1). Classification (NCBI taxonomy): domain Bacteria; kingdom Pseudomonadati; phylum Acidobacteriota; class Holophagae; order Holophagales; species Holophagales bacterium. The sequence continues at coordinate 5,071,511 of CP064972.1, read as the reverse complement.
CGGTCGACGCCGACGCGGCCGGTCTGCGCCTCGCCGGCGTGCGCAGCGAGCCGGCGCGGGCCGAGCGGCTGACGCGCTCGATCCGCACCGTCGGCTCGGTGGCGGCCGACGAGACGCGGCTCTACCGTGCGCAGGCGAAGACCTCCGGCTGGGTCGAGACGCTGCACGTCAACTTCACCGGCCAGTACGTGCGGCGCGGACAGCCGATGCTGTCGATCTACTCGCCCGAGCTCCTGGCCAGCCAGGAGGAGTACCTGCTGGCGCGACGCAACGCCGACCGCTTCCTCGCGTCCTCGATCCCCGAGGTGCGGCGCGGTGGGGAGGACCTGATGACGGCGGCACGGCGGCGCCTCGAGCTCTTCGACGTGCCGGAGAAGTTCCTCGCCGAGCTCGAGCGCAGCGGCAAGGCACGGCGCACCGTCGACCTGCTCGCCCCGGCCTCCGGCTTCGTCGTCTCCAAGGAGGTGCTGGCCGGTCGCCGGATCGAGCCCGGCATGGAGCTCTACACCGTCGCCGACCTCTCGCACGTCTGGGTCGAGGCCGACTTCTACGAATCGGAGGCGCGCTACCTCCGCGTCGGCCAGGAAGCGAAACTCACGCTCGCCTACGACCCGACCGCGGTGTTCCACGGGGTCGTCGCCTACGTCTATCCCGAGCTCAGTCCGGTGTCGCGCACGCTGCGGGTGCGCTTCGACCTGGCCAATCCGGAGATGAAGCTGCGCCCCGGGATGTTCGTCGACGTCGAGCAGACGATCGACCTCGGCGTGGGCGTGGTGGTACCGGACTCGGCGGTTCTCGACACCGGCGTCCGCCAGATCGTCTTCGTGGAGACCGCCCCCGGCCGCTACGAGCCGCGCCTCGTCACCGTCCTCTGGCGCGGCGAAGGCAAGGCGCAGCTCGCCGCCGGGGCGATCGGCGAAGGGGAGCGCGTGGCGGTGAAGGCGAACTTCCTGCTCGACTCCGAGTCGAGGTTGCGCAGCGCCCTCGCCGCTCTGGCGGGCGGCACGCCGGGGTCCGCGCCGCCGACCGAAGCCGGAGGGAGCCGATGATCGGTCGCATCATCGCCTTCTCGGCCGCCAACCGGATCCTGGTCCTGCTGGCGACGGTCGCGGCGCTGGTGGGCGCCGTCTACACCCTCGGCGTCATTCGCCTCGACGCCCTGCCCGACCTCTCCGACACCCAGGTGATCGTCTACTCGCGCTGGGACCGCTCGCCCGACATCCTCGAGGATCAGGTCACCTATCCGATCGTCTCGGCGCTGCTCGGGGCGCCGAAGGTCAAGGCGGTGCGGGGTTTCTCGGACTTCGGCTTCTCCTACGTCTACGTCATCTTCGAGGACGGCACCGATCTCTACTGGGCGCGCTCGCGGGTGCTCGAGTACCTGTCGAAGATCCAGGCCCGTCTGCCCGCCGGCGTGCAGACCGAGCTCGGGCCCGACGCCACCGGCGTCGGCTGGGTCTACCAGTACGTGCTGCGCGACCGCTCCGGCACGCACACGCTCGACGAGTTGCGCTCGTTCCAGGACTGGACGCTGCGCTACGCCCTGCAGAGCGTGCCGGGTGTCGCCGAGGTCGCCGCTCTCGGCGGCTACGGCAAGCAGTTCCAGATCACCGTCGATCCGAACCGCCTGTCGGCCGATGCGATTTCGATCGCGGATCTGGTCAAGGCGGTCACGGCATCGAACAACGAGACGGGCGGCCGGCTGATCGAGTGGAGCGGCGCCGAGTACATGGTGCGGGTCCGCGGCTATGCGCGGGAGCTCGCCGATTTCGAACAGATCGTCGTCAAGGTCGGGCCGGGCGGCGTGCCGGTGCTGCTGCGCGACGTGGCGCGGGTGGAGCTCGGGCCGGAGATCCGGCGCGGTGTCGCCGACTTCGACGGCGAGGGAGACGCGGTCGGCGGCATCGTCGTCATGCGCCATGGCGAGAACGCGCAGAACGTCATCGCCCGGGTGAAGGCGCGGCTCGAGGAGCTGGCGCCGTCGCTGCCGCCGGGCGTCGAGGTGGTTTCGACCTACGACCGCTCCGTCCTCATCGGCCGCGCCATCGAGACGCTCACCCACGAGCTCAAGGTGGCCATGATCATCGTCTCGCTGGTCATCCTGATCTTCCTCTGGCACGTGCCGTCGTCGATCGTCCCGATCCTGACCATCCCGATCTCGGTCCTGCTCGCCTTCATCCCGCTCTATCTGTTCGGCGTCTCGGTCAACATCATGTCGCTCGCCGGCATCGCCATCTCGATCGGCGTGCTGGTCGACGGCGCCATCGTCGAGGTGGAGAACGCCTACAACAAGATCCATCTCTGGCAGGTGGACGGGAGAAAGGGCGACTTCCACGCCGTGCGGCTCGCCGCCTTGCAGGAGGTCGGTCCGTCGGTCTTCTTCTCGCTCCTGGTGATCGCCGTCGCCTTCCTGCCGATCTTCGCCCTGGTGGATCAGGAAGGGCGTCTCTTCGGTCCGCTCGCCTGGTCGAAGAACCTGACCATGCTGCTCGCGGCGATCCTCGCGGTGACGCTCGACCCGGCAATGCGGATGATGTTCGCGCGCCTCGACCCGTACACCTTCCGGCCGCGCTGGCTGGCGAAGGTGGCGACCACGTTGCTGGTCGGGCGCTACTACGCCGAGGAGGAGCACCCGGTCTCGCGGGCCATCCACCGCGTCTACGAGCCGGTCTGCCGCTGGGTCCTGCGGCGGCCGAAGACGGTGATCGCCCTCGCTCTCCTCGTTCTCGCCCTCTCGCTGCCGATGTACTGGCGGCTCGGCTCGGAGTTCATGCCGCCGCTCAACGAGGGCTCCATCCTCTTCATGCCGACGACCCTGCCGGGCCTGTCGATCGCGCAGGCCCAGGAGCTGTTGCAGACCCAGGACCGCGTGCTCAAGAGCTTCCCGGAGGTCGAGTCGGTGCACGGCAAGGCCGGCCGCGCCGAGACCTCGACCGACCCGGCGCCGTTCTCGATGATGGAGACGACGGTGGTGCTCCGCCCCGAGAGCGCCTGGCGGGCGAAGAAGACCTGGTACTCGAGCTGGGCGCCGGACTTCTGCAAGCCGCTGCTGCGGCCGTTCTGGCCCGATCGCATCAGCTGGGACGAGCTGGTCGAGGAGATGGACCGGGCGCTGCGCATCCCGGGGGTCACCAACGCCTGGACGATGCCGATCAAGGCGAGGATCGACATGCTCTCGACCGGCGTGCGGACGCCGATCGGCATCAAGGTCTACGGACCCGATCTCGCCGAGATCCAGCGGCTCGGCGAGGAGCTCGAGCCGATCCTGAGCTCGGTCCGTGGCACGCGCAGCGTCTTCGCCGAGCGGGTGGCCGGCGGCTACTTCGTCGACATCGAGCCGCGCCGCGAGCGGTTGGCGCGCTACGGCCTCAGCGTCGAGGAGGTGCAGATGGTGATCGGCGCGGCGATCGGCGGCGAGAACATCACCACCGTGATCGCCGGACGCGAGCGCTACCCCGTCAACGTGCGGTATCCGCGCGAGCTCCGCGAGGACATGGACCGCCTGGCCCGGGTCCTGGTGCCGACGATGGGCGGGGCGCAGGTGCCGCTCGGCCAGCTCGCCGACATCCGGCTTGCCCAGGGTCCAGCGATGCTGCGCAACGAGAACGGCTTCCTCGCCGGCTACGTCTTCGTCGACGTCGCCGGGCGCGACATCGGCGGCTACGTCGACGAGGCCAAGGGCGTGGTGCGCGAGCGGCTGAAGCTGCCGCAGGGCTATACGCTCTCGTGGAGCGGCCAGTACGAGAACATGCTGCGGGTGCGCGAGCGCCTGCAGGTGATCGTGCCAATCACCCTCGCCCTGATCTTCATCCTGCTCTACGCCAACACGAAGTCGGCCTTCAAGGCCGGGCTGATCATGGTCGCCGTGCCGTTTTCGGCGGTCGGCGCCATCTGGCTCTTCCACCTGCTCGGCTACAACGTCTCGATCGCGGCGTGGGTCGGGATGATCGCGCTGCTCGGTCTCGACGCCGAGACGGCGGTCTTCATGCTGCTCTTCCTCGACCTGTCGTGGGAGGAGTACCGCAAGAAGGGCCTCCTGACCAGCCACGCGGGGGTCGACGAGGCGCTGATCCACGGCGCAGTCAAGCGGGCGCGGCCGAAGATGATGACCGTCGCGGCGGCCTTCATGGGCCTCGTGCCGATCCTCTTCTCGACCTCCGCCGGCGCGGACGTGATGAAGCGAGTCGCCGCGCCGATGATCGGCGGACTCGTCACCTCGTTCCTGCTCGAGCTGCTGATCTACCCGGCGGTCTACAAGCTCTGGAAGCTTCGCACGGAGCTGCGGCACCTCGACGGTTGAGAGTGTTCCCGTGTTCTAGAGCAGATTCAGGAAGGCCTCGGCGTCGAGCCGCGCCTGTTTCAGCAGGTGAGCGAGAGTCGAACGCTTGATCGGGCGATGGGCTGGTACCGTCAGCTTCATCTGCTCTGCGGCGGTGCGCTTCTGCATCCGGATGTGGCTGCCGCGCTGCCGCACGACGACCCATCCGTCGCGCTGGAACGCGCGCACCACCTCGAGATAGCCAAGGCTCGGGATCTTGGTCAGACGACAAGCTCGAGAATCTCGGCGCCGGGCTCGGCGACCATGTCGTCTTCGACCGGCTCGAGGTAGAGCTCGATCGCCTCCCGGATGTTGCCGAGCGCCTCCTCTGCCGTCTCACCTTCGCTGACGCAGCCCGGCAGCGACGGCACCCAGACGGTGTACCCACCCTCGCCGGAGGGCTCCAACACCACACGCAGCTTCATGGAAGAAGTCTACCCTTTCTCAACGATCGCGATCTCCTCCGGCGTCAGCTCGTAGAGGTCGTACACCAGCCGGTCGATCTCGGACTCTGTAGCTTCGACCGCTCGCGATATCGCGGCCCGATCATGCTGGGTCCTTGCTGCGCTGAGGCGCCGACGCGAGCCAGTTGCTTCCTGTGCAAGTCGCGTCAACTGGGACGAACCCTCCCTCCAGCGAGGTGGAAGAGGAATCCTGGAGACCTTGAAGCCACCCACCTCCATCAGCACGCCGTAGCGTTTCGAGAACCACCAATTGGCGGTTCGGGAGTTGAAGAGCGCAAGGACGGACCAGAGCGCATCGAGCGAGGTCTCAGGGCGTTGGATTAGGTTGGAGAGGGAGTGTCTATTGACCACGCCAGAAAGGTCAAGGGCTCCCACGAGTTGCACGGGCAGCTTCTTTCGTACGCGGTGAAAGAGGATCTTCGGCTGGCTGAAGAAGCGCTCGTCACGAGCACACCACAGCCACCGACCGTAGCGAATGAAGGCCTTCGCAGAGTCAATCTCGAATCGCCGCACCTGTGAAGCACTCTCCAGAAGCGGGCGCCAATCCGAGCCATGAGCGGTACCGGAGATGAAACGGTTTGCCGCGCCGTCGGCGCTGGTCTTGTAGGGGATCGCGCCTTGCGAATACTCGACCAGCGAAGCCAGGGTATCTCGCGAGCGCTCAAGCTTCTCGAGAAGAAGCGTCTGGGAGGGGTCGGCTTGTGTGTTGATGATCAGTGAATCGTCCCGTGACCAGTATCGTTGCGCAATACTGAATGCCGGTGTAAGCCGCCGGTCCCTGGTTCCGTGCAGCACTCGCACTTCATGGGCCGGACCCGCCGCTCCTTGCGCGAGGATCAGCGCTGCGGTGTCGACGACTGCGCCTGGGAACACTCGCGTTTGCTCGAGGTCGAGAACTTGAAGTATGCGACTCTCCCGGAACACGAGCTGCCGAACCTGCACGCCGTAGTGATTGGTGAGCCACGCATTCGGCATGATGAATCCAAGGAGCCCATCGGGGGCAAGTAGCAGGAGCCCCTTCTCGAGAAAGAAGAGATAGGTCTCCGGCTTGCCCTTCCTGTACGCAAAGTGAGACTGGAAGAACAACTTCCCTTGTTCGTCGTAGTCGGCCCCGTATGGTGGATTCCCGATGACGACATCGAAGCCGCCGGACTTGAAGACCTCGGGGAAGGCCTTCTGCCAGTCGAAGGGGTTGATGCGGCGGAGCTCGTCTTCGTCGGGGAAGAGGCCGCCGGTGTGGCGAAGGAGGGCGTCCGGCGAGATGAGGGAGTTGCCGCACTGGATATTCTTGTCGAGGCTGGGGAGAGCGCGCTCGCCGTAGAGGGTGAGCTGACGGAGCGATTCGTTGGTTTCGCCTTCGAGGCACTTCAAGAGCAGCGAGAGCTTGGTCACCTCGACCGCCTGCCGGTCGATGTCGACGCCGAAGATCGAGTTGAGCAGAACCTCTCGCTTCTTTGCGGTGGTCAGGCGCCAGTCGCTGCCCGGGCCTTCGAAGACCGCTTCCTTGTGCTTCTTCGGCTCGTGCTCCCGATACCAGGCGAGGTGGGCATCGAGCAGCTTCTGGTAGGCCGAGAGCAAGAAGGAACCTGATCCGCAGGCCGGGTCCACCACGCGGAGCTTCGCCATCTCTTTGGGTGACCTTCCTTCGAGCAGCTTGCCCACCGTGTTTTCCACGATGTAGTCGACGATGTAGCTGGGCGTGTAGTAGACGCCGCCCGCCTTCTTGACCTCAGGCTTCTCCTCGACCTTCGCCCGCCCGGCGGGCGTGAGACGGATGACCTTGCCGAGGAACTGCTCGTAGACGTTGCCGAGGATCTCGGCAGGTAGCACCGAGAACTCGTAGGGCGACTCCGGGTAGTAGAGGGCCTTGAGGAGTGGCCGAATGACCTTGTCGTCGAGCGCGAGCGTCAAGGTCAGCTTGTCGGCCTTGAAGTCGAAGATGCCGGAGTTATAGCGCTCGTCAGCCTCGCGATAAAGGGCTGTGAGGCGGCGATAGATCTCGCTGCCGTTGGTCAGCGCGAGGAGGCGCCCGTAGAGCTCGGCGCCGCGCCCTTCGGCGATGCGCAGGAAGAGGATGCGGTCGATCGTCGCCTGGACCGCATAGTTCAGCTCGTCGACGGTCAGTCCGGCGTTGCGGAGGGCGAGGTTCTTCGCGAGCTCCTCGCGCCACCCTTCGATCTCCTTGAGGAACTCGCCGTCGACTTCGCTTGTGCCGCGCTTCTTGAGATTCTCCTCGGCGTAAGTGTCGAACCGTCCCTCGAGCACGGCGCGCTTGGAGAAGACGCTCCAGATCTCCTCGGCGCGGCGCTCGTATTCCTCGTGGCGGAAGTAGAGCACGCGGGCTACCGAGGCCTTGTCCTTCTCCTCAGGCCGGATTCGCGTGTCGTAGACGGCCAGCTCTTCGAAGTCGGTGAGAATCGAGAGTGGCAGCTTCGCCGACCATGCGTAGCGGCGGAGCTGATAGGCGGGTGCAGAGTCGCTCTTGAGGTCGACGCCCGGTTTCTTGGCCTCGACGAAAAACTTGCGCTGGCCGCCGACGCGGAACGTGTAATCGGGTGCCTTGGTGGCATCGCCGACCTTGATCCCCTCTTCGTGGATGACGTCCCGGTACTGGAGCGCGTTGCCCTGGCGGTTGGCGAGGTCCCAGCCAAGTGCCTCGAAGAACGGCGAGATGAACTCGCTTCGGGCAGTCTCCTCGTTGTACGTCGGTGCGCGGTAGCGGGAGCTCTGGCGCGTAAAGCGCGCGGAAAGGTCTGCGAGATGCTCCCGGAACGAGTCGAGGTTTGCGCCGCCGTCAGTCATTGGCAGACTCTCCTGATCAACTGAGCGCAGCAACTCTATCCAAAGCAGGTGAGCGGAGTGGGGCGATGGTTCGCTCCAAATGGGAAGGCGCCCGTCGCCGGGTGCCCATCTCAGATGACTTCGGCGAAGGAGCGGAGCGGCATCCTGAATCGGTTCGCTTCCAGGATCGCCTTGAGCTCGTCGGCCCTGGAGACGTTGAGATGCCCCTCGCGAATCGATCGGACCAGGAGGCCCGAGGTGTTCAGGTGGCGGCCGGGACCGAGGCGCTCCTCTGCCAGTCTCGAGAAGCGGCCGCGCTCATCGCAGGCGACAGACCACCCGCGATGCTGGGCCATGGCGAGGCAGGCGGACTCCCCTCGGTCGAGGACGAGCCGAAGAGCAGCTGCCAACGCGATCTCGGCGGGCTCGGTCGACGGCTCGATCGAAAGCGATCGGAAAGCCGGAGCCTTGTCGAGTTGCCTCCGTTGTTCGGGTCGACGGATCTCCGCATCGACCTCCTGCGGGAGCACGAACCGGAGCCCTGGCCGGGTTTCGAGAAGGTCCAGTCGCTCGATGATGAGGAAGTTGATGAGGACACTGGCATCCACGACCACGACTTTCGAGGCTGCGGACGCCGCCTGCATCAGTCGGTCCCCAAGAGGATCATCGGTTCGCCGTCCGGCTCCTCGATTCCGACTTCGGAGAGGGTCGTGTCAACCTGGCCAGGGCTGACGCCGACCAGGCCAGCGAGCTCGTGGAGCTTCCCGCGCGAGATCTTGCCGCGGCGGAGGGCCTCGAAGGCCAGAGCGAGGAAGCGATGGCGAAATTCGTCACGGGCACCGTTGCCGTCGGGGTCGGTTAGGGCGAGTACGTCCGTCAGGTTCTTGCCGAAACCGGACTCTTCGAGCGTCCTGAGCTTCAGGAATTCGGGCTCGGTGATCAGCTTGAGGTTCTTCAGGCGATAGAGGGCTGACTGCCGGCTGACGCCGAAGCTGTGGGCGAGCAGCACGACGTCGTGAAGCTGGATCTTCTGGCTGCCCGGTTCCGGCCGGGACAGGACTGACACCGCTCCCTCGCCGTCGAAGACCTCGGTTCGCGAGCGGCTCGGAAGGCCCTTGGCCAAGCCGCCGAGGAACTCCTCGACTCCCTCCTTCGGCATCAGGAAGGCGGCCGCGAAGGCGTTGGCTCGGACCTCGATGAGGGAATCCCGGTCGCCGGTGCGGCTGATCGTCCCGCGCTTTTCGCGGTCGAGCAGGACGTGGCAGTACTCATGCGCGAAGGAAAACCGGCGGCGCACGAAGACATGGTCGCGGTTGGCCACGACAAAGAGGCCCACGCCGGGGTCCATGAGGGTCAGCCCGGAAACATCAGCAGGTAGTTCCGCCTGGGCGGTACGGACACCCTGCGTCTCGAGCAGTTCAGCGACGTTGGGCAATGGCGCGAGCCCCAGTCCGAGTCGGCGCCGCTCCTCGGCCGCAACCCGCTCGCCCTGTCGGATCGCCTCCCACTTCGAGCCTGACGCGCGAGCCGAGTACCTGGGAAGGGCGGCAAGGTCGCGGTCGATCTCGAGATGCTGTTCTAGATTACTGATCTCTCGCCCGAGGTTGAGGCACCGTCGCAGCGCCTCGAGGGTCTCGGCCGTCTCCTCGGTCCCGGTGTCTTCGGCGACCTCGTCTGCCGCGACGCTCTGGCGACGGAAGAGTGCGACCAAGGTGTCCTCAGCTCGGAACTCGTCTGCCAAGAGCTCCCGCAGGTCGCGACCATAGAAGTGAGCCAACCGGTCAAGCTCCAAGCTGTTGACGGCGCGGTTCCCCTGCTCGATCTGGACCACCGTCGGCCGCGAGACCCCAAGCCGTACGGCGACCTCTTCCTGAGTGAAGCCCCCGGCCTCGCGGGCGGCGCGCAGCCTGCGGGCGAGCTCCAGATGGTCAACGGGCATGACGACCTCCTGCGGAGTTGGCGAAGTCCCTTGGATTCGGTTCGCGTTCCGAGTGGCCCTGTATGTTAGGTTTCATGTCATTTCATGTCAAACTTGTCCCATCATGGAAGAACCTGATGGTCGAGCCGACTATTCCCGGCCAGCGGCCGAGGCGCGAGGGGCGGCTGTTGCGGAGGTCCAGGGCACGAGCGCCGATTGGGCAGGTCGCGGAGAATGCCCGAATGGGGAGGGGGCCGATGCGCACCTCGATCGATCTCGATGAGGACGTCCTGTTGGCGGTCAGAGAGCGGGCGCGGCGCGAAGGTCGGACCGCCGGGGCGGTCCTTTCCGAGCTCGCTCGACAGGTGCTCACCTTGGGGGCCCTGCCGACTGATCTCGACGCAGCGGAGAGCTTCTGCGGGTTCCAGCCTCTTCCGCATCGAGGGGGCGTGGTGTCGAACGAGCTGGTCGACCGCCTGCGTGAAGGCGAGCCCGCAGAGTGACCGTGCCGCCAGGCGTGAACGACCCAAGAGATCTGCTCGAGGCTCAGCTCGCGCAGCTCGGAAGCGCGCCAAGCGACGCCTGGCGTCTCCGAGCGAGTCGAGCGAGCGGGTGAAGGGGAGGCACTCGCCGAGCAGCACTTCGATTTCTTCGGCGCTCGCTCGAGGCGCTCGATCCCGGGGAAGCGGTCGGCGAACGCGTTGGGCCGCGTCCGCTGGCTCTTGGAGGTCCCTGTCCTCCGGTTGACGATCGCTCGCGATCGGCGAATCATCGGGCGGCTCGAGCGGCGCCGACTCGAGTCGCGCGAGGTCGAGGAGAGGCTCATGAACCGCACCGCTGTCGATCGTCGTCGATTCCTCGGTCTCGCTCGCGGAGCGGGCCTGGCGCTGATCCTCTTCGCCATCGGGTGCGCCGGCGTGCCGCACCGGCCCTGGGCCGGACCGGCGGTGCCGCCTACCGCCTGGTCGCCGCGGCTCGACGACGGGACGCGCGTCAGGATCCGACCGCTGCCGTTCGGCGACGATCGCGTGGCGGCGACGATCGACTACGTCCGCAGGCGCTGCGACCCGCAGGCCGCGGCGAGCCCGTCGTCGGTCTTGTACTCGCCGCGGATGATCGTCGTGCACTGGACGGCGATTCCGACGCGCCACCGCTCCTGGCAGGCGTTCGCGCCGGCGACCCTGCCGGGCTCCCGAGCCGACATCGTCCAAGCCGGCAACCTGAACGTTTCGGCGCACTTCCTCGTCGACCGCGACGGAACGATCGACCAGTTGCTTCCCGAGACGGTCATCGCCCGCCACTGCATCGGGCTCAATCGCGTGGCGGTCGGCATCGAGAACGTCGGCGGCCCGGACGCGCCGCTGACCGCGGCGCAACTGCGCGCCGACGCGGCGCTGGTCAACCATCTCGCGCACAAGTACCCGGCGATCCGCTACCTCGTCGGGCACTTCGAATCCACGCGCTGGGAGCGCTCGCCGCTCTGGGAGGAGCGCGATCCTGCCTACCGGACGATCAAGGTCGATCCTGGCGAGAGCTTTCTCGCGGCGTTGCGCGCTCGCGTGGCTGGCCTCGGTCTGCTCGCCACGGACGAGCCCTCGGCCGATCCGGCACGCTGAGGCGAAGTGTCCGGACCGCGAGATCGCCAGGGTCCGAAGAGCGAGCGCTATTTTTCCTTGGCGCCGCAGTCACACGGCGGACAGCCGGTGTCGAGCACGATCTTCCAGCTCCCGTCCTTCTCGCGACGCCAGGTCGAGGTGAAGGTGCCGGAGCGCGTACCGTCCGGGTCGTAGACCGGGCCGCTGGTCAGGCCGAGCGTCCCCGACGCGCCGACGACGGCGGTTGCCGGCTCCCAGGAAAACGGCGCCTCCTTGCCCTCGAAGAAGCGGCTCCAGCCTTCGACGACCGCTGCCTTGCCGCGGCGCACCGTGCCACCGACGAAGACCGTGTCCTCGGCGAGAAACGAGGCGAAGCCCGCCAAGTCGCGCTTGGCCATCGTCGCGGCGAAGGCGCGCTCGGTCTCGCGCAGCGACGTCTCGAGCTCGGCGATCGCCGGAGCCGGAGGCGTCGCCGGGGCCGGGGCCGGCTGTGCCGCCGCGAGCGGCAGGGCGGCAAACAGAGTGGCAAGCAGCGTGGACGTCGAGACTCTCCGCATGAACGTTCTCCTCGGCCGGCCGCACGGGCCGGAACCTGTCGGTGGACGTCTTTCGATACGTTGTCCGGCGGCCAGGGTTGCCCGGCAGGGTCTCAGAACGCCACGCCCTCGATCTCCAGCAGCAGCTCGGCGCGGCAGATTTCGGCCTGCAGCCAGAGCACCGGGACCTCCGGGCGCAGCCGGGCGGCAAGGCGGCGGCGAACCGGCTCGAGGTCGCCGGCGTGGCGCAGGTAGACCTTGACGAAGTCGAGATCGGCCAGACGTCCTCCCGGGCGCGGAGCGCGCCGGCGCTCGGCGTTCGCCCGTTCGAGGATCGCGCTCAGGTTGGCCAGCGTCTCGTCGAGCTGGGCGAGCAGATCGTCGTGATGACGGCTCTCGTGGCCGACGATGCTCGCCGTGCCGGAGACCAGCACGGCGCCGGCCAAGTTGGAGGAGGAGGACGGCGCGACCGTGGCGCGAGCGAAGCTCGGGCTCACCGGACCGTAGGTCGAGGGATATCGCCAGGCCGGGAGCTGTCGCGGATTCTCCAGGTGGTGTCCCTCGTCGCGGCCACAGAGCAGAAGCGTCACCAGATCCCGGCCGGGAGCGCCGACGGCCGACGACGCGCAGAAGCGGCCCTCCGCCTGGCCGGCGAAGCGCTCGACGAAGGCGGCGGCGCGCCCGGCGTTGAAGAGTCGGTAGCGTTCGAGACCCGCCTGGTCGTCGTTGATCCCTGGCAGGTAGTTCCAGAGTCGCAGCAGGCCAGGTCGACCCTGCTCGGCGGCGAGCCCGAGGAGCTCGCGGTAAAGGGCGTGTGTCTCGGCGCGCAGGTCGCCGTCGAGTGGCCAGTGACCGCCGGCGATGAGCAGGTCTCCGGCCTGGGCGATCTCGAAGCGTCCGCGCCGGCACGTTTCCACCGGCCCTTCCGCGCACCAGAGCTCCAGCCAGGGTTCGCCGGAGAGGACGGCATTCGGGATGTCGAGGACCGGGCAGGGCAGCGCCAGGTCCCCGCCGCCGTAGCGGATGGCCAGGAACGGCGTCACCCCCGACGGCAGAGCCGCGACGGCTTCGCTCTGTGGCCCGACCCAGATGGTGGCGGTGGCGGCCTGGGGCGGCGACGCGGTCGGGGTGCTCACCCGACTATTCTCTACTGAATTGCTCGTCTTTGCGCCGCGCCGCGGCAGTGGGGCTGGTGAGGTCATCCGGATTCGTCGGTTCGGCGTTGAGTGGGCGGAGGTTGCCCGATGGAGTTTCGCTTTCAGGCCCGACAGGTTCTCGCCCGCTCGCGCGAGCGGGTCTTCCCCTTCTTCGCCGATGCGGCCAACCTCGGACGAATCACCCCGCCCGAGCTCGGTTTTCGCATCCTCACGCCGTTGCCGATCGAGATGGCCGCCGGGACGATCATCGACTATCGGATCCGCCTCGCTCTCGTCCCGCTGGCCTGGCGGACCGAGATCACCCACTGGGATCCCCCCCATGTCTTCGTCGACGTCCAGCGGCGCGGTCCCTATGCCCAGTGGATTCACCGCCACACCTTCACTGACCTGCCGGGTGGACGGACGCTGATGGAGGACGAGGTGCGCTACCGCCTGCCGTTCGGCCCCCTGGGGCGGCTCGTCCATCCGCTGGTGCGCCGCGAGATCGAGCGGATCTTCGCGCACCGGCGTGCCGTCGTCGCCTCGCTCTTCGGGCAGGACGAGCCCACGCCGGGTTGAACGGCGGCCGCCAGGCGCTGGACCGGAAGCGGCCCCCCGATGGCCCCTTCCGGGGCACGACGACGGGAGTGGGGGTAGGAGAGAACCCCCATGTCTCGACCTTGGCGCATTCTGCGGCTTCTGCTTTGGACGGCGGCGATCCCATCGCTCTCGGCCCTCCCGGGTCCACTCGCGGCGAGTGACGGGCAGCTCGACCCCCGATTCGACGGCAACGGCGTGGCCGTCCGCGAGCTCACCGGTCTCGCCGGACCGACGCCGCGCACCCTGGCGGTGGCGCGGGGCGATCTGGCCTACACGCTGGCGGCGAGGACGGATCTCGACGGCAAACCGACGCTGCACCGGATCACCTGCGACGACGCCCCGGCCACCGGAGTGGACATCCGCTTCGATCCGGCGGTGCCGAACCCGCCGCCGCCTCCGGTGGCGCTCGACGCGGCGGCGTCGGCGGAGAGCCCGGGAACCGGGACCTGGTGGACGCTCTTCAGCATCCAACGCCTCGGCCAGCCGAGCCGGTTGGGCGTGATGATCCACGGCGGTTCCTACAACGACGACGTGGTGCCGGTGATGAACGGCGCCACGGCGCAGGAGCCGGCTGGAATCGAGGTCGTCGTCGAGGAGACCGGCAGTGGCCCCGAGACTCGTGCCGTCACCGCATCGAACGAGACCGGCCCCGGGGTGCGCTGGGCGGTGCTGCGGCGGTTCGGCGCCTCGTTCGGCGAGGTGCCGACGGAACGTCTGTGGCCGAACGGCCAAGCCGCTGTGGCCTTCGCCGACGCCGAGGCGCTCGGGGTGGTCGCCGATCCCCAGGGGAGGCTGCTCGTCTTTGGGCGCTCCCAGGAGCTCGCCTGGATCGCGCGAGTCCTGCCGTCGGGGGACCCCGACCCGAGTTGGGACGGCGACGGTCAGCTGACCCTGACCCTGGGGGCGAGCGGTTCGTGGGTGCGCGACGAGATCCGCCGCCTGGTGATCGGCGAGCAAGGTGAGATGGTGCTGCTCGGCGCCCGGACGGACGGCGACGGCTTCGGCCGGATGGTGCTCGGCAAGCTGCGCGCGGACGGAACACCCGAGACCTCGTTCGGGGCGCCCCCGCCCCTGCCGGGCACCGGCTTCCTGATGCGACCGGAGGGCGATCTGCTCGCCGGCCTCGCCCTGCAGAGCGACGGCAGGATCGTCGTCGCGGGTCAGCGGGGGACCGCGCAACGACCGCTGCGTCCGGCGCCCGATCTCGTCGGGGTGGTGCTCGTCGAGCGTCATCTCGCCGACGGTTCGCTCGATCCGACGTTCGGCACCGGCGGCGAGACCCTGATCGACCTCGCGCGCCTCGATCCGCCGCAGGACGGCGCCATCGACGTCACCCTCCAGGGTGGCCGGGCGATGGTGTACGGCTTCTCGACGGCCGAGTCGCAGAACGGGCTGCTCTTCGCGCGGCTGACCTCCGATCTCATCGTCTGGCGCGACTTCGAAGCGGGATCGCTCGCCGGCTGGCTGAATCCGTGAAACCTGCGGTCGGGGCGCCGGCGCCTCGGCCGCGCCGACCGCACCCGCACGGAGCGTGTGAGAGGATCCGGCGGGTGATGGAACTCCCCGCGACGCGACTCGAGCTGCCCGGTTGGGAGCTCTTCTGGGCTGGCCTCGCGCCGCGGCCGGAAGGCGTCGAGGAGCTCGCCGCCCTGCGACACCGCGTTGCCGAGGAGGCGCGAGCCGCATTGCGCCTCGAGCAGCTTGCCGCTCACCCGACGGTGGCGGCGATGCGCCGCCTCTTCCGCGCTGCCGGGTGCGACCCGACGCGCTATCGCCCGTCCTCCGAGGCGCTTCTGCGACGGCTGCTGCCCGCCGGGGAGTTGCCGGCGATCGACCCGCTCGTCGATCTCAACAACTGCCTCTCGGTGGCGTTGCGGCTGCCGTGCTGCGTGCTCGACGCGGCGGCGCTCCGTCCGCCGGTGACCGTGCGCGCCGGGTGCGCCGGCGAGCTCCTCGACTCGATGCGCGGGCCGCTCGATCTGGCGGGCAAGCCGCTGCTCGCCGACCGCGACGGACCGTTCGGTACCCCGATCACCGACAGCCACCGGGTGAAGGTGCGTGCCGAGACGGCCGAGGCGCTGCTCGTCGTCTACCTGCCGGCGGGAGAGGTCTCCGCCGCCAAGGCGTCGGAGACCCTCGACACCCTGCTCGCCGCCGCACCGGCGGCATACCGCACGGCCTGAACGGCCGGATCGGAGCTCCCATGCCCCCTCTCGTCCTTTCGAGCGCGCAGCGCAAGCGACTGCGCGGCCTCGCCCACGACCTCGACCCGACCGTGATGATCGGCAAGCAGGGACTCACCGACGCGGTGCTCGGCGAGATCGACCAGGCGCTCGCGCTGCGCGAGCTGATCAAGGCCCGCTTCGTCGTCGCCCGCGAAGAGAAGAAGGAGCTCGCCGCCGAGATCGAGTCGCGTCTCGGCTGCGCCTGCGCCGGACTCGTCGGCCACATCGCCATCCTCTATCGGCCCCACGCCGAGGAGGAGAAGCGGCAGATCGACCTCGGCTAGCCGCCGAGTCGATAGCCGCCGCCGGCGACCGTCTGCACCCAGCGCGGCGCCGCCGGGTCGACCGCAAGACCGACCTCGAGCTTCTGGCGCAGGCGGTGGACGAGCTGCTTGAGCAGTTGCCGGTCGCCGCTGCCCCGCGTGCCCCACACGTGCAAGAGGATGCGCTCGGTCGGCACCGGGGCACCCGCGTGCGAGAAGAGTAACTGCAGGAAGCGCAGCTCGAGCGGCGTCAGGTGGAGCGGCTCGAGGCCCGGCCGGGAGAGCGTCGCGAGCTCGAGATCGAGCGCCAGCTCGCCGTGGACGAGGGGCGCCTGTCGCTCCTGGGCCCCCGAGCGCCGCAGCAGCGCGCGGACGCGAGCGAGCAGGGTGCGCGGCGAGAACGGCTTGGCGAGGTAGTCGTCGGCGCCCAGGTCGAGCCCGCGCACCTGGTCTTCCTCGGCAGCGCGAACGGTCAGCATCATCACCGGCGTCGAGCCGGCGGCGCGAATTCGCCGCAGCACCTCGAACCCGTCGAACCCCGGCAGATTGACGTCGAGCACCACGAGATCCGGCCGCTCTCGTTCGAAGGCCGCCACCGCCGTCCCTCCGTCCGCCGCCTCGACCGGCAGATACCCCGCCTGCCGCAGGGCGAAGGCCACCAACGTCCGCAGCTCGACGTCGTCGTCGACGACGAGGATCTTCATCGGCCCGTCCTCTTCTCCCGTCGGCGGTGCATCGGGCCGATGTTAGCGCGTGGGCGGGGCGTCCCCTCGGCGGAGGCGCACGGTGAAGCGGGAGCCGGCGCCGGTGTCGCGGGCTTCGACGGTGCCGCCGTGGCGTTCGACGATCGAGCGGACGACCCAGAGGCCGAGGCCGACGCCGCTCGTCTCCGACTCGTCGCCGACGGCGCGGACGAACGGCTGAAAAAGGCTGCCGGGATCGGCGCCGCGCAGGCCCGGGCCGCGGTCTTCGACGAAGAGCGCCACGCTGTCCCCTCCGACCTCGCCGCCGAGAACGATCGGCGTGCCCTCAGGGGCGAACTTGTTGGCGTTGGCGAGCAGGTTGACGAGCACCTGGACGAGCCGCGCCGCGTCGCCGTCGACCGGTGGCAACGGTGCGGGAAGCGCCAGGTCGAGCTCCTGGTTGCGCTGGTGGAGGAGCGGGGTGACCTGCTGCACGGCCTCCTCGACGACCTCCTCGAGATCGACCGGACGTCGCCGGATCGCATCGCGGCCGGCCTCGATGCTGACGCTCTCGAGCAGGTTGTCGACCAGGCGCGTCAGCCGCGCCGTGCCACGACCGAGCGCCTCGACCAGGGTGTCGGCGGCGGTCGAGTCGCCGGTCGCCAGCGCGTCGCGCAGCATCTCGAGCGAGGCGAGCTGGGCGGCGAGCGGCGTCTTGAACTCGTGCGACACGTTGGCGAGCAGCGCGTCGCGCAGGCGCCGGCCGGCCTCGACCTCGCTCTCCTCGCGCAGCACGACGACCTGGAGCTCGCCGACCGGCGTTGCCGCGGCGACGACGGCGCGGCGCGATCCGGCGGCGAGGGCGAGGGTCTCGGTCGCCTGGGCGGCGCCGCGGAACCGCGCGTGGAGGATCGGGCAGCGCTCCTCGCAGGGGCGGCTCTCCGGCGCCAGCTCGGGGTAGAGCAGGTCGCCGCAGAAACGGCCGATCGCGGTGCTCGCCGCGTCGCTGTCGAGCCCGAGCGTGCGGGCCGCCGGGGGGTTGAGGTAGCGCACGCGACGGTCGCGATCGACGGTGAAGACGCCCTCGGAGATCCCCTCGAGCACGGCACGCGCCTCACCTTCGCGGCTCGCCAGCCGGCCGGAGAGCTGGGCGAGCTGTCGTCGCATCCCCTCCATCGCCCGGGCGAGCAGGCCGATCTCGCCGGGACCGGCGATCGCCACCGGGGTCGCGAGATCGCCGCCGCCGATCCGGCGCGCCGCGGTCGAGAGCTCGGCGAGCGGTGCCGCGAGACGCCGGGCGAGCAGTCCGCTTGCCAGCGCGGCGACCACCGCGAGCGCGCCGGCGAGCAGCAGCAGCCGGCGGCGCAACTCGGCGACCGAGCGGTCGACCTCGTCGATCGCCAGGCGCGTCTCGAGCACCGCCGCCACCTCTCCCGAGGCAAGCGGCAGCGGTTGGAGCGCGCAGAAGCAACCCGCCTCTTCCGATCGCAGAGATTCGGGCTGGCCGTCGGCCACGACCCGGGCGAGCCGCGCGGCGTGGCTCTCGCCATAGCCGGCGAGCGCTTCGCGGCGGCCGACCAGGGCGACCGGCAGGCCGATCCGCCGCCCGATCGCCGCGAGCAGTGCCACGTCGACCTCGCGTGCCATCAGCGCGGTCGCGCGCGTTCCGGAGGGGACCGGTGCCTCGGCGACGAGGAACAGCTTCGTCCCGTCGACGGCGAAGGCCCAACCCTGCCCGGCCGGCAGCGCGCGGCGCAGCACCGGCCAGGGGAGCGGGGGTGTGCTTTGCCGCACCAGGCGTGCGTCGATGGCGAGCGCCGCGCCGGTGGTTTCGCCGGCCTCCTGGAAGCTCTCGAGCAGGCGGGCCACGCCGGCAAGGTCGCTCGCGCCGAGTCGAGAGCCGAGCTCCGGGCTCGCGGCGAGGAGACGTGCGCTGACCGCGAGCGTCTCGCCTTCGTGCACCAGCGCCTCGCGTGCCGCCGTCCCGGCAAGCTCGACGCGGGCGAGCGCCTGCTGGCGACCGAGCCGTTCGAGCAGTCGCTCCGAGACGCCGGCGACGCCGGTGACGGCGACGGCGACGAAGAAGGCGCCGGTCAGGGCGAGCAGCCAGGCGAGCGTCGAACGGCGCACGTTCAACTCCCCTCGCGTCCGGCGGGAGAGGCGCCGCGCCGCCGGGACTGCCAGTCGAGCAGGGTCTGCGCCACGAGCGTCAAGACGCCGAGCAGGGCGAGCAGCGAGGCGACGGCAAAGGCCGCCTGGAACTGGTACTCGTTGTAGAGGATCTCGACGTGGAGCGGCAGCGTGTTCGTCTTGCCGCGGATGTGGCCCGAGACCACCGAGACGGCGCCGAACTCGCCCATCGCCCGGGCGTTGCAGAGCACCACGCCGTAGAGCAGCCCCCAGCGGATCTTCGGCAGCGAGACGCGGAAGAACATCTGCCACGGAGTGGCGCCGAGCGTCAGCGCCGCCTGCTCCTCGTCGCTCCCCTGAGCCTGCATCAGCGGGATGAGCTGCCGCGCCACGAGCGGCATGGTGACGAACGCCGTGGCGAGCACGATGCCGGGCAGCGAGAAGAGCACCTTGATGCCGCGCTCGAGCAGCCAGGGCCCGAAGAGCCCCTGGGCGCCGAAGAGCAGCACGAAGAGCAGACCGGCCACCACCGGCGAGACGGAGAACGGGGCGTCGATCAGCGTCACGAGCAGATTCTTGCCGCGGAACTCGAAGCGCGTCACCGCCCAGGCGGCGGCGAGACCGAAGAGCAGGTTGGCGGGCACCACCAGCAGGGCGACCTTGAGCGTGAGCAGCGCCGCGGCGCGCGCCATCGGATCGGCCAGGGCCGCCGCATAGCCGGCGAGACCCTTCTCGAAGGCGCGAGCGAACACCACGGCGAGCGGCAGGACGAGGAAGAAGAGCAGGAACGCGAGGGCCAGCCCGGTGAGCGCCCAGCGCACCGCCGGCGGCTCGGTGAGCGGGTCGCGCCAGCGCGCGGTCGCGGGAGGTTCGGCGCTCATGCCGTCGCCATGCGGCGGCCGCGCCGCCAGGAGAGCACGTTGACCAGGAAGAGCAGGGCGAGCGACGCCGCGAGGAAGGTCGCGGCGATCGCCGTGGCGCCCGCCACGTCGTACTCCTCGAGGCGGATCATGATGAGCAGCGGCGTGATCTCGGTGATCCCCGGCAGATTGCCGGCGATGAAGATCACCGAGCCGTACTCGCCGAGGCCGCGGGCGAGCGCCAGCACGAAGCCGGTTGCCGCGGCCGGCGCGAGCTCGGGCAGCAGAACGCGCCGGATCGCCTGGGCGCGCGTCGCGCCGAGGCTCGCCGCCGCCTCCTCGATCGCCGCGTCGAGATCGCGCAGCACCGGCTGGACGGTGCGCACGACGAACGGCAGGCCGATGAACACGAGCGCCACGGTGACTCCGAGAGGAGTGTAGGCGACCTTGACGCCGAGCGGTGCGACGAGGCTGCCGATCCAGCCGCGCTCGTCGTAGAGCGCGGTCAGCGCGATGCCGGCCACGGCCGTCGGCAGGGCGAACGGCAGGTCGACGAGCCCGTCGATCAGCCGTTTTCCGGGGAAGCGGTACCGTTCGAGCACCCAGGCGACGAGCAGCCCGAAGACGAGGTTCACCGCCGCCGCGACGAACGCGGCGCCGAAGGAGAGCTTGAAGGCACCGAGAGCGCGCGGTGCCGAGACGAGCTCCCAGAACCGGGCCGGCGTCAGGCTCGCCGCGCGCAAGACGAGCGCCGCGATCGGCAGCAGCACCAGGGCGCCGAGATAGGCCAGGGTGAACCCCAGCGAGATCCCGAATCCGGGCAGCGGACCGCGGCGCCGCGGACTCATCGAGCCACTCCGCAGGCGAGAGGCAGGGCCGGGAGCGTCTTGTGACGCCATGCGGAGGCGGTGTTGCCCTTCCCCCAAGTCCCTCGCCCCCGCTCGGGGCGACGACGGGAACGTCGGGGGAAGGTGCCGTCCGCGCAGGCGAGGCGGATTCGTCCCCTCGTCGTGGTCGCGATCCGGTTTGGACAGAGGCAGGCACCGCCGGCGCATGCACGGCCGGGTCGGCTGCCCCTCGGCGTCCGGGACGAGAGGGAGGGACGCGGGCAGGGGGTGGCGCGGCGAACCTGGGGAACTCCTGCCCCCCTGCCCCCAGGTCCCGCGCTCGCCCGCGGGACGACGAGCGGCGCCGCGCTCAGGTTCGTCACTTCGCCGCCATCGCCTGGTCGAATTCGCCGCCGTCGCCGAAGAAACGCTTCTGCGCCTTGGCCCAACCGCCGAACTGCGCGTCGACGGTGAAGAGCTCGAGCTTGGGGAACTGTTTCTCGTAGCGGGCCGCGACCGCGGCGGAGCGCGGCCGGTAGTAGTGCTTGGCCGCGAGCTCCTGCCCTTCGGGCGAGTAGAGGAACTCGAGATAGGCCTGCGCCGCCGCCCGGCTCTTCTTGCGGTCGACCACCTGGTCGACGACCGCGACCGGCGGCTCGGCGAGAATCGACACCGACGGCACGACGATCTCGAACTTGTCCGGTCCGAGCTCGCGGGTGGCGAGCAGCGCCTCGTTCTCCCAGGCGACGAGCACGTCGCCGATGCCGCGCTCGACGAAGGTCACGGTCGCACCCCGCGCTCCGGTGTCGAGGATCGGCACGTTGCGGAAGATGCCACGCAGGAGCGCGCGCGCCTGCTCCTCGCTGCCGGTCTTGCGCACCGCGTAGCCCCAGGCGGCGAGCACGTTCCAGCGCGCACCCCCGGAGGTCTTCGGGTTCGGAGTGACGACGGCGACGCCCGGTCGCGCGAGGTCGTTCCAGTCGAGGATCTTCTTTGGGTTCCCCTTGCGCACCAGGAAGACGATCGTCGAGGTGTAGGGGCAGCTGTTGTCCGGCAGCCGGCTCTGCCAGGTGCGCGGCAGCAGGCCGGCGGCGGCGATCGCGTCGATGTCGTAGGCGAGCGCGAGCGTCACGACGTCGGCGTCGAGGCCGTCGATCACCGAGCGCGCCTGCTTGCCGGAGCCACCGTGCGACTGCTGGATCTCGAGGCGTGGGCCGCCCTTGGCCTGCCACTGCTTGGCGAAGGCGGCGTTGACCTCCTGGTAGAGCTCGCGGGTCGGATCGTAGGAGACGTTGAGCAGCGTCACCTGGGCAACGGCCGGTGCGGTGGCGACCATCCAGGTCAGCAGCGCGGCGACGAGAAGATGGAATCGGATGCGGTTCATGGCCGGGCTCCGCGAACGGTCAGAAGGTGAGCTGAATGCGCCCAAGCAGCACCTGCTCGGTTTCGCGATCCACGGCGGTCGTGCCGAGCTTGTCGCCGCCGTCGAAGGCGGTGCGCTCGTAGTCGAGAACGAGCTTGGCATTGCGGTTGAGGATCCAGTTGGCGCTGGCGCCGAGGTTCATGGCGCGGCGAGCCGAGCGGGTCGGGTCGGCGAAGAGCGGGAAGGCGCCGGCGTCGACGGTGAGCACGCCGGCTCGTGCCGCCAGGGCGAGCGCTCCATGCCCCTTGCCCAGGGCGAACGGACGACGCGGTGCCACGCCGCGCTCCGACATCCGTTCTCCGGTCGCGACCCAGGCGAGCGCCACCTGCCAACCGTCGTTGGCGAGCGTCGCTCGCGTCGTGCCGCGCGCCGTCTCCTGCTCCGAGCGGGTCCACTCGGCGGTGAGGCCGAGCGGGCCGACGTAGAGCGAGGCCTGAGGGGCGATCCGCCGCCGCGTGCCGTCGGCGATCGCCGTGCCGGCAGCCGTCGAGTCGCTGCGGAAGGAGAAGAAGGTCTGGTTGCCGGCGGTGCGGTACGACGGCAGGCCGGTCGCCGCGGTCGTGCCAGAGGCCTTGCCGGCGGAGAACGCGATACCGAGCGTCAGGTCGATCACCGCCGGCTCGGCTCCCGGCCGGCGGAACGGACGGAAGAGGAGGCGGCCCGCGATCTCCTTGTCGTCGTCGCTGTCACCATCGCCGGTGACGCCGTCGGCCTGGCCGTTGAAGGCGCCGACGGTCCAGGAGAAGCGACCGCCTCGCGGCTCGCCGCTCGCCTGCACCCCGACGTCGCGCACCGGGGCGACGGCCGAGGCGGCGCCCCGTTCGACGAACGGCAGATGGGCGTCGGCGGCGAGCGCCTCGAGACCGATCGGCACCTTGAACTTGCCGGCTCGCAGCGTCAGCCACGGGCTCACCCGCCAGTCGAGCGAGGCGTCGAGCAGCTGGCTCTTGCCGTCGCCGAAATCGGGCATCAGCCGCAGCTCGAAGTCCTTGAAGAACACCGCTTCGACGATCGGCCGGGCGCGGCGGACGAGCAGCGTGTCGCTCACCGGCTTGCGGTCGTCGCCGACGTAGAAGCGGCCGTCGGTCTGCAGCAGGCCGCGCAGCTTGAGCTGGAAGGCACCGTCGGCAGACTTCCAGCCGAAGCCGTCGGCGCCGACGAGCGACGTGGGGGTGGTCTTGGCCTTCTCGGCTGCGGCTTCGTCGGCGAGCTCGAGCTTGCGCTCGAGGATGCGGATCCGCTGCTCGAGCTCTTCGGTGGTCGGTGGGGCCGGCGTGGCGGCGGCGGGCGGAGTCTGCGCGCCGGCCTCTCGAGTGAACGCGGTGGTCAGGAGGAGCGCGACGGCGGTCGTCGCGGCACGGGAACGGCGGATCATGCGGAGTCTCCGGTGGAGGTTTCTCGGCGCAGGCTCCGGCGGTCCGGTCGCGGGCGGTCGGGGGCGGATGGGACGATGCGGCTCGCCTCTCCCGGTTCCGGGTCGGCGGTGAGGCGCAAGCGTTCGCGGCGTTCGATCTGCACGACGCGGCCATCGTGCACCACGAGCTCGACGGCGCCGAAGCGCAGCTCGGCGAGGGCGCGGGCGAGCTGCGGCGCGAGCGCGGCGACGAGCTCGCGCGCCGCAGCCGTCGGCGGCAGCGCCGGCGCGGTCATCACTCGCGCTCCTCGAGGCTGCGCACGACGAGGAGTGGCAGCGTTCCGGTGCGCGAGAGCAGGCGGCGGACGATGCCGTCGAGGCGGACCTCGCCGCCGACGGCCGGGAGCGGAGCGCCGAGCACCGCCAGATCGTGCCCCTCGCCGATCGCGGCGAGCACCTGCTCTTCGAGCTCGCCGAGACCGAGTCGGGTCTCGGTGGCGACGCCCAGGGGCTCGAGCGTGCGGGCGCTCGCCTCGAGGAAACGCTGGGCCTGGGCGCGCTCGGTCGCGGCGCTCGCGGCTTCGAGGACGGTGAGCACGGTGACCCGGGCGCCGAAGTGACGGACCAGTCGGCCGGTGAAGGCGACGTCTTCCTTGCCCGGTTCGCCGACGGTGGCGCTGACCAGCACCCGCGTCGGCACGACCGGTTCGCCACGCACGAGCAGCAGGTGATGGTCGCCGGCCGCCAGCAGCCCTTCGGCGAGCGCCACCCCACTGCCGGCCGGCGCGCCGGCGATGACCAGGTCGGGATCGCCGAGCGCGGCCGCCTCGTAGGCGCCGACGCCGGAGGGCGTCGGGGCGCGTCGCACGGTGATCGGAGTCGGACTGCCGCCGAGAATCTCGCGTGCCTTGGCCTCGGCCAGGCCGGCAAGGACCAGGGTCAGGCGGGCGTGGGCCCGTCGCGCCAGCTCGCCGGCAAGGGCGAGAGCGGAGCGTCCCTCGGTCGAGGGCTCGGCGAGCGCGACGAAATGCAGACCGGGGTGGACGAGGGCATGCAGGCGCCGCACGGCGACGCGCGCCCGGTCGCCGGGGGCGAGCGGCAGGCGGCGCGACTCGTGAGGCGGGCGGCTGGCATCGACGGCGAAGGTGCCGGCGCCGAACGGCACCGGTGGGGCGATCGCGCGCACCCCGCGAAAGGGAGGGAGGTTGAAGCGAAGGTGCTCGAGCGCCCCGGCGAAGGCGCAGCTCTCGACCGTGCCGACCCCGAGACTCGGGTGGGGGCATTCCTCGGACTCGCCGAAGAGCGCGACGTCCTCGGGACGGAAGAGCACCTGGACGCGCCGCCGGGCCGGTTCGTCGCCGGCGCGCGTGGCGAGGGGGAACTCGACCGGGCCGATGCGGACGCCGGAGGTCGTCGCCTCGCCGACCAGCAGGTTGGCGCTGCCGAGGAATGTGGCGACGAACTCGGTCTGTGGCCGGCGATAGAGCTCGCGCGGTGGGCCGATCTCGACGAGTCGGCCGAGCGCCATCACCGCGATGCGGTCGCCAAGCTCGAACGCCTCCTCCTGGTCGTGGGTGACGAAGAGCGTGGCGATGCCGAGCTCGCGCTGGATCTCGCGCAGGCTTCGCCGCAGCTCGAGGCGGATGCGCGCGTCGAGCGCGCCGAACGGCTCGTCGAGCAGCAGGACCTCCGGCCGGTGAGCGAGAGCGCGGGCGAGGGCGACGCGCTGCTGCTGGCCGCCGGAGAGCTGGCGCGGCAGACGTCGTCCGAGCCCGCCGAGGCCGACGAGCTCGAGCAGCTCGGCGACCCGGGCGCGGCGCTCCGGCTTCGGCACCCGGCGCACCGAGAGGGCGAACTCGACGTTCTCGGCCACGGTCATGCTGCGGAAGAGGGCGTAGTTCTGGAAGACGAAGCCGGCGCCGCGGGCCTGCGGCGGCAGGCCCGTGACGTCGCGGCCGTGCAACACGACGCGGCCGGCGTCGGCGGCAAGCAGCCCGGCGATGATCCGCAGCACGGTGCTCTTGCCGCTGCCCGAGGGGCCGAGCAGCACGCACATCTCCCCCGGGGCGACCTCGAGCGAGAAGTCGGCCACCACCGGGTGGGAGTCGTAGAGCTTGGTCAGGCCTTCGAGGCGGATCGACATCGGCGTCTCTCGGAAGGGTGCAGGCTACCGCGCCGGCGGTCGCCTCGTCAGTCGCCCGGCGGTAACGGCGGAGCGGGGAAATGTCACCGGACCTTCCTTGCCGCCCTTTCCGGGCGGCGAGTAGGATGCCTGGACGCCGCAACGCCCGTGAGGGCGCCGCCTCGACCCGAGACCCCGATGAGCCAGCCGAGCCCCTTCTCGCCGATCGAGGACGCCATCGCCGCCTTCCAGGCCGGGAGGATGGTGATCATCGTCGACGACGAGGACCGCGAGAACGAAGGCGACCTGGCAATCGCCGCCGAGAAGGTCACCGCGGAGGCGATCGCCTTCATGGCCTCGCAGGGGCGCGGTCTGGTTTGTCTGGCACTGACCGAGGAGCGCTGCGACGAGCTCGGCCTGCCCCCGATGGTGGCCGACAACACCTCGTCCTACGGCACCGCCTTCACCGTGTCGATCGAGGCGCGTGGCAAGACGACCACCGGGATCTCCGCCGCCGACCGCGCCGCGACCGTGCGGACGGCGATCGATCCGGCGACCCGGCCGGAGGATCTGTTGCGGCCGGGCCACATGTTCCCGCTGCGCGCTCGTCGCGGCGGCGTGCTCAAGCGCACCGGACAGACCGAAGCGTCGGTCGACCTCGCACGTCTCGCGGGGCTCGTTCCGGCGGCGGTGATCTGCGAGGTGATGAAGGAGGACGGGACGATGGCGCGCGTCGGAGACCTCGCGCCGTTCGCCGCCCGTCACGGCCTCCCGGTGATCACCGTCGCCGACCTGATCGGTTATCGACTGCGACACGAGACGATCGTCAGCCGGATCGCCGCGCCGCGTCTGCCGACGCCGTGGGGCGAGATGCGCCTTCACGCCTACCGCTCGGACGTGACGGGGGAGGAGCACGTCGCCCTGGTGCTCGGCGAGGTGCGACCGGACGAAGCGATCCTGGTGCGCGTCCACTCCCAGTGCCTGACCGGCGACGTCTTCGGCTCGGGGCGGTGCGACTGCGGGCTGCAGCTTCACCTGGCGCTCGACCGGATCGCCGAGGCCGGTGCGGGGGTGGTGCTCTACCTCCTGCAAGAGGGGCGAGGCATCGGCCTGGTGAACAAGCTGCGCGCCTATGAGCTGCAGGAGGCCGGACACGACACCGTCGAGGCCAACGCGCGGCTCGGGTTCCGTCCGGACCTGCGCGACTACGGCGTCGGAGCGCAGATCCTCCGCGACCTCGGCGTCCGCCGCATGCGGCTGATGACGAACAACCCGGCCAAGTACGTCGGCCTCGCCGGCTATGGCCTCGAGATCGTCGAGCGGTTGCCGCTGGAGATCGCGCCGACGGACGAGTCGCGACGCTACCTGCGCGCCAAGCGCGAGAAGCTCGGGCACCTCCTGAACCTCGTCTGAGGGCGGCGCGCCGTCCGTTCCGGGTCCCGCCCGCGCATGCGCCTTCTCTGGATCGCCACCAAGTGCCCCTGGCCGCCGATCGACGGCGGTCGGCGGCTGTTGCTTTCCGAGCTCGAGGCGCTCGCCGCGGCCGGTGTGGCGCTCACCCTCGTCGCCCCCTGTCCGGGGCCGGACGCGCGCCGGGCCGAGGCGCGCCGCCGGCTCTCGCCGATCTGCCGCCCGGTTCTGTTGCCGGTCGGCCCACGTCCGTGGCCGGTCGCCCTCGCGCTCGCCGCGGGACGCGGCCTGCCGACCAGCGTGGTGCGCCACACCCATGCGGCGGTCCGGTTGGAGGCGGCGAGAATCGTCGTCGGCGAAGCGCCGGACGCCGTGGTGGCGCAGCCGTTGCAGGCCTGGATCGCGGCGGCGACCGCCGTGCGCCGGCGCCTTGCTCCGGCCGGCACGAGCGCAGCGCCGGTACCCCTCCTGTTGCGCGCCGAGAACGTCGAGAGCGAGCTCTGGGCCGCGCGGGCGGCGAGCGAGAGCGGGTGGCGCGCGGCGCTGTTCCGTCGCGAGGCTCGACGCTTGGCGCGCTTCGAGGCGGCGGCGGTGCGCGGCAGCCGCGCGACGCTGGCGCTCTCCCCGGAAGATGCCGCCGGTCTCGCCGCCCTGCTCGGCGGCGGTGCACCGGGGATCTCCGATTCCGCGCGTGTGGAAACGCCGCGGGTGCACGTCCTGCGGCCGGCGTTTCCCGCGACCCTTCCCGCCGGCGAAGCTCTCGCCGGCTCGCCGCCGATCGTGCTCTTCGGCAGCGCCGGGTGGGGGCCGAATCGCGAGGCGGAACGCTGGTTCCTCACCGAGGTCTGGCCGCGCATCCGGGCGCTCTCGCCCGCGGCCGTCCTTCATCGCTTCGCCGCCGACGCTCGGAACGAAGCCGCCGGCGAGGGGGTCGTCGACCATCCCGCGCCCCGGGAGAGCGCCGAGGCGTTCGCTGCCGGCGCGGTGCTGGTGTTGCCCCTGCGCTCCGGCTCGGGGGTGCGGATTCGACTCCTCGAAGCCTGGGCGCGGGGCGTCGCGGTCGTCGGCACCGCCGCGGCGGTGCGAGGCCTCGCCGGAGTCGACGGTCGGGACTGGCTCCTCGCTGCTGACGCCGACGGCTTTGCCGAGGCGATCCGTCGGCTCCGCGAAGCGCCGGAGCTCGCTGGGCGGCTGATCGCCGGGGGGCGGAAGCAGTTGGGCAGCGATCACGATCCGAGCGCCATGGCGGCGGCGCTCCGCGGGCTGGTCGAGGGGTTCGTCGACCGGCCGGGAGCGGCGCGATGAAGATCCTCCTCGTCGTCGGCCGTCCCCCGTGGCCGCCGCGTCGCGGTGATCAGATCCGCGCCGGCCAGGCGCTCGCCGCGCTCGCCGGAGATCACGAGGTGACGCTCCTGGCGCCGCGAGCGCGCGGCGCGGACGCGGACCTGCATCCGCGAGGCGTCGCCGCGTCCGAGAGCTACCGCCTCTCGTCCTGGCCGCGGCGGCTCGTGGCGTGCGTCGTCAACGGCCTTCGCGGAGCGCCGCTGCAGCAGGCGCTGTTCGCCTCGAGCGACCTCGCCCGGCGTCTGCCGCCGCTCGCCCGCCGCGCCGATCTGGTGATCCTCCAGCTCTCGCGGCTCGAGCGCTACGCCGACTGCGTGGCGGAGACGCCGCTGCTCGTCGACCTGATCGACAGCCTGGGGCTCAATCTCGCGTCTCGGGCGAGCCGCGATCGCGCCTGGTTGCGGCCGCTCTGGCGCGCGGAGGCGAAGCGCCTCGCGGCGAGTGAAGACCGCCTCGTGGCGCGAGCCGCTCACAGTGTCGTGGTGAGCGATCGGGACCGGGCGGCGATCCTCTTGCGCCGCCCCGAGCTCGCCGCGCGGCTCGGTGTCCTGCCGCTGGCGGTGCCGCAGGCCGGGCGCGCGGTCGCCCCCTCGCCCTCCGGCCGGCCGCGCCTCCTCTTCACCGGCAACCTCGGCTACTTTCCCAATCGCGACGCGGCACGCTGGCTGTTTGCCGAAATCTGGCCGGCCTTGCGCGCCGCTCGCCCGGAGCTCGAGCTCCTCGTCGCCGGCGATCGCCCCGGCCGCGAGCTGCGGGCCGCTGCCGCTCGCGCCGGAGCGACGCTGGTTGCTTCGCCGCCTTCGCTCGTCGAGCTGCTGGCCGGAGCTTCTGTCGCATTGGCGCCGCTGCGCGGCGGCTCGGGGGTCCCGGTGAAGGTGCTCGAGGCCTGGGCGGCCGGGGTGCCGGTGGTGGTCTCACCCGGGGCCGTCGCCGGTCTGGCCGCCGAGGGCGAGGCAGCGACGCTCGGGGGCGCCGTCCGCGTCGCCGACGCTCCGGCGGACTGGGTGGCCGCCGTGGGGCAACTGCTCGACGACGCCGGCGGACGCGAGCGGCAGGTGGCGGCCGGTCGCGCTCGGCTTCTCCAGCGGCACTCGCCGGCGCAGGTCGACGCGGCGTGGCGTGAGGCGGTGGATCGCGCCTCGCGGGCGAAGCGAGACGTTCAGGCGGAATTCGGCAGCGTGAAATAGA
Source organism: Holophagales bacterium (assembly GCA_016699405.1). Classification (NCBI taxonomy): domain Bacteria; kingdom Pseudomonadati; phylum Acidobacteriota; class Holophagae; order Holophagales; species Holophagales bacterium. The sequence continues at coordinate 5,042,334 of CP064972.1, read as the reverse complement.
AGCAGGCCCCTTCGCCGAGCACGCCGCGGGCCCAGACTCTGCCGCCGTGGCGCGTCACGACGCGCTGCACGAGCGCGAGGCCGACGCCGTTGCCTTCGAAGCGTTCGCTCCCCGGCAGGCGCTGGAAGACGCCGAAGAGACTCTCGGCATCGTGATCCGAGAAGCCGATCCCGTTGTCCCGCACGAAGTAGCGAACCTCGCCGTCGGCGGTGTCGGCACCGATCTCGATGCGGCGTTCCGCTCGCTCGGCGGAGAACTTCACGGCATTCGAGATCAGGTTGACCCAGACCTGGCGCAGCAGCGACGGATCGCCCCAGGCGTCGGGCAGGCTCCCCCAGACGATCTCGAGCCCTTCGCTGTCGCCGGTGAGTGATTCGAGCAGCGCGGCCGAGGCGAGCGGGCGCATGGCGATCCGTTCGTGCGAGAGCCCCTTGCGCCCGGCTCGGGAGAGCGCCAGGAGGTCGGTGAGCAGGGCCGACAGGCGGCTCGAGTTGGAGCGGACGCCGGCGAGCAGCCGTCGGCCCTCGGCTTCGAGTCGGCTGCCGTGGTCCTTCTCGAGCAGACTCGAGAAACCGTCGATGGCGCGCAGCGGGGCGCGCAGGTCGTGCGACACGGAATAGGTGAACGCTTCGAGCTCGCGATTGGCCGCCTCGAGCTCGGCGGTGCGCTGGCGGACGCGATCCTCGAGCTCGACGGCCAGGCGGCGGGCCTCCTCTTCGGCGCGCTTGCGGGCGGTCACGTCGGTGGCCAAGGCGACGACGCCGGTGACTGCGCCGCCCGAGTCGCAGAGCGGTGCAGCTGCCAGGTCGAGGACGATCAGCGAGCCGTCGCGACGGTGGCGGACGAGCTCGACCTCGCGCAGTGCCTCGCCGGCGCGGACGCGGGCGAGCAGCTGGCGGAACTCCGGCTCGGATTCCGCTTGGACGATCGGAAGCGGTTTGCCGAGCACCTCCGCGGCGGTCCAGCCGAACGTCTCTTCGGCGGCGCGATTCCACGAGGTGACGCTCCCGCCGAGCGAGATCGTGTAGATCGGCGCCGGCGACTGCTCGACGACGCCGCGCAGCAGCGCGTGCGTCTGCTGCAGCTCGGCCTCCGCTCGTACCTGCTCGGTGACGTCGGTAGCGAGCACCAGCTCGGCGGCCCGATTCTCGAACTCCAGGGTGTGCGTCGTGACGTGGACGTGGATCGCCTTCCCGTCTTTGCGACGATGGCGCCGGATGCCGTCGTCGTCGAGGCCGTGCTCGCCACACGACCCCTTCTCGGGCGTGTCGCACGGCGCGTCCGGCGGACGGAGGTCGGCGAGGGTCATGGCGAGGAGCTCGTCGCGCGACCAGCCGTAGCAGCGGACGGCGGCGTCGTTGACGGCGAGAAAGCGGAGCGTCGCGACGTCGTGGACCCACATCGGCTGCGGGCTGCTCTCGAAGAGCGCGCGGTAGCGTGCGGCGCTCTCGGCGAGCGCGGCCTCGGCTTCGATCGCGGTCAGCGCCAGCTCGAGGTCGCCGGCGAGATCCTCGAGCATCGCGAGACTGTCGGCGTGGAAGAAGTCCGGAACCTCGGAGTAGACGGCGATCACCCCGGCGATCTGTCCGGCTCGGCTCATCGGCGCGGCGGCGCTCGAACGGAAGCCGCGCTGCTCGGCGGCGCGGCTCCAGGCCTCGGGGCGCATCCCGGGGCCGCTGCGTGTGACCGCTCGCCCTTCGAGGATCGACTGGCGGGCCGGGCCGATCTCGGCCGCGTCGAGGGGCAGGTCGGCGGTGGCGAGATAGCCGCTCTCGAGGCCGGCCCACGCCACCGGGACGACCCGCGACGGCTCGCCGGGCGTCGCCGCGGCGACCCGACCGATCCAGGCCATGCGCAGGCCGGCCGAGTCGACGAAGATGCGGCAGGCTTCGCGCAGCAGGCGGTCGCGGTCGCGCTCGTGAGCGATGAGCTGGTTGATCTGCGACGTCGTCGAGAGGGTCCGGTTCAACCGCTCGATCCGCTCGATGGCGGCCCAGCGCTCGCGCGTGTCGCGGACCACCTCGAGCAGCACCGTCTCGCCGCCCACCTCGGCCGGGCCGATGCTCACCTCGACCGGGAAGGTGCGGCCCTCGGCGTCGCGATGGACGGTCTCTTGCACGAGCCGGCCGGGCGGTGCGAGGGCCGCTGCAGCCGCGAGCGTGGTCAGTCCCTCGGCGCGCTCGGCCGGGGCGTGCAGCCCGGCGAGCGAAAGCTCGCGCAGCGCTTCGCCGGATAGACCGTACATCCGCTCGGCAGCGCGGTTGGCTTCGAGAATCCGTCCGTCGGCGGGCCGCACGAAGAAGATGGCGTCGCCGGCCTGCTCCATCAGCAGGCGGTACTTGGCATCGCGGTCGGCGCTCTCCTCGATCATCTGCAGCCGGCGACTGCGCTGGCGACCCCAGAGCAGGAGCAGCGTCGCGGCGAGCGCCATCGCCCAGGTGGCGAGCCGGCGAATCGTCGCTGCCCGCCAGACGGCGAGGGCTTCGCGTCGGTCGATCTTCACCAGGAGTCCCCAGGGCGCTTCGCTGAGGCGACGGGTCGCGACCAGGGTGGTGATGCCCCGGTAGTCGGCGCGCTCGCCCCTTCCGATGCCGGGAGCCAAAGCGATCTCCGCGGCCGGATCGAGGCTGACCGCGACCTCGCGCCACGCTCCGGAGTGGGGCGGCGCATGGCGCAGGGGAGAGAGATAGACGGCGGCGGCGCCGCGTCGGGCGACGAGCAGGCTCTCGCCGCTGCCGGAGATCGACAGGTCGCGGCCGAGCAGGGCGAAGAGGCGCTCTCCCGGGTCGACCGTGGCGACCAGCGATCCGACGGGGAGGTCTCCGCTCGCGGAGGCGGCGCTCGGCGCGAGGGCGTCGGGAGTCTCGGGCTCGAGGTCGACCGGGGTGAGAAAGGCGAGTCGCAGCCTGCCCTTCGGGCCGCGGATCGACGCGATCCGTGGCGAACCGGGGGGAGAGTTGGCAATGGCCGTCCAGCCCGGCGGCAGCTCCTCGGTCGGGATCTTCTCGACGCCGAGAGTGATCCGTGCCGCCCCCGTGCGATCGAAGAGGGCGAAGCTCTCGAACGAGCCCGCGCTGACCGTGCTCTGGAGGATCTGGCGCAGGCGGTGATCGACCTCGCCGTGCCCGCCGAGCATGGCGCGAATGGACGGGTAGGTCGCGACCAGCTCGAGGTCGTGGCGTCGTTCGGCGAGCCAGGTGTCGATGGCGCGCTCACGATCGTCGGCCGTGGCCTCGAGGCGGCTCTGCCAGTCGTCGAGCGCGGCCTGCCGTTCGCGGACGAGGTTGTCGCCCTCCCAGAGCCCGAAGCCGACGAAGGCGACGGCGCAGGCGAGACGAAGGGCGTAGTCGGCGCGGCGGGCGACGGCGGTCATCGGTGGGGCGCGGCCTCCACACCCGCCGCCGGCGGAAGGTCGCGGCGGCAGGCACGCGACGGAACCGAGCTCGGTTTGCAGGCGGGTGGCGCGAGCGAGCCTACTCGCGCCGGATCGCCGCGGCAATGTCCCTGCAAGCGTTTGCTGTAGTAATCTTCGACGAATCGGGAGACCATCATGCCCAAAGAACCGCTGTCAGAAACCAGGATGATTCGTGCAAGCACCGAGCAGGTCGAGCGGTGGAAGGAAGCCGCCGAGCGGGCCGGCTACTGGTCCGTCTCGGAGTGGATCCGCGATTCGCTCGACGAGGCCGCCGGCGCCGGCGGGCGCGGCGAAGTGATCGGTGACGAGAAGGCCGTCTGCATCTACGTCCCGGATCGCACGCTCGACAAACGCCCCTTCGTGGTCGAGCTCGCCCGCCACGATTCGCCGGACAAGCTCCTCAAGATGGTCTTCGAGGTGGCGGACCGGCCGTGGTGCAGCCCGCCGCTGCTGCGAGCGTTCCTCTTCGAGCTGGCGCGAGTGCTTGCTCAGGCCGAGGCCGCCGAGCCGACGAAGCGGCGGAAGGGTTGAGAAAGTCTCTGAGCTCCCTTGCCGGCTGAGGGAGCTGGGCTCCGGTAGCCGCTCCCCGCGGCCGGCCGGAGCCCGATCGCCGGGCCATGGCGACCGATCGCGGCGACACCGCCGACCGCAACGATCCGCTCCTGCAACGATTTCTCGCCGCCGCCGACGAGCGGCTGGCCGAGGAGGAGCTCGGCCGCCTGCTCGGGGCCGATGCGGTGCCGGTGCTCGACCGGGTGCTCCGAGGTCAGCTCCGCGGGGACAGCTTTCCGGACGCCGATCTGGAGGATCTGCGGAGCTCGGCCCTCCTGCGGCTGGCGCGGCAGCTGCAATCGCTGAGGCAGGGACAGGCCGAGCCGATCGCCAGCTTCGCCGGCTACGTCGCCGTGACCGGCTTCAACGCTTGGCGCGCCTGGCTGCGTCAGCGTCATCCGGAGCGAGCGCGCCTGCAGGATCGCCTGCGCTACGTCCTCACCCATGACCGCGACCTCGGGCTCTGGGCGAGCCGGGGGGGAGAGTGGCACTGCGGACGGCGCTCCTTGCGGCCGCAAGGGCCGTTTTCGTGGCCGGCGGTCGACTCGGCGGACCTGGCCGATGCGCTGGCCGCCGCTCCGGACGGGTGGGAGGGGCTCGGCTTCGCCGCCCAGGTGCGGAGCGTGTTGACGATCCTGCCGCGGCCTTGCCGTCTGGCGGATCTGACCGCGCTGCTCGCCGAGCGCCTCGGGCTTCTCGACCGCGAGGTCGGTGCGGCGGCCGGTGAGGGCGTGGTCGAGTCGCTGGCCGATCCAGGGAAGGGGCCGGTCGAGCAGTTGATGGGGCGTGAGTATCTCGCTCGGCTCTGGGCGGAGATCGTCGAGCTGCCACGGGCGCAGCGCGTCGCCCTCCTGCTGAATCTGCGCGACGAACAGGGGCGAGAGATGCTCGGGCTCCTGCCGCTGACCGGGGTGGCCGCCCCCCCGGCGATCGCCGCCGCGCTCGAGCTCTCCCCTGGAGAGCTCGCCGCAATCTGGCCGGACCTGCCGCGAGACGACCTCTGGATCGCCGAACGACTCGGTCTGACCCGCCGGCAGGTCATCAACCTGCGCAAGAGCGCGCGCGCCCGCCTCGCCCGCCGGGTGGGGGGAGCGGGTTGACCTCGGGTGGTATCACGCGGCCGGTTTCCGCATCCTCGAGGGCGATGAGAGGGAAGAACGAGGCGATCCGCACCCCGGCCGGGGATCTCGAGCGTCGATTCCGCGCCGACCTCGCTGCCGCCGAACCGGTAGCTTTCGAGGATCTGGCCGCCTACGTCGACGGCTCGCTCTCTCCTCTGGAGTACGAGGCCTTCGTCGCCTGGGAAGCGGTCGACCCGGAGCTCTCGGCGGAGGTGCGCGATCTGGCCAGCCTGCGCCTGGAGCTCGCCTCCTCCGGACACCTGCGCGCGACCGAGGAAGCGATGCCGAGCTCCCGGCGCCTCCCCCGGCGCTACCTCGCCGCCGCGGCGGCCCTCGCGCTCGCCCTCGGCAGCTCCTGGCTGGCGACGCGGATCGAACCGCGGCAGCACGACTTCCCGACCGCCTCTGCGGCCGTGGCGGTCCTCCCGGTCGCGCCGCCGCCGGCTGAAGTCGCCGTGGTGCCCTTGTCGGAGCCGGCACCCCGCTCCATTCCTCGGGTCTCGGAGACCCCGGCGGGGTCGGCGATGGTGGCTTCCGGTCAGCCCGGCTCGTTCGAGACGGGCACGCTTCAGGGGTGGCAGCTCCCTGAGACCCGTCTCGACTTCGAAGACGGTCGAGTCGGTCCGTTGGCGTCCAATCCGGGCGCCTGATCCTTCCCAGGTCAATTTTTCGCCTTCCTTGCGCCGTTCTGGGCGCCATGATGCTCGTCTTCGACGAAGACTTGACGGGAATACGCTCAGGCTTTATCGTGTTAGCACTCAATGCGGGCGAGTGCTAACGGCGCTTCGCCTTTCGAACATGACAACGCAGGACCCTCAACCCCCAGCTGGAAGGAGAGTCGACCCGTGAAGATTCGTCCTCTGCACGATCGCGTCGTGGTCAAGCGAATCGAAGCCCAGGAGCAGGTTCGCGGCGGAATCATCATTCCCGATACCGCCAAGGAGAAGCCGCAGGAGGCCGAGGTCATCGCCGTCGGCCCCGGCAAGGTCAACGACAACGGTCAGCGGGCGCCGATGGACGTCAAGGCCGGCGACCGCATCCTCATCGGCAAGTACTCGGGCAGCGAGATCAAGCTGGCTGACGACGAGCTCGTCATCCTGCGCGAGGACGAGATCCTCGCCGTTCTCGACAAGTGATCGCCCTTCCCCCTACTGACCTGACTTCATCCGAATAGGAACCACCCAATGCCTGCCAAGCAGATCATCTACTCCGAAGAGGCGCGCGCCGCGATTCTCCGCGGCGTCAACAAGCTGGCCGACGCGGTCAAGGTCACGCTCGGCCCCAAGGGCCGCAACGTGGTCATCGAGAAGAAGTTCGGCTCGCCGTCGATCACCAAGGACGGCGTGACCGTCGCCAAGGAGATCGAGCTCGCCGACCCGGTCGAGAACATGGGCGCGCAGATGGTGCGCGAGGTCGCTTCGAAGACCTCCGACGTCGCCGGCGACGGCACCACCACCGCCACCGTGCTCGCCCAGGCGATCTACCGCGAGGGCGCCAAGAACGTCACCGCCGGTGCCAACCCGATGGAGCTCAAGCGCGGCATCGACCTCGCCGTCAAGGCCGCCAACGGTGCCATCGACAAGCTCGCCAAGCCGGTCGAGGGCAAGGAGATCGCGCACGTCGGCACGATCTCGGCCAACAACGACCCGGAGATCGGCCGGATCATCGCCGAGGCGATGGAGAAGGTCGGCAAGGACGGCGTGATCACCGTCGAGGAGGCCAAGGGCCTCGAGACGACCCTCGAGGTCGTCGAGGGCATGCAGTTCGACCGCGGCTACCTGTCGCCCTACTTCGTCACCGACGCCGAGCGGATGGAGTCGGTGCTCGAGGGCGCGAAGATCCTCATCTACGAGAAGAAGATCAGCTCGATGAAGGACCTGCTCCCGATCCTCGAGCAGGTCGCCCGCCAGGGCAAGCCGTTCCTCATCCTCGCCGAGGACGTCGAGGGCGAGGCGCTGGCCACGCTGGTGGTCAACAAGCTGCGCGGCACGCTGCAGATCTCGGCGGTCAAGGCCCCGGGCTTCGGCGACCGCCGCAAGGCCATGCTCGAGGACATCGCCATCCTCACCGGTGGCAAGCTGATCTCCGAGGACCTCGGCATCAAGCTCGAGAACGTCAAGTGGGAAGACCTCGGCGACGCGAAGAAGGTCTCGATCACCAAGGACGACACGACGATCGTCACCGACACCGACGACAAGAAGCGCCGCGAGGCGATCGCCGGCCGCGTCAAGCAGATCCGCGCCCAGATCGAGGAGACCACCTCGGACTACGACCGCGAGAAGCTGCAGGAGCGGTTGGCCAAGCTCGTCGGCGGTGTGGCGGTGATCAAGGTCGGTGCTGCCACCGAGACCGAGATGAAGGAGCGCAAGGCCCGCGTCGAGGACGCCATGCACGCCACGAAGGCGGCGGTGGAAGAGGGCATCGTCGCCGGCGGCGGCGTGGCCCTGCTGCGCGCCATCAAGGCGGTCGACGACGTCAAGGCCGAGGGCGACGTCGCGGTCGGGGTGAAGATCGTGCGCCGCGCGCTCGAGGAGCCGTCGCGCCAGATCGCCATCAACGCCGGTGAAGAGGGCTCGATCGTCGTCCGCGACATCCTCTCGCGCGAGGGCAACGTCGGCTACAACGCGGCGACCGACAAGTACGAGGACCTGGTCAAGGCCGGCGTCATCGACCCGGCGAAGGTGACCAAGACCGCGCTGGTCAACGCGGCCTCGATCGCTGGCCTGATGCTCACCACCGAGGCGATGATCAGCGAGATCAAGGAGAAGGAGCCCAAGGCGGGCGGCCCGGGCGGCATGCCGGGCGGCATGGGCGGGATGTACTGAGGCGGAAGGTCGCACTCGACGGAGGGCCTCGGCCCTCCGTGTTTCGATCACGGGGCCGGTGGAAGCGATTCCGCCGGCCCTTCGCGCTTCGAAGGACGCCGGCCCCCGAGGCCGGCATCCGTACCGCGATCGCGCTCGGGCGGATGGACGACGCGACCCGCCGGCCGCGGCGAAGCCAGGTGCGTCCGAGGAAGATGCTCGTCGGCTATCCCTGATCTTGGGGCTCTTCGACCGTTCGCCTGGGGATGTCTCCCGCCCGCGCCCCGGCGGCGGCACCGACGACGATCGCCAGCGTCGCCGCGTTGGCGGGCATCGTCAGGCCGAAATCGAGCAGCGAGTGGAACGCCACGGCGGCGAGCGCGCCGAGGGCGGCGATGGCGGCGGCGCGGTCCTCGCTGCGGTGCCCCTGGCGGAGGACGACGACCAGCCGCCGGACGAGCGGGATCAATCCGCCGAGGAATGCCGCCAAGCCCAGCGCGCCGGTCGTCAGCGCGAGCTCGAGCCAGTCGTTGTGCAGATGTCCCCAGACGAGACCGTCGCGTGGCTGGACGGCGGCGAAGACGTCGGCGAAGGCGCCGAGCCCCGTCCCGAGCGCCGGGTAGGCGGCCCACAGCGAGGCTGCGGCGAGATCGGCCTCGAGCCGCACGTTCAGCGTGAGCTCGTAGGCCGAGGTGCCGAGCCAGCGCCCGAAGGCCTGTTCGAAGCCGAGCGTCGCCGCCGCGGCGATGCCGACGCCGAGCAGCGCCGCGCCGACCATCACCCAACGTCGCCGGCCGTGCCGCCGAAACGTCAACAGCCCCTGCAGCAGCGTGGCGCCGACCGCCGCGGCGAGGCCGGCACGCGAAGCCGTGAAGGTCAGGCCGGCGAAGAGCAGCGCCCAGACGGCGAGTGGCGGCGCCAGGCGTAACAGGCGCCGCTCGACCGTCGGCTCGTCGCGAGACCGTCGCAGCGTCCAGTAGGTCCAGGCGAACGCGACGGCGAGGGCGATCTCGAGGTAGAGCGCGAGATGGTCGGCGTTGACGAAGGTGCCGCGCAGCCGTGCCGTGGTGTTGGGCACCTCGACGCCCCAGATGCTGGTCGACGAGGCGAACCAGCCCTGAGCACCGTAGAGGACCTCGAAAACGGCGGCGGCGAGCAGCGTGGCGAGCAGCAGGCGCCGATGGCGACGCTCGTCGCCGACCAGGGTGGCGGCCGCCAGCAGGGCCGCGCAGGAGATCCACCCGAGGGCGGTCCGGCGGGACGTCGCCGGATCGAAGGAGAGCGGGACGAGCGTCGCCGGCTCGGTGCTCCCGAGCACCGCCCGGCTCGGCTCGACCGTCGCGAGATGCTGCGGCGAGATCGCGTGCACCAGGCCGCGCGGCCAGGAGATCGACTGCACGAGCCCCAGGAGGGCCACGGCGACGAGCGCCGCGGCGCCCCAGCCGGAGCGGCGAACTGGCGCCAGCGAGGCGGCGCGGCTGGCGGCGAGGGCGAGGGCGAGAAAGCCGCCGATCTCCAGTGCGGCCGCTGCCCGCGGTGTGATGCTGGCGAACGGCAGCGGTGCCCAGAGGAGCAACGCGCCGAGGGCGAGCGCCGGGATGCGGTGCCGGGCGTCGGCAAGGGCCTGTCGTATCATCGCGCCATCGATCGGACGTGGGTAGCGAGTGGCGCGCGCGCCGCGGGAGGAAGCATGAAGAGCCGGATCGGGATCACGGGCGCCATGGTGCTCGCGTCATTGGCGGTCGCTCCGCCGTTGCTCGCGCAATACAGTGCCTATACGACTCCTGGAAGTCTTTCCCAGTTGCCGGAGGACCGCAAGGCGGGCGTCGCCCAGGCTGCCGAGAAGGCTCGCTGGCGCCTGGGACCGTTCCGCATCGAGCCGTGGATCGGCGTGCGTGACATGGCCTGGGTCGACGACGGGCAGCTCGATGCCGAGGGTCGACCGCTCGACGCCGACCTCACCACCACGGTGGGGGCCGGGGCGCGTGCCTACGTGCGCAACGGCTCGCGAGTGACCTGGGCCTTCCACTTCCTTCCCGAGTACGTCTACTGGCAGAAGCGCGACGCCCAGCGGCGGGCGCTCGGACGCTACGGCGCCGGGATCTTCGCCGACTTCAACCGCCTCGGCATCGAGATCACCGCGAGCCGGCGAGACGACGAGGGCATCGCCCTCGCCGAGTCGTTCGCTCGCATCCCGACGCGGTCCGACGAAGCGCTGGTGGGGCTCGAGCTCAAGCTCACCGGGGCGCTCTCGCTCTATGCCGGCGGGCGAGAGTCTCGCGTGCGCTCGCTCGGCGACGAGAACGGCGATGTCCGGCTGGGGGCGCTCGACCGGGACGAGAACGCCCTGCGGGGCGGCCTGCGCTTCCGCTTCCGCTCCGGGCTGATGCTCGGCGCCGGCTACGAGAAGACCGAGTCGACGTCGCAGGACTCCACCTTCGCGACCTCGAACACCGGCGACGCCGTCTACGTCGAGGCGAGCCGCACGCGGGGGGGCTACGCCATCTCCGCCCAGGTTGCCCGCCGCCAGCTCGAGCCGAGCGCCGGCTCGAGCTTCCAGGCGACGGAGGACGACTTCGGGAGGATCCAGCTGCAGCTCCGACCGGAGGCGAAGATCTCGCCCGTGCTCTATGCCTCGCGCGACCTGCTGGTGGCGGTCGACGCGTCGAGCCGCGACATCGTCGAGGACCGGCGCGGCGCGAGCCTGGTGGTCCGTCTCGGCTGGCGGACGTCGCTCACCCTCTTCGGCGAGCAGGGCGAGCAGGAGTACCGCTCGGCCCTGCCGGGCCTGACCGTGCGCCGGGACGACCTCACCGCCTACGGGGCCGAGCTGAGGATGGAGCTCGGTCGCGGCTTCACGCTGCGCGCCGGCTACGGCGAGTCGCGATACGACTCGAACATCCCCGAGCTCGACCGCGACACGACGGTGCTGCGCGTCGGTCTCGACCTCGGCGTCGGCGCCTCGGGCTGGTACTGAACCGGCGCGGCGCGCGCGCTGCCACTATAATCGCCGGCAGATGAGCCGTTTCTCGTTCACTGCGCTGGCGGTGTCGGCGTTGCTGTCGCTCGCCGGTCCTGCCGCGTCGCAGACCCCGCTCACCTCGACGGCGTCGTACCGGATCGGTCCGAAGGACCTGCTCGACATCAAGGTCTTCGAAGTCGCCGAGCTCAACGTCGAGCGCCGCGTCGCCGAGGACGGCTCGGTAAACCTGCCCCTGATCGGCGACGTGCCGGCCCAGGGCCTGACCGACAGCGAGTTCGCGCGGCGGCTCAAGGACCTGCTCGAAGCCAAGTACGTCCAGCGTGCCTCGGTGGCCGTCCAGGTGCGCGAGTTCCGCTCGCGACCGATCGTCGTCCTCGGCGCGGTGAAGAGCCCCGGCAACCTCGCCTTCTCCGGCCGCTGGACCCTGCTCGAAGCGCTCTCTGCCGCCGGCGGGCTCTCGGGGGAGCACGGCGACCTGATCTACATCCTGCGCCGTGCCGACAACGGCCTCACCGATCAGGTCGCGGTGCGCGTCAGCGACCTGCTGGTCAAGGCCGATCCCAAGGCGAACCTGCCGATCTTCGCCAACGACCTGATCAACGTCCCCGGGGTGACGACGGTCACCGTCTTCTTCCTCGGGGAGGTGACGACCCGCGGCGCGATCGCCTTCCGCAGCGACGAGCGAATCACCCTTCTCGCCGGCGTGGCCCGGGCCGGCGGTCTCTCGGACCGGGCCTCGAGCGACATCGCCATCAAGCGCAAGGGCTCCGAAGGCGGCCAGATCGAGATCAAGGCCAACTTCAAGCGGATCCTCGCCGGCAAGGAAACCGATCCCGAGCTCCTCGAGGGGGATGTCGTCGTCGTCAAGGAGTCCTTCTTTTGAACCAACCGGTTCCACCGCTCTCCCCGGCCCAGGGCAGCCTGCCGCTCGCTTCGCCGCCGCCGATGGCGCCGTTCGACCCGTCGCGCGAGCTCGGCGCGCCGGAGCCCGAGATCCACCTCGCCGACTACCTGCGCATCGTCCAGGAGCGCTGGCGTCTCATCGCCCTGCTCACTGCCATCTGCGCCCTGCTCGGCTTCGTCTCCTATCTGGTCACCCCGAAGCTCTACAGCGGCACGACGACGATCCTCATCGAACGCCGGCTCTCCGTGCCGGTCAAGAACGCCGCCGAGGGTGCCTGGGAGAACTACTACAACATCGAGTTCTATCCGACCCAGTACAAGCTGCTGCAGAGCCGCGGTCTCGCCGAGCGGGTGGTGCAGAATCTGCGGCTCGACCAGGACCCGCTGTTCAATCCGGGACGCGCGGCGCTCGCCGCCACCGCCGCCGGCTCGGCCGCGGCCGACGAGGCGGCGCTCGGCGCGCTCGCCGGGCGCGTCCTCGGGGGACTGGCGGTCAATCCGGTCCGCAACACCCAGATGGTCGACATCACCTTCGTCTCGACGTCGCCGGAGCTGGCGGCACGGGTGGCCAACGGCGTCGCCGAGACCTACATCGACTGGGGCATCGAGACGCGCTCGGCGCTCGCCGGCAAGGCCTCGGTCTTCTACGGCTCGCAGGTCGAGGCGATCAAGCAGGAGATCCAGGACAAGGAGAACCAGCTCGTCGCCTACAGCCGGCGCAACGACATCGTCACGCTCGACTCCGGCGGCAACGTGGTGCTCTCGCGGCTCGAGTCGCTCAACCAGGACCTCGCCAAGGCGGCGTCGGAGCGGATCGGCAAAGGGGCACGCCTCGCCGAGCTCCAGGCGGCGACCGAAGAGAGCGCCGCCGAGATCCTCGACGACACCTTCGTCGTCCAGCTGCGCACCGAGCTGATCTCGATGGAGCGCGACTACTCGACGCGGCTCAACACCTACAAGCCCGAGTGGCCCGCGATGGTCGAGCTCAAGACCAAGATCGAGACCGCGCGGCGGAACCTCAAACAAGCCGCTCGCGATGCGCTGGAGAAGGCGCGCGAATCGGCGCGCGCCGACTACCAGACGGCGCAACGCCGCGAAGGCTCGCTCACCGCCGAGATCAATCAGCTCAAGGCCGAGAACCGCACGATCAACTCGGCGGCGATCGAGTACAACAACCTCAAGGTGGAGATCTCGACGCGCCGCGCCCTGCTCGACGACCTGCTGCGGCAACAGTCCTCGACCGACGTCACCTCGCGCTTGCAGGCCACCCGCGAGTCGAACGTCCGGGTCGTGGACCGCGCGCTGGTGCCGGGCGGACCGTTCCGTCCGTCGCTGCGGCGCAACCTCTCGCTCGGCGGCGGCGTCGGTCTGCTGCTCGGCCTGGGGCTCGCCTTCCTCCTCCACTACATGGACCGCACGGTCAAGACGAGCGAGCAGGTGGAGCGCGAGCTCGGGATCCCCGTGCTCGCCGTGGTGCCGGACATCGCCTCGGCCACCCGGAGCTACGGTTACGGTCTGCTGGGTCGGTACGGTGGCGCCTACGGCTACGGCTACGGCTACGGGACCTACGGCTACGGGGCGACGAAGGGCGGCGGCAAACGCCGTCCGATCGCCACGCGGACGGGCAAGCAAGCGAAGTCCGGCGACGAGGACACCCGCATCGAGCTGGTGCCGCACCTGCGTCCCCGACTCCCGGTCTCGGAGGCCTATCGGGCGCTCCGCACGGCGCTGCTGCTCTCCTCGGCCCGGGAGCTGCGCGTCGTGGTGGTGACCTCGGCCGTTCCCGGAGAGGGCAAGACCTCGACCGCCGCCAACCTCGCGGTGGTGCTGTCGCAGCTCGGCAAGCAGGTGTTGCTGGTGGACGGCGACCTGCGCAAGCCGCGCTTGCACGAGGTGTTCAAGGCGTCGAACCGGTCGGGGCTGGTCAACATCCTCACCGGCAGCGCCGAGCCCGAGAAGACGATCTTCCGCACCGAGATTCCGAACCTCTACTTCACCCCGTCCGGTCCGACGCCGCCGAACCCCTCCGAGCTCCTCTCCTCGGAGCGGATGCGGGACTTCGTCAACCTCGTGCGCTCGCGCTTCGACATCGTGCTGATCGACTCGGCGCCGGTGCTCGCCGTCACCGACTCGACGCTGCTCGGGTCGATGTCGGACGGCGTCGTGCTCTGCCTCTGTGTCGGCTACGTCCTGCGCCAGGATGCTCGCGCCTGCCGCGACCGCCTCGGGATGGCCGACGTGCGGATCCTCGGTGCGGTGCTCAACCGCTTCCGCATCGGCGCCGGGACCTCTCGCGGCGGCTATTCGAGCTACCAGGCGTACGCCGCCGCCGGCTACGGTGACGAAGAGGCCGTTCGAGGCGGCCGGAAGTCGGGCACCGAGGCGGCACTTTGATCGACCTCCACGGTCACTACCTGCCGGGGCTCGACGACGGAGCCGCCGATCTTTCCATTGCCGTGGCGATGTGCCGGATGGCCGTCGCCGACGGCTGCGAGGCGATCGTCGCCACGCCGCATCTGCGCCGCGACGAGTGGCCCGGGGTGACGAGCGAGCGCATCGCGAGGGCGGTCGAGACTCTCCAGGCGGCGGTCGGCTCGTCGTTGCGCGTGCTGGCCGGCGCCGAGGTGCGGGTCGACTCCGATCTGCTCGACGACCTGGAACGCCAGGGAGCGATCGTCCCCCTCGCCGGTTCGCGCTACCTCCTGCTCGAGCTCGATCCGTGGGGGATCGGTCCGGAGCCGGTCGAGCTGGTCCAGGAGCTGGCCCTCGCCGGGTGGCGCCCGATCGTCGCCCACCCGGAGGTGACGCCGTTCCTGATCCGCGAACCGCAGCTCCTCGAGCGGATCGTCGAGGCCGGAGGGCACCTGCAGATCACCGCGGCGAGCGTCACCGGGGAGTACGGGCGCGGTCCCCGCGACCAGGCGCACGCCCTCCTCGATGCCGATCTCGTCCACTTCGTGGCGAGCGACACGCACGCGCCCGACTTCCGGCCGCCGGGGCTGCGCCGTGCCCACGACGAGATCGTCCGGACCTGGGGCGAGGCCCTGGCGCGCCGCCTCTTCGTCGAACACCCGCGATCGGTGCTCGAAGACCGGCCGATCGCTTCGGCCCAAGGGGGCGTCCGATGATCGCCGGCCGGATGTCCGCGCTCGTTCTCGTCGGGGGGCTCGCCGCGGCGCCTCTCGTCGCCCAGCAGCCCGCCGACCCGTTCTACCTGAACCTCCTGCGCGACGGCCAGCACGAGCTCGAGCGCGGTGACCCTCGGGCGGCGGCGCGCGATCTGCGCCTGGCCTGTTTCGGTTTGCTCGACCTGCCGCCGCAGCTCGGTGCCTGTCTGGTTCATCTCGGCCTCGCCCAGGCGGCGCTCGACGATCGCGAGGCGTTCCGCGGGACCTTCACCCGTCTGCTCGAAGTCGAGGAGCGCTTCGAGGGCTATGCCAAGGCCACCCTCTCCGAGGCGGTCCGCTCGAGCTTCGAGGATCGCGTCGCCGCCTGGATCGAGCCGTCCCTGCTCGAGAGCGCGCCGCGCTTCTCCCGCGTCGCCGAGAAGCGGGCCGCCACCGAGCTGGCGAAGCTGCCGGAGCGCGAGCGCCTGCGTGAGCTCGAGCGCCGGGCCGCCGCCGATCCCGGAGACGCCCGCGCGAGGTTGCAACTGGCCGAGCTCGAGCTGGCTCGGGGGCGCGGCGAGCGCGCCGTCGACCGTCTCGCCGGCCTCGCCGACCAGGTCGACGGCGGGCGGGTCGGCTGCCTGCGCGGAGAGGCGCTGGCGCTCGCCGACCGTTGCCCGGAGGCGCTGGCGGCCTTTGCCCAGTGCCCCGACCTGTCGCCGGCAGCCCGCCCGGCTGCGCGCCGGCTGCGCTGCCTGATCGAGACGTCGCGGCTTGACGATGCCGCCGCGTTCCTCGATCACCTCGCACCTGCTGCCTCCGGCAGCGCCGAGGTGGCCGGGCTGCGTCGCGACCTCGAGCGCCGGCGGGCCGCGGCCGGCAGAAGCACTGTCCCGACCCCGGCCTCGCCGCCGAAAGTGATGGCCACCGCCACCCCCGTGCCGCCCCCGGCGACCGAGCCGGGCTCGCGCGAGTCCCAGCGGCTGACGGTCCAGTCGGCGGCGAAACCTGCCCAGGCGGCTGGCACTCCGGCCGGCACGAACGTCGCCGCCCCGTCGAGCGCGCCGCCGACCCAGCGACAGCCCACCCTCGCGGCGCCAACCCCGGCGCCGACGCCGGCCCCGACAAGGATGCCAGCCCCGACGAGGACGCCGGCCCCGACGCCGACGCCGGTCCCGATGCCGCCGCCGGCCCCTGCCTCGCCCGGGGTGGCGACGCCGGCGCCGGCGGATGTCGAAGCGCTCCAGGCCTACCGCGCGGCCTTCCGGGCCGCGACGCGGATCGGCGAGCTGGAAGGACTGCTGCGGCAGGTCGTTCCGCTGGCCGAGCGCTTGCCGTCCTACGGGCCGGCTCAGGAGCTGGCGGGGGAGGTGGCGTATCGCGCTTCGCGCTGGCAGGACGCCGTGACCTACCTCGAACGCGCCGGCCCGAGCCCCGACCGGCGGCCCGAGCTCGTGTTCTATCTCGCCGTCTCGCGTTTCGAGTCCGGCGATGTCGCCGGCGCCCGCGACACGCTGCGGCCGGCGCTCGCGCGACTCGCTCGCAGCCCGTTCGTCGATGGCTATGTGAAGAAGATTCTCGGCGAATGAGCCCCCGAAGAGGGCGCGCGATGAAGTCGTCCGGGCCGCTCCTTGACGCTGATCGCCGCAGCGGACTAGTCTGTACACACTGTTGGATCAGGAGGTTGCCATGCGCAGGACCCTGAGTCTCGGAGCTCTCGTGTTGGCCGCGATCGCGTGGCCAGCGACCGCCCAGAGCTCGAAGATCACGGTAGGGGAATTGCCCTGTCTGCCGCTCGATGGCAACGGCGTGGTCACCGCGACGGTGACGCCCGACCTCGGCAGCCTGAGTGTCCGTCTCTATTTCCGTCGTCTGAGCATCGAAGTCGAGGACTTCTACTACATCGAGATGCGGCCCGGTGGGAACGGCTCCTACTGGAGCCCCTTCCCGGATCCCGAAGACCAGCCGGCGACGAAGAAGTCGCTCAAGAACGCCAGCGAGGAAGAGTGGGCGAAGTGGTGGAAGGCCAAGGAGGCCTCCGATCACCGTGACCCGAACGACGACCTCAACAAGCAGACGATTCGCGAGCGCGCCTCGCTCGGCAAGATCGAGAAGCGAGCCTGGATGACCCGCCAGCAGGATGCGGACCTCCAGCGGTGGCTCGACCGCCTGAAGAACGAGCCGGCCGAGTACTACGTCGCCGTCTACGACACCAGCGGACGCCTCCTCGACAAGTCCGAGATGCGGGTGGTCGAGGTCAAGAAGGACAACTGCCCGGTCTCCCTGACGCCGCAGCAGGAGGGCTACGCCCAGAACCTGGTGGTCGGCGAGACGCGAGACTGGCAGGCCGGCAAGAGCGTGTTCCACTGGGAGTGCGACGGCATCGTCACGCGGATCGACCCGCAGGGTGTGATGCGCCCGGACGACGCGTGTCGTGCCTGTGTCATCGCCTGGTGGGCGAATCCGAAGGTGATCGTCCCCGCTGCGATGGGGACGCTCACGCTCGTGGCGATCACCACCGACAATCCGCAGCCCGCGTCGCCGTCGGCCCCGTAGAGCCGGCTTCCGTCGTTGATTCGGCCCCGGTCCGTCCGGCGCGAGCCGCGGGCCCGGATCGCAGAGCGAGTCGTCGAGCCGTGCCATTGCTGAAGCGAGAGCCCGACCTCTTTCCCGGCGATCTCTTCCTCGTCCGCGACGGCCGCCTCCCGTGGTGGGTGGCCCACGTCCGCAGCCGCCAGGAAAAGGGGCTTGCTCGCCACCTGCTCGAACGCCAGGCGCCGTTCTACCTGCCGCTTGCCGAAAAGCACGTGCAGCGTCACGGGCGGGAGCGTGTCTCGTTTCTGCCGCTGTTCCCCGGCTATGTCTTCTTCCGTGGCAGCGCCGAAGAGCGGCTTGCCGCGCTGCGCAGCCAGCTCGTCGTGCGCACCCTCGACGTGCGCGACCAGGACCTGCTCCACGCCGAGCTCGAGCGGATCTGGCGCCTCCAGCAGGCCGGTGAACGGCTGGTTCCTCATCCCTATCTCGGGCCCGGCGACGAGGTCGACGTCGTCGACGGGCCGCTCAAGGGATTTTCCGGCGTCGTGCTCCGCGAAGCGGGGCAGACGCGACTCGTGGTCTCGGTCACCCTCCTGCGCCGCTCGGTCGCGGCTGTCGTCGAGCGCGATGCCATCGCGCCCGGCATCGGTAGTGGAGCCGGGACGATCCATCGCGTCGCGGGCTGAGGCCCGCGACGAGCCGACTCGGCCCCCTGGCGGTGTTCTCCGGACACCGAAGGGGGCGGAGCCCGTCAGGCCAACATGCCCCCCGGTCGTCCCGGGCAGGGCCGAGGGACTCGGGCGGAAAGGTAGCTGCAGGGAGCTGCGCACCCCGACCCCCTGATTTCGAAAGAAGAGCGTCCATGCCAACCCATCCTTTCCTCGAAAAGCTCGCCGCCCACCAGACCAAGGTCGGCATCCTCGGCCTCGGCTACGTCGGTCTGCCGCTCGCCCTCGTCTTCGGCGAGGGCGGCTACGACGTGCTCGGCTTCGACGTCGATCCCGCGAAGGTCGCCGCGCTTTCCCGCGGCGAGTGCTACATCCGCCATCTGGAGGCGGCGCGCTTCGCCGCGCTCGGCGCCGCCGGCAAGTTCTCGGCGACCACCGACTTCGCGCGCCTCGCCGAAGCCGATGCGCTGTTGATCTGCGTGCCGACGCCGCTGACGCCCCAGCGCGAGCCCGACCTGAGCTATGTCGTCAAGACCGCCGAGCAGATCGCCGCGACGCTGCGTCCGGGGCAACTCGTCATCCTCGAGTCGACCACCTACCCCGGCACCACCGACGAGGTGGTGCGCGGCATCCTCGATCGCACCGGGCTCGTCGCCGGTCGCGACTACTTCCTCGCCTTCTCCCCGGAGCGCGAGGACCCGGGCAACCCCAAGTACGGCACCGCGAACATTCCGAAGGTGGTGGGGGGCGTCGACGCGCTCTCGGGCGACCTCGCCGAGGCGCTGTACGGTGCCGTGTTGCCGCGGGTCGTGCGCGTCAGCACGTCGCGCGCCGCCGAGGCGACGAAGCTCGTCGAGAACATCTTCCGCGCCGTCAACATCGCCCTGGTCAACGAGCTGAAGATCGTCTACGACCGGATGGGCATCGACGTCTGGGAGGTGCTCGACGCCGCCGCCACCAAGCCGTTCGGCTTCATGCGCTTCTCGCCGGGCCCCGGACTGGGAGGGCACTGCATCCCGCTCGATCCCTTCTACCTCTCGTGGAAGGCCCGCGAGTTCGGGGTGGTCCCGAAGTTCATCGAGCTCGCCGGCGAGGTCAACACCGGGATGCCGGAGTACGTCGTCGCCAAGCTCGCCAGCGGGCTCAACCGGCAGGGCAAGCCGGTGAAGGGAAGCCGAGTCCTCGTCCTCGGGCTCGCCTACAAGAAAGACATCGACGATCCGCGCGAGAGCCCGGCCTTCGAGGTGATCGAGAAGCTCCTGCACCTCGAGGCGGTGGTGAGCTACCACGACCCGCACATCCCGGTGGCGCCGAAGATGCGCTCCTGGCCCGATCTGCCCGAGATGCGTTCGATCGCGCTCGATGCCGCGACGCTCGCGGCGCAGGATGCGGTGATGATCGTCACCGACCATGGCGCCGTCGACTACGATCTCGTGGCGACGCACGCGGCCCTGGTCGTCGACACGCGGGGTGTCTACCGCACCCCCCGGGCGAACGTGGTGAAGGCCTGATGCCTCAGCCGACGCGACCCCCCGCCCGAGCCCTCTCCCCGCGGTCATCCCAAGCCAGAGCGAGATTGGAATGAGAAGGCCAACCCCCCTGTCGCAGTACCTTTACGGTCTGCAGAGTGACGGGCTGGGGCCCAGAAAGGAGGTTGGCCGTGAAGAAGAATAGCAAGCGCGAGGGAGGGTGGACGGCGGGACTGGACGTGGGGGACCGCTGGACGCAGGTGGTGGTGCTCGACCGGGTGAGTGGGGAGCAGGCAGGGCAGGAGCGGATCGGGAGCTCGGAGGCCGCGTTGCGAGCCTGGTCGGCGCGCTGGGGCCCGATGCAGGTGGTGCTGGAGACGGGAGCGCAGTCGCCGTGGATGAGCCGGCTGCTGTCGAGTCTGGGACACGAGGTGATCGTGGCGGATTCGCGTCAGCTGCCGCTGATCGGCAAGAGCCGGAAGAAGACGGACGTGCTGGACGCCGAGACACTGGCGCGCTTGGCGCGTGTCGAGCCGAAGCTGCTGCATCCGGTGCGGCATCGAAGCGAAGCCGCTCAGCGAGAGCTCGAGGTGATGCGGGCGCGGGATGTCCTGGTGCGGATGCGCACGATGGCGGTCAATCACGTGCGCGGCGCGGTCAAGGCGATTGGAGGACGTCTGCCCAAGTGTTCGACGGAGGCCTTCCCTACACGTGCCGTGTCGGCCTTGCCGGAGAGCCTGCGGCCCTCGCTGCTGAGGATTCTCGAAACGGTGATGGAGCTGACGGAGCGGATCAAGGGCTTCGACCGTGAGGTCGAGGAGCCTCGGCCGTCGTCATCCCGAGACCGAGCGCTTGCGTCAGGTCCCGGGCGTGGGCGTCGTCACGGCGGTCAGCTACGTGCTGACGATCGAAACCCCCGAGCGCTTCCGCCGCAGTCGAGAGGTCGGGGCCTACCTGGGACTGGTCCCCGGCGTCCGGGACTCGGGCGAGAGCCAGCCCCAGCTGCGGATCACCAAGCAAGGTGACCCCTTCCTGCGCAAGCTGCTCGTCCAAGCGGCCCAGTACATCCTGGGTCCCCTCGCACCCGACAGCGATCTGCGGCGATTTGGCGAAGCGCTGTCGAAACGCGGCGGCAAAGCGGCGAAGAAACGGGCGATCGTCGCCATCGCCCGCAAGCTCGCCGTCCTCCTGCATCGGCTCTGGGTGAGCGGCGAACCCTACGAGGCTCTGCGCACCGCCGCCGGGACTGCATGAAACGGCAACGACATCTCGGGTAGGAGAGGAGTCGACGACTTTGGGCCAGGGTCCGACCCGGGTCCGGGTGACTGCGACAGGTCCCTAGGCCTCGCAGGCCGCGAGTGAGATGGCAGCACCCGGCTCCGATCGGACACCAAAAGGCACCGAGCCCCACGCGGGCTCCTCGAGAGTGCGGATGGAAGCGTGGCACCGGACCCTCGCCCAAGACCTCGAGCGCGGCCGACAAGTCGGCCGATTGACACCACATGGCCTTCTCATGGAAGGGACCTGGGGGCAGGGCGGCACCGAGTCCCCGGGCCCACGAGCTCCTCTCCATGCCCATCCCTGACCTGACCGACGTCCCCGTCCTCGTCACCGGCGGTGCCGGCTTCATCGGTTCGCACCTCGTCGACGCCCTCGTCGAGCGCGGTGCCCGGGTCCGCGTGCTCGACAACTTCTCGACCGGGCGGCGGGCCAACCTCGCCCGCGCGCGCGAGCGCATCGAGCTCCTGAACGCCGACCTCCGCGACCTTGCCGTCTGCCGGCAGGCCTGCGAGGGCGTGGCCTTCGTCTTCCATCAGGCCGCACTCGGTTCGGTCCCGCGCTCGATGGAGGATCCGGCGACCACGATCGCCGTCAACGTCACCGGCACCGCCAATCTCTTCGCCGCGGCTCGCGAAGCCGGCGTTCGCCGCCTCGTCTACGCCTCCTCCTCGAGCGTCTACGGCGACAGCGAACGCCTCCCGAAGCGCGAGGGCGAAGAGGGCCGGCCGCTCTCTCCCTACGCCTTCTCGAAGGTGGCGGGTGAACAGCTCGCAGCGACGTTCGATCGCTGCTTCGGCTTCGAGAGCGTCGGGCTGCGCTACTTCAACGTCTACGGTCCGCGCCAGGATCCACTCGGTGCCTATGCCGCGGTGATCCCGCGCTTCGCCGCCGCCTGTCTCGCCGGCGAGGCGCCGGTCATTTACGGAGACGGCGGGCAGACGCGTGACTTCACCTTTGTCGCCGACGTGATCGTGGCCAACCTCCTGGCGGCGGGGGCGCCCGCCGCGGCGAGCGGTCGCGCCTTCAACATCGGGGCCGGGTCGCGGACGTCCTTGCTCGACCTGGCGCGCGCTGTCGGCGCTGCCGCAGGCCGAGCGTTCGCGCCTCGCCACGAGCCGGCCCGGGCCGGCGACGTGCGCGACTCGCTCGCCGACCTCACGGTGGCGGCGGCGATCCTCGGATTCCGTGCCGCCGTCGACCTGCAGCAAGGCCTGCGCGACACGGTGGCGGCGTTCGCTGCACCTGCCGAAGGCGGTGCGACTCGTGATTGAGCACCTGAGCGAGAATCCCTTGCCCCCCGTTCGCCTCGCTCCTCCCCGACCGGGCGCGGCGGCGCGCCTGGAGGTCCCATGAGAATCTGCGTCGACCTCGACGGCGTCGTCTGCCAGCTCCGTCGCCCGGGGCAGCTCTACGCCGATCTCGAGCCGGTGCCTGGAGCGGTGGAGAAGCTCCGCGCCCTGCGCGCCGCCGGTCACTACGTCATCCTCCACACCGGCCGTCACATGAAGAGCTGCGACGGCAACGTCGCCAAGGTCCTCGCACGGCAGGGGGCCGTCACCTTCGACTGGCTGCGACGCCACGGCGTCGAGTACGACGAGATCCTCTTCGGCAAGCCCTGGGCCGACGTCTACCTCGACGACAACGCCGTGCGCTTCACCGGCTGGGAGGAGATCGGCGACGACGGGGAGGGGTTGCCGGCAAGCCGCGAGTCTGCGACCGCGGCGCGGAAGGAGACGACGTGATGAGCGACGCGACAGTCCCCTCCTTCGAGATCGCCGGCCGCCCGGTAGGCGGCGGCGCGGCGCCGCTCGTCATCGCCGAAGTCGCGCAGGCGCATGACGGTAGCCTCGGCAGCGCCCACGCCTTCGTCGACGCGGTCGCCCGCTCCGGTGCCGACGCCATCAAGTTCCAGGTCCACATCGCCGCCGAAGAGAGCACGTTGCGCGAGCCGTGGCGCGTCCGCTTCAGCTGGCAGGACGCAACGCGCTTCGACTACTGGAAGCGGATGGAGTTCAGCGAGGAGCAGTGGGCCGGCCTGGCCGCCCACGCCCGCGAGGCCAAGCTGATCTTCCTCGCGTCGCCCTTCTCGCTCGCCGCCTGCGAGTTGCTGGAACGCCTCGCCGTCCCGGCCTGGAAGATCGGTTCGGGAGAGGTCGGCAACACGCCGATGCTCGAGTGGGTGGCGAAGACCGGCAAGCCGGTGCTGCTGTCGAGTGGCCTCTCGAGCTGGCGCGAGCTCGACAGCGCCGTCGAGTTGCTCCGCCGGCACGGCTCACCCTTCGCCGTCTTCCAGTGCACCACCGCCTACCCGTGCCCGCCAGAGAAGGTCGGTCTCAACGTCCTTGCCGAGCTCGCGGCGCGCTACGAGTGCCCGGTCGGCCTCTCCGACCACTCGGCAACCATCTTCGCCGGCCTTGGCGCGGTGGCGCTGGGCGCCGATCTGCTCGAGGTGCACGTCGCCTTCTCGCGCGAGGCCTTCGGGCCCGACACGAGCTCCTCGCTCACTCCGGCGGAGCTCGCCGAGCTCGTCGCCGGGGCGAGCTTCCTGCACCGGGAGCGAAGCAGCCCGGTCGAGAAGGACCGATCGGCGAGCGAGCTCGCCGACCTCGGTCGCATCTTCGGCAAGAGCCTCGTCGCGGCTCGCGACCTGGCCGTCGGACACCTCTTGGCCGAGGGCGATCTCGGGCTCAAGAAGCCGGGAACCGGCCTGCCGCCGGCCCGCCGGGATGAGTTGGTCGGGAGACGACTGCGCCGCGCGCTCCTGGCGGACGAAGCGATTTCGGAGGAAGACGTTGAGTGACTCTCGCCGCAAGGTCTGCGTGGTGCTCGTCGACCGTGCCAACTACGGTCGCCTCAAGCCGGTGATGGCCGCGATCCAGCGCCACCCTGCCCTCGAGTTGCAGGTGCTCTGCGCCGGGACGATGGTCCTCGAGCGCTTCGACCAGCCGGTCGAGGGTGTGCGCCGCGACGGCTTCCCGGTCGACGGCGAGATCTTCATCGAGCTCGAGGGATCGCGTCCGGTGACCATGGCGAAGTCGGTCGGTTTCGCCACGATCGAGTTCGCCAGCGAGTTCCAGCGCCTGGCTCCCGATCTCGTGCTGCTGATCGGCGATCGCTACGAGGCGCTCGCCGCGGCGCTCGCCGCGGCCTACATGAATCTGACCATCGTCCACATGCAGGGCGGCGAGGTCTCGGGGTCGATCGACGAGAGTGCGCGGCACGCGATCTCCAAGCTCGCACAGTTCCACTTCCCTGCCACCGTTCGCTCGGCGGAGTATCTGGTGCGGATGGGAGAGCGTCCCGAGACGATTCTCGGCGTCGGCTGCCCGAGCGGTGACATCGCCCTCACGCTCGACCGCCATCTCGAGCCCGAGGTGCTCAATGGCCGGGGCTCCGGAGCGATGATCGACCCGGGGCGGCCATTTCTGCTCGTCGTGTTCCATCCGACGACGACGGAGTTCGGTGGCGAGCGCGCGCAGATGGACGAAGTGCTCGCCGCTCTTGGCGAGATTGCGATGCCGACCCTTCTCCTCTGGCCGAACATCGACGCGGGATCGGATCACATCAGCAAGGCGATCCGGGTCTATCGGGTGGTAAGAGGAGCTGACTGGCTTCGGACCCTCACCAATCTCAGCCCGGAGGAGTACCTTGCCGTGCTGGCCAGCACCGTGTGCGCTGTAGGGAACTCCTCGAGCTTCGTGCGAGATGCCAGCTTTCTTGGTACCCCGGTGGTCCTCGTGGGTAACCGGCAAGAGGGCCGAGAGACTGACGAGCACGTCTCGAGAGTCGCGACGGAGAGGGCAGCGATTCGAGATGCCATTACGGCCCAGTTGAGACACGGGGCTTACCCTCCAAGTCAGCTCTACGGCGACGGTCGGGTCGCGGAGCGGGTCGCAAGCCAGTTGGCGGCGCTACTCCCCTACCTCCAGAAGCGCCTGAGTTATGTCGATGAGTAGTGATTCGGCGAAGCCAAGGCTGCTGATCGCAGAGCCGGAGGGGTTCAGCGACAAGGCCCTTGCCATCCTACGGTCGGTCGCGAGCGTCAGGCTGAACTCCGTGACGAGAGGGGAGCTACGGGAGGCGCTATTGGATTACGACGGACTCTGGATCCGGTTGGGCCACCGAGTGGACGCCGAGGTCATCCCGGCCCACCCGCGCTGTAGGGTCCTGGCTGTCCCTGCCACAGGTCTCGATCACGTCGACTGCGGCCTCTGTGAGCAGATTGGAATCAAGGTCCTCAGCCTGAAGGGCGAGACGGAGTTCCTCAAGGGAGTACGGGCCACGGCCGAGCTTGCCGTGGCACTCGCTCTGACCCTGATGAGGCGGATTCCGGAAGCGGTGGATTCGGTCAAGGCTGGCACCTGGAATCGAGATCTGTTCCGCGGGCACGAGCTGTTTGGAAGGACTGCTGGGATCGTGGGGATGGGGCGCCTTGGATCGATCGTCGCGGGGTATCTGAGGGCCTTCGGCATGCGGGTGCTCGGATTCGATCCGCGGCCGGACTTTCCTGTGGAATTGGCGGAGAGAGTGGGTTCGATCACGGAGCTTCTCTCGGGCTCGGACCTGGTCACTCTCCACGTGTCCTACAGTCCGGCGACGCGCCACCTCCTCGGTCCGTCGGAAATGAGATCAATGAAGCCTGGCTCAGTGCTGGTCAACACCTCGCGGGGCGGGCTGGTCGACGAGAGCGCGCTGCTGAGTGCGTTGCGGGACGGGCGGCTTGCCGGCGCAGCTCTCGATGTGCTTGACGGGGAGCCCGACATCGGCCCGGACCACCCTCTGGTGGTGTGGTCGCGGATTCACGCGAACCTGTTGCTGGTGCCGCATCTCGGAGGAAACACGTTCGAGTCCTTGGAGAAGGCGGAGGTCTTCCTGGCGGGGAAGGTGGCGACTTTCCTGTCTGGGTCAGGACGGGGGCAATGAGGGTCCTGGGGATCGTCCCAGCGCGAGCCGGCTCGAAGCGGTTACCGGGAAAGAACACCCGGGATCTGGGTGGCAAGCCGTTGGTCGCATGGGCGATCGAGGCCGCCATGAGATCGACCTTGCTCACCCGGCTGAAGGTGTCGTCCGATGATGAGCGCGTCCTGAGTATCGCCGCAGGTTACTCCGAAGACCTCCCCTTGCGGCGCCCGGAGGCTCTCGCCGGGGACCGCTCGCCGGCTGTGGAGTACGTAAGGCACGCCCTGGAGTGCGTTGGAGGCGAGGGGGACGGACCCTACGACGCCGTCGCCATCGTCCAGGCAACGTCTCCGTTCACCACGTGCGAGGACATCGATGGGGCCGTCGGGCTGCTCGAGCGGACGGGGGCTGACTCCGCCGTGACTGTCGTCAAGGTCGATCACGCGGTACATCCGGTGAAGCTCAAGACGATGGAAGGTGACCGGTTGCTGCCGTTTCTGGAAGAGGAGGACGGCCGGATGGCAGCCTTTGAACTGCCAGAGCTCTTCGTCAGGAACTGCTCCGTCTACGCCACTCGGAGGCGCGTCATCGAGTCCGGCTCGATCCTGGGTCGGGACTGCCGTGGATACCTCATGCCGCGGCGAAGGTCTCTCGATATCAACGAAGAGGTGGACTTTCTGTTTGCGGAGTTCCTACTCGAACGAGGCAAGGCATGAGCATCACGGCAGCCGTGATAGGCCTGGGGCCGCACGGACGTAGAATCCTCGGCGCGCTGGGCGAGGAGGGCGCCACGGTCGTGGCAGTGGTCGACAGTCGGCATGAGGCGATCGCACAGGTCGCGCTCCCTGTCGGTTGCAGGCCGCTTCAGGACGCAGCGACACTCTGGTCCGAGCCCGGTCTCGATCTGGTTTGCATCGCGACCAATGGACCCTCGCACGCAGAGCTCGCCCTTGCCGCCATCGCCGCCGGAGTTCCACGCGTAATAATTGAGAAGCCGATGGCTTGCTCGGTGAGCGAGTGCGATCGGATTCTGGAGGCGGCCGCGAAAGCAGGCACGCGGATCGCCGTCAACCAGTCCCGCCGCCATGATCCCTTCTACCAGTGGCTACGGGATCAGGTCCGGTCCGGTCGGTGGGGCGATCTTCTCGCCCTGTGGATTCAGCGGCCAGGGATCGGTCTGGGATGCCTCGGAACCCACTCCTTCGACCTCGCGGCCTACCTGTTCGACTCGACGCCAAGGAAGGTCTCTGGCTGGGTGGATTCTCCCCGTGGTCGCAACCCGAGGGGTGACCAGTTCAGAGACCCCGGGGGCCTGGTGGTAATGGACTTTGGTGCGGAGCGTCGCGCGGTTGTGGCTCAGCTCGAAAGCGGTGCCGGGCCGATGTCCGTCGAGCTTGACCTCACGGGAGGCCGAGTCCGCATCGATGAGAAGCTGGACCGGATCGAGGTGATCACGCGGAGTACGGGCTCCGGCCCGACGCCGAGTACCATGCCGCCGCTCGTCGAAGAACCCTTGCCCTCGGGTCTTTCAGCAAGGACGGACATGAAGCGCATGCTGCGTGGACTCATCAGCGAGGTGCTGAGCGAGGGTGATCTCACCTGCGACGGGTCGCACGGTCGACTGGCTGTCGAGGTGCTCGCGGCGGCCTATCTGTCGAGTGAGCGAGGCAGTTCGCCAATGGAGCTTCCGCTGGCTGACCAAGAGGACCGGGACCAATGGCTCCCCGTGACGTGATCCGGCTCGCCCTGGTCGGATACGGCCGAATCGCCCCTCGGCATCTAGAAGTGTTCCGGGCACTTGGCGCTGAGTTCGTGGGAGTCTGCAATCGTAGCGAGGAAGGGCGTGAGCGCGCGATCCGCGAAGGCGGGATTCCGCGTGCCTACTCGTCCATTGCCGAGATGATCACGAAGGAGAAGCCCGACGGAGTTGTGGCTTGTCCATCGTTTCCGCAGTCCTACTCTGTGGCGCGTGAACTCCTGACCGCTGGCGTGCCCTTTCTCCTGGAGAAGCCCCCGGCGCTGTCACTCCTCGAGTTCGAGGACCTGTGCGCCCTTCAGCGACTGACCCGGACGCTTGTGATGGTGGCGTTCAATCGCAGGCACTACTCGGTCGTTAGGAAGGTTCAGGAGGAGATCGCAGGAGAAGTAGTCGATGCAGTGCTCGTACGGTGGAGCGAGAACCCTGAGGCGTTCCTCGCCAGAGGCTTCGCCGCCGAGGAGGTCGAGAAACTTGTCTTTGCGAACAGCACCCATGGACTGGACATGGCCACTCTATTCGCAGGGGAAGTGCGCGAACCCCAGGCGGTGGCGATGCGAGGAGTGAAGCCGATGACTTGGTCCATGGGCCTCTTGGCCAAGTCAGCAGCGGGGACCATTCTGTCGTTCACGTCCACGTGGGCGGCGCCGGGGCCATGGAGCGTGACAGTCTCGGTTTCGGGTAGAGCTTACGTCTTTGCTCCCCTGGAGACCTGCACGGTACTGGAGAAGGGCGGCAAAGAGCGCCGTGTCCTGCCGGATGACGATGACGTGAACTTCAAGCCGGGATTTCTCCATCAAGCCCAGAAGTTCCTGGAGTGTCTGAGAGCAGGCGAAGCCGCCCCCCACCTCGCTCTGAGCTCGGCTGGCCCCGCAATGCGTCTCGCTAGCGCTCTCTTTGGCAGCATGAACTGTGGGGAACGGTAGTGCCCCGAGTGGCCGCCCGCAGCTATCTGAGGGTTGTTGCGTTGGCAGACTCCCTCGCTCTTCCTCGGTCAGAGGGCGGTGAGAGGGTAGCTTGGGAAGAAACCTGGCCCAGCGAACTCCAGAGGCTGCTCGGGGAGGTCCGCCCAGGAGCGCAGGTCGTGAACTGCGGGCGGCGAGCGCGGACTGTGGACTCCCTCTTGGCCGAGGACTTCTTCGAGCATGTTGTCCTCACTGAGCCGAGCGATGTCGTGGTGCAGGTGGGAATCGTGGACTGCGCGCCACGGGTTCTGTCGCGCCGAGATCAGCGGGTCCTGAATAGCAGGTTGGTGCCGGAGCGCCTTCGGCGGTGGGTCATCGAACGCAGGCGGCGTGCACGGCGTGCTCTCGTCGCGCGGGACCCGCTTCGGAAGGTCTACACGCCGCCGCGAGAATTTGCGGAGCAGTTTTCCGAGTTCTTGAAAAGAACTGCTGAGCTAGAGACCTCACCTCGGCTGATCGTCGTTCCGATCCTCGGGCGCCGGGAAGTGCTCGACGCCAAGTCGCCCGGCTTCTCGAAGAATATCGACACCTACAATGAGGCTCTTCAAGCATGTTGTCAGCGGAGTGAGGCGGTGTGGCTGGGAGTCGATTCTATAGAGGGCGGCATCCCAGTAGAGACGGCATTCTGCTATGACGGCTACCACCTCACGAAAGAGGGCAACGGCAACCTCGCGAGGATCCTGGCGCAGACCCTCTTGGATCCGTGCAGATGAGGATTGCCGAAGTCCAAGAGACCTCGTCCAGTGCCTCCGGTGCCGCAGGTGGGTTAAGGCGGCTACTTCTCGGCACGCTCAACTATGGCGTTGGCAGCGTTGTTGCCCCTATTCTCGGTTTCTTCCTCATCCCGCTCTACACAAGGCTCCTCGACCCAAGAGACTTCGGCGTCGCGGACTTCTGCGTCACTCTAGCCACCGCCATCGGAGTCGTGGCGCGACTGGGAGCGCCGGGAGCCGTGGCGCGGTTCTACTTCGACCTGCGTGGCGGGCAGACATTCGACAGTTTTGTCGGCAGTGTCACGTGGTTTCTTCTGGTGGTGAGCGGTGCGATTGCTGCCCTGAGTGTCCTCGTTGGGCCACTCCTCGCACCGAGACTCATCCCGGACGTGCCCTTCTACCCGTATCTGCTCATCGTCCTGCTGGGAGTGCCGTTGACGATCCTGCCGGAGATGCAACGACGGGTACTCCAAGTGAGGGAGAAGGCGCAGGTTGCGGCATTCCTGAATGGTGCCAACGCGCTCACAGTGCTCTTCTTGACGCTCGCGTTCGTAGCCGTGGCGAGGTGGAAGGCGACGGGTCTGCTTCTCGCGGGAGCGGTGACTGCCCTTCTATTCAGCCTTGTCGCCGCATGGAACCTGCGGCGAGAACTCGCGGCCCCATTCCGACGGGACTTCGTTCGGCAGTCGCTGACCTTCGGACTGCCGTTAGTGCCTAATCACCTGAGCGGTTGGTTACTGCAGGCTGGGAACCGAGCCGTACTGGGAGTGCTTGTCTCTGCCGGGGCGTTGGGTGAGTACTCGGTCGCTTCGCGGTTCGTCCTCCCAGTCGTGCTCCTCGATAGCGCCTTTACGACTGCGTACGTTCCCATCTACTTCGACCACCGGGAGAGAGAGAAGGAAGGCAGCAAAGGTGCGCTTCAGCGCCTTGCCACACTGACGATTGTGGGCTTCCTGGCTCTTGGACTACTTGTGTTCAGCGTGATGCCTTTGGTCCTCCGGCTCGTCACTCCTGCGGAATACCATGGCGGAGCCGCCTTGATCCCCGTGATCGCTATTGGGGCAATCGCTGGCGGGATCTACCATGTCGTAGGCAACGAGGTCTTGTACCAGAAGCGTCCCCTAAGCCTTCTGCCCACTACCGTGACGGGCGGACTAGTGGCGCTTTCAGTGACGAGTCTCCTGGCCGGTAGGTTCGGGGCGCTCGGCGCTGCACTCGGTTACGCGGCGGGAATGGTCGCGACGGCTGCGATCGGGGCTGCCGTGAACAACCGGCTCTACAAGTTTGGGTTGCCAATGGCGAGGCTGATCAGCTCGGGGATCTTCGTCTTGACTTGCGCGGTCGTAGCGTCAGCGTCACAGAGGGCCTCAGTCGAGGCAAGCTCGGCGATTGCAATTCTCCTGGTCGTCGCAGGTGCGGCCTTCCTATGGGTCCTGTTTCGCCGGGAACTGACGGCGAGAAACTAGGAGGCGGGTCATCGATGGCATTGCCGCGCCCTTGCAGGAGCAAGTTGAGACTGCTGAAGCCCACGGGGAGTGCTAGATGGTAGAAGTTACCGGTAAATTGGGAAGCTGGGAAGTTCCGACGGCTCATATGTGGAAGGACCGTGGTGTCGAGCTGCGGATGCAAGGGCGTCCGATGGTCGGGAAGCAAACGAGGGTGGCGACCATCGGCAGCTGCTTTGCGGCCGAACTGGTCGCAGGGATGAAGAGAAGAGGACTCGCAGGACAGATGCACCCAGGGGGTCTCTTCTACACGAGTCGGTCGATCAGGCAGGAGTTCGAGAGGATCTTCGTTGGGCAGAGCGTGGAGGAGCCCCTATGGCAGGTCCGAGGCGGGTGGGTTCACCCGTTTCAGGAACCAGGTCGGAGTGCTCCAAGCCAAGACCAGTTGCTTGCGGCGTGTGCCGAGGTCGATGCGGAGGCAGACTCTCTCTTCCGCAGCGCTGAAGTGGTGGTCGTTACACTTGGCCTCATTGAAGCATGGGTGAGCCCATTTTCTGGGTGGTTCTACCGGCAACTTCCGCACCCGGACGTGTTCTCGGATCTCAAGCCGGTCTTCACGCGGCTAACAGTCACCGAGATTCGAGAAGACCTCGAACGAATCTGGAGCTTGTTAGGAACAGGGGTTTCACGATCCCTTGTGATTACGGTGTCTCCGGTTCCGCTCCACGTCACCTTCACCTCAAGCGATGTCCGTACTGCCAACATGGAGTCTAAGTGCCGCCTTCGCGCTGCAGTGTCGGAGTTCGTTGAGGAACACCCCGAGGTCGTCTACTTCCCTTCCTTTGAGCTAGCCATGACCGCTGAACGTTTGAGCGACTTCATGAAAGAGGATGGCAGACACCTTCACCAGCGTGCCGTCGACTATATTGTGGCGACATTCCTGCGTAACTACGGCAGCACTGGGATGGAGCTTCCTGTTCTCGATCTTTCTTGGTTGGCAGGTCCCGAAAAGACGGCGGCGCGAGTTGAGCGGCGGCGCGGACTGATGGATCTCATCAGGAGGGGTTTCTCTGCGGTCGCTGGCGGCAAGCGCCGGGGCTCTCTCGGACCGTGAGCGGTGGCATGAGTGAACCGCATCACGGCGGTCGGTCGAGTCTCGAGCGGGACGCGCCTCGAGCTATGGCGCTTCGCTTTGCGGCTGCCGAAACAGACGAGCTGGCGAGTCGTGCAGAGGCATCTGGGCGATGGATGCTCGTGCGGAATCCGTTTGGGCTTCCCCTGCCGCGAATAGCTCGCAATCTGATCGCCGTGAGATTCGCCGATAGGTGGGCGGGGGACGACGGAGGTCTGCCAGTCTTAACGAAGCGTCGGCTTGCGCTTCTCGTAGCGAGGGCGGCAAGTGATCTCCGTTCGCGATTGGGAGCGCTCTCACCTCCGAAGGCCGAGCTCCGGCTGGGGGCGGGTTCAAGCCGGCTCTGCGTGCTTCTCGTGGCACGTGAACCATGCCACTTCCACCAACTTGTCCCTGTCGTCGAGAAGCTGAGGGAGAAGGTTGTCGAACTGGAGCCTTGGTGGGTGCTCTTCTCGAGACACCACAAGACCGCTATCCCGCCGTCTGCGGGGAAGACTGTCGAAGCGGAGGAGTTTCGTCCTTCTGCACGTGAGCTGGCATTCCTGCGCCGTGAGATCACGGAAATGAGTAGTCGGGACATCAGCGAGCCATGTTCAGGCCTGCGAAGTCAAGGCAACGCCTACACGTTGTTCGCTGAGGTTGCGCGCCAGGTGATGGCGGAGGTGGCTAGCCACGCACTTACTGTGACTCGAGCAATTGCGGACGTGATGGAGCGGACCGGGCCCTCGGTGATCGTCGCTGGGAATCCCTGCACCATGGAGGGGCGAATCGCAGTCGAGTTGGCAAGGTGCTCGGGGGTGCCCTCACTTGCCGTGCAACACGGATCCATGTTTTCGGAGGATCCCCTTTGGCGCGACATCCCGGTTTCGCTGTTCTGTACCTGGGGGAGCCAAGCAAGAGATGCCTGGATCTCGTACGGGTATCGAAGGGAGACTGCCGCGGTCACCGGGGACCCGGGCGGCGACTTGAAGCCAGCGCAAGGTTGGGGTGCTAGCCTCCCAACTGGGAAGGTCGTGGTAGCGCTGTCGGGTTCTGGGCATCAGACCGGGAGGAACGAACAAAGGCACTTGGTTAGCGTCATTGCGTCCGCTGCCGCGATTGATCGGGGCGGCCGCTGGTTGGTTCGCGTTCATCCAAAGGACAACCCGGAATCCTACCTCCGCGAGATATCCGAGGTGGGAGCGAGGAACGTGGAAGTAGTTTCGGCGCGGGTGGCCACCACCACTCTCAGGGAGGAGCTGTTAGATGCGCTCTGCCTCGTCACCAGCACCTCCGCATCCGCTGCGGACGCGATTCTGATGGGAGTGCCGGTCGTCTCGCTTTCGCGGCCTGCCGGGGAATGCGTTCCTGACTATGTGACAGCGGGTGCCACGCTTCATGTTGAGGCGACGCCTGAGGCGCTGGCTCGCGCGGTGGCAAAGTTGCGGATGGTTGGCCCCCCCGCGGAGGTAGTGGAGTCCGCAGTAGGTTTCCGAGAGAGGTTCTTCGGTGTGTTGGATGGGTGCGCCGCCGTCCGTGTTGCCGAGGAGCTTCTAGGGCTTGCCGCGGCTACGAAATCGCAATCAGCTCCCCGCCCGAGCACGCATTCCCGAGGCTGTGGTCTAAGAGCACCACAACATGGAATCGCCTGATGTGCGGGATCGCCGGGAATTGGAATAGCAGATTGGCCCGGGGTGGTTGCGAGGGCACAGTAGCGTCCTTGCGCGCGATGTCTCACCGTGGCCCAGACGGATTGGGGATCCACGAGTTCAACGGTGGGTCAGCTGGAATGGTGCGACTTGCCCTGGTCGACCTCTCCGAGAACGGTCAGCAGCCGCTCTGGTCGCCCGATCATCGAGTGGCGATTCTATTCAACGGCGAGATCTACAACTTCCGAGAAGAGCGGCGGCGGCTCGCGAGCTCCTATCCGTTTCGCTCCACGACCGACTCGGAAGTGGTCCTTGCCCTCTATCTCGAGTGCGGTCCTTCGTTCGTCGAGAAACTGCGCGGGATGTTCGCCCTCGCGATCCTCGATTGGCGGCCTGGCGGCGAAGCGGGGTCGCCAGACTTGCTGCTGGCTCGGGATCGATTCGGCATCAAGCCGCTCTATGTCGCCGATGCCGGCGACGGCGGGATCGTCTTCGCCTCGGAGATCAAGGGCATCCTCGCCTCGGGCTTGGTGTCTCCCGAGGTGGACTCCGAGGGCCTTGCGTCCTTCCTGCATCGTGGATTCCTTTCGCAGCCGCGTTCCATCATTCGCGGAGTGCGAATGCTAGAGGCGGGAAGCGTCGAGATCTATCGGGCGGGCGGGTCGCCGAGACGGATACGCTTCGGCGCATTGCCGGTCGCCGACCCGCAGGAGGAGACGCTCGAGGCCGCAGCCGCGCGCCTGCGAGCCACGCTCGAGGAGTCGGTGGCCCTGCACGCGCTCGCCGATGCGCCGGTGGGGGCGTTCCTGAGCGGTGGCGTGGACTCGACCGGAATCGTGGCGTTGATGAGCCGACGGGTCGGACCGCTGCGCACCTATTCGCTGGGCTGGGTGGAGGGGGGGGCGGCAGACGAGACCGAAGAGGCGGAGGACGCCGCGCGCCGGATCGGATGCGAGCACACGACGGTGCGCGTTTCGGGGGCAGAGGTAGCGGAGCTGCTGCCACGCTTCTCGCGGGATCTCGACCAGCCGTCGACCGACGGACTGAACACCTGGTTCGTGTCGCGGGTGGCGGCGCGGGAGGTCAAGGGCGTTCTGTCGGGGTTGGGCGGAGATGAGTGGTTCGCCGGTTACCCGGTGGTTTCGAGAATGGTGCGGTGTTTCTCGGGGCCGAGGCGGCATTGGACCCGTTTCGCCGGACAAGTGGCTCATTCGCTGTCTTCGGTCGCGGCAGGTTCTCGCGCGGGAGAGCGCCTGGAGAGCTGGTCGAGCTATCGTTCGCCGCAGGCCTTGTGGATGCAGTCGCATTCGGTCTTCCCGGCCCGATCGGCGGCGGTGCTTCTGGGATTAGTTCCGGGATCGGTGGATGCGCCGCAAGGCGAATCCGTTGCCGCAGCGCGTGGTGGAGGCGAGGACGGCGAGAGCGTGGCGAGCCTGGCCTGTCGTCTGGACGCGGAGATCTATATGCGCAACCAGCTGCTGCGGGACTCCGATGCGACGAGCATGGCCCACTCGCTCGAGCTGCGGGTACCGTTCGTGGACGCCGAGGTGGCGGCCTTCGCGCGCAGTTGCGACGACCGCTACAAGGTCGATGCCGCCGGCGCGGGCAGAACCTATCGGACCAGCGGTGCCAAGCGCGTGCTGATCGAGGCGCTTCGCGATCTGCTGCCGCCGGGGATCGAGAATCGCCCCAAGAGGGGCTTCGCGATGCCCTATGAAACGTGGATGCGCGGCCCTCTCCGCGAGATCGCCCTGGATTGCACGAGCGGCGAGACGGTGCGTGCCCGAGGGTTGCTCTCGCCGCCCGCGGTGGCCGACCTTCGTCGGCGAGTCGAGTCGCACGAGCCCGGCGCCGCCTACCCGAAGCTCTGGTCGCTGATGATCCTCGAGCTCTGGTGTCGCGAGGTCCTCGACCCGGCGAGATCGGGAGGTCGAGCGTGAGCTCCTCCGTGCCGGACGGTCTCACCGTCCTCATTCCCGCCGCCGGCCGCGTCCCCGAGGGCCTGCTCTCGCTTTCGAACATCAGTTGTCCGGCGATGATCCCGGTCGCCGGCCGGCCGGTGGTGCACTGGACGCTCGGCTACCTGCGAGAGCTCGGGCTGAAGAGCTTCCGCGTCGCCGTGGCGCGGCGCGGGCTCTTCGTCGAGGAGTTCGTCGAGAGTGCCTTCGGCGCCGACTGCCGGATCGATTTCGTCGTGCCGCGTCGCGACGGAGGGCTGGGCTTCACCGTCCTCGAGCTGCTCGAAGGCGTCGAGAGTGGCCCGGTGTTGGTGGTTCTCGGCGACACGCACTTCCGCCTCGACGACGCGGCGATCCTCGCGAGCGACGAGCCGTTCGTGCTCACCCATGCGGTGGAGGAGTCGTATCGCTGGTGCCTCGCCGAGGCCGACGGGGCGGGACATCTGACGCGGCTGCGGGACAAGGAGGCCGGGCTCGCCGGCGACCTGCGCGCGCTGGTCGGTGTCTACTTCTTCCCGGACGTCGGCCTTGCACGGCGCGCGGCGAGGGAGAACGTGGCGGAGGCCGAACGCTCGGGACGTCGAGCCGAGATGGCGGGCCTGCTCGAACGCGTCGCCCGGGAGGCGCCGATCCGCGTCGCCGGCGTCCGCGAATGGCTCGACTGCGGCAATCCCGACCGCCAGGCCGCATCCCACCGCGCGCTGCTCCAGGCGCGGGCCTTCAACGAGCTCAGCATCGACCCGGTCCTGGGGACGATCACCAAGCGCAGCCGCCAGCGGGAGAAGTTCCTGCAGGAGATCGACTACCTTCGTCTCCTGCCGCCGGAGATCGCCGTGCTCTTCCCGCGCCTGCTCGACTTCTCCACGGCCTGGAACGAGCCGTGGATGACGATGGAGTACTACGGCTATCCCGCGCTCGCCGAGGTCTTCCTCTTCGAGAACCTCGACCCCGGGGTCTGGCAGCGCATCTTCGAGCACCTCTTCGAGATCCAGCGGACGGCCTTCCGCTCCAGGCCCTGGCCGTTGCCGCCAGGCACGGTGCGCGAGATGTACCTCGAGAAGACGCGCCGCCGGGTCGACCAGCTCGATCCCGCGAGCCCGGTGGGCGCGTTCCTTCGCCGGAACGACGTGCTGACGGTCAATGGTCGGCCGATCGGCCGGCTCGAGCATCTCTGGGAGCGGCTCGCCGTCGAGATCGACCGGCTCGAGGCCAACGCGCAGGGTGCGATCGTGCACGGCGACCTCTGCCTGTCGAACATCCTCTACGACGTGCGCTCCCGCATCTGCAAGCTGATCGACCCGCGCGGCAGCTTCGGGCGCGAGGGGATCTACGGCGACCCGCGCTACGACGTCGCCAAGCTCTATCACTCCGTCTACGGCCTCTACGATTTCATCGTCAACGATCTCTTCCGGGTGCGCCTCGAGGGCGGCGATCTGTCGCTCACCATCCGCACGACGCCGCAGCATCGGGAGATCGAGCAGCGGTTCTCCCGCGTGTACTTCGGCGAGTTCGACCGGCGCGAGATCGTGCTCATCGCCGGGCTGCTCTTCGTCAGCATGCCGGCGCTCCACAGCGAGCGTCCGGATCGGCAGCTCGCGATGCTGGCGCGTGGCCTGCAGCTGCTCGACGAGGCGCTCGGAGGGTCGGCGTGAACATCGTCATCCCGATGGCTGGTCGCGGCCAGCGATTCGTGGATGCCGGCTACGCCGTGCCGAAACCGATGATCCCGGTGCTCGGACGGCCGATGTACTCCTGGGCTGTCGAGAGCCTGCCGCTGGAGCTCGCGTCGAGGTTGATCTTCGTCTGCCTCGCCGAACATCTCGAGGGCCACGGCCTGGCGGAGGACATCGCGGCCAGGTACCGGCGATTCGGCCCCGTCGTCAGGGGACTGGAGGCGGTCACCCGCGGGCAGGTCTGCACCGTCCTCACGGCGCGCGACCTGCTCGATCCGTCCCAGCCGTTGTTGATCTACAACGCCGACACCTGGTGCCGCACCCGGCTCGGCGAGCGGCTGCCGGCCTTGCCTGCAGAGGTCGACGGGCTGCTCGGGGTGTTCGAGGCACCGGGCGACCACTGGAGCTTCGCGCGGACCGACGCCAACGGCCGCGTGGTCGAGACGGCCGAGAAGCGGCGGATCTCGCCCTGGGCCTCCACCGGCCTCTACCACTTCTCGCGCACCGGCGACTTCCTGCGCCACGCCGACGCGATGATCGCCGCGGAGGACACCACCCGCGGCGAGTTCTACGTCGCGCCGCTGTACAACCGGATGCTGCGTGAGGGGGCAGACCTTCGCCTCGACGTGGCCGAGGAAGTTCGCGTGCTGGGGACGCCGGCGGAGCTCGCGGCGTTCGAGC
Source organism: Holophagales bacterium (assembly GCA_016699405.1). Classification (NCBI taxonomy): domain Bacteria; kingdom Pseudomonadati; phylum Acidobacteriota; class Holophagae; order Holophagales; species Holophagales bacterium. The sequence goes on along the minus strand of CP064972.1, from coordinate 5,004,646 downwards.
GTTCGGCAGAGGGGTGGGCTGCGTCCTGAGGGTGCTTCACGTGCTCAACAGTGCGAGCGGTGGCTCGGCGATCAGCACGCTCGATCTCGTGCGGGCGATGCGCGGGCGGGGCGTGGTCGCCGCCGCTGTCTGCCACGACGCCGGCAGCCCGCGCGAGCGCGAAGCGGTGCGCGAGGCCTTCGACGGCCGCGTCGAGTTCCGCAAGCTCGTCTGGTGGAACCGGAAGATCCGCGTCCGTGCCTGGAAGAGGCCGGCCCTGGCACTTCTTCAACTTCTCGAAACCGGGGCCGGAGTGGCTTCGGCGCGGGCCGTCGTGCAGGCAGCGCAGCAGCACCGGGCCGATCTCATCCACACCAACACGATTCTCACGCCCGAGGGGGCTCGAGCGAGTCGGCGCTTGCGAATCCCGCATGTGTGGCACGTGCGAGAGCTGGTCGGGAAGACCCGGGCCTTCCCGTTGGCGGGCGCTCGAGGCCGCGTCGCCCGCCTGCTCCGCCGGGCCGGCGTGGTCGCGGCGAACTCCGAGGCGACCGCCGCGGCCCTGCGCGACGCCACGGGAGTCGAGCGGATCACGGTCGTCCCGAACGGCGTCGCCCTGGAGCCGCTGTTGGCTCTCGGTCCGGCACCGCCCGGTGGACTGTTCGTCGTCGCGATGGTCGGAAGTCTCTTGTCGCGGGTCAAGCGGCACGGACTCTTCCTCGAGGCGGCCGCGATGCTCTGCCGCCATCCCGAGATCGAGTTTCGAATCTACGGGGGTGGCGACCGGGAACGGGAATCGTATGCGCGGGGCCTGGTCGACGAGGCGACGCGCCGCGGTCTCGGCGAGCGGCTTCGGTGGATGGGGCACGTCGAGGGCGCGGCGGCGATCCTCGCGGACGTCGCGGTTCTCGTCCACCCGGCTGAGCAGGAGTCGTTCGGCCGGGTATTGGTCGAAGCGATGGCCGCCGGTCGGCCGGTGGTGGCACCGCGTGGCGGTGGGGCGGCCGAGATCGTCGTCGACGGCGAAACCGGGTTCCTCGTTCCCTGCGGCGATGCGGCGGCGATGGCCGCGGCGGTGACGCGACTGCTGGAGTCCCCGGATCTGGCGAGGCGAATGGGTGAAGCGGGGCGTGCGCGAGCCGCCGAGCGGTATGCGCTCGACCGTGTCGTCGACTCGATGCTCGGCTGCTACCGGACCGCGCTCGGCGAAGTCGGTGCGCGATGAAGCTCTCGATCTGTATTCCGAACTACAACTATGCCCGGTACCTGGGGCGTACGCTCGGCAGTGTGCTGAGCCAGGGCGAGGTCGACCTCGAGGTCGTCGTCGCCGACAACCAGAGCACGGACGAGTCGGTCGCCGTGCTGAACGCCTTGGCCGATCCGCGTGTCCGCGTCCGGGTGAATCGCTGCAACGTGGGGTTCGCCCGCAACCTCGACCGGGCTGCCGAGCTCGCCACCGGCGACTGGATGATCATGCTGTCGTCCGACGACATGGTGCGGCCCGGGGCGTTGGTGGCCTATCGAGACGTGATCGGGAAGCTCGGCGACGCCGCGTCGGAGAGTGTCCTGACGTCGACGCTCGAGGTAATCGACCCCGAAGATCGGGTCACCGGCCGGATCGGGCCCGACCCGGAGCTCTGGCGTGCGGCCGATCGGGATGATCATCTGTCGGAGCTTGCGGGAGCTCCGGTCTACCGCGTCGCGGCCGGTGAGCTTCTCGGTCGCTGCCTGCGGACGATGAAGAACCCCTTCAACTTCGCGGCAACGGCCTACCCGCGGGCTCTCTACGAGGCGGTCCACGGATACGGCGGGGCCCGCCTCATCAATCCGGACAAGTGGTTCCACTGGCGCCTGCTCGGTGTCGCGGGTCAGGCGCTCTTCGTCGACACGCCGCATTTCGCCTATCGCTGGCATCCGGCGAATCAAACGGCCCAGCAGGCGAAATCGGGGGCGCTGAAGTACCTGGTGGACGAGTACGCCACGGTTCTGGAGGCAGACACGGAACTCCTGCGCCGGGCGGGTGTTGGCCGAATTGACCTCGAGAGGGCCTTCATCGAACGAGACGTCGTTCGCCACGGGGCGGCCACCCTCGCGAGAGGTGACAGCGTTCGAGCAAGAAGGATCGTCGCATTCGGTCGGGCGGTGTTGCCGCATCTGCTGGAAGAAGTGCCGCTGGGGCATGGGCTCCGAATCCTCCTGGCACTCGGGCCGTTCGGCGGGTGGATCGCCAGGCTCGCTATGCGGTGGCGGGCCTTGTCGGTCCACAAGGGAGAGTCTGTTGGCTAGCGACTCGGCTCCTGGATGGGAGAAGCAGCGTGCGATCGGGTCAGCAAGGAGCATGACTCGTGAAACCCAGCGTCTGGGCGGCCGTTGGCGGCCTGGGGCAGCGCATTACGTGAGGTCTACTCGAGATCTCGGGGGGCGGGCCCGGTCTGGAGTCCTGTTCCTCATGGGATTGCTGGTGTTCGGCTCCGGGGTGCTCAGCCTGCGCATCGAGGTGGCTGGCCTCTACGTTCACCCGCAGTTGTTGCTGGTACTTCCCGTCGCAGCTTGGGTTCTCATGTCTAGCAGCCGCAATGCTGCGGCGAGCTTGGCTCCTTCCGCACTGGTAACCATCGCCACCTTCTCGATCTCGCACCTTGTCTCCGGTGGTCCCTACGGGCAGCTGCTGAAGCTCATCGCGTCGGCGCTGACCTTGTTTGTCGCTGCGTCTCTCGCCAGGACCTCTGCCGACTTCCGAGCCGGTGCATTGGGCCTGGCAGCTGGAGTCGGTCTCCTTGCGATGAGAGGAATGGTGGGCATCCAAGAAGTACAACTGGGAGTCGGGCTCAACCCTGTTGAAGAGGTCGCGAACAAGAACTACTTCTCGCTCTTGGCGCTTCCGGCGATCTTCGTGAGTGGGGCGTGGCTGCTCCACGGGAGGCCAGCCTGGACCGATCGCGTCGTCTTGGTTCTCGCCGTGGCAGCCTGCTCGCTGACGATCGCCGGAAGTGCGAACCGGTCCGGTTGGGTGAGCTTGGCTGTTGTTCCGATATTGCTCTTCGGCCGAAAGGCGAGCCCGCGCTTCCTGATCGGAATCGCAACGGTGGCGTTCGTCGTGATGTACGGCTTGGAGAAGCTTGAACTGCTGCCAGTGGTCGAAGAGCGGATCGCCTTGACGCAGGCTGGCTACTCCAGCGATGAGCTGCGTGAGCAACTCTACCAAGCGGGTGCCGAGATATTCCTAGCTTCCCCAATCTACGGGTCCGGGCTTCCTCGGATCAGTGATGAGCTGGCTGCTAGGGTCGGTGGCGCATTCTCCGAGGAGATCGGCCCACACAGCGTCGTCGTGTACCTACTCGCCGGGGGCGGGCTCTTTTGCACGATTCCCATCGTAGTCTTCGCCCTCCGAGTAGTCTGGCCGCGGTTCCGTCGATATGAACTGGGCTCAATCAGACCACGGGACGAGGGACTGGCTTGGCTGCTACCAAGACTCGGTCTTCTCTGGCTCATCCGCGGGCTGTTTTCAGACGAGATCCTCTATAGCCCTGCCTTCAGCATGGCTCTGGGGATGTTCCATGGTGTCACCGTATGGGACTCCTCGTTCGGGGGGGTGAAGGCCGTTGAGCGGAGGCAACCGGTTGGAGGGATGCGATGAAGGCCAGCGTTGGATTCGTCTCGTCGCGCGCCGGCTTTCATTCTGATGGGATCTGGTCCGAGGCGGGAGTCGTTCGGCCGCTTCAGGCTCTCGCCGAGCGTTACGGGAGGCTTACTGTTGCACTCAGTTCGTCTCCAGAGCGTTCTCCGCTCCTCTGCGAGCATCTGGCTGGCGACGAGGCAGACGCGGTAGAACTTCCCTGGATGCCAAGTGTACGAGTTGGGCTTCGCCGATGGAGAGGAGCGCGCCGTGCGATCCGAGAAGTCGAGCGCCGCTGCGATGTCCTGGTGGTTCAGATTCCCTTCGACTCGCCACTTGCACTGCTCGGTGCCCGACGCCCTCGCGTCTACCACATTTGCGCCGATGCGCGAGAGTGGATTCTAAGCTCGACACGATATCGGGGCCTGCTCGGCTTGCCGGCAAGAGTCGTGGCGCGAGGGATTGACCGGCTGCAAGCGGCACTATTGAGTGAGCCTCGGACGGCTTACGTGGCCAATGGCGAAGCCATCGACCGGTGGTATGGCGGCCGTGGCCGAGTGGTGATCTCGTCGGCATTGCGTGATTCGGAGATTCTCAGCGTCCAAAGACGGCGGCCGTTGGGGGACGGGTTTCGCGTGCTCTTCGTCGGATTTCTTCGCCACGAAAAAGGGCTGGACACGCTGGTTGCGGCATTCAAGATCCTGCTTGAAGCCCTGCCTCAGGCCGAGCTCGAGATCGTTGGAGCGGCGCACACGGTGGATCAGGGAGTTGGCAGCCAGCTCGAGCGCGAATTGGCGGACCTTCGAGCGGCGGGTAAGGCCAGGATTCTCCCGGCGTTGCCGTTCGGGCCGGAGCTCTTCCAGCGTTACGCTGATGCGGACGTGCTCGCATTGCCGAGTCGATCGGAAGGCACGCCGCGCGTGCTGGTCGAGGCCCGTGCCTTTCGCTGCCCTGTCGTCGCCACGCGAGTGGGAGGAATCCCGTCTTCCATCGATGATGGCGAGGACGGGCTGATTGTCCCGGTGGATGATCCGTCAGCCCTCGCTCGGGCTCTGGAAAGGGTCGCAGCAGACTCGAACCTGAGAGCCCACCTCGTCGAACGAGGCCTCGAGAGAGCGCGCAGAGCGACAGTCGAGGTCTTCAGCTCGGTCCTGGTCGAGGCGATCGAGGACTTGGTCCCGGACGCTCGCCGTGGTCAGAAGTTGGTCAGAGCGTCGAGGTGATCGGTGCGACGTCTAGGCTCTGAGCCAAGGGTCGACAAGGCGCTCTGGCTGCTCGCTTGTGCGACACCGGTGGTGACGGGAATCCTCATGCTCTTGCTCGTGAGAGGAGCGGGTCGCTACTCCCCTCCCGACTTCGGTGGGCCCGAGCCGAAGGCCACTCATGAGGCCGCACTCGAGATCCTGGAACGGGGACGCACCGAGATGGTCTTCCACCCGACGGGGTACGCCTACCTTGTCGCTCCTGTCTATCTGGTGCTGCCAAGGGTTCCCAGCTCGGTACTCTGGGTTCAGATCCTCCTGCTTCCCTCGATGGTGTGGTCGGTAGCCCGCCTCGCTGGACTTGCCGGAGACGGCGCACGGCGCGCTGCGCTGATTCTGATGGCGCTCTACTACCCTCTCGGCTACTATGCAGCGTCCTTTAGCAGCGTCTATCCGGCCATGATCTTCTTGTCGCTGGCCCTGGCTTGGTTCCTCCCTTCGGATGGACGAGACCACGTGGCGATTCGCGCAATGGCGTCAGGGGCCGCACTTGGCATCGCCACTTGCCTGCGGCCGAACCTTGGACTTGTAGGCCTCGTTCTCGTTCTGGCCTCCTGGATCACGACGCGCGACCTGCGGAGGACCGCCTGGCGCATCCTCCCGGTTGCTGCCGTGTCATTGGGACTCGTTGTCGTGATGACGTGGGCGAACCCACCTGAGCCGGGCCAGCTCACGCGCGGCAGCCAGGCATTTCATCGTTCGGTTCTCCAGGGTTCGTATCAGTTCGCTGACAAGTGGTGGGATTGGGACTGGTACGAGTCGGATGGAGACCCTGGCTTTGTTGCCTATCGTGAACATATTGCACGGATCGAGGCGGAGACCGGGCGCCCATTCACAGCGCCCGAGAGCCAGCCGGTCGTTGCTCGGGAGGCTTGGCGGCGCATTTCCGACCATCCGTGGTTGGCCCTCAAGAAGGCTGCGATCAGCGCCGTCCGAATCTGGATTCTCATCCCGACGCATCTTTCCTCACTGCCCATCAAGGTCATCATCGCTCTTCAGGAGTTCGTGCTGTTGGCATCTGCCGTGGGCGGCGCCCTTGTCCTGCGGCGGCGCCCGGCTGGCTTGGCCCTGCTCGCCGGGACCATGGTCCTGGTTGCCGCCAGCCACTTGGTGCTCCATGTCGAACCGCGCTACTCCCTGCCCGCCCGCGGCGCAGAGCTTGCTCTCGCGGCCATCGGACTCGAGCGTCTGTGGGCGACGTCGTTCGGGGGCTTGCTAACCAAGAGGTCGTCGACGGGCCCTGGAGGTTCGGGATGAACGGATCAGACGCGGTAGGTGTTTCGATCGTCGTCCCGGTGCTCAACGAGCGAGAGTCACTTGCCGGGCTCCACGCAGAGCTCAGTTCTCTGGCCGAGTCAGGTCTCCAGGTGACGGAGGTGATCTATGTCGATGACGGTTCGACAGACGGCTCCTCGGAGATTCTCCGTGCCTTGGCCGCAGCGCCTCATGGGCGCCTTCGAACTCGCTATCTTCGGCTTCGGCGCAACTACGGCCAGACGGCAGCGCTCGCAGCAGGATTCACAGCCGCCTCCGGAGGAGTGGTGCTGGCCCTGGACGCCGATGGTCAGAACGATCCGGCAGATATCCCGCGGCTACTCGAGAAGCTGGCCGAAGGCTTCGACGTCGTCAGCGGTTGGAGGCGATCTCGCCGGGATGCGGCGGTATCTCGACGTCTTCCAAGCGTCGTCGCGAACTGGCTGATCGGTAGGATCTCGGGTCTCTATCTGCACGACTATGGATGCACGCTCAAGGCATATCGCCGTGAGCTGCTCAGGGAACTGCGCCTCTATGGCGAAATGCACCGCTTCATTCCGGTCTATCTTCATCGCCTCGGAGCCCGTGTCGGTGAGCTCGAAGTCGGGCATCGAGCCCGCCGCTTCGGGCAGAGCAAGTACGGGACCGACCGGATTGCCAAGGTCCTTCTCGACCTGGTGATGGTGCGCTTCATGAGCCGGTACTTCACTCGGCCGATGCACTTCTTCGGCCGCGCTGGGCTGTGGTTCTTTGGGCTCGCGGCAGTTGTCTGCGTGATCATGTTGGTGTTCAAGTTCGGCTGGCTTTCGGTATTCGGGATCCCGTACCGTGCGAGCTTTGTCCAGACGCCGCTTCCAGCTCTGGCCGCGAGCCTTCTGGTCGGCGGAGTCACTTCGATCTTCTTCGGGATTGTCGCGGAGGTCCTGGTCCGAGTCCTGCACGAGTCACAGGGCCTGTCTGTGTACTCGGTCGCCGAAGACTCGCAATCTGGTCGGGTTGACTGATGTGCGGCATCCTTGGCGTGAGCGGCCCGCGAGGGCGCGAGTTGGTGGGGCTACTTCTGCCGCGGCTCGCTCACCGTGGGCCGGATGGGGCCGGAGTCTGGAGCGACAGATCGCTGGCTCTGGGCCATCGCCGGCTGGCCATCATCGGCGTCGACGCAGGGGGCGCCCAGCCGATGGAGCACGCGGCGACTGGCTCGCAAGTCGTCTTCAACGGAGAGATCTTCAACTACCTGGAGATCGCCGACGAGCTCGAGCGAGAGGGTCATCCGGTGGCTCGGCGCTACGACACGGCGGTGCTGCTCGCGGCCCTGGAAGCGTGGGGTGTGGACTGCCTGGCGCGGCTGAATGGCATGTTCGCGTTCGCCTGGTATCGCCCGAGAGAGCAACGGGTGCTCCTCGTCAGGGATCGATGGGGCAAGAAGCCGCTCTTCTGGGGCCGCATCCGCCTGGACGATGGCTCGCGGGTGCTCGCATTCTCATCGGAGTTGCGACCTCTGGCGGAGCTTCCTGGGGGGCCGCCACCACCTTGTGCACTCGGGGTCGCACGCTACCTGGTCTACGATGGGATGCCGGGAAGCGCGACGGTCTATTCCGGTATCGAGAAGCTCCCTCCAGGTGAGTGGCTGGAGCTTGACCCTGACGGCTCGGCGCCGAAGCGGGGACGCTATTTTCGCTTTGAGCCGGCGCCGAGGCGGTGGCACGTTGGAGAGGCAGAGGATGCCTTACTCGCGGGCCTGGAGCAGTCGGTACGCCTTCGACTACGCAGCGACGTCCCCGTCGGGCTCTTTCTCTCGGGTGGGCTGGACAGCTCGCTGCTCGCTGCGGTTTGGAGGCGCGTGGAGCCCCGGGGGCAGCTGCGCACGTTCACCGTCGGATTCGACGACTCAACCTTCGATGAACGCGAGTCGGCGCGCCTCGTCGCCAGGTGGTTCGGCGCCGAGCACCACGAGGTGATTGCTACCGGACGCGAACTTGAGCGGGAGCTAGAAACGGTCTGGCGTGGACTATCGGAGCCGTTCGGTGACCCGAGCATCATCCCGACGAGCCTGGTGTGTCGATTCGCACGCGAGCACGTAACCGTCGCGCTTGGGGGCGATGGGGGTGACGAGCTACAGGGCGGCTATGACCCATTTCGTGCTTGGCGATTGTCCCGCCTGATCGACCACCTTCACGCACGACGGCCTGCGGCCGCGGCGGCGCGCCTCCTCGAGCGATTGCTCCCGGCGAACCCCGGCAACATGTCGGTTCGATTCAAGGTGCGTCATTTCGGCCAGGGTTTCCTGCATGGGCCTAGTGAACGCATCCCGGGTTGGATGGCCAGCTTCTCCCTCGGGAGCGCCCTTTCCGTGATGCGTCCCGAGTTGGCTGCTCAGGTCTCGCTCGAGGAGGTCCTGCAGCCGAGCCGCGATGCATTCAACGGATCCCTGCACCATGGCGAGCTGGCGGGGCAGGTCGCCACATGGGTCCAGACGTACCTGGAATCATCGATCCTGACGAAGGTCGATCGAGCAAGCATGCTGCACTCGCTTGAAGTGCGGGCTCCCTTTCTTGATCCTGACCTCGCCGGCTTCCTCTCGAGCCTTCCCGCCGAACTGATCTTCAGACAGGGCCGGGGCAAGGTCTTGATGCGACAGTTGGCCAAGCGGATGCTCCCGGCGGAGGTACTTGCCAAGCCAAAGAAGGGTCTCGGAGTTCCGCAGACTGACTGGCTTCGGACCGTGCTCCGTGAGCGTTTGGAAGACAGCCTCCAGGGATCTCGGCACGATGAGTGGTATCAGTCGGATGAAATCGCCGCGATGTGGCGCGACCATCTATCAGGGCGCCGAGACCATCGAAAGGCGATCTGGAACTTTCTGTTTTCGTGGCCCTTCCGGACGAGATAGCGACGGAGGAGAGCGGCTTCCAATGTTCGGAAGTTCTGAGAAGCCAGCCAGGCCCGGGTAGGCCAGCATGTGCGGCATCGTGATTCTGAGCTCCGAACGATTGAGTTCTCTGCCAGGCGAGGTGTTCGGGCGCCTGGCGGATAGCGTTCAGCATCGTGGGCCCGATGGGGGTGGCGGTGTCTTTCTGGGCCGGATCGGGAACAGCTGGTCCGAGAGTGACCCGAATCCGAGCGTCTGGCTCGGCCACCGCCGACTCTCCATCCTTGATCTCTCCGACTCAGGCCGCCAACCGATGCGCTATCGGGACTCCTGGCTGGTCTTCAACGGCGAGATCTACAACTACCTTGAGCTGAAGCGTGAGCTCGCCTCTCGTGGTCACGGGTTCCGGACCCGGACCGACTCGGAGGTGCTGCTCGCGGCGTACGAGGAGTGGGGAGTCGAGGCGTTCGCGCGATTGCGAGGGATGTGGGGGTTCGCCATCTTCGACGGGAGGAGCGGCGAGCTGGTGATCTCGCGCGATCGACTCGGGATCAAGCCGCTCTACTACGCTCACTTCGACGGCATGCTGGCGGTGGTCAGTGAGATCAAACAACTTCTCGCGCTGCCGAGCTTTCGGCCGGGAGCCCGCAGCGAGGCGATCACGACCTACCTCGCCACCGGGTGGGAGGATTCGACCCACACGTTCTTCGACGGCGTGACTCCGCTACGTCCAGGGACCTGGGCTCGTGTCGACGCGACGAGTCTCGCTGTTCATCCGCACCCCTATTGGTTCCCTGAGCGGATCGCGGTCGAGGTCCGGGACCCTGCCGAGGCCGGGACGCGGGTGGCTGCAGCGCTCGCGGAGTCGGTGCGGCTCCATTTGCGGAGCGACGTTCCGGTCGGGTGCGCCCTGAGCGGTGGGCTCGACAGCAGCGCTGTGGCGGTGCTGGCGAACGAGGCCCGAGCCGAGGCGGGTGCCGTCGAGCCCTTCCACACCTTCTCGATCAGTTTTCCCGGCGAGCCGATCGACGAGAGGCCCTTCATCGACGAGGTGAATCACGTCATCGATGCCTCGCCGACGATCGAAACGCCGACGGCCTCTGGCTTCCTGGCGGATCTCGAGGACTTCGTCTGGCATCACGACGAGCCGGTCGGGTCGCTGTCGATGTATGCCGGCTACTGCCTGGCTCGTCGGACCCGCGAGGCGGGAGTGCCGGTCAGCCTGAACGGACAAGGTGGCGACGAGTCGCTCGGCGGATACTGGCAGTCGTACTTCGCCTATCTGCTCGGGCTTGGGCGGCATGGCGACCTCGTCACCCTGGCACGGCACTTGGGTGGAGCGCTCCTCCCGGGAGGGAATCCGCAGCTCTGGCTTCAGGCGCCTGCGCTGCTGGGGCGATGGCGACGGAAATCCCGGCCGTTTCTCGAGGTTCGTGGTGGGCCAGCAGGGCCGGGCTCGACGTCGGCGGAGAGAGTTCTCGGGATGTCGCCGAGGGAGCGCCGGCTTCACGAGATCCGTGAGCTCTTCTTGCCGCGTCTTCTCCGCTGGGACGACCGCAACACGATGGCCTTCTCGGTCGAAGGGCGCTACCCATTCCTCGATCACGTGTTCCTCGAAACGGCACTCGCCGTCGACCCATCGGCCCTGTTCTCCGGTGGGTGGACGAAGATGCCCCTGCGACGGGGAATGGTCAGCAAGCTGCCGGAGGCCATCCGCCTTCGCCGCTCGAAGCTCGGGTTCGAAACCCCCCAGGCGCGTTGGCTGCGCGGACCTCTCCTCCCGCGATTCGAGTCGCTGGTTGCGGGTGACTCCCCTGCGTGGGCCTGGGTCGAGAGGGATTCCGTTCGAAGAGCGCTCGACGAGCTCAAACGCGGCAGCGCCACGGCGGCTCGAGGGGAGGAGCTCTTCCGCGTCTTGATGGTGGATCGTTGGAGTCGGCAGTTTCTTGAGCGAGGGCGCCATGGCCGATGAGGTGGCCCGGATTCGTGGGGAGTACGAGCGACGCCGCCGTGAGATCCCTGTCGACTTCTATGCACGATGGCGCCCGGAGAACCTCTTCGCGCGACACAGTCAGGAGCGCGCCCTTTTGACGGGACTCCGGCGCGAGAGGGTCCTCCCGCTCGGCGACCAGCGGATTCTGGAGGTGGGCTGCGGTGATGGAGACTGGCTTGGAATCTTCGCCGAGTTCGGGGCGGCGCCAGAGAACCTCGCAGGGATCGATCTCGACGAGGCAAGGATCTCGGTCGCACGCGCCCGGTATCCGAGGTCCGATCTGCGCACGGGGGAAGCTTCGCACCTGCCGTGGGCTGATGAGTCGTTCGACTTGGTAGCCCAGAGCACAGTGTTCTCTTCGATTCTCTCGGACCAAATGAAGCGGGACGTTGCCAGCGAGATGCTCCGGGTCCTGCGCCCGGGAGGTGTCATCGTCTGGTACGACTTCTTCGTCAACAATCCGGCGAATCCCCACGTTCGTGGGGTCCGCCGCTCGGAGGTGGAGGGCCTTTTCGGCGGATGTCGGGGCCGGCTTGTCCGCACGACGCTAGCCCCGCCGCTCGCGCGTTGGCTGGTGCCCAGGTCCTGGGCTGCTGCGACTCTGCTCGCATCACTTCGAGTGCTCGATACCCACTTCCTTGGAGTACTGCGCAAGGAGATCAGGTGAGGTCGTGCGAGAAGTACCGAACAAAGGCGCTGTATGATCGGGCACCCATGAGCCTGCAAGGAGCGAGATGACTACGTCTGGAGTCTCGGAGGCCCTGAAGAAGTACGTCGAGAGCACCTTCCTGGTGGATCTCGGCGGCGCCGAACTGTCCACATCGAGTAACCTGTTCGCCGCGGGGGTGATCGATTCTTTCGGTGTCGTCGGGATCGTGACCTTCCTCGAGGCGGAATTCGGCGTGACGTTCAGTGACGAGGAGTTGCTGTCGCCGGATCTGGCGAGCGTCGACGGCATGGCCCGGATGGTCGAGGCAAAGCGGGCCCCGAGGTAATCGCCGTGATCTGCCGCCAATGCGTCCTGTCGGACTCCTTCCCGGGGATCGGCTTCGACGCGTCGGGGCTCTGCACGATCTGCCAGGCGGAACCGGGTCCCGTGGAGTCGACGCGCCGGCGCGCCAAGCTGCGGGGCGAGCTCGAGCGGGTCTACCGCGAGGTGCGCGGCCCGCGAGACTACGACTGCATCGTTGCCTACAGCGGCGGCAAGGACTCGACCTACACGCTGATGACGCTGCAGCGGCGCTTCGGGCTCCGCTGTCTCGCGGTGACGATCGACAACGGCTTCGTCTCGGAGCGGGCGCTCGCCAACTGCCGACTGGTCAGCGACTCGCTGGGTATCGATCACCTCCTGTTCCGTCCGTCGTTCGCCTTCATGCGGCGGATGTATGTCGACAGTCTCGAGGTCGGCGTCCACGTCAGCGCAGCGGCGAAGCGCGCGAGCGCCATCTGCAACTCGTGCATCGGCCTGATCAACAACTACGTGCTCAAGCTGGCCCTGCAGATGGAGGTGCCGATCGTCGCCGGCGGTTACCTCGGCGGCCAGGTGCCGAAGGACGCCTCGCTCTTCGAGTACCGGCCCGCCGCCATGCGACGGGCGCGTGAAGCCTCGCAGGCACGCTACGCCGCGCGCTTCGGCGCCGAGGAGGCGGCACGCTTCTTCGGGCTCGGGCCGTTCGAGCAGTCCGAGCAGACCGTCTACATCACCAACCCGATGCTCGTCCTCGAAGTGAGCGAGGACGCCGTGCTCGCGGCTCTGCGCGAGCTGGGCTGGGAGCGCCCGACCGACACCGGTCGCCACTCGAGCAACTGCCGGCTGAACGACTTGGGGATTCACTTCCATCTGGCGCGCCACGGTTTCCATCCTTATGTGGCGGAGATGGCCGAGCAGGTTCGATGCGGGCTCATGGACCGCTCCGAGGCGCTCGAGCGGCTGGCGCATCGCCCCGCCGAAGTCGACCTCGAGCCGGTGGCACGCCAGATCGGGCTCGACCTCTCGGGGCTCAAGATCCTCCCGTGAGCCCGGCCGGCATCGCCTTTCTCTTCCCCGGCCAAGGGCCCCAGGCCCCCGCCATGCTCGACGAGGCCCGCCGGCAGGAGGGGTTCGCGGAGCGTTACGCGTGTCTCTGCGACGTGGTCGGAGAGGACGTCGCCGCCGGCGTCGCCCGTCACGGCCAGGTCTATCTCGATCGCAACGAGATCGCCTCGACGGTTACGGTGCTCTGCTCCGTCCTCGAGCTCGAGCGGATCGCCCGTTCGGGCCGGGCCTGCCTCGGCGCGGCGGGATACAGCGTCGGACAGTGGACGGCGATGCACGCCGCCGGGATGCTCGACTTCGAGACGACGCTGCGCCTCGTCTTCCGGCGGGCACAACTGATGAACGCCAGTCCGGCAGCGGTCGACGGAGCGATGCTCGCCGTCATCGGACTGCCGAACGAGCGGGTCGAAGAGGTCTGCGCCGAGGTGCGGGCCGAGGGCGGTTTCGTGGCGGTGAGCAACTACAACTGTCTCGGGCAGCTGTCGGTGGCCGGGACGGTGGCCGGCGTTGCGCGTGCCGAAGAGCTCCTCGCCGCGGCAGCACCGCGCAAACTGGCGCGGGTGGGTGTCGCGGGAGCGTGGCACTGTGCACTTCTCGAGCCGGCGCGGCAGGCCTTCCGAAAGCTCCTGGAGTCGATCGAGCTCTCCCCCCCGGCGTTTCCAGTTGCCGACAACGTCTCGGGCGACCTCCTGCCGGCGGATCCGACGCTGCTTCGCGAGGCGCTCGCCGCGCACCTCTCCTCGCCGGTTCGCTGGGAGGCATGCGTTCGCCGGCTGCTCGCGATCGGAGCTGGCGAGCTCATCGAGGTGGGATTCGGCGACATGCTGACGAAGTTCGGATTCTTCATCGACCGGCGGTGCCGTTCGCTCTCGTCGAGGGCGCTCTAGGCCATGTGCGGGATCGCCGGTTTCTTCGATGTCGACTTCGTGTCCGCCGATCCGCGGCGAGCCCTGACGCGAATGCTCTCCGCCCTGCACCATCGCGGGCCGGACGAGCGTGGATTCTGGTTCGACGAGCGCGCCGGGCTCGCCAACGCCCGCCTCTCGATCATCGACCTCGCCCACGGGCAGCAGCCGATGTCGGCCGAGAACGGGCGCTACTGGATCGCGTTCAACGGCGAGATCTTCAACTATCTCGAGCTGCGGCGGGAGCTCGAAGGAGCCGGACGTCGCTTCGCCACCGAGAGCGACACCGAAGTGCTCCTGCAGGCGCTTCTCGAATGGGGCGACGAGGCGGTCGGCCGACTGAACGGACAGTTCGCCTTCCTCTTCTACGATCGTCGGCGCCGTCGGCTGTTGCTCGCCCGGGACCGCTTCGGCGAGCGCCCGTTGTTCTTCACGCGGCTCGGCCATGGCCTGGTCGCCGCCTCCGAGATCAAGGCGATCTTCGCCCTGCCGGAGGTGCGGCGGTCGATCGACCCGGTCGTCCTGCGGCGGCTCTTCCGGCTGTGGGTGCCGCTGCCCAACGAGACCTGCTTCGCGGGCGTGGAGCAACTCGCCCCGGGTCATCTGGCGGTCTTCGCCGACGGCCGGCTCGACGATCGACCCTACTATCGGCTTCCCGTCGGCCGGAGGAAGAGCACCTCCCTGCCCGAAGCGGTGGAGCGAGTGCGGGCGAGCCTCGAGCAGAGTGTGCGCCTGCGTCTGCGCAGCGAAGTCGAAGTCGGCACCTATTCGAGCGGCGGGCTCGACTCGACGATCACGACCGGCCTGGCGCAACGGCTCAACGCGCAACCGGTCCGGACCTTCGCGATCGGATTCGACGATCCGTCGTTCGACGAGACGCGCTACCAGGAGGAGGTGGCCGCGCGGTTCGGCACGCGACACCACACGGTGCGGATCGCCCGGAGCGACATCGCGCGAGTCTTCCCGGAGGCGGTCTGGCACGCCGAGACGCCTCTCTTTCGCACGGCGCCGGCCCCGATGTACCTGCTCGCCGAGCAGGTCCACGCCGCGGGAATCAAGGTCGTGCTGACCGGCGAGGGGGCCGACGAGGCCTTCCTCGGCTACGACATCTTCAAGGAAACGCTGATCCGCAGCCGGTTCCACGACCTCGACAGCGACCAGCGACTCGCCGCGATCGAGCGGCTCTACCCCTACCTGCCGCACTTCAATCGGGAGAACGCGGCGGCGCTGGCGCGCATCTTCGCGCAGCACGCCGCGGAGACCACGCGCCACCTCTTCTCGCACGAGATGCGCTTCGGGTCGGCCGCCTTCGCGGGACGATTGCTGGCGCCGACCGGGGAGGGCGACGACGATGCGGCGCGGCTCTCGGCCTGGCTCACGGCCGAGGCGCCGGATCTCGATCGATGCTCGCCGATCGAGAAGGCGCAGCTGCTCGAGTACACGACGCTTCTGCACGGCTACCTGCTTTCGTCCCAGGGTGACCGGATGGCCGCGGCGTGGGGAGTGGAGGGGCGCTGCCCGTTCCTCGACCCCGAGGTCGTCGAGCTGGCGCTTTCGTTGCCGGAGGAGCTCCGGCTGAGCGAGGGTTTGCGCGAGAAGCACGTCCTCAAGGAGGCCTTCGGAGGCGAGCTGCCCACCTCCGTGGTGGAACGGGCGAAGCAGCCGTACCGGGCGCCGGACGCCGTCGCGCTGCGTGAGGCGATGGCCGGGGGTTGGTTGGAGCCGTTGCTGCGGCCGTCGGCGATCGAGGCGAGTGGCCTGTTCGACGCGAAGAAGGCGTCGCTCTTCGTCGAGCGCCTTCGCACGTTGCCGGAAACGGCGATCGGGCCCCGCGAGGATCATGCGATGGTGCTGCTCGTGTCGACGTTGCTGCTGCAGCAGCGCTTCGTCGACGCGCTCCCTGCCGAGCCTTACGAGCGGCAGCTCGGCGACGTGCGCATGATCGACGGGCGAGAGGGCGTGAGCGCGTGAGCGTCGTCGTTCGCGCCGCGGAGAAGGCCGACATCGACGGCATCGTCGCCATGCTCGGCGAGCACTGGACGCAGCAGGGGTGGTCCGTCGGCAAGTACCGCTACTACTACGAGGACTATCCGTCGGGGCGCCCGCTGCCGTTCGTGGCCGTGGAGGACGGGGTCATCGTCGCCTTCCTCGGCCTGCTGCCGATCGCCGTCTCGGGGATGCGGGCCTGCCTCGTGCTCCAGGTCTTCGTGAGCCCGCGACATCGGCGAGGAGCCACCCTGGTGGAGCTGGCGCGCCTGGCCGAGTCGACGGCTCGCGAGTCCGGAGCTCGTTTCCTCTGCGGGTTCGGCAATCGACGATTCGCCGCCGTCGCGGCTCGCTTCCTCGGTTGGCGTGTTCCCGGCTACCTTCGTTTCGTCGACCGTGAAGCCGTCGACCTCACGGCCTTTCGGTCGCGCTTTCATTTCGACGCCGACGGCGCGTGGCATCGCTGGCGCTTCGGCGCAGTGCGAGAGATCCAGACCCAGAGCTACGAGAAGGACGGCGTGCTCCACCGGCAGCTTCTGAAGACGCGCGCCTTCCCGAAGCTCGAAGCGAGCTCGCTCGGGTTCCCCAGGCTCAATCTCTGGCACCCCGACGCGTATTCGACGACCGACGATGGCGGCTGGACCCAACCGTTCGTCGTCGTTCCGTTGGCTCCGGACCTTCCTCCCGAGCTCCTGGACATCCACCATTGGTACCTCGAGATGGGGGACTCCGACGCCATCGAGCCGTATCAACCGTGGTTGGCTAGCGGCCGCCTGGCGGGCACCCCACTCTCTCCGTCCGAAGTCGGGTGACCTCCTCACGGGACTCGATCGTGTGGTCGCCTGCGGCAGAAGAACCGTGAACCCCATGAGGATCACCTTCCTCACCCAGTACTTCCCGCCGGAGGTCGGAGCGCCGCAGGCGAGGCTCTCCGAGCTGGCCGAGCTGCTCGCCGAACGCGGTCACCAGATGACGGTGCTGACGGCCATGCCGAGCTACCCGACAGGCCGGATCTTCGCCGGCTACGGCGGCCTTTTCCGACGTGAGTCCCGCGGAGAGGTCCGGGTCCTCCGCACCGCGGTCTATCCGACGAAGAGCGCCTCCCTCGTCCGTCGCCTGGCCAGCTACCTGTCGTTCGTGGTCTCGTCGGCGCTCGTCGGCACCTTTCGGCTGGGCCGGCAGGATGTGCTCCTGGTCGAGAGCCCGCCGCTCTTCCTGGGGATGTCCGCGATCTGGCTGGCGTGGGTGACGCGCGCTCGCCTGGTATTCAATGTGTCCGATCTCTGGCCCGACGGAGCGATCCGACTGGGGTTGGTGCGGGAGGGAAGCTTCAGTCATCGGCTGGCGTCGGCGCTCGAGCGGCTCTGCTACCGCCGGGCGTGGCTGGTGACGGGGCAGTCGCGCACCATCCTGTCGAACATCGCCGAGCGCTTCCCCGATCTCGTGACGTTTCATCTGACAAACGGCTGCGACACGCGGAAGTTCGGCGCCGCCCAGGCGAGCGCCGAGATGCGACGCCGGCTCGATCCGGATGGCGACGCTTTCATCGCGACCTATGCCGGCCTGCACGGCCTCGCCCAGGGGCTGCAGCAGATCCTCGAGGCGGCCCGGATCCTTCGCGACGAGACGCGGATTCGCTTCGTGCTGGTCGGCGACGGCCCCGAGAAGGCCGAGCTCCAGGCGCTCGCCGAGGAGTGGCAGCTCACCAACGTGTGGTTTCTTGATCCGGTTCCGTCGGCGGAGATGCCCGCGCTACTGGCGAGCAGCGACGCGATTCTGGTGACGCTCAAGCTCTTTCTCCCGGGAGCCGTGCCGTCGAAGATCTACGAGGCGATGGCGAGCGAGCGCCCGCTGGTGCTGGTCGCATCCGGAGAGTCGGCAGAGATCGTCGGCGCAGCCCGAGCCGGAGACGTTCTCGCGCCCGGCGATATCGTCGGTCTCGCGGAGACCGTCCGTGGTCTGGCTCGTGGACGCGACGGGGTGGCCGAGACCTGCCGTCGCGCGCGCGCCTTGGTCGAGAACCGCTACGATCGCCGCGCCGTGGCAGAGCGGTTTTCCGAGCGCCTGGAGGCGAGATGATCCTGAACGTCGTCGGCGCACGGCCGAACTTCATGAAGATGGCGCCGTTGGTGCTCGAGCTGCAGCGGCGAGGTCTGCCCCAGCTCTTCGTTCACACCGGACAGCACTACGACGAGCGGATGTCCCAGGTCTTCTTCGACGAGCTCGGGATGCCGCGGCCGGACCTCGATCTCGGCGTCGGCTCGGGCTCGCACGCCGAACAGACGGCGCGGGTGATGGTGGCATTCGAGAGAGTGCTCGTCGAGCGGCGTCCGGCGCTCGTCGTGGTGGCCGGCGACGTCAACTCGACCCTCGCCTGTGCCTTGGTCGCGGCGAAGCTCGAGGTTGCCGTCGCTCACCTCGAAGCCGGCTTGCGCTCGTTCGACCGCCGGATGCCGGAGGAGGTCAATCGCGTCCTGACCGACCACCTCGCCGAGCTGCTTTTCGTGACCGAGCCGTCCGGGCTCGCCAACCTCGAACGCGAGGGGATCGACGCGAGGCGCGTCGCGTTCGTCGGCAACACGATGATCGACAGCCTGGTGTCGCATCGCGAGCGGGCGTTGGCGCGCGAACCGTGGCGGGCCTACGGACTCGAGCCCGGGGGCTATGGGCTCGTCACTCTGCACCGCCCCTCGAACGTCGACGACTCGGCGATGGCGGCCGAGATCGCGCGCGGCCTCGCCGGCGTCGCCGAGGAGCTGCCGCTGCTCTTCCCGATCCACCCGCGGACCCGCGAGCGCAGCGGCGAGCTCTTCTCCCGGATCGCCGGCCTGCGGCTGGTCGAGCCGCTCGGCTACCTCGAATTCCTCGGACTGATGGCCCGCGCTCGCCTCGTGCTCACCGATTCCGGTGGCATCCAGGAAGAGACCACCGCCCTCGGTGTGCCGTGCCTGACCCTGCGCGAGAACACCGAGCGACCGGTCACGTTGAGTGAAGGAACGAACCGACTGGTGGCGCTGGAGGCGCGAGCGATCCAGGAGGCGGCGCGTGCGCCACGCCCCGGGGCGACGAGAGCTCCTGCCCTCTGGGATGGTTGCGCGGCGGCTCGTGTGGTCGACCGCCTCGAGGAGTTTCTGGCACGGTGAGCGAAGACTCCGGGGCCGCGACCGTCTTGCGATCCGGCCTCCCTCAGCCGATCCAGGCGGCTATGGCGCTCCTGGGGCTGCTCGTTTCGAGCCCGCTCTGGCTCGTGGGTGGCCTGGCGATGAAGCTGACCTCCTCCGGTCCGGCGATCTTCCGCCAACAGCGGGTCGGTCGCGGCGGGCGTCGCTTCGTTCTGCTGAAGCTGCGCACGATGTCGCGAACCGGTGCCGGTCCGGGCTTCACGTCGGCAGACGATCCGCGCGTGACGCCGGTCGGGTCCTTCCTGCGCCGGACGAAGATCGACGAGTTGCCGGAGCTCTGGAACATCGTGCGGGGCGAAATGGCGCTCGTCGGACCCCGTCCGGAGGTCCCGAGGTACGTCGACCTCTCCTCGCCGCTGTGGCGACGGGTGCTCGAAGTGCGCCCCGGGGTCACGGATCCCGTGGCGATCCACCTGCGCGACGAGGAGGGCCTGCTCGCCGCAGCGAGCACGGATCGCGAACGGGCCTACCTCGAGTTGCTGCAGCCTTACAAGCTGCGTGGCCATCTCGCCTATCTCGAGCGGCGAACGTGGAGCTCGGACGTGAGGGTGCTCTTCCACACGGTGCTCGCCGTGCTGGTGCCATCGCTCGCGCCGCCACCACGGTGGGAAGATGTGGTTGCCGCCCGTGTGGAGGCGCGAGCTGGCGGGGCCGCCGGCCAGGAGGGGGCAGACGCCGTCGGGAGGGTGGGCGTTGATCGCCAGGGTTGAGCGGAGGAGAGGAAAATGACGGTCGGGATGGGCAGGCGAAGCGCGCTGGTCCTGGTTGCCCACGCGGACGACGAGACGCTCGGAGCGGGCGGTCTGATCCAGCGTCTGGCGAAGGGCGATTGGGAGGTCAGGACCGTCATCCTCTCCGATGGGATCATCGCGGCGCGAGGCGGGGACCAGGACAACAAGCCCGATGCGATCGCCGCGTGTGCCGTCCTGGGGATCGAGCCGCCGACGTTCCTCGGCTTCCCGGATCAGCGGTTCGATCAGGTCGCGATGGCCGATCTCTCGGGCGCCGTGGCCGCGCTCGGCCTCGAGCCCGACCTGGTGATCACGCACGTCGAGACGGACCTGAATCTCGACCATCGACTCACCGCGCAGGCGGCGAAGATCGTTGCCCGGCCGCGCCGCAAGCCGGTGTCGATCCTCGGCTGCGAAATCCCCAACACCAGTTTCTGGAACGGCGTCTCCTTTCCGGCGAACTACTTCGTCGACATCACGCAGGAGCTCGACCGGAAGATCGAGGCCTTCGCCTGCTATCGGGGAGAGATTCAGCCCTATCCGCACCCCTGGTCTCGGGAGGGGCTGAGACTGCTCGCACAGGCCCACGGAATGCAGTGCGGCGTGCCGTTCGCCGAGGCCTTCCACCTGATTCGCGGCTATGCCGGCCTGTTGCCGGACGGTGCACGATGAGCGTTCCCTTCTTCCGCCCGCAGATCTCCGAGGCCGAGATCGCCGAGGTCGCCGACTCGCTGCGTAGCGGTTGGCTCACCACGGGCCCGAAGGTCCGCCGTTTCGAGGAGGAGTTCGCTGCCGCCGTCGGCGGGCGGTTCGCGGTGGCAGTGAATTCGGCCACGGCGGCGCTGCACCTGGCGGTCGAGGCGCTCGGGCTGAGGCCGGGGCAGGGTGTCCTCGTGCCGACCCACACCTTCGCGGCGACCGCGGAGGTGGTGCGCTACCTCGGGGCGATTCCGATCCTGGTCGACGCCGAGCCGTCGACGCTCAACATGGATCTCGAGGACGCGGAGGCGAAGCTCACCGCGCTGCGGGAGGGTCGGTTGCCGGCGGCGATCCCGCCGGGGATCGAGGTGGTCGGGGTCATCCCGGTGCACGTCGGCGGCCTGATGATGGACGTCGGGGCGCTGCGGCGTTTCGCCGCGCGGCACCGGCTCTGGGTCGTCGAGGATGCGGCGCACGCCTTTCCCTCGTCGTGGCGCGCCGACGCGGGCTCTTCCTGGGTCCGCTGTGGCGAGGGCACCTCGGCGGTCGCCTGCTTCTCCTTCTACGCCAACAAGACGATCACCACCGGCGAGGGCGGCATGGCGGTCACCGACGACCCTGCGCTTGCCGAGCGGATGCGCCTCATGTCGCTCCATGGGCTCTCGAAGGACGCCTGGGGGCGCTACGCGGGCGGCCCGTGGGACTACCGCATCGTCGCGCCGGGGTTCAAGTACAACCTGACCGACGTGGCCGCCGCCATCGGGATTCACCAGCTCGCGCGCGCCGAGGCGATGCGCCGCGAGCGGGAGCAGATCGCCGCGGCCTACCGCGAGGCGCTTTCGAGCGTCGCGGAGGTCGATCTGCCGGTCTTTCCGGAAGACCGGCTCCACTCCTGGCACCTCTTCCCGATTCGTCTGCGCCTCGAGCGCTTGACGATCGATCGCGACACCTTCGTCGCTCGGCTCCGCGAGCTCGGCATCGGGTTCTCGGTGCACTGGCGCCCGCTTCACCTCCACCCCTACTACGAGGAGACCTTCGGCTGGCGGCCCGAGGACCTCCCGGTGTCGACCCGGGAATGGCCACGCCTCGTGTCGCTGCCGATCTTCCCGGGGATGACGGCAGGGGAGATCGAGCAGGTCGTTGCCGCCATCCGTCAACTCGCCGCAACGGTCGGGTGCTGAAGCGCCGGCCCACGGGACCGGCCCACGGGATTGGCGTGCGAAGTCGCTTCGTTCGAGGCACAATGGCGGGAGATCGCGTCTGGGGGGCGGGAACGGGATGAGTGCAGAGCGAGAGGGGATACCGGCGAGCGCCCGGGACGCACGCGCCCAGCTCGAGCCGACCGGCGAAGAGGCGCTGCGCCGCTCGTGGAAGAGCCGCCTGCTGACGCGCTGGATGCAATGTGCCCTCGACGGCGCGGCGCTGACCGCGGGGTTCGTCTTCGCGTATCTGCTGCGTTTCGAGTTCCTGATCCCTCCGGCGCAGTTGCGTGAAGGCCTCACGCACCTTCCCCTCGCCGTCGGCTTGCAGTTCGCGAGCCTGGTGGCGACGGGGGTCTATTCCTACGTCTGGCGATACGTCAGCCTCGGCGATCTGCGGGCGTTCGGCAAGGCCGCGCTGGCTTCGGGAGGACTGCTTCTCGCGCTGCGCTTCGGATTGCCGTCGGGATTGCAGGCGTGGCGCGTTCCGGTCTCGGTGATCGTCCTGTCGACGGTGCTCGGCTACGGTGCGGTCGTCGCCCTGCGGGTGGCGCGACGGCTGCAGTGGGAATGGAGCGAACGCCGCCGGCGCGTCGTTCCGGCGTCGGCGGAGCGAACGCAGGTGCCGGTGCTGTTGATCGGCGCCGGTCAGGCGGGGATGCTCGCGGTGCGCGAGCTGCAGAGCCGAGGCGAGTCGGAGATCGACGTCCGCGGCTTCATCGACGACGACCCGAGCAAACAGGGGACGGTCGTGCACGGGGTGAAGATCCTTGGGACGGTCCGCGACCTGCCGCGCCTGGTGCGCGAAATGGCGATCGACCACGTGATCATCACCATCGCCGAGACGCGGTCGGAGAACCTCAAGCGCATCGTCGCGCTCTGCGAGTCGATTCCGGTCCGCGTCCGTGCCATGCCCGGTCTTTTCGAGATCCTGCAGGGGACGGTGACGGTCTCCCGCTTCCGCGACGTCAACCTCGAGGACCTCCTGGGACGCCCGACGGTGCGGCTCGAGGGTGGTGCGGTCGACGCGTTGCTCGCCGGCCGCTGCGTGTTGGTCACCGGGGCCGGTGGCTCGATCGGCTCGGAGCTGGCGCGCCAGGTGGCACGTTTCCGTCCGGCGCGACTTCTCCTGCTCGAGCGGGCGGAGAACGCGCTCTTCGAGATCGACCGCGAGATGCGCGGCGTCGCGCCGGGTCTGCCGATCGTCCCCCTGCTCGCCGACATCGGCGACGAAGGGAGGATGCGGCGGATCTTCGCGGAATACCGGCCGCGCGTGGTCGCCCATGCCGCCGCGCACAAGCATGTGCCGATGGTCGAAGCCAACCCGTGCGAAGCCGTCAAGAACAACCTCTTCGGCACGCTCGGCCTCGCCGAGCTGGCGGCCGAGCACGAAGTCGAGACCTTCGTGCTGATCTCGACCGACAAGGCGGTCCGGCCGACGTCGGTGATGGGTGCGACGAAGAGGATGGCCGAGCTCGTGGTGCAGGAGGTCGCGCGCCGTCGCGGCGGTCGTTTCGTCGCGGTGCGTTTCGGCAACGTGATGGGCTCGGCGGGGTCGGTCATCCCGATCTTCCAGCGCCAGATCCAGGAGGGCGGCCCGGTCACGGTTACCCATCCGGAGATGAAGCGCTACTTCATGACGATTCCCGAGGCGGTGCAGCTCGTCCTGCAGGCCGCGGCGATGGGGCGCGGCGGCGAGATCTTCGTCCTCGACATGGGCGAGCCGGTGCGAATTCTCGAGCTCGCCGAGCGGCTCATCACCCTCTCCGGCTTTCGCCCGTACGAGGAAATTCCCATCGAAGTCACCGGGATGCGGCCGGGCGAGAAGCTCTTCGAGGAGATCGAGCTCGAAGGCGAGCGGATGGAAAAGACGCACCATCCGAAGATCTACGTCGGGCGGCTCCAGCCGATGGCGAGCGCGGAGCTTGCCGCGGCGCTCTCCGAGCTCCGTCTGGCGAGCGGCCAGAACGACACCGAGGCGGTGCGGTCGCTCCTCCAGCGGTCCCTGACGGAAGCTCACCTCGAAGTCGTCGGCTGACCCGCTCGCGATCGCGAGCGCGCGAGGTCAGTCGACCAACTCGACCATGCCGGGCCGGACCCGGCCTCCGGCGAGGGTCCGCAGCCGGAGCAGGTTCGGCGTCTCGGTTCCTTCGACTTCCACACTCACACCCAGCGAGCGCTGATCGGCGGTGACGACCTGCAGGGGCAGCGCTCCGCCATTCCACTGGAGCTCGACGATCGCGCCCTGCGGCGGGGCCTCGTGCAGCTCGATCCGCAGCGCTCGCGCGGGCCTCGCGGCCAGGAGCGAGAGGGTGGCATTCGATCCGCGCCAGAGCCACTCGGTGGCGGGCCAGGCCGAGTGTCGCTCGGCGCGGAGGTCGGCTTCGGCGTCGCTGCGTGCCGCCGGGTCGGCGCCGTGGCGAACGAGCTCGGCGCGCGCGATCAGATAGGCCGGGCGCCGCCTCCAGTCGCGATGGACGAGGGCCAGGGCGCTGCGCGCGCCGTCGAGATCGCCGTGGGTCAACAGGAGTCGCGTCTTGAGCAGCAGGGTCCCTGCCCAGGCCTCGCTCCACTGCGCCTGCTCGCGACGCTCGCGCAGCTCGGCTCCCGGCAGGTCCCCGGCGGCGAGCAGCGCGCCGGCGACTTCGCTTCCGGCAAGCCCGGGAGCGGTGGCGAGGCGGGCGAACGTCTCGTTCGACAGCGGACAGCTGCGCAGCCGGCAGAGCGGGAGTGCCCACTCGAGCCAGTCGTGAGACACGCCGGCGAGCGCGTCGCCGATCGCTCCGGCCGGACGCTCGCGGATCGCCGCGTCGAATGCCCCGGCGTCGTCGAGGGAGGGCGAGCCGCTCTGGGCCGCGAGAAGGTAGAGCCGCGTGGCGCCGGCGCTGTCTCCGCCACGCGCTCGGGCCCGCGCCTCGTCGAGCGCCAGGGCGACCTCGCGCCGCCGGGCCTGCTCGGTGCGCGCCTGGGCGTCGAGCCACGCCGGCCAGTTGGACCTCGCCGCGTCGAACGAGGCGACCCGACGCCAGACGTCGGCGCGATCGGGCAGCGGCAGGTAGAGCTCCTCGCGGTTGCGGGCCAGCTTCGCCCAGGCGGGGAAGAAGCGATCGAAGGTGGCCGCGTCGGCGAAGGCCTCGGCGAGCACCGGCCGCGCTCGCGCCCGCTTGGCCGGCGAGAGCATCGGCCAGAGCTCGAGGTAGCCGGCGGTGAGCAGGCGGCTCGCCTCGGTGAACGCGGGGCCGCGACGGCGGGCGAGCGAAAGCGGCGCCTCCCACCGTTCGGGATGGCGGTAGAGGGCGACATCGCGCTCCGCCAGCAGTCTCAGGTAGCGCGTCGCGCCGAGGAGCGCGGTGGCCTGCCAGTCGGCCGGCGCGGCGTCGAGCGCCGCCGTGGCCAGTCGCTCGGCGTGAGCGAGGCGCTCGCGACTGCGCGCCGCCTCCCGTCCCTCCCCGCCGGCCGGCACGCGCAGCCAACGCTGCGGGTCGAGCTCGGTGGCGACGACGGCACGGGCGACGGCCAGTCCGGCGCGGTGTCCGTTCGGTGCGGCAGCGAGCTCCCGGCGGAGAGCCCGGGCGGCGGGCGACGTGGAGTCGACGTCGAGCGCCAGCTCGCGGGCGAGTTGTTCGAGAGCGACACGCTCTCTCGCCGAGACGACTGCCGCTCCGAGAGCGACGAGCGCACCGAGAAGCGCGCCGCCGACGAGGATTCGCCGGAGCGCCCGCTCCCCGCGAGGCTCGGCGGCCGAGAACAGCCGAAGTGCCGTCATGTCGCTGTTTCGATCTTAGCCGGAAACCGCCGGGTCGTTCCCGCGGCGAGGGCGCAACCGGTCGTCGAGGCGGGAGCCCTCGCGCCTGGCTACGCTTCGACGACCCTCGGTGGACGGCCGCCGGGACGGCATCGCTGCCGGCTCACGACGGTGCGTGCGTCGCGCTCCGGTCATCGTCGCCATCCTCCAGGCGTCCGGGCTCCAGCGCCGCCGTGTCCGGCTTGGGGATCCGCAGCGCAGGCGATAACGTCGGCAAATGGCCCGTAGCGAGAGGCGGCGTGACCCGGGGGAGTTGCTCGAGCGGCTCCGCGGCATCGTCCGGGCGAGCGGATGGCTCGGAGGCGAGGCGCCGCCGCTGCCTCCCGAGCTCGCGGCGCGGGCGATGCTCGAGGGCCTCGGCCCCCTGCTCGGCGCCCGCATCTGCGCCGGTGTCCTCGCCGCCGAGCGCGCCGAGGACGCGCAGAGGCTCGCGGCGCAACACCTGATCGTCGGCGGTCTCGAGACCCAGCAGCACCAGGTGCTCGAACGGATCGCCGTTCCGCTCGCCGGGCGGGGAATCCCCTTCGTGCTGCTCAAGGGCATCGCGTTGCGCGGCCGCGTCCATCCTCCGGGCACGCGATCGATGACCGACCTCGACCTGCTCGTGCCGCGCGAGCGCTTCGACGAGGCGTTGGCCGCCGGGCAGGAGGCGGGTTTCGGGCTGAAGGGCGATGCGCGCCGCGCCTTGACGGTCTCGCGCTACCACGAGCGCGTGCTGACGCTCGACGGCGCGCTCGTCGACCTCCACGCCGGTCTCTCCGCCTGGCCGCTCTTTTCCGTCCCGCACGCGGAGCTCTTCGCTCGATCGCAGCCGGACGCCGGGGCCTGTGGCGGGCTGCAGCTCCCGGCCGAGGAGCTCTTCGTCTCGCTCGCGCTCCACGCCACCCAGCACGGGTTCATGGTGCCGCTGCGCTCGACGGTCGATGCGCTGGCGACGATCGTGCGCCTCGCTCCCGATCCTGTCGGCGTGGTGAAGATCGCCAGGCGCTGGAGCGTGGCGACCGGGACGGCGCTGCTGCTCGCCTGGCTCGAGCGGCTCGGCTTCGCCGCCGCGGCGTGGAGCGAGGCGCGCCGGCAGCTCGCGCCCGGGCTCCTCGTCGATCGCTTCGCCGAGGAGCTTCCCTTCGACGACGAGGCGGCCGGCTGGCGACGGGGGTTGCGCATCGAGCGTCGGCGGCGCGCGCGACTGCTGGACCGTCGCGCGCGCGCGATGCTCTTCGCGGCCTATCGCGGAACGCTGCTCGTCGGAGACCTGGCGCTGCGCCTCACCCCGCAAGCCTGGCGGGAGCGGCTCCAGGGGACGGCCGAGCGGGCGTGTCGAGCAACCGGGGAGATCTAGCGCTCGGCCCGTGACGAGGTGAGAGCCGAATGACGACGCCGGCGACGGCGAGGGAGCTGCCCGACGTCGACACCTCGGTGCCGGCGATCGACGAAGGGATCCAGGGGCTGCGAGGCCTGGCGATCCTGCTGCTCGTCGCCGTGCACTCGTCGCGCGCCCTGCGCGGGACGGGTGAGCTCGACCTTGTCGCCGAGGTCAACGACGCGTTCCTGTTCGTCCGCATGCCGCTCTTCGCCGCCATTTCGGGATGGGTCTTCGCTCTGCGACCCCCGGGTCCGGGGGGCGTCGTGGCCTTCGTGCGGCGACGGGCGCGCCGGCTCCTCCTGCCTCAGCTCGCCTACGGCCTCGTCGTGTTGCTCGTCGGGGTCTTCCCGCCGCGGCTCGTCTGGCCGGACTCGTGGACGACCGTCGTCGCGGTCCTCGGTCAGCCTCGCGCTCACTTCTGGTTCGTGCAGGCGCTCTTCCTGATCCTGTTGCTGGTCCTGGCGCTCGAGGCCGCCGACGGGTTTTGCACCCCGTTACGCTGGGTGGCGGTGACAGCGGTGGCGCTGCTCGCCCCGACGCTGCTACCGGCCGACCTGCCCCGTTCGGGCCGACTCGGCGGAGTCGCCTTCCTGCTCGGCTACTTCCTCCTGGGCCTGGGGCTGCAACGATTCGGAGAGCGGATCTTCACGCGCGCGGTTGTCGCGCCGGCGGTGGTTGTTCTTCTGGTGGGTGTCGTACTGCAACAACTCGTCGGGCTCGGCATCGTCGAGCTCGAACGGGAGCGGGGAAGCATGCTCTCGCTTCTCGTCGGCGTGCCGGCCGTCTTGCTTCTCCTGCGGCATCGCGCGGCGGCCAGCCTTCTTGCCTGGCTCGGGCCGTACTCGTTCGCCATCTTCCTCTACCACCGCGACGGGATCACCCTCGGCCAGAGAGCCCTCCAGCGCGCCAGCGAGCCGTTCGGCACGGCGGGCAGCTGGCTGCTCGTCCTCGGCGGTGCCGTCGGGCTGCCGATCCTGGCGCACGCCGTCCTGGTGCGATCGCGGCCGACCCGCCGGCTCTTCCTCGGCCTGCCGTGAATCCCGGTGGCCGGCGGGCGCGGGACTCGGGCCGAAACTACCCCCATTGCGCTCGTCCTGACCGGGAAACCCCTTCGGTTGGGCCTGCGGCACGGTCTTGTCCCGCGGTGGCGAAAATCGGACTCAGTTGACCCGAGTTGCCTTGGGTGCTAGCTTGAACGGTGCTTACGCTTAGGTGGCGCAGTGCCAGAGAACGTCGTGCTTGAAGGCGCCGAAGCACCCTCGAAACCAGGTGGGGGCCTGGTTCTCCGACCGAGAATGCGCCGCGGTCGATCTCGCGGTTCCGAAATGCCGTTGCGCTCCGGTTGGCGTGTATCGGGCCCGACTGGGGAGAGTGTCGAGCGAAGGGCGAGCCAGCATGGAAGCGCCGTTCTCTCGTTCCTGTCCTGGACTTGATGAGGATCCAAATGAGCCGAGGGACCGAGTCTCACCGCAAGAAGGATCGCAGGCAGTATGCGAAGCCCACGCTCACGGAAGTGGAGCTTCGGCCAGACGAGGCGGTGCTGGGGCAGTGCAAGAACGGGAACACGAACGGCCCTGGGACCGGGGTGAGCAACTGCGGGATCGCTCCCTGCAACGCGTACGGGACTTGAGCGCAGGTCGCTGCGATGTCCCCTGAGGATTGCGATCGCGAGAGGCCGCCGGGATGATTCTCGTCCGCGTTGCCGGGACGACGGTCGGGGTGAGCGCGTCCGACGCCACTCGCGTGTCGGTGCGCGAGGGTGCGGCGGATTTCGTGGTTTCCTCGGGCACGCCGGAGGTCGAGCTCGTTGCCGGGGTCGGTCCAGGGGAGGGGCACAGTGCCGGGGAGCTCCTCTTCGACGCCTTCCCGACGTGGCAGTTGTTCGGCGACGATGCCGGCTGCACCTATCGTTTTCTCGGTGCCGGCGGCGAGCGAGCCTACCGCGAGGCCTCGTTCGACCGGACGTTCTCGAGATGCCGGGTCTCCTACCTGAAGGAGGCCGAGAGCCCCCCCGAGGTGATCTATCCGTTCGAGGCTCCGGTCGACCAGCTCCTCATCATGAATGTCCTGTCGTCGCAGGGAGGTGCGCTCCTCCATGCCCTGGGCGTGGCGACAGCGGAAGGGGACGGACTGGTCTTCGTCGGCAATTCGGGTGACGGGAAGTCGACGATGGCCCGGGTCTGGGACTCCGTACCGGGCGCCGAGGTCCTGAACGACGATCGCATCGCCCTTCGCCACGAGGGCGGGCGGTTTCGGATCTACGGGACACCCTGGCACGGCGAGTTCGAGAAGGTTTCGGCGCGAGACCTCCCGCTGCGGGCGGTCTTCGTGCTGCGCAAGGCGAGAAGCTGCCGGGTGACACCGGTCGGCGGGGCCGCGGCGGTGGCCGCGCTGGTGGCGCGGAGCTTCGTGCCCTACCACGATCGCGAGGCCATCGGCAGGGTGGCCGCGCTCTTCGGGCGACTCGCCGCCGAGGTCCCTGTTTACGATTTCGAATTCACGCCGGATCTGGCGGCCGTCGAGGCCGCGCGGAGCGCTGTCGCGAATGACTGACACCCTCGGTGGACACCAACTCGCTCCCGTCGTCGGAATCGACGAGGCGGAAGGGGTGCGGCCGGCAGACGGGCGATGGTCGAGAGCGCGGTGGTGCGGGTGGCGCGCGCGATGCGGCATGTTCCGAGCCAGGCGGACGTGGGTCGTGGGAAGAGAACCGAGAGCTGGCTATTGGCAACCCCATCGTGGCGGGGTTCGAGAGGGGATGGTATGAGCACGACGATGGCCTCAGTGCGGCGCTGGCGTTCGCTTTTCCTCGGTCTCACTCTCGGTGCCTTGGCGATCCTGACTTCGGCAGGCATTGTCGAGGCTCAGGTGGTCTATGACGCGAGCTCCTCCTCGCAGGTCAATGGCGGTACGTCGTTCTCGTGGCGCCACACGGTCGGCACTGGGGATCGCCGCTATCTTGTCGTGGCGATATCCCTTCGCCGGGTCAGCCTCTTTAGCCGCGGTGGCTTGGTGGCGTGGACACCCGATTCGACGGG
Source organism: Holophagales bacterium (assembly GCA_016699405.1). Lineage (NCBI taxonomy): Bacteria > Pseudomonadati > Acidobacteriota > Holophagae > Holophagales > Holophagales bacterium. Next base: position 4,974,733 of record CP064972.1, on the reverse strand, counting down.
AACGCCTGAGATCATTGAAATTCCCTTCGCCTTCGACGGCATTTCTGTCAATGTGCTACGGACGGAGTTGTGGGAGCTCGTGTCTCCTACCTCCGGCCCCGGAACCATCGACGTCTTCTTGAACGGCGCGTCTACGAACGCGGTTGCTGGTGCGGTCTCGTTCTCGGGCGTCCATCCGGTCAACCCGCGGCGGTCGACCAACTGCACCAACGGCACGGACTCCACGCCGTTGATCACGATCGACAGCCTTGTTGGCGACTATGCGATGACGGCCGCGACGGTCTACAACCCCCGAACGCTCACCGTCGGGGCTGGGACGACGTCGCGATGGGACCGATTGACGAGCAGCGGAACCAATGACATCCGAGGTGCCGGTGGCACCGAGCCCGGGGCTGCGGGAACGATTTCCCTCGACTGGACGATGGATACAGCCGAGGTGTGGAGCGTTTGCGGCGTCGACATCAAGCCCTACCTGCCGCTCGTCTCCCATCTCGGCCGGGGACAGGCCCGCCGAACGAAGGCGGGCACGGAGGTGGCGTTCAGCACCAGTTACGAGGCCGACTCGGTGCAGTACTCCCTGCTGCGTGAGGCCGCCGATGGCTCGATCGTCGCAGTCGAAGGGGCCCAGACCAGCGGTTCCGCCTTGCAGATCGGCCGCGGCCTGCCGCTGCTCGGCGGGCGTTCGTACCGCCTCGCCGATCGCGGCCCGGAGGCCGCTGGCGCCGTGCGCTACTGGATCGAGGCGCTGGATCTGGACGGCGAACGGCAGGTGCTGGGGCCGATCCCGGTCGAAGCCGCGGACCCCGCGGCCGACGCCGATCCGCCCGAGCTCGCCGCGCTCGCGGCGAGGGTCGTGCCGCTGACCCCTGCGGCGAGTGGTGTGAGCAGCCGCTTGCAGCTTTCTTCCCGCTCCCGTCTGGCCGGGCGAGAGCCGCGCACGACGCAGTGGCTCTTGGCGAGCGGAGCGGCGGCGAAGCTCCAGGTTCGGGACGAGGGCTGGTACCGGGTGAGCAAGCGCGAGCTGCTCGCCGCCGGTTTCGACCCCGGTTCCGACTCGGGGCGTCTGCAGCTCTTCGAAGGTGGACGGGAGGTGGCGATCGCGGTCAACGACGGTGGCGACGGGCAGTTCGGGCTCGACGACACGGTCGACTTCCTGGGAGTCGGCGCCGACACGCCAAGCAGTGACGTGCGCACCTACTGGTTGATCCGCGGCGGAACGCTCGGCCGGCGGATCCCGATGGCCGACGCCCTGTCCGGACCCGCCGGGCAGACGTCGTACGCCGAGACCGTGGAACGCCACGATCGAACGACCTACGTTCCCACGATCCTGGACCCGACCCACGAGAGCTACTACGGCGCCGTGGTGACGGGGACGCCGGTGCGGCAGAGCCTCCTTCTCGATCACGTCGAGCCGGGGCTGTCGGGCGAGCACACGGTCGTCGTCGCGCTGCAGGGAGCCTCGACCGGGGCTCACACCGTGGGCGCGAGCCTGAACGGGCAGCGGATCGGTGCCGTGCCGCTCGCCGATCGGGAGTACAAGGTCACCTCGTTGCCGATCGAAAGGTCGTGGTTGCTCGAGGGAGAGAACATCGTCGAGCTGGTCGCCGAGAGCGGGGCGACCGACTTCACGCTCGTCGACTATGTCCGTGTCAACTACGCCCGTCCGTACGTCTCTCGATCCGGCGTCCTCGTCGCCCCAGCCGCTCCATTCGAAGCGGTGAGCATGACGGGCTTCCCCTCGAGCAGTGTCCGGGTCTTCGACGTGACGCAGCCGGAGGGCGTCTTCGAGCTGCCGGCGGTAGTGACGGCCCAGGGCGGCAGCTTCACCGTCAAGGTGACCCCTGCAGCGGTTTCCCCGTCGAGCGCCCTCCCAGGCGCTTCGGGGAGAGCGACGGCTGGCGAGAGAACGCTTCTCGCCGTCGCCCCGGTGGCGTACCGGCGGCTCGCTGGCATCGTCGTCAACCAGCCCTCGAGTTGGAACGAGGCGAGCCGCCGCGCCGACTTCGTCATCTTCACTCATCGCGACCTGGCGGAGGCGGCCAATCGACTCGCGGCGCAGCGCCGGAAAGAGGGTCTCGAGGTCGTCGTCGTCGACGTCGAGGATGTCTTCGACGAGTTCGCGTTCGGGGCTCACGACCCGGCGGCGATTCGCGCCTTCCTCGATCGGGCCCGCACCGCCTGGAAGCAGCCGCCGGGGTTCGTTCTTCTGTTCGGAGACGCCAGCCTCGATCCGCGGAATTACACCGGCGCCAACAGGCCCGACCTCGTGCCGACCTGGATGGCCCTGACCGAGACGATGAAGACCGCGTCGGACGACTGGTTCGTCGACTTCGACGACAACGCGGTGCCGGATCTGGCGATCGGCCGGCTGCCGGCGCGAACCGCGCTGGATGCGGACCGGCTGGTCGACCGGCTCATCTCGTACATGGCCAACCGTCCGGCCCCATGGCGGAAGAAGGTCCTGGTCGTCACCGACCAGACCGAAGACGGAGTCCGCTTCCGCGAGGAGAGTCGTGACCTGATCGCGGCAATCCCTGCGGGATTCACCGTGACCGAGGTTGCACGCGACGATCACCCGAACGATGCGTCCTTCAGCGCGGCCATCGTCGACGGCTTCCGCCAGGGTGCCGCGGTCGTCGCCTACTTCGGCCACGGATCGACTCGCATCTGGCGCAACGACGGCGTCTTCGGGCTCGCCACGGCGACGAGCCTCGGCAACGGCGACCGTCTCCCGGCCGTGCTGGCGCTCACCTGCCTGAACGGCTTCTTCGCCGACACCTACGACGACAGCTTGTCCGAGGCCCTGCTGAACGCCGAGAACGGCGGGGCGATCGCCGTGCTTGCGTCGTCGGCGTTGACCGCTCCAGATGGCGAGGTCGCGCTCGGGACGCGCTTCCTGGCGCAGTCGCTCGGGAGCGGCAAGGGGGTTTCGGTCGGTCAGGCGCTGGCGGCGGCGAAGGCCGGCGTGCTCGACCCGGACGTGCGGAAGACCTGGATCCTGCTCGGCGATCCGACGCTCAGGCTCCGCTGAGCACGCGCAGAGGCGGTTGCTGCCCGGCTTCCTGGATCGCATTCGGAAACGCCTTCAGGAGCCGGGCCGCAGCGACTTTCAGGCGATCTCGCTCCGGGCCGGGCTCACAGTAGGAGCAGGGGCCGTGGGCCGGGACCGCCACGCCGAGGACCGCGGCGCGCAGGTGGGCGACCTCGCAGAGAAACGTCACCGGTTCCTCGGGGCTCCCAGCTTCGAGCACCGCCGTGGCCGGGCACATTCCGCACATGGGTTTGATGTGGCACGCGGAGCACGGGGTGAGTCGAGAGGCGCGCCGCTGCCGGAGCGCAGCCAGTGCCCCCTGCCAGCCCTCCGCAAAGCTCCCAGACCGCAGGTCGTAGTTGGATTCCTGGAAGAGAACGCAAGGCGCAAGCCCGCCGAACGGGTCGATGGCAAACGAACACACCCCGGCACCGCAGTGGAACAGCAGGTCCTCCTGGCCTTGCGGCTGGGGAGGGGCGAGCGTCCGAGCGAGAAACCGTCGCCACTCCGGGAGCCGCTCCGGGTTCTCCAGGTCGAGGGCCACGGCCTGCTCGCTGGAGAGCCGCACGGCGAGCGGCGTCTGAGAGCAGTCGAGCCGGGGGTTCACCAGCGCGTCGAAACGAAAACCCACGCCGAGCTCGTCATTCGCCAGGCGCTTCATCGCGACCAGCTCGTGCGCATTCAGGCTGAGCGCCATCGTCTTGAGCGTCACCGGAACCCGGTGCTCGAGGAGAAGGCGAATGCCCTGCAGGCACCGCTCGAACGACCCGGGGCGGCCGGTCAGACGATCGTGCGTGGCGGCAGTCGCGCCATAGATCGAGATCTCGACCTGGAAGGGTGGCCACTCGGAGAACAGCGCGGCGATCGCCGGGGTGACGAGCGTGCCGTTGGTGAAGACGGTGACCAGGAGCCCCTGGCGTTTCGCATGCTTGTAGATGGTCGAGAAGTCGTCGCGAACGAGGACCTCGCCGCCGGTGAACAAGAGGTAGAAGCAGCCGGCGGCGGAGACCTCGCCGAGGATCCTGCACCACTCGCTGGCCGAGAGCTCGTTCGACAGGGCTTGCGGATCGCTGGCGGCGAGGTTGGTGTAGCAGTGCTGGCAGCCCATGTTGCAGCGGCGCGTCAGCTCTGCCACTCCGGAAAGCGGGATCCGCTGCCCGGCGGTCTTCGCCCAGAGCCCCTGGGAGAAGACCGCGGAGGTCGTCCGGCCGATCGTCATTTCAGAGCGACGCTTCTGCGACGGGCTCGATCAGTCCCCTGGAGCTCAAGGCCTCGAGGAACTCGTCGAGGTCGCTCTGCGCCTGTTCGGAGCTGACGTCGAACTCCTCCGTCAACCGGGCGACGATCGACGCCATGCTCTGCTCCGGTTCGAGAAGCTGCCAGATGGCCGCCCCGACTTCGTTCAGGGTGAAGAGACAACGAAGGTCTGCCACGCCGCCGCGGACCGGCACGATCACGGCCTCGCCGGCCACCAACCGGAACGCCAGGTCCTCGTTCTTCCGGTACCGGGTTGTCTCGGGTTCCATCGGTTGCCACGCCTCCTCGCCTGGCCAGGACCCTTCGTCCGTCGCGCCGACACTCCGGCGAAGGCGTTGATGAAAAGTAATGTAGAGGATGCCGTGGCGTGGCGCAACCGGGTGTTGCGCAGCGGGGCTCCGGTCGAAGAGTCGCGCGTTTCGGGAGTTCCCGATGTGCCTCCTTGGGGGAGAAGAGTGCCGGCACGATAGAGCTCTCCCCGGTTGGCGAACTATCGATACGGCACCGCCTGGGCCCTGAACATCTGCGCATAGAGGCCGTCGCGCCGGAGGAGCTCCTCGTGGGTACCGGTCTCGACGAGGCGACCGGCGTCGAGGACGGCGATCGAGTCGGCGGAACGAACGCTCGAGAAGCGGTGGCTGATGAGCAGCGTAGTGCGACCGCGAGCGGCCTCGACGAGGCGGTCGACGAAGTCGCGCTCGGCGAGCGGGTCGAGCGCGGCGGAGGGCTCGTCGAGGACGAGCAGTGGCGACTCGCGTTCGTCGCGGTAGAGGGTGCGGGCGAGCGCGAGCCGCTGCCACTGGCCGGCGCTGAGCTCGCGACCGTCGTCGAAGACGTTGCCGAGCACCGTCTCCCAGCCACGCGGGAGCGATTCGATGTCCGGCGAGACGCCGGCGAGGCGGGCGGCGCGCAGGAGACGCGGGTCGGCGGAGGCGTCGACCGGGCTCGGGCGCCCGGGGATGAGTCTCTGGACGTCGCCGAGTCGGACGTTGTCGACGGCGGGAAAGGCGAAGCGGCCGTACTCCTGCAGCAGCACCGCGGCGCGGCGTCGGATGTCGGCGCCGCTCGCCTCCCGCAGGTCGAGACCGTCGACGGTGATCCGCCCGCACTCCGGGTCGTAGAGGCGCAGCAGGAGCTTGACGAAGGTCGACTTGCCCGAGCCGTTGCGGCCGACGAGGGCGAGGACCTTGCCGGCGGGGATCTCGAGGTCGAGGCGATCGAGCGCGAGCGCGCCGCCGGTCCGATAGCGGAAGCTCACCCCCTCGAAGCGGATTCCTCGCTGCAGCGCCGTCGGAAACGGCCGCGGCACCGGGGGGTCGACGACCCGTGGGGCGAGACCGAGGAAGTCGCCGAGATGGCGCAGGAAGAGACCGTCCTCCCACAGCGAGGCGAGCGAGGCCAGGAGCCCCTGGAGCGCTGCGAGGCCGCGCTGGATCGCTCCGAAGTACATGACGAAGGCGCCGATCGAGACGCTGCCGGCGATCGCCTGGCGCGCGAGAAAGGCGAAGGTGCCGAAGAGTGCGGCGACGGCGAACGCCTGGGCGAGGGAATCGGCATGGGCGCGGCGGCGGGTGAGAGCGAAGCGGCGAGAAGTGATGCCGCGACGCAGGCCGTACCAGCGGCGGTGGAGATACTCGCCGAGGCCGAAGAGGCGGATCTCGGCGGCCCATTGCGGCGAGGTCAGGAGCCAGCCGTGGTAGAGCGCGGCACGCTCGTCGTGAGCCTCGCCCCGCTGCAGACCGAAGAGCTGGCGTGAGAAGCGCACACGGACGAAAAGACCCGGCACCGCGGCAAGCAGCAGGATGCCGGCGAGCCACCAGCGCAGGGTGGCGAGCAGGGCGGTCACCGCGAGCAGTGCCGCACCCTCGCGGCCGAGTTGCGAAAGGCCGTGGGCGAGCCGTGGCGCGCGCCAGGAGCCTTCCTGCTGCGCCCGGTGAAGTGTGTCGTGGAACGACGGGTCCTCGTAGTAGGCGAGGTCGACGGCGGCCGACTGGCGCTGAATCCGCGCGGCGACGTCGTCGCGGACGGTCTCGGCGAGCCGTTCGGAGAGCATCGTGCCGAGCGAGCCGAGAACGGCGGCGGCGATCGCGGTGCCGGCGGCGGCGGCGAGCCAGGCGAGCGAGCCGTCGAGGTCGCGTGCCGAGACCGCGTCGACGACGCGGCTCGCGCAGAACAGGCCGGCGAGAGGAAGGAGCCCCTGGGCGGCGGTCAGCGCGCCGAGCGCCGCGAACGCCCGCGGAGCCGCTGCGGCGACCATCGAGACGGCGCGGCGCAGGCGGGTGAGGCCGTCGATCGGCAACGAGGCCATAGACAACGGCAGCGTACAGGATCCGCGGGCAGCGTCGAAGTCGCGGCCAAGCGGGAAGTAGACTTCGAGTCGGCGAGCCGTGCGACGGGAGGCGACGGGAAGCGGCCGTTGCCGGCTCGCGCGGCGTCGCGAGAGGAGCGGAACAGGTCGTGAGCCGAAACCCCCGGGAAGGCGATGCACCGGTCGACCGCGCGGAGCGCTCGCCTGTCGTTCGAGAGCTCGCGATCGCCCTCGACGGCTCCGAGCTGGCCGGGCTGGTCGAGGAGCTCGTGGCGCGCGGCGTTCCGGTGCGCTTCCAGGCGAAGGGCGGCAGCATGTCGCCGTGGATCCGCGACGGCGACGTGGTGACCGTGGCGCCGATCGGTGGCGAGGAGGTGGGCGGCAGCGAGAACGGCCAGAGCCCTCGCGCACCCCGTCTCGGGGACGTGGCTGCGTTTCGAAGGCAGCCAACGGGGCGACTGACCGTGCACCGGCTCGTGCGGCGCGAGGCCGAGGGTTGGATCGCACGCGGTGATCGGCTCGCCGGGGAGGACGGGAGGGTCCGCCGCGAAGAGCTGCTCGGCCTCGTCACCAGGGTGGAGAGGGCGGGGCGTGAGATCTGGGTGCCGCGAGGGCTCGCGGGTCTGCTGCTGGCGACGCTCTCGCGCGTCGCGCTCGGGGCCAGAGCGAGGTGGTTGCGGCGATGAGGGCGCGGTGCCTGCCGAATCGCGACCGCGTGGATGCACCCGACTCGTCTCCCCGCGGGTTCGTCCACCCTTTCCGGAGAGGGCGAGCCGACCCCGTTCCGAGCTGCGCCGCAGCACCGTGACCCGTCCTCCGCTTCCGGTCCGGGTACACTCCCCGCATGCGGCGCGAACATCTGGCCCTGGCGGTGTGGACCGTCCTGGTCGTCGTGCTGCTGCTGCTCCCCGGTGGCTGGCTCTCCGGGCCGGAGCTCGCGGGGATCGCGACGGTCGCAGGAATCCCGCATTTCGACAAGCTCGTGCACGCGTTCCTCTTCGGGGTGCTGGCCTGGCTCGCGTGCGGCTCGTTGCGGCAGATCGGGGCACGGTGGCCGGTGATGCTGGCCCTGCTGGGGGCCGTTCTTCTGGGGACGATGCTCGAGCTGATCCAGCCGATCGTCGACCGCAGCGGTGAGCTCGAGGATGCCCTCGCCGACGGTGGCGGAGCTTTCCTCGCGGCGGCGCTATGGGGGCGCGGTGGGCGCTCCCGCCGCCGCGACTGACCCGCCGCGCGCCGACTGGTAGGCTTGCCACGCCATGGAATCGGACCAACTCGTCGTCAAGTCGTTGGGGGAGGCCACCCGGCCGAGCCCGCTGCAGGTCATCACCGAGGACACCTTCGTCGAGCCCGACGAGCGGACGCTGATCTCGCCCTACCTCGCCGCGGCGCGCTCCGCCTTCTCCCGTGGCGAGGAGCCAGCGTCGTTCGAGATCGCCGGACCGCGACGGATGCTCTACTTCGACCCGCCGCGAACGCGCGTCGCCATCGCGAGCTGCGGCGGCATCTCGCCGGGGCTCAACGCGGTGATCCGCGGCCTGGTCATGCAGCTCTGGCACCGCTACGGCACGCGCGAGATCTTCGGCGTGCGGCACGGCTACGGCGGCCTGCGCTCGGGCAGCGAGCTGATGCCGCTCGCCCCGCAGGAGCTGCGCCAGGCGCACGAACAGGGTGGGACGCTTCTCGGCACCTCGCGCGGCACGCCGCCGACGAGCGAGATCGTCGACACGCTGGTGGAGAACGGGATCGACATCTTCTTCCCCATCGGCGGCGACGGAACGCTGCGTGGGGCCCTCGCCATCGCCGAAGAGATCGAACGGCGGGGTCTGAAGATCGCGGTCGTCGGCCTTCCGAAGACGATCGACAACGACATCCCCTGGGTGCGGCGCTCCTTCGGCTTCCAGACCGCCGTCCGGGTGGCCGCCGAGGCGGTGCGTGCCGCGCACACCGAAGCGACCTCGGTGCGCTTCGGCATCGGTCTGGTGAAGCTGATGGGCCGCAACGCCGGATTCCTCGCCGCCAACGCGGCGCTGGCCACCGGTCACGCGAACTTCTGCCTCATCCCCGAGTCACCGTTCGCGCTCGAAGGCGAGGACGGTCTGCTCGCGCTCCTCGAACGGCGGCTCGCCTCGCGCTCGCACGCGCTGATCGTCGTCGCCGAGGGGGCCGGGCAGCAGTACTTCCGCGAAGAGGACCGCCCGCTCGACCCCTCGGGCAACCGCAAGCTCGGCGACATCGGCCTCTACATGAAGCAGCGGATCGAGCAGCACTTCGCGATGCGCGGACGGCCGTTGACCCTCAAGTACATCGACCCGAGCTACATCGTCCGCTCGGCCCCGGCGGACACCTGGGATGCGCTGCATTGCGCGCGACTGGCGCAGAACGCCGTCCACGCGGCGATGGCGGGGCGGACGGCGCTGCTCATCGGCTACTGGCACGGCCAGATGACCCACGTGCCGCTCGCCGCTCTGCGGGGCGAGCGCCGCACGGTCAATCCCAACGGCGAGCTCTGGTGGACGGTGCTCGAGTCGACCGGGCAGCCGCTGAAGATCGGCGACCCGACGCTGATCGAGACGCCGACGGCCTGAGCGGGCGCGGCGAGGCCGACGACCTCGCATTCACTCGACATCGAGCGGATCGGTCGCTCCGGCCGGCCAGGATCGATCCGGGCCGACCGGATGACTGGTCCCCTCCCGCGCGCTCACGGGTCCGCCGGGGCAGCCGCGACGGGGACGGATTACGGACTCGAGCCGTCGAAGGCCTCGATGTCGACGTGATTCTGCGGCGCTCCGCCGGCGTGGTCGAAGGTGTAGATCTCGCAAAGGGGTGGCGGCGCGTCGTCGAAGCCGCAGTCGAAACCGCGGGTGACCGTCAGCGTGTAGGGGAGGCTGGTCTGGCTGGCGACGAAGAGCCACCAGTGGCCGTTGATGCTGCGGCCGTCGAGCAACTTGAGGGTGACCTCGACATTGCCCGGGTCGAAGAAGGTGAAGGTGCCCGAGTCGACCGAGAGCCGGGTCGGTACGCCCAGGCCGCTCTCGCCGATGCCCGGAGCGTTCCAGGAGATCCTGGCGACGAATTGATCGCCGGGCTCGAGCTCTGGATGGAGCAGCAGGCGATCGGCGGGCAACTGCGGCGAGCTGCCGTCGCGCAGCTCGAAGCCGGTCTCGGCGAACACGGACTGGTTGCCGAGCGGCGGCTCGTCGAAGACGACCCGGACGTTCCAGGCCGGCCAACTCGCGGGGGCGAGCGCTGCGGTCTCGATCTCCCATGCGAACGGCTGCAGACCCGGCGGCGGATCGCCGCACGGGGGCGGCAGGATCGGGGGCACCAGGTTCCGCACCAGCAGGTAGATGGTGTGGTCGCTCCCGGAAACGCTGACGCCGCCCTGGCCGACGTGGCACCAGCCCGGGTCGTTGCCGAAGTTCGAGAGGACGCGCACTCGGTCGCCCCGGTGGGGAAGCACCGGATCGAGCCGCAACTCGACGTGATCCCAGACGGGGGCGAGCGGCGGCTCGGGCCCGGCGACGGCGGCCGGCATCGACTCGATGTCCTCGAAGTTCCGGCTCGGGCCCTCGGGGTGGTGGTAGGAGCGCGTCGGGCAGGCCGGCGGATCGACCGGGAGGTTCAGGCAACCGCCGGCGACGTCCATCACGGTGAGCGTGAAGTCGAGTGTCGTCAGGCTGGAAGCGAAGAGCCAGTAGTAGCCGTTGATCCCCTCGCCGTCGAGCATCTTGACGAGGACCTCGGGGTTGCTCGGGTCGAAGAACCAGAACGTGCCGCTCGCCTCCGAGGTGCGCACGGCGGAGGCGACGTGCGAGTGCCCGTCGCGCGGATCGACGTAGCTCACGGTGAAGAGAAAGCGCTCGCGCTGGAGCGACAGGGTTGCAGCGGCCGGCTGGATCTCGACTCCGGCCCTGGCCAGGGTGTCGTAGACGAGGAAGCCGCTGTGGCGTCGGACTTCGACCGGGTGCCAGCCGCTGGTGGCGACGTTCGGCGGCACCGCGAAGTCCACCGTCGTGGGTGGCTGATCGAGGCAGGGCACCGCCGGTTCAGCGCGGTAGACCCAGAGCACCATCGTCCCGTCGTCGACCTCTGCCGCCGGGCCTCCGGAGAACGTGTCGGGCACCCAGCGACACCAGCCGGCGTCGCCCGTGCCGGAGAAGTCGAGGACGAGCTCGAAGGGATGCTCGGCGATCGGCAGCGCGGGCTCGGACGAAACCCGGATGCCAGGAATCTCCGCGGCCGTGGCGGCGAACGGGAGCCAGAGCGTCACGGCGATGGCGGCGAGCAGGATCGACCTGGTGTCTTGGTTGCTCATGATCGTCGAGTCTGCCTCCCTGGGTTCCGGCGGGCAAGGGCGTCGGGGACGGCGCGTTCTCGCCTTGCCGGTGGTTCAGCTCTCTACGCCGATTCCGGCCCCACGGTTGCCGAGGGCTCCCGTACAATCCGCCCATGTCCGATCCGAGGCTGCCCGACGACGTCCGCCTGCCCGAAACCGCATTCCGTGAGCTCGCCCCCGGCGAGCGCTACGAGCCGGTCATCCCGGCCTCCGCCGAGGTGGCGGAGGTCACTCCGCGCTCGATCGCCCAGGGGGTCTTCTGGTCGGTCGTCTTCTCGGCGGCAGCGACCTACATCGCCTTGAAGCTCGGCCAGGGGATCGAATCCGCGATCCCGATCTCGATCCTGGCGGTCGGCTTCTCGGTCTTCGCCGTGCGGGTGATGAAGTCGCGTGGCTCGACGCTGCTCGAGAACGTCAACGTGCTGGCGATCGGCGCGACCTCGGGGATCGTCGCCGGCGGCTCGGTCTTCACCATGCCGGCGATCTACATCCTCGGTCTCGAGGGGCGCTCGTCGTTCTTCCAGATCTTCCTCGTGCCGCTGCTCGGGGCGGCGCTCGGCGTCTTCTTCCTCGCGCCGTTCCGCCGCTATTTCGTCCACGACCTGCACGGCAAGCTGCCCTTCCCGGAAGCGCGGGCGACGACCGAGATCCTGGTGGCCGGCAAGCGCGGCGGGCGCAGCGCCGGGGTGCTCTCCTACTCGGCCGGCGTGGCGGCGGTCTTCGACTTCGTGGGTCCGTCGATGCGCGGCTTCGCCGACGTCTTCTCGACCGAGAAGATCGCGCTGCTGTCGAGCTTCACCGAGCGCACCAAGGCGGTGTTCACGATGAACACCTCGGCGGCGGTCTTCGGCCTCGGCTACATCATGGGGGTCGACTACGCGGCGATCATCCTCGCCGGGTCGATGGTCTCCTTCCTCGTGCTGGTGCCGCTCTTCGGCTGGCTCGGGCAGCACATCCCGGCGGCGCTGCCGGGTGGCACGCTGCCGCTCGCCCAGATGGCGCCCGCCGACATCTTCTTCGACTACGTGCGGCCGATCGGCATCGGCGGCATCTTCGCCGCCGGCGTGCTGTCGATCCTCAAGATGTCGCCGGTGATCGTGCAGGCGGTCGGTCAGGCGTTCGGCGAGATCCGGCGCCTGGCGAGCGGTGGCGCGAAGGTCGGCGAGAGCGCGGCGCGCGCCGAGCGCTCGATGCCGATGTCGGCGGTGATGGGCGGGGCGATCGGCGTCGGACTGTTGGTGCTGCTCTACTTCCGCTTCTCGGTGCTCGCCGGCGTCGACGGTGCCTGGCGGCTGTCGCTCGCCGCCGCGGCGCTCGCCCTGCTCGTCGCATTCCTCTTCACCGCCGTCTCGGCCTGGGCGATCGCCATGATCTCGATCACGCCGATCTCGGGAATGACCCTGACGACGCTCATCGTCACCGCCATGGCGCTCTCGGCGCTCGGGCTCACGGGAGCCGACGGCATGCTGCAGACGCTGCTGATCGGCGGCGTCGTCTGCACGGCGCTGTCGATGGCCGGCTCGCTGGTCACGCAGTACAAGATCGCCTATTGGCTCGGCGCCACCCCGAAGCGCGTCGAGATCTGGAATCTGGTCGGCGCCGTGGTGGCCTCCGCCGCGACGACCGCGGTGATCCTGCTGATGGCCCGCGTCTACGGCTTCGCCCCGGGTCCAGGCCATCCGAGCCCCCTGCCGGCGCCGCAGCCGAACGCGATGGCGGCGGTGCTCTCCGGCGTGATGGGAAGCGGCGGGGCCCCCTGGTTCCTTTACGCCATCGGCGCGGTCTTCGCGATCTCGACCGAGCTCTGCGGCGTTTCGGGGCTCGCCTTCGCCCTCGGCATGTACCTGCCGATGGACCTGAACTCGCCGCTGGTCGTCGGTGCGGCGGTCGCCTGGCTGCTGCGGCACTCGACGAAGGACGAGCCGCTCGCTCAGGCGCGGCACGAGAAGGGGACGCTCGTGGCCTCGGGCTTCATCGCGGGCGGAGCCTTGGTCGGGGTGCTGGCGGCGCTGCTCAAGTTCGTCGAAGAGTCGACCGGCACGACGCTGGTGCCGGACCTGACGACGTTCGGCGGGCTCGGCGCCTGGCTTGGCGCCTGGGGCAACTGGCTCGGCCTCGGGCTCTTCCTGGCGCTCGGCGCGTGGGTCTACTGGGTCGCCTGGCGGGAGAAGGTCGAGGTCGAGTGATCCGCCGTCGGCGACGCGGTCCCGCGCCGCCCGGGCGCGCGTGCGAGCGCCGCGGAGCCGAAGCGGATCGCCGCCTCCGGCTTGTGTCCGTTGTACTTCCGGGCATTGTCGAGCCGGTTGGCGACGACGACCTCGAGCATTCGTTCGTCGCCGATCGCCAGCAGGCCCGGCTCGATGTCGCAACGAACGCTCCGCCTGGGTTCGGCGCGACGCAACTCGGCAAGGCGCCGCTCGGCGATGGCCGAGAGGTCGACGAGCGCCTGGCGTGAACACGCTGCGGGTGTTCCGCGAAAGCGCCAGCAGACCGTCGATCAGCTCGCCCATGTGGCGACTGGCGACGCGAATCCGCTCCAGGTGGCCCCGAGCGTTCGCACCGACGGCCGGCCCCAGGTCCTCCTCGAGGGCCTGGGCGAATCCGCTCATCGCTCGCAGCGTCGCGCGCAGGTCGTGCGAGACGGCGTAGGCGAAGGTGTCGAGCTCCTCGTTTGCGGCGGTCAGCTCGGCGGTCCGACGTTCGACCCGGTGCTCGAGGTCGGTATTGAGCCGGCGAATCTCCTCTTCGGCCTGCCGCTGCACGGTGATGTCCTCGGAGAAGATAACGATCCCTCCCACCGTTCCGTCGGCAGCCTGCCAGGGGCGCACTTCTCAGCGAATCCACTGGATCGTGGCGTCGGTGCGCTCGAAGCGGTCGGCGTCGCCACGAGAGACCTCCCCGACAAGGCCTCGTCGGTGAATCTCGCGCAGCCCGTCGGAGATCTCGGGAAAGACGTCGTCGTGCGACCGGCCGGTGAGCGGGGCCTCGCCGAGCGAGTCGTCGATGCGCCAGGGTCGACTCGCGGCGAGAGCGCGCATCTCCCGGTCGAAGATGGCGAGGGCTGCCGGCGCGTGCTCGATGAAGAGCGCGAGCCGCTCCTCGCTCTCGCGCCGGGCGGCGAGGGCCGCCTCGGCCCGGGCCCGCGCCGCATCGGCGACCCGCATCTCGTCGAGGGCGGCCGCATGGGCTCGACGTTGCTCGGCGATCACGGCGGCCTGTGCTTCGCACAACTCACGCTCGACGCGCTGGCGCTCGGTCAGGTCGAGCACGAAGGCGCTGCGGCCGGTGGTACGGCCGGAGCTGTCGCGAATCGCGGTGAGGTCGAACAGCACCGGGAAGCGGCGGCCGTCGCGGGTGACCTGTGCGGATTCGAAGGTGCCGTGACCGGTCTCGTTCACCTCGACGATGTGGCGGCGGAGCTCGTCGAAGAGTCGTCGGAAGAGGGCCTCGCTCGAGACGAGCCGGAAGGTGGCGCGCCTCGATTGGCGTGTTCAGAAGGTAGGCGACGCGGCCATCGCGGAGAACCGGCACGGTGATCGCGACCATCGGCGCCTTCGCCACCGGTCCGACGAAGCGGTCGCCGACCGCCGGTTGCCCGGTCGCTGCGGCGAGCCGTGCGGAGACACGCCCGCATCGAACGCCGGGACGGGCGATCAGTGCGGGTGGGTGCGCAAGCTGCGAAAGGCATCTCCCGCCAGATCGATGCCGAGCGACAGATAGCTTGCGCGGGTGCCGAAGTCGTTGAGGCTCCAGCGGAGCGAGACGCCCCGCCAGGCGAGGCCGAGCTCGGCGGTGGCGGCGGCCCGAGCGACGCGGTCCCCCAGCAGCTCTCCGTCCGTCTGATCGAGGCGAGCACCGACGCCGGCTCGCATGGCGAGCCCACCGGCGAGCTCGCGCTCGGCGACGACCGCGAGCTTCTGCCAACTGCGGAAGGCTGGTGCGAGGTGAACCTCGCCTTCGACCTCGAGAGACCACGGGGCGGCGACCGGCAGGGCCCGCCCTCCGCGCAGGGTGGCACTCCCGACCCAGCGGTCGGAGTCGAGGTAGGGCAACGAGACTCGTTCGGCGCCGACGACGCGGTGGACCTCGTTCTGCACGCCCTCTCCGAGCAGGCCGCGCCCGAGGTGGATCACGCCGCCCGAGATCTCGCCGAACCATCCTCCCGCGGTCGCCGAGGGCGGGCCGAGCGACCTTGCCAACTCGAGGTAGGTCTCGTCGAAACGGAAGGCCCGCCGGCGGTCGGTGAACATGCGTTCGCCGAAGCGCCATCGCAGGTCGTTGCCCTGTACCTCGAGAGCGAGAGCGGCGGTGTAGAGGTCGTCTCCCTGCGCCTCGCCGGCGATCAGGTCGTTCGAAGTGGTGAAGAGGATCCGCGGCGCGTCGGCGCGGGCGGTCGTCGTGGTCGGCCCCGTCAGGAGCAGGGCGGAGAAAACGAAGAGTGCGAGTGTCTTAATATGACCAGTCGTCTTAATTCGAGTCATGGGGTCGGGTCGATCGAGGTTCTTCATGCCACTCTACGGATCAGCGAGCGGCGGGGATGGGTGGGGCGAGGAGCCTGGCGAAGGTGATGGCGTGGAACTCTTCGAGCGGTCGGGCACTGCCGGCGGCTTTGGCACGAAGCATGGCTCCTTGCCAGGCCGAGAGCAGGAAGCCGGCGAGGGTCTCGACATCGGAGACCGCTGCGATCTCTCCTGCGGCTGCCGCCTGCGCCAGGAGGTCGGCGACGAGTCGGCGCTGCTCGCGGAAGATCTTTTCGAGCGGAGCGCGGAAGACCGGCTGTTCGCCGGCGAGCTCCTGGGCCAGTCTCCCGGCGAGGCAGCCGCCGGCAAACCCCGAAGCGACGAGCGTGTCGTCGTGTCGGCGGAAGGCCGCTTTCAGGCGTTCGATCGGCGAGCCCGAGCCGGAGAGCGCCGCCGCCATCTCCTGGCAGGAGCAGGCGCCGTAGCGTTCCACCACCGCCACGCCGAACTCGTCTTTCGAGGCGAAGTAGTTGTAGAACGAGCCTTTCGGGATGCCGCCGGCATCGGCGATCTCTTGGACGCCGGTCCCGGCGAACCCCCGCTGGGCGAAGAGGCGCAGGCCCTCGTCGAGCAGTCGGTCGCGATGTCGTCCGCGGGCCATGACGAAAAGAACGTGACCGGTCGTCTTGGTATTCCCGGCGCGAGGCCGATCCCTTGGCCACCGCTCGGCTTCGGTCCACACAGTAGGATCGTCCTCGTCCCGAAGTGAGCCTGCTCGTGCGCCGACCGTCGCTTGCCGTGCGTCTCCTCTCCGTCCTCGCCGGGTCGGTGGGCGTCGTCCTGCTGGCGGAGCCGCTGCGCGCGGCGGACGACGGACCGACCGGGTTCGTCGCCGACCGCGAATGCACGCCGTGCCACGTCGGCCTCGCGGCGAGCTTCCGTGAGGTCGCGATGTCGCAGGCGCTCGCGGCTCCGCGACCGGACAACGTCGGTGGGCCGCTGGGTGAGGTGTTCGTCCACGAGCCGTCGGGGCAGCGCTATTCGCTCTTCTGGCGGGACGGGAGCCTCGTCTTCCGCAGCTTCGTGCAGGCCGGTGACGCTGCACCGATGCACGAGTTGGAGATCCCGGTCGACTGGGTTCTCGGCTCGGGCCGGCACGCGAAGAGCTACCTCTACCGCACTCCGGGGGGCGAGCTCTATCAGCTGCCGATCGCCTGGTATGCCGAGAGCGGGCGTTGGGGGATGGCGCCCGGGTTCGACCGGCCCGACCACGATGGCGTCACCCGCCGGGTGCGCCGCGAGTGCCTGGCCTGCCACGCGGCGCTGCCGGCCTACGAGAGCGGCGGGGACGCGCGGTGGGCACCGCAACGCTTCCCCGAGGCGCTCGGCGAGGGGATCGGCTGCCAGCGTTGTCACGGGCCCGGCGCCGAGCACGTACGCCGGGCCTGGGCGGGAGGGCGACCGCCGGCGGAGATCCGCGAAGCGATCGTCAATCCGGCACGGCTCCCCAGGGAGCGGCGCGAAGAGGTCTGCTACCAGTGTCACCTCCAGCCCTCGGTGACCCTTCCCGGCATCGCGCGGGAAGGGCAGGGGGACTTTGCGTTCCGCCCCGGCGACCGTCTGGCTGACCGGCGGATCCTGGTCGAGGTGGAGGAAGAAGGCCTCCCAGCGGCCGATCGATTCGAGATCAACCATCACGCCTATCGCCTGCGGCGAAGCCGCTGCTTCACGGCGAGCGGGGGAAGGATCTCCTGTCTCGACTGTCACGACCCGCACCGGCGACCGCCGCCCGCCGAGCTTGCCGCCCGGGTTCGCAGCGTCTGCCTCGGCTGCCATCGAACGCTGTCGACCGCGTCGCCGGCACACGCCGACGTCGCCGCGGACTGTGCCGCCTGCCACCTCCCGAAGCGGCGGGCGCAAGACGTCGTGCACGCGGTCATGACCGATCACGGCATCGTGCGACACCCGCCGGGACGCGATGCGTTGGCGCCTCGCAGCGAACGGGAGCCGGCACTCGTCGGGGTCGAGCTCTACGACCCACCCTCCGGCAGCGATCGAGGTCAGGGCGAGCTCGACCGTGCGCTTGCCGTGGTGCGCCTCGCCGGGGGGGCAAGCCCTGCTGGCGTCGAACGGCTCGAGCGTCTGCTCGCCGCCCGGGCGCCGGCGTCGGCAGAGCCCTGGCTCGATCTCGCCTACGGCGAGCTCGGGAGCCGGCGCTTCGCGGCGGCAGAGCGAGCCGTCGCCGCGGCCCTGCGCCGGGCGCCGGACGAGCCCCAGGCGCGCGAATGGGCCGCGCTCGCCCGCGCCGGACAGGGCGACCGCGAGGGAGCGATCGCGCAGCTTCGCGCTCTTCTGGTCGGCGGACGGGAGCCGCGCCCCGAGGCGGAGTTCAACCTCGGCCGGTTGCTGCTCGACCGGGGTTCGGTCGACGAGGCGATCCTCCACCTCCAGCGCGCGCTCGACGCGCGCCCGAACCTCGCGGCCGCGTCCTTCCATCTCGGGCGCGCCCTGCTCGGACGAGGAGAGACCGAGGCGGGAGTCGCGGCGCTCCGCCGCGCCCTGGCCTGGGATCCGCGGCACGCGGACGCGACCGTTGCGCTCGCCGATTTCCTGGCCGCGCGTGGAGCGCGCACCGAAGCGCTGAGCCTGCTTCGCTACGGGACTTCCCACGCCCGATCCCCGGAGCGCCTGAGGCGGCGTCTCGCCGAGCTCGAAGGAAGCGGAAACCGCTAGACAGCCGGCGGGTCCCGAGAAAACGGGTGGTGCGAATCGCCGCTCAAAGGGGGATGATCGCCGGACATGCCGCTGCCCGACAGGCGGCGGTTCCGATGCGGACGCACCGTCCCGAAGGAGGACTTGCTTTGCGAATCACCTCGTTCGTCGCCGCTCTTGCGGCCCTGTTCCTCTGCGCCATGCCCGTCGTCGCCGACGAAGGGATGTGGATGCCGCAGCAGATCCCCGACCTCGCGCCACGACTCCAGGAGCTGGGCTTCGCTGCCGACCCGAAGATCTGGGCCGACCTGACCGGCTTCCCGATGGGAGCGATCGTCTCGCTCGGCGGCTGCAGCGCCTCGTTCGTCTCTCCGGACGGGCTCATCGCCACCAACCATCACTGTGTCCAGGGGTCGCTGCAGTACAACGCGACGCCCGAGCACAACCTCATCGTCGACGGGTTCCTCGCCGCGACGCGCGCCGACGAGCTCTGGAACGGTCCAGGGTCGCGCGTCTTCGTCACGGTGAAGGTGACCGAAGTCACCGAGGCGATCACCGGCAAGCTCGACCCGAAGGCGACCGATCGCCAGCGTTTCGACATCGTCGAGAAGCGGATCAAAGAGCGCACGGCGGCCTGTGAAAAGGACGGCCTGCGCTGCCGGATCGCCTCGTTCTTCGAAGGGTTGCGCTACTTCGAGATCGCACAGCTCGAGCTCAACGACATCCGCCTCGTCTACGCTCCACCTGCCGGAATCGGCAACTTCGGCGGAGAGACGGACAACTGGCAGTGGCCCCGCCACACCGGCGACTTCTCCTTCTACCGGGCCTACGTCGCGCCGGACGGCAAGCCGGCCGCCTACGCCAAGGAGAACGTTCCCTATCATCCGCAGCACTACCTCAAGGTGTCGCCGGCGGGTGCGAGCCCGGGCGAGCTGATCTTCGTCGCCGGCTATCCAGGCCGCACGCAGCGCCACGAGACCTACGGCGAGGTCAAGGACCGCACCGAATGGACCCTGCCGCGTTCGATCCGCCGCGCCAAGGAGCAGCTCGCGCTGCTCGAGCAGGCGGTGGCGGGGATTCCCGAGCTGGCGATCAAGGCCGAGCCGCGCAAGCGCGGCCTCAACAACGGCCTGACGAAGAACGTCGGCGTGCTCGCCGGGCTCGAGCGCGGCGGCATCCTCGCCCGGAAGGAGGCGCAGCAGAAGGCGTTGGAAGCCTGGATCGCCGCCGATCCGCAGCGGCAGAAGGAGTTCGGCTCGATCCTCCCGGCGCTCGAAGCGATGCGCGTCGAGAGCCTGACGACTCGGGAGCGCGACGCCGTCTTCGGCGGCCTGTACGGCGGCTCGGTGCTGCTCGGTACGGCGAACCAGATCTACCGCCAGTCGCTCGAGCGGGTGAAGCCCGATCTCGACCGGGACCCGGCATTCCAGGAGCGCAACTGGGGTCGGATGCGCGAGGGGCTCGACCGGATGCAGCGCTCCTACGACGCGCGGCTCGATCGGCCGTTCTTCCGCTACACCTTGCTCGAGGCGGCCGCGCTCCCGGCGGGTCAGCGGATCGAGGCGCTCGACCAGGTGATCGGCCTCGCCGCCGGCATGGCGCGCGAAGCGTCGGAGAAGGCGATCGACCTCTACCTCGACCGCTACTACGCGGGAACGAAGCTCGGCGAGAAGGAGGTCCGACTGGCCCTCTTCGACAAGTCGACCTCCGAGCTGCTCGCCGCCAAGGACCCGGCCATCGAGCTCGCCGTGGCCCTCCACTCGCTCGACCAGGCGATTCGCGACAAGGAAAAGGCTGACGACGGCAAACGCACCCGCCTGCGCCCGGTCTACATGCGCGCGCTCCTCGCCCAGCGCGGCGGTCTGGTGGCACCGGATGCCAACTCGACTCTCCGCGTCACCTTCGGACGCGTCCAGGGTGTCTCGCCGCGGGACGGCCTCGCCTATCTGCCGCAGACGACGCTCCAGGGCGTCGTCGAGAAGCACACCGGCAAGGGCGAGTTCAACGCGCCGGAGCGCCTCCTCGCGGCGATTCGCGCTCTGCGCGCCGGCAAGAGCACGCCTTACCTCGACGCCAAGCTCGGGGACGTGCCGATCGACTTCCTCTCCGACGTCGACACCACGGGCGGCAACTCCGGCTCGGCGGTGCTCAACGGCAAGGGCGAGCTCGTCGGGCTGCTCTTCGACGGCACCTTCGACACCGTGGCGTCGGACTTCCTCTTCGACACGGAGAAGACGCGCTCGATCCAGGTCGACACCCGCTACCTGCTCTGGACCTGGAGCGAGGTGGAAGGTGCCAAGCACCTGCTGCACGAGGTCGGGATCGAGTAGAGGTTCCTCGGCTCGCGCCGGCTGCTCGCGTCAACGAGCGGCCGGCGCCCGCGCGGCGAGCTCGACGAGGAGCGGCAGCGCGGCCTCGGCGGCGACTCGTCCCGCGGTGACGATCTCCGTCGTGCGTTGGCGCCCGAACAGGAGCGTGACGTCGGGCGGCACCGCGGGTCGCAGCACCAGGTCGGGCGGGTCGAGCGCCAGGCGCAGAGCGCCCATCTCGGCGATCATCATCATCGACCGGTGGAGCGCGTCGCGCAGGCCCTGTGGGGAGCGTGCGGCGCGCAGCGGCGTGACGCTCGGCTCCTCCCCGGGTCGATTCGCGCGGAAGAAGGGCAGCACATCGATGGCGACGACCGGGCGATCGCTGAGCGAGCGGGCGACGCCGACCGGCAGGTTGTCCAGCAGTCCGCCGTCGACGAGGCGCATCCTCCCGCGCTCGACCGGCTCGAACACCCCGGGGACCGAGATCGTCGCCCGCACCGCGTCGGCGACCGGGCCGTCGCGCAGGACGACCTCGCGGCCGCTGCTCAGGTCCGAAGCGACCAGAGCCAGAGGGAAAGCGAGCGACGAGAACGGACGGTCGCCGCCGAGCAGCCGGCGCAGGAGGGCATGCACCCGGCGACCGCGCAGGGCGACGCCCCAGCGGCTCACTCGCAGGTCGAGCAGCCCGAGCAAGCGGCGCGTCGCGAGGGTGCCGGCGAGCTCGGCCTGGATCGTGGCGAGCGGCACGCCGGCGGCGAGGAGCGCGCCGACGAATCCGCCCATGCTGGTTCCGGCGATGGCCCGCACCGCCAACCCCTCGCGTTCGAGGACTTCGAGAACGCCGAGATGCGCGAGCCCGCGCAGGCCGCCGCCGGAGAGGGCCAGCGCGAGCCCGTCGGACACGGCGCTCAACCGCCTCGCCGGCGCTGGAGGTCGGCGAGCAGTCGTCCCACGACGACCGCCTGTGGGTTGAGCCGCGCCAGCTCGACGAGCGCAGCGTGGCAGTCGTCGAGCGCGCCGAGCTCGGCATAGAGCACGGCACTGACGAGCGACGAGTCGCGCGCGGCGCGGATCTCGCGATCGAGCCAGGCGAGGTCCTCGGCCGACACGAGGGCGAAGCGCCCTTCGACGACCGAGGGCTCGGTCTCGCCGCGCCGCACCCGCGTGACGAGGCGCCAGGCGAGCGGCCGGCCGCGCGGCAGCGGCCGAGGAGGCTCCCAGGCGAGCGCTCGCAGGCGCGGGCTGGTGAAGAGCGGATTGCCGAGCCGGTCGACGATCGTTACCTCGTAGTCGACCGCCGCGGGGTGCTCGCTCCACGAGAAGCGGGGCTGATCGGTGAGCAGCCGCACGCCGACCGGAGCGATCGGCCGGGCGACGCCGACCTCGGTGGGCGCGGGCGAGCGCAGCTTGGCCAGCGCCGCGGCGAGCTCGGGATTGTCGGGGAGCCGCCCGTCGCGCAGCGTCTCGACGACGGCACGACGGACGTTCGGTGCGACGGCGTCGAGGCCCTCGAGGCGACCGTCGGCGTAGAGGGTGATCACGCCATCGCGATCGCGCAGTCGCTCGGTCGCCGCCGCCGGGGTCGCTCGCGGTCCGGCGGCGGGAGCGGCGGGCACGGGCGAATCCCCGGGTGAGCCGACGACAGCGACCAGCAACCAGACGAGGGCGGCGAGGGCAGCTCCCGCGGCCGCGCCCCCGAGGAGCCAGGGCGACAGGTGAGTGCGCCCCCGACTCCCGGCGGCGCCGGGCGGGGGCTCGACGGCGGTCGGCGAAGCACTCGCCGAACGCGCGCCTCCGGGGCTGCGAATCGGTGGCGGCGTGCCGGGACCGACACTCGCCGTCGGCACGGTGCCGGCCGGGCTGCCGACGAGCGCTTCCGGGGGAAGCTGCTGCGTGTCGTCGAGGTCCTGGGCGACCGGATGGGTGGGCTCGTCGCGCTCGTCCATTCCGCTGGCTCCCTCTCGCAGAGCACGAGGTTATCGCCAAGCGGGCGATCGTGCAGCGACGAGCTTCACCCGGCAGCGCTCATGCCCCGAAGTACCGGGCCTCGGCGTGGTGGATCACCAGAGCCGACACGCTCGCCTCGGGCTCCATCATGTCGCCCTCGGTCAGCCGGACGCCGATCTCCTCCGGGGCGAGCGCGGCGAAGAGCTGGCGCTGGCCGGCGAGGTCGGGGCAGGCGGGGTAGCCGAAGCTGTAGCGCTTGCCGCGATAGCGCGCCTGGAGCCGGTCCTGGGTGCTGAGCTCGGGCGGGTCGGGGAATCCCCAGAGCGTGCGCAGGCGGCGATGCAGATGCTCCGCCGCGGCCTCGGCGGTTTCGAGCGCCAGGGCGGCGTAGGCGTGGCTGCGCAGGTACTCGCCGGAGCGTTTCCAGTCTTCGACCACGTCGCGCACACCGCCGCCCGCGGTCGTGACGAAGAGGGCGACATGGTCGTCGTCGAGCACGTAGTCGGCAAGACAGAGGCCGTCGGGTCCGGACTGCCGTGGGAACTCCCACGTCGCGGCGACGGTGCCGCTCGCCGGGTCGAAGAGCGTCAGCGTCTCGCCGGCAGCCCGCGCCGGGAAGAAGCGCCACACGGCTCGGGCCTGCATCGCGCCCGGTTTCGCGCCGCCGCGAGCGAACGCCTTGAGCTCGTCGACGAGTGCGGTCAGGCGCGAGAGCTTCTCGTCCCCCGCTTCGGCGAGTCGGCTCACCGCGCCGCGCAGGCCGAGGTGCTTGCCGTAGAGCATCTGCGGGTTGAGCTCGGCCCAGACCGCGTCGAGGTCGAGCGTCTCGACATGGCGCTCGAGATCCGGCGGAGCCGCCACGGCGAGATCGCGACGCACCGCAGACCGTCGCGGGCTCGTGGTGGGGAAGGCCGCCTCGGCGCGCTCCGGGGTCACCGCACGGTCCTCCTCGGAGAGCCTTGCCACCTCGCCTTCGAGCGCCTCGCGCCGCGACGGGTCGAGCAGCCGCTCGACCAGGGAAAGACCGTGCATCGCGTCCTTGGCGTAGGTGCAGAGGGCCCCGTACGCCGGCGCGATCTTCTGGTGGGTGAAGCGGCGGGTCAGGGCAGCGCCGCCGACGAGCAGCGGCACGTCGATGCCCTCGGCGCGCAGGTCGCCGGCGGTGACCACCATCTGCTGGGCGCTCTTGACCAGCAGGCCGGAGAGCCCGATCACGTCCGGAGCATGCTGGCGCGCTGCCTGGATGAGCTTTTCGGAAGGCACCTTGATGCCGAGGTTGATCACCTCGAAGCCGTTGTTCGACAGGACGATGTCGACGAGGTTCTTGCCGATGTCGTGGACGTCGCCCTTCACCGTGGCGAGGAGCACCTTGCCGCGCGTGGCGGAGCTCCCGGCGGTGCGTTCCATGTGCGGTTCGAGGAAGGAGACCGCGGCCTTCATCACCTCGGCCGACTGCAGCACCTCGGCGACGATCAACTGGTTGGCGTTGAACAGCCGGCCGACCTCGGCCATGCCGCTCATCAGCGGACCGTTGATGATGGCGAGCGGCGTCGGCCACGCCGGATCGGCGAGTGCGGCGGCGAGGTCCTGCTCCAGGCCGACCTTGCTCCCTTCGACGATCGCGCGCGCCAGGCGTTCGGCGAGCGGCAGCTCGGCGCGCGGCGCCGTCGCCGCCGCTTGGCGCCCGCGGAAGTGGGCGGTGAACTCGGCCACCGCCCCTTCGCCAGCGGCCTTGTCGCCGAGCCGGAGGAAGAGGAGTCGTTCGGCGAGCCGGCGCTCCTCGGCGGGGATCTCGGCGTAGCGCGCCAGGCGCTCGGTGTTGACGATCGCCGCGTCGAGCCCTGCCTGCGTGGCGTGGTACAGGAAGACGGAGTTCAGCACTTCGCGACCGGCGAGCGGCAGACCGAAGGAGACGTTCGAGACGCCGAGCACCGTGCGGACGAAGGGGAGCTCCGCCTTGATCGCGCGCACCGCCTCGATCGTCTCGGCCGCCGAGCCGAGGTACGCCTCGTCGCCGGTGCCGCAGGGGAAGACCAGGGCATCGAACCAGAGGTCTTCCGGAGCGAGCCCCATCTCTTCGACGAGGATCCGATAGCTGCGCCGAGCGACCTCGAGCTTGCGCTCGACGCTGACCGCCATCCCCTGCTCGTCGATCAGCCCGACGACGAGCGCCGCGCCGAAGCGCCGGGCGAGGGGCACGACGCGGTCGAAGCGTTCGCGGCCGTCTTCGAGGTTGACCGAGTTGAGCACCGACTTGCCCTGGCACCAGGCGAGCGCGCGCTCCATCACCCGGGCGTCGGTCGAGTCGATCATCAGCGGCGCCTTGACGACGCGCACCAGTCGCTCGAGGAAGCCGTCCATGTCGGCGAGCTCGTCGCGGTCCGGGTCCTGGAGGCAGAGGTCGAGCACCTGGGCGCCGGCCCGGACCTGGGCGCGTCCGACCTCGGCGGCGCCCTCGAAGTCGCGCGCGGCGACGAGCTCCTTGAAGCGCTTGCTGCCGAGCACGTTGGTGCGCTCGCCGACGAGCAGCGGCCGGACCTCCGGCGTGAGCTCGACCGCCTCGAGGCCGGAGACGAGAGCGCGCTGATGGTGCGGCACGGCGCGCGGCCGGCGTCCCGTCACCAGGGCGGCGAGCGCGGCGACGTGGCCGTCGTGCGTGCCGCAGCATCCGCCGACGAGATTGAGCCATCCCTCGTCGAGGAAGCGCGAGAAGACGGTGCGGAAGTGCTCGGGCCCTTCGCGGTACTTGCCCTCTTCGTCGGGCAGTCCGGCGTTCGGCACGCAGGCGACGCGCGTCCGGCAGAGCTCGGAGAGGGTGCGCAGCGGGTCGGCCATCAACTCGGGGCCGGTGGCACAGTTCAGCCCGACATAGAGCAGGTCGGCGTGGAGCAACGAAACGGCAAGGGCCTCGGCGTCCTGGCCGGCGAGCATCGTGCCGGTGGGCTCGATCGTCACCGAGACGGCGACCGGCAGGCGCCAGCCGGCCTCGTCGAAGGCCCGTTCGAGACCGAGGAGACCGGCCTTGATGTTGCGCGTGTCCTGGCAGGTCTCGAGCAACAGGTAGTCGGCTCCACCCTCCATCAGGCCCAGTGCCTGGATCCGGTAGTGCGTCGCGAGCTCCTCGAAGGTGACGCCGCCGGTCACCGAGATCGCCTTGGTCGTCGGCCCGAGGTCGCCACAGACGAAGCGCAACCGCCCCGGGGTGTCGTGGCGTGCGCAGGCCTCGCGGGCGAGGGCGGCGGCGCGTCGGTTGAGGGAAAAGGCGCGGTGGGCGAGACCGTACTCGGCGAGCACCAGAGGCGTCGAGCCGAAGGAGTTTGTCTCGACGATGTCGGCGCCGGCGCGCAGGTAGTGGGTGTGCAGGCCGAGCACGACGTCGGGGCGCACGGCGCAGAGGTTCTCGTTGCAGCCCTCGAGCTCCGGGGCCGCCGAAATCGGCTGCGGTCAGGTTGGCACCCTGGAGCGCCGTGCCCGTGCCGCCGTCGAGCACCAGGATCCGCTCCTCGAGCGTCGCGAGCAGCGCCTGGGTGCGCGCCTCGCGGTCGTCGGGGCAGCGGGGGATGGCGAAACCGTCCTGCTCGGGAATGCTCATGCCGGTCGTTCCTCTCGGGGCGGCCGTGAAGACACGAAGACCCGCCTCCAGTCGTGCATCGGAAGCGGGTCGTCGGGCACCCCGGACACTGGGTTGCCGCGCCGTTGCCGGTCGCGACCGCATCCTCCCTCGCGTCGTGTCGCTGCGAAGGAGAGGGCACCTTGGGGGTCCGTCCCAGGTTGCCGAGCCCGGCGCCGCCGCCGAGCCGCTCCGAATGCGTGCGAGAGCCTACGAGAGGGTCGAAGGGCTGTCAACGCTTCGGGTCCCCGTCGCGGTCGTGTCTTGCTCCTCGCCCGGGAGTCTGGGATGGATAGGTTCCGCATCTTCCCCCTCGTCACCCCGAGCGAGAGCGAGGGGCCCGGGTGGGCGGGCGGTGCGGCAGCGGGTCGACCACGGTGGAGGCTCCCTGCCCAGGTCCCTTCCGTAGGTCGGGACGACGAGGGGAGGAGGCGCGGATCGCCGCTTGTCGGAGTATCGAGGTGTTGCGGCGCCAACGCCGCCGGCTGCATCGGACGGAGGGAGCCGTGGGGACGGAGAGGCTCAGCCGCGCGGGCCGAGCGGGAGGCGGGCCATCACCTTCTTGATCGCCGCGCTGCTCTGCATGATGTAGAAGTGCACCGAGGGGACACCGCGCGCCAGCAGCTCCTCGGCCTGCCGCACCGTCCACTCGGCGCCGATGTCGAGCACGCGCTCGGGCGACGCGGCGTGGACCTCGTCGGCGAGGTCGCTCGGGATCTCGACGAAGAAGTTGCGCGGGATGTTCGAGAGCTGCGCCTTGTTGGT
Source organism: Holophagales bacterium (assembly GCA_016699405.1). Lineage (NCBI taxonomy): Bacteria > Pseudomonadati > Acidobacteriota > Holophagae > Holophagales > Holophagales bacterium. The sequence continues at coordinate 4,947,992 of CP064972.1, read as the reverse complement.
CAACACCTTGAGACCGGGGATGATCGGCACCGAGACACCGGCGGCGCGGCACTCGTCGACGAAGCGGAAATAGTGCCGGTTGTCGAAGAACATCTGGGTGACGATGTACTCGGCGCCGGCATCGACCTTGGCCTTGGTGAAGCGCACGTCGGCCTTGAGATTCGGGGCCTCGAAGTGCTTCTCGGGGTAGCCGCCGACGCCGACGCAGAAGCTCGTCGGGTGCGCGTCGAGCAGGTCTTCGGCGAGGTACTTGCCGCGGTTCATCCCGGCGATCTGCGAGACCAGGTCGACGGCGTAGCGGTTCACGCTGCGGCCGTGCTGGAGCGGTTTCTGGTAGCCGCTCTCGTCGCCGCGCACGGCGAGCACGTTGTCGATGCCGAGATAGTGCAGCTCGATGAGGAAGTCCTCGGTCTCTTCGCGCGTGAACCCCTGGCAGAGCACGTGCGGCACCGCGTCGATGCCGTACTTGTTCTGAATCAGTGCGCAGACACCGAGCGTGCCCGGCCGCTTGCGCTTGACGCGCCGCTGCAGCCCGGCCGGCGTCTCCTCGTAGAAGACCTCCGCCGCATGGCTGGTGATGTCGATGAACGGCGGCCGGTACGGCTGCAGGTCGTCGATCAGCGCGAGCAGACTCTGCACATTGCCGCCGCGCAGCGGCGGAATGATCTCGAAGCTGAGCAGCGGCTCGGTGGCGCGGGCGAGGTGGTCGGTGACCTTCACGATGAGGCTCGGGCGGGCGAGCGGAGGGGGTCGTTCCCGTGGCTGCCGCGCCGCGCGGAGCGTAACAAACGCGGCGAAGGCCTCCAAGCGCGAACGCCGCGGTGGCTCCGTCCACGCGCCCCGCGCGAGGCGGACGCCGGGGCACTCCGATAGAGTGAGCCTCATCCATGGGCAAGCCGCACGGTCATCGCTCCTGGCGCCCACTCGTGCTCGCCGGAGACCTGACGCTCGGCGCCGTCGCGCTGGTGGCGGCGTTCTGGCTCCGGATCCGCTTCCCCTTGCCCGGATCGGGATTGACGCTGCCGCCCGAACGCCTCGCGCTCCTCGCGATGATCTGGCCCCTGGCGCTCGCGGCGCAGACGCTGGCGCTCTATCTGGTCGGCTTCTACGATCCGCCGCGCCCGCTGCCGCGTCTCGAGCTCGCCCGCCGTCTCGGATTGGCGGCGCTCCTGCAGGCGCTCGGGCTGTCGACCCTGTTCTTCCTCGGCGGGGCAGTGTTCCCGCGCTCGGTCCTCCTGCTCGAGCTCGGCCTCGCCGGGGTGGCGCTCTACGGTTGGCGTTGGTTGATGCAGCGCACGCCGCATCTCGAGCTGCGTCGTGTGGCCATCGTCGGCTGCGGTCGCGCGGCGCGAGAGCTCGCCGAGGCGATCGATCGCCACCACTGGCATGGGCTGCGGGTGGTCGGGCACGTCGCCGCTCCGGGGGAGGCGGTCGACCGGGGGCCGTCGCGGGATGAACGGGCCGTCGAGCTCGGACCCGACCTCGGGTCGATCGAGGCGCTCGGCGCGATGCTCTCGCGCGGTGAGCTCGACGACCTGATCTTCGCCGCCGACCCGCTCGAGTGGCGAACCGAGTGGTTCGGCCGGTTGGCCTCGTTGCGCCCACCGCAAACCTCGATTCTCCTCCTGCCCGGACCGTTCGAGAGCCTGATCGGACGGATGCGCTACCGCTGGGTCCACGACCTGCCGCTGATCGAGGTGGTGCGCGACCGCGAATGGCCGGCACGCCAGCCGGTCAAGCGGGCGTTCGACCTGCTCGCGGGGGGCGTGCTGCTGCTGCTCGCCAGCCCGCTGCTCGGCCTCTGCATGCTGGCGGTGCGCTGGACCTCTCCGGGGCCTGTGCTCTATCGACAGCGCCGCGTCGGACAGGCGATGCGCCCGTTCGAGCTCTTCAAGCTGCGGACGATGCGCGAAGACGCCGAGCGCGAGAGCGGCGAGGTGCTGGCGCAGCCGGACGACCCGCGTCTCACGCCGGTCGGCGGGCTGCTGCGACGGATGCGGCTCGACGAGATCCCACAGCTCGTCAACGTCCTGCGCGGCGAGATGAGCCTGGTCGGTCCGCGTCCCGAGCGCCCGGGATTCGTCGAGCGCTACCTCGCGGAAGTCCCCGGCTACGTCGAGCGCTTCACCGTGCTGCCCGGGTTGACGGGCCTCGCGCAGGTCAACGGCGACTACCACTCGAGCGCCGGCAACAAGCTGCGCTACGACCTCGCCTACATCGCCAACTGGAGTCTCTGGCTCGACCTGTCGGTTCTCTTCCGCACCGCCAAGACCGTGCTGACCTCGCGCGGCGTCTGAGCGGCGTCAGTTCCCCGAGCCGACTTCGGCGGCGAGGTGCGGGGAGAGGCGCAACGCGACGGCGAGCTCGCGCCCCGCCTCGCTCTCGTGCCCGGCCATCTTGAGGGCGCGCGCCAGGTTGAGGTAGGTCTCGGGTCTCGGCTCGAGCGCCAGAGCCTCTCGATAGGCCGCCGCCGCCGACTCCGCGCGGCCGAGCAGGAGAAACTGGCTGCCGCGCGCGACGAGCACCCCGACCTCCGCCGGATCGCGTCGGCGCGCCTCGTCGAGCAGGACGAGATTCCCTTCGAGCACGGCCTTCCCGCGCGGCGATGTGGCGATGGAGAAGGCCTGCATCGTGCGCGCTTCGGCGGCGCGCAGGAGGCGATTGGCGAGGAAGCGATCGCGCGCCACGCCGAGCTGCAGGACGAGGGCGACGGTGAGGGCCGCCGCGACGGCCAGCCGGGCCGAGCGGGTCGGCTGCTCGTCGCCGGCGTCGCTCGAGGCCTGGTGCAGGAGCCAGGCAAGGAAGACGAGGATCGGGTAGCCAACGATCGCCACGCGGAAGGGGAAGTAGGCGAGGGAGAGCACCGCGATCGCCGCGACTCCGGCGACGGCGAGGGCGCGGTCGGGGCCCTGGCGCTTCTCCTTGACCGCACCGAAGACCTGCCCGAGGGCCCAGACGAGCGCCAGCAGCCCGGCAATGCCGGTCTCGGCGCCGACCTCGAGCAGCTCGTTGTGGGCGTTGGCGAAGACGACCTGTTGCTGCTCGGCGAAGAAGGTTACGCCCGCGTCGAGCAGCTCGAGCTTGACGGGGACGAAGGCGGCCGCGAAGGCGCCCTGGCCGACACCGAGAGCCGGATGCCTGCCGAGCATGCGAAGCGCCGCTCGCCAGCCGTCGAGCCGTCCGGTGAGGACGCGGTTGACGTCGCCGGCGGCAAGCGCTTGCGCCTTCTCGACGACACGCGAGCGCAGCGGCGCGACGAGGCCGACGGCGAGGATCGCCGCGACGACGAGACCCCCAAGCCCCAGCAGCAGGCGGCGCCGGGGCAACCGCATCGCCCAGATGGCGAAGCTGCCGGCACAGAGGGCGAGCAGCGCGGCGATCGTCTGACTGGCACCGATCGCATAGGCGAGGAGCGCGAGCTGGACGCCTCGCCGCCAGCGCTCGCGGTGGGAGGTGGTGGTGGCGAGTGCCGCCTGGGCCACCAGGGCCGGAAGGACCAGGGCGGCGCCGAGATCTCCCACGTTGCCGGCGAGCGACGTGGTCTCGAAGCGCGCGAGCATCGGTCCGGAGAAGCCGAAAGGACGAAAGATCCCGTGAAACTGCAGGATGCCGATCGTCGCGAGAAGCGAAGCGGGCAGGAGCGTCGCGTCGAGCAGCCGTCGCAGTCGCGCCGAGGTGAATCCGTTGCCCCAGCCGACGAGGGTCAGGAGAGCGACGGCGAGCCCCGGAGCGGCACGCAGGACGTGGGCGCGATGCGGCGAGGCGAGCGAGGCGAGAGTCGCCGCGAAGGCGAGCGGCAAGGCGGCGCGCAGAGCGGGCGAGTCGACGAGGCGCCGCGAGACGACGATCCGTCCGGCGAGGGCGAGCGCGACGAGCGAGGCGAGCGCGAGCGAAGCGGCGGCGATCGACTTCGGCAAGCGGAACGACTCGCGTCCTGCCGGATCGAGCACCAGGGCCACGGCCCAGAGACAACTCACCGCGAGGCCATACGCGATGGCCTCCCAGCGCTCGCTGGCCGAGCGTTGTGGAGCGATCACGGTCCTACGGTTGTGGGGACGAGGCATCGTGTCGATGAGGTGCTTCGCGGGCGATTCTACGAAAGGACGCGACTTCGTGCCGAGCGGCAACGCGATGGGGGTGAGTGGGATTGCCCCAAGGGGAGCCCCGGAACCCGAATTTCGCCGCGGGTTCTCGTCGACAGAAGCTTGAAGATCCAATAAGATAGCGGATCAAGTGATCTGCCTGTCGCGCTTGAACGGTCTCCCCGCATCGGGGTCGCGCTGCGCGGCACGTGTCAGCGAGTAGGAGCACTCACGATGGGCGTGCAATCGAAGCAACGACTCCTTGCCGGCCTGGGATGCCTCGGGTTGGCTCTGCTCGCGGCGATTCCGATCTCGGGCGCGACGACCGGGACGACGCAACTCCATATGCAGCAGGGCGCCGACGCGGGAACCCGCGTCGGGGACTACGTCTCCAATACCGCCGGACTGAATACCTACTACTCGCTCTTCATCGAAGTTCCACCGAGCCTTCCGCGGCTGGTTGTGGATATCTTCGACGCCGATTGGGGATTGGGCGGCACCGGTGAAGCGGCTTCGGGCCGCGATCGGGCGCGAACCACGACCTTCAATTCCTCGGCGACCTTCAGTCTTCTCAACCCGAGCGGCACCGCGCAGACCCTCAACTTCACGACCTCCGACAACGCCAACCCGGTGGGTGGCGACAACGCTTGGCTGAACCTCTTCGACACGAACAATATCTTCCCGACCTTCGTGGCCTCGACGGTCGCGACGGCCAACGAGCTCGCGACGTTGACCTTGACGATTCCGGCGGGCACCGCGGTCGGCGACGTGCTCGTCGCGGCGATTGCCCGTGACCTCGACGGGACGACGGGCACGGTCACGCAGCCCGGTGGCTGGACATTGCTCAACGAAGGGGACTGCCCGACGGCAACCTGCACCTTGGCGGTCTACTACCGGGTCCTGGCGGCTGTGCCCGGGTCGCAGACGTTCACCTGGACCGGCAACCAGAAGGCCGCGGGGGCGATGTTCACCTTCCGCGGCATCGACAACACCAACCCGATCGACGTCGCGGCCGCGACCTCCACCGGCACGACGGCGAACCCGGCCTCTCCCGCTGTGACGACGACGACATACGGCACGATGGTGCTGCGCCTCTTCGGCGCGGGACCGAGCCTGGCCTTCACGCCGCCCGCCGGTCCGACCGAGCAATGGGATGCCGGAGTTGCCGGTGGCGCTAACGACACGCAGGTGCGTGGCTACCTGGCCTACCAGACGCAGGGCGCGGCGGGATCGACCGGCACCCCGACCTTCACGGTGGCGACGACGCGCTGGCGCGCCCTGACCGTCGCCTTGCGCCGCGCCTCACCCGTCGTGGCCGGCCACTGGGAGTTGCGCATCGACTCGGGTGCTGGCGACGACATCAACGCGCTGGGAATTCGCGCCCACGACGGCGACTCGACCTCCGGCGGCACCGAGATCCCGGTCTATGCCGACTCGTTTTTCTCTTACGGCGTCAACGCGGAAGAGGGAGCATCCTCGAGTCGTGCGTACACGCAGTACCCCTGGTTTACCGAGGGATGCCGGATCGAGATCAACACGTTCGACTGGGACAGTGGATCGAGCGTTCCCGCGCCACTGACCAACACGGGTTCGGTCAGCTTGGTGAGTCGGACCGGAGCATTCAGCCAGACCGACCAGCCGCTCTCGGTCGACAACAGCTGGGACAACGTCCAGCTCAATGCCTTCACCACCAACGCCAACTCCACCGAGTACGGGATCTGGACCCAGACGACGACGATCAACGAGTACCTTCCCGACGGCAACTCGAACTACGGCGTGACCTACCTGGGCGACGACGGCTTGCCGAACCCGCCGCCGACCGCCCAGCCGGAAGCGGACGCCTTCCGTCTCTACCTGCCGACGGATGCCGGCTCGGCGCCGGTCAAGCCGTATCTCGAGCAGCAGTTGCGTTGGAGCTGCTTCGGCGTCACTCCGCCGTGGGGGCCGAATCCGCCCCAGATCGGGCAGACGAGCTGCTTCACTATCACGGTGCGACTGGTCAATCCGACGAGCCGGGCGATCACCTTCTCGACGCCGACGAACATCGTCACGGCGAACGTGCCGGGTAGCGGGGTCACCTATCGCGGCAATGCCCAGGTCAGCCAGGGAAGCGTGGTCAGCCAGCCAGCCGTCGGCGGCACCGGCAACGTGACCTGGAACCCCGGCTCGGTTGCCGCCGGGGCGACCGCCCTGCTGTCCTATGCGGTCAACGTCGCGCCTGTCGCCGCCGGGACCATCGTCACGACGGCGACCCACGCGTCGGGCACCGGCACGCGGGCGCGTTACGTCGACGAGACCGGCAACACGACGCAGGCGCGCGCCACCTACGAGCTCGGTCCGCTCTGTGAGCTCGCCGCGTCGACCACGGCGGCGACGCCGGCGGTCGTCTTCGGATTCCGCGCGGTGCCGACGAGCGAGGGCGTGTTGGCGAGTTGGGAGACCGCCTCCGAGGTGGGAACGGCCCGCTTCGAGCTGCAGCGTCTGGTCGCCGGCGGCAAGTCGTGGGTGCGTGTCGACGACGGCCGACTCGTCGCCGCCCCGCAGGTCTTCCAGGGAAGCGTCTATCGCACGGTGGATCGCGGCGCCGACCCGCGGTCGGTTCAGTCCTACCGGGTCGTCGAGCGCGACCTCTGGGGTGGCGAGCGGATTCACGGACCGTTCGTCGTCGATCCGAGTCGCGAAGCGTTCGAGCGGGAGAGTGACTTTGCCGCGGTGACACCGCGGCCGCTCGCCGGTCTCGCCGCCAAGGATTCGGTCGTGCCGAGCTCGACGCAACGGAGGCCGAAGGTCGATGCCGCGTCGGGGCTGAAGCTCGGCGTCGGCAAGGCCGGGATCACCCGGGTCGGTGCGACGGAGATCGCGAGCGGTCTCGGCCTCTCGCCGAGCGAGGTCGCCTCTCGCCTGCTCTCCAAGGGCTTCGCCCTGTCGCGCGGCGGTGCGCCGGTGGCCTGGCTGCCGGCGTCCGCAGGCGACGGACTCTTCTTCTACGGCGAACCGGCCGATAGCCCCTACACCGCCGAAGGTGTCTACCTGCTGCGACCCGGGACGGGCGTGAGCATGACGCTCGCCTCGGGCAAACCGCCGGCGATCCAGGCGATGCGATCGTTCACCGCGCATGCGCTCGCGGAGCAGGACCGGATTCCGGCCATGGTGCTCGCGACCGATCCCGAATCGGACTATTGGTTCTGGCAAGGGCTCTTCGCCAGCGACCCGGCCAATGACCACGGCTCGTTCGCCGTGTCGGCACCCGGCGCACTGCCGAGCTCTCCAGCCAATCTTCACCTCGCGCTGTTCGGTGCATCGACTCAAGGGAAGAACGATCACCGGGTGGCGGTGAGCCTCAATGGCGTGCCGCTCGGCGAGGTCGTCTTCTCCGGTCTCAGCCGCTACGAGACCGATCTTGCGGTGCCGGCTGGCGTCGTTCGTGCGGGGGACAACACCGTCGAGCTGTTGGCGACGCTCTCCCCGGGAGCGACGCAAAACGACCTGTTCGTCGATCGCTTCGAGCTCTTCTACACGCGCGACACGACGGCGAGCAACGGGACGCTCGAGGTGGCGACCACCGGTCGCCGCGCGGTCACCGTCGGCGGCTTCCCCGACTCGCGCCTCTGGGTCTTCGACCTCGCCGATCCGCTCGCACCTCGGCTCCTCAAGGAGGCCCAGATCTCCTTCTCCGGCGCCGACTACCTGGTGTCGTTCGGCTCGGGCAGCGAACCCGGACGGTACCTCGTCGCGTCGCAATCGGCCTGGCTGTCGCCGACCTGGATCCGTCCCGATGCGCCGTCGAGCCTCGCGACGTCGGACCGCGGCGCGGAGTACCTCGTCGTCACGGCGCACGATCTCGTGGCCTCGGCTGGGGCGCTTGCCGATCTGCGCGCGGCGGACGGCCTTTCGACGGCCGTCGTCGACATCGAGGACGTCTACGACGAGTTCAACGCCGGCTCGCCGTCGCCGCACGCGCTGCACGATTTCCTCGACTTCGCGCGTACCCACTGGAGCCCGGCTCCACGCTATGTCGTCCTGGCCGGCAACGGCGACTTCGACTACCGCGGCCTGCTCGGCTACGGCGGGAACCTCGTGCCGCCACTCCTCGTGGCGACGAGCTACGGCCTCTTCGCTTCGGATGCCGTGCTCGCCGATCTCGTCGGGAACGACGGGATCCCGGACGTGGCGATCGGACGGCTGCCGGTGCGCAACGCCAGCGAGCTCGATGCCGTCGTGGCGAAGCTCGCGGCGCAGCAGGCGTCACTCGCTCACCCGACCGGCAAGGCGCTCTTGGTCGCCGACGACTCCGAGGGCGGCTTCGACTTCAGCTCCGACCTGGCGCTGTTCCAGGGCTGGTTGCCGCGAGGATTCGCGCCGCAGCAGGTGACGCTGGCTCCCGGCGGGGTCGCCGCGGCGCGCACGCAGCTGTTCTCGGCGCTCGGTTCGGGTGCCGACCTGCTCGTCTACAGTGGGCATGGCGGCTTGGATCGCCTGGCCTCGGAAGGCCTGCTCACCACGAGTGACGTGACCACGCTCCCGGCGACCGGAGAGACGCCGCTGATGGTTGCCCTGACCTGCGTGCTGAACCGCTTCGAGCTGCCGATGCTCACGCCGCTCGGGGCCGCCCTGGTCGTTCGACCCGGGGCCGGCGCGGTCGCCGTCTGGTCGGCGACCGGGATCTCGACTCACCCGGCCGCGCCGCAGCTCGGCCGCTACTTCCTCGACGAGATGGGGCGCTCTCCAGGAGCCCGTCTCGGAGATTCGATGCTGGCCGCACAGGCCCGCTTTGCCGCAGCAGAGGGCGCCGAGCTGCTGACGCTCTACAACCTACTCGGGGATCCGGCGACTCGGCTGGCGGCCCCTCCACCCGCTCCACCTGCTGGAACGGAGCCCGTGGGAGATCGCGAGTGAAAGAGCTTCGAATGACGCGAGAAGGAAATCCTGGCGACACGGCGGCGCGGTCTTCCGACGGCACGGCGCGGCGCAGCTACGATTCGCCGCGGATCCTCTTCCGTGAGCCGCTCGAGACCTTGGCTGCGGTCTGTCAGCCGGCGCCGCCCTCCAAGGGTAGTCCTGGGGCCTGTCCGATCGGGCCAGTCTCGTCCTGAGGACTCTGGATCGGTGCCGGTGGTCGCCGGCACCTCAAGGCAGAATGCGCAGCGCCTTCGAGCGTCGTGCTGCGTGCAACTCGCCGAGCAGGGCCCGACGCTCTTCCATCGCCGGGTAGACCGCCAGCGGATCGCCGGTCACCGATTCGGCGGTTCCCGGGCAGAATCCGCCGAGGGCGAAGCCGGGGCCGCCCTGGGCGAGCCGCGTCGCCACCGCTGTCGACAGCTCGCGCACCTCGGCGAGGGCCTTCGAACCGGTCCAGATCTCCTGCAACGTCGACTCGTGCAGGTTGCCCGCCGGGCGTCGCCACTGGACGCAGGGGTACACGTTGCCGTAGGGGTCGATCGTCAGTCCCGACGAGCCGGCCCCGCAGTGCTTGCCTCCGCCGACGGCCGGAACGACACCGTCACCTTGCGGAGCAATCTCCACCGCCTCTCCCCCGACCGGATCGCCGGCCATCTGGAGCTCGTAGAGACGCCGCATCCCGGCGCGCGACGGGGCGATCGACAGCGGCTCCCGGCTGCCGTCGTCGCGCGGCGTCACCTCGGGATCGAAGGCGAGCGGCAGCCCGAGATCGCTGGCGAGTGCGTACATCTCGGCGATCTCGCCCTCGTTCCAGGCGGTGAGCGTCGCGTTCAGCTTGACCCGCAGGCCGAGGTGACGCATCTCGGCAAGGTTGGCGAGCAGGCGCTCGAAGCTGCCCGGGACACGCGTCTGGCGGTCGTGGGTGGCCGCACAGGCGCCGTGCAGCGAGGTCTCGACGAGGAATGGGTCGACTTCGTCGCGCAGTCGCCGGGCGAGCTCGCCACGCAGGGCGTGCCCGTTCGACTTGACCCGCACGACGAAGCCGAGCTCGCGGGCGGCGCGGCCGAGGCGCAGGAAGTCGGGATGCGCTAGCGGTTCACCGCCGGTGAGCACCAGGTTGAGAACCTGCAGCTCGGCGAGCTCTTCGAAGAGCTGCAGGTAGCGTTCGGTCGAGAGCGGGCGGCCGCGCAGCGCGACGTCGTTGTAACAGAAAAAGCAATCGAGATTGCAGCGGTAGGTCAGCTCCAGCATCACGGAGAGCAGATGATTGCCGCGCCAGGCGGCAAGGACCCGCTCGCTGAAACCGCTCACGGCGTGACGGCGACCGGCGCCGCCTCGGAGGCCAGGGGCTCGCTCGGCTCGACGATGCCGGCGGCGGCCAACTCGGCACCGAAGGCGAGCACTTCGTCGGTCAGGCGGGCAGGCTCGACTTCGTACTCGCTGACGAGCTGTTCGACGGCGCTCCGCAGCGAGGTGCGGCCGTCGAGCAGCGTCAGCACGCGGCTGCCGACGCCGTTCAAGCCGAGCACCTCGGCGCTGCCCTGGATGACGACGACGGCTTCGCCGTCGAGCAGGCGATAGCGGACATCGCGGCGCAGGCGCAGCACGCTGTCGAGGTCGAGCCGGGGCGGTGCGCTCACGAAATCAGCATATCCCAGGGGGCGCGCCCGAGCTCGAAGGCCAATGCCTCCGGACGAGCCGCTCGGGCGAGACGCTCGAGGTTGTCCCAGAGGGCCGTCGTGCGGAACGGGTCGACGTTCACCACCGGAGAACAGGCGGCGAGGGCGGCGACGCTGCGGGCGAAGGAGAGCGGCCGCCTGGCCGCCGGGCCCTTCTCGAGCGCGAAGATCCCGCCGAGCGGGAAGCGCGAGCGCGGCCGACAGTGCTGGCCGAAGTCGCCGGCGAAGGGGAGCGATTCGACGATCACGCCCTCGGGCGTGGGCCAGAGGAGATTGAGCTCGTCGGAGAGGACGTCGTGACCCTCGACGGCCGAGAGGGCGGAGAAGGTCGTCTTGCCCGCGCCGGAATGGCCGAAGAACACGTAGGCCTTTCCGCCCGCGAGGATACCGGCACTGTGCAGCAGGACGCCGCCCGCCGCGAGCAGACGATAGGCGGTCAACACGCGTAGCAGATTCTCGAAGGCGCCGAGGAAGTGCGGGGCGTCACCGGAAGAGGTCCAGAGCGCCGCGCCGCCGAGCGGCAGAGGCGAGAGGCGTCCCATCAGGTCGAGCCCGGCGAGTCGCAAGCCGTCCGCGGAGAAATCGAAGTCGAGCTGGTACTCCCAGCCGGCCGTCTCGATCTTCCGGAAGTCGGACGCGGCGACGCGGAAGACGTCGATGTCGGTCGCCTGGGACCCGACCGGGTCGCCGACGAGCGGTGCGAAACGCGCGGTCACCGCTGCGGCGAGCTCGGCCGAGAGGCCGGCGACGACGTAGGGCCCGCCGGCAATGTCGAGCGACAACCGCTGATCGCCCCAACGCTCGCCGCTGGCGCGCAGCGGGAAGAGATCGGGGTACTGGAGGAACCGCTCGCCGAAGCTCACCGATCGCCTCCGGCGAGCAGGCGGGAAGCGCACCACTTCACCCACAAGGCGCTGGCGCGCAACCGGTCGGCGAGCGGGACCGCGATGGCGCGCGGTGGCGCCTCGCCACCGCAGACCCGGCCGAGGACCCGATCGGCGTCGATCACGGCGTCCCGCCGCGAAGCGTTGTCGGCCTGGCTCAGCAACAGCAGCCGCCCCTTCCAGGCGTAGCCGAGGAAGCGGTGCACGAAGAGTCCGTCGCCGGCGGCGAAGGCGATCAGGTCGCCGGGGAAGTAGACGCGGCGGGCGCGAACCTCGATTCGCATTCCGTCGGTCAGCAGCGGCGCCATGCAACTGCCGACGACGCGCGCCGAGAGCGGCGCCTCGAAGGCGAGCGCGCGCAGCGGTTCGAGCCGCCGGAGCGCCGCATGGCGGCCTGGCGGCGAGGGTGGGCGCGGTGTCGTTGGTGGGTTCATGGGCGAGGCATGCGGAGCTCTCACAGTCTATTCGCTGGCCGCGGGGACGGCGAGAGGCGCGACACTGCGGAGCAGGCCGGCGGCGGGATACAATGCCGGCGCCTTATGCGACCGCGACTGCTGGGAGTGCTCGACTATCGCGACCTGGTCGTCGAGCTGGTCAAACGCGAGCTCAAGGTGCGCTATCGCCGTTCGGCGATGGGTTTCGTCTGGACGATGCTGCAGCCGCTGATGATGATGGCGGTGCTGCACATCGCCTTCTCCACCGCCTTTCGCTTCAACGTCGCCAACTATCCGGTCTACGTCCTCTCCGGGGTGCTCTTCTGGAACTTCTTCTCCCAGGGGATCGTCACCTCGATGAACAGCCTGCGTGGCAACGCGGGGCTGATCCAGAAGCTCCCGGTGCCGATCGCCGTCTTCCCCCTCGCCACCGTGATCGCCGGACTGGTGAATCTGGTGTTCGCCCTCGTCCCCTTGCTCGGTGTGCTCGTGGTGACCGGGCACCCGCTGCACGCCTCGCTCCTTTTCCTGCCGGTCGCCATCCTCATCGCGGGAGTCTTCACCCTCGGAGCGGGGTTGCTCCTCGCGCCGCTCTCGGTGTTCTTCTACGACGTCGTCGAGATGGTCGGCGTGGTGATGACCGCGCTCATGTTCCTCACGCCGGTCATGTACCCGATGCAGATCGTGCCCGAGAAGTGGCGCTGGGTGGTGCGCTACAACCCCGTGCGGTCGATCCTCGAGATCTTCCGCGACCCGCTCTTCTACGGCAAGGTCCCGCCGATCGAGCACATCACCGTCGCGGTTGGCGTCTCGCTGATCGCCTTCGTCGTCGGCGTGCTCGCCTTCCGTCGCGCCCGTCACCGGATCAACTACTTCGTTTGACCCGATGAGCTCCCCCGCAATTCGTCTGGACGGCGTTTCGGTCTGCTACCGCCTGGCGCGGCAGCGGATCCCCTCGCTCAAGGAGTATGCGATCCACTGGATGCGCGGTGCGCTCAAGTACGAGCCGCTGTGGGCACTGCGCGACGTCTCCTTCGAGGTGGAGGCCGGCGATGCCGTGGGGGTGGTCGGGAGGAACGGCGCGGGGAAGAGCACGCTGCTCAAGGTCATCTCGCGAGTTCTCGAGCCGACCTCCGGACATGCCGAGACGCGCGGCGCGGTGTCTCCGATCCTCGAGCTCGGCAGCGGCTTCGACCGCGAGCTGACCGGCTTCGAGAACATCTTCCTCAACGCCCTGCTGCTCGGCCGGCGGCGCCGGGAGATCGTCGAGCGACTGGATGCGATCGTCGATTTCGCCGAGATCGGCGACTTCATCCATTCGCCGCTGCGCAACTTCTCGAGCGGCATGATGGCGCGGCTGGGGTTCGCCATCGCCACCGCCTGGCGTCCCGACGTGCTGGTGCTCGACGAGGTCTTCGCCGTGGGCGACGCCGGCTTTGCCAAGAAATGCGAGGCTCGCATGGCCGAGCTGCGGGCCTCCGGCACCACCTTCCTGCTGGTCTCCCACGCCCCCGAGTTCGTGGCCCGCAACTGCACGCGTGCCATCTGGATCGACAAGGGCATGGTGCGGGGCGACGGGGCGACCGACGAGGTACTCGCCGCCTACACCGCCGCCGCGATCCAGGGCACGGCACCGGCTCCGCCGGTCGTTCCCGCCTGAACGAAACCGCTACTCGTCGAGCACCGCGAGCGTGAGCTCGGCGGCGCGATGGCATGCTCGTTCGACCGCCGGGCTGAGTCCTGACCCTTGCCCGAAGACCGCGCCCTCGACGGCGACGACCGTGATCCGCGGCAAGGTCTGCCGGAGACGGGCCGCGAGCGCCAGAGCCTCGGCAAGGCCGAGCCCGTGACTCGACAGGCCGGCGAGCTCGGCGGGGAGCGGTCCGTCGGCAAGATCGTGGCGGTGCAGGGTGCCGGCAGGTGCGCCGGAGCTCGCCGCGTCGATCGCCACCAGCCGCGGAGCGACGGCGAGAGCGTCGAGCACCTCGGCGAGCTCCCCTCGTGCCCGGCGGAGGACGACGCCGGCGGGCAGGCGGCCGGCAGGCGAGCGATCGAGCAGGTCGGCGACGAAAAGTCCGGCGCCGTCGTCCTGGCGCCACTCGTTGCCGAGGGCCAGGACGACGGCGCGCGGTGCAGCGGTGGGGGAGCGAGAGGAGGAGGCAGTCACTCCCGCGCGATCCGCAGCTTCAGGAAGTGCGTGGCGCACGAGATGCAGGGATCGTAGTTGCGGATCGCCTGCTCGAGCACCCAGGTGAGCTTCTCGTCGGAGAGGTCGAGGTGGGCCTCGGCGAAAGCGACGAGGTCGGCCTCGATCTGCTTCTGGTTCTGCGAGGTCGGCGGCACGATCTTGGCTTCGAGGATGTCGCCCTTCGCGTCGATCTTGTAGCGGTGGAAGCAGATGCCACGCGGCGCCTCGGTGCAGCCGTAGCCGACGCCCTCTCGCGGTTCGACGGGGACGAACGAGGTCTCCGGTTCCTCGTAGGCGGCGATGATGCGCAGCGCCTCCTCGCAGGCGAAGGCCAGCTCGACGGCGCGCACCGCGATGCTCTTGAACGGATTGCGTTCGACCTGGCCGAGTCCGGCGAGCGCGGCGGCTTCGCGGGCCGCCGGGCCGAGCCGGTCGAAGTTCAGGTTGTATCGGGCGAGTGGGCCGACGTGGTAGGGCCCCTTGCCGGAGTGCACTCCCTGCAGGGCGTTGGAGTGCGCGACGTGCTCCTCGGCGAAGTGCTTTTCGTAGTCCTCGAGCGGAATGTCGAGACCGCGGCTGGTGGCGAGACGCCCCTCGTTGAGCGGGTATTCGTCAGGATGGCGGAGCGCCATGAACTCGTAGTCCATGGTGAACTCCGGGAACGGCAGGGTCGAGGTGAGCTTCGCCGTGGCGAGCGAGAGCTCGAGCGCCCGCTCGAGCCGCGGCACCATGGCGGTGAGCTCCGTACGGGACGGCGCACGGTAGAAGCCGCCCACCCGGACGTTGACCGGGTGCACGGAGCGACCGCCGACGACGTCCATCAGGTCGTTGCCGACCTTCTTGAGCTCGAGCCCCTGCTGCACCAGTTCGACATGATCGGCGGCCATGTGGATGGCGCTCTGGTAGCCGAGGAAGTCGGGTGCGTGCAGCAGGTAGACGTGGAGCGCGTGGCTTTCGATCCATTCGCCGCAGTAGATGAGCCGGCGCAGGGCGCGCAACTGACCGCCGACGGTCACGCCGCAGATCTGCTCCATCGCATGGCAGGAGCTCATCTGGTAGGCGATCGGGCAGATGCCGCAGATGCGAGCGGTGATGTCCGGCGCTTCGGTGAACTTGCGACCGCGCAGGAACGCCTCGAAGAAGCGGGGCGGCTCGTAGATGCGTAGCCTCGCCTCGGTGACCTTGTCACCGCGCACGCGGAGGTCGAGGGCTCCCTCGCCCTCCACCCGCGCCAGGGCTTCGACAGTGATCTTCCGCGACTTCTTGGGTGGCGCCGCCTTCGGGCTCGCCTTGGCCTGCTGCTTGACCGGAGCCTTGGCGACGGTCGCGGGCTTGGCCGCCACGGCGGGTTTGGCGGTGCGACCGCTGCCCTTGCGGGCTTCGGGGGTGGACTTACGGGTGGCGCTCATGAGCTTCGCTTTCCTGGCGGAACGGTTCGGAGAAGGCGTTGAAGCCGCGGAAGACCCGCACGATGTCGCGCTCCTCGGTCCCCATCGCCAGCCAGCGTTCGGCGATCGAGCCGGTGTTTGGGGTTTCCTTGGGCCCGAAGCAGCCGTAGCAGCCGCGGTGGAAGGAGGGGCAGAGGGCGCCGCAGCCGGCCTGGGTTACCGGTCCGAGGCAGGGTGTGTCGTGGCCGACCATGACGCAAACGGTGCCGCGCCGCTTGCATTCCATGCAGACGCTGTGCGGCGGCGTGTTGGGTTTGCGGCCGTGCAGGTAGGCGCTCACCACCTCGAGCAACTGCGACTTGCTGATCGGGCAGCCGCGCAACTCGTAGTCGACCCGGACGTGGTCGGCGATCGGCGTCGACTTGCCGAGCGTGTCGATGTACGAAGGGTTGGCGTAGACCGCGGTGATGAACTGCTTGACGTTCTTGAAATTGCGCAGGGCCTGGATGCCGCCGGCGGTGGCGCAGGCGCCGATGGTGACGAGGAACTTCGACATCCGGCGCACCTTGTGGATGCGTTCGGCGTCGTGGGGCGTGGTGATCGAGCCTTCGACGAGGGAGAGGTCGTAGGGTCCTTCGACGACTTCGCGGGAGGCCTCGAGGAAGTTGGCGACGTGGACGGCGCCGACGACGTCGAGCAGCTCCTCCTCGCAGTTGAGCAGCGAGAGCTGGCAGCCGTCGCAAGAAGCGAACTTCCAGACGGCGAGCTTGGGACGCTTGTCCTTGGCCATCAGACCTCCCAGAGCCCGAACAGCGTCTCGACGCGTGGATAGGCGAAGACCGGTCCGTCCTTGCAGACGAAGTCGGACCCGAACTGACAGTGGCCGCAGAAGCCGACGGCGCACTTCATGTTGCGTTCGAGCGAGACGAAGACCTGTTCGTCGGGCACGCCGCGGCCGAGCAGCTCGCGGACGGCGAAGCGGATCATGATCTCCGGGCCGCAGGTCATCGCGATCGTGTCGGGCGGATAGAAACCGGCGCGCCGGACGAGCTGGGTGACGACGCCGACCTGTCCCTGCCAGTCGGTCGACGCGCGGTCGAGCGTCACCTGGACTTCGATGTCGAGCCGGCTGCGCCAGCGCTCGAGCTCCTTCTTGAAGAGCATGTCCTGGGTGCTGCGGGCGCCGTAGAGGATGGTGATGCGACCGTACTGGGCGCGGTTGGCGAGCAGGTGGTAGATCGCCGGCCGCAGCGGCGCGAGGCCGATGCCTCCGGCTACCAGGACCACGTCGCGCCCGCGGGCCTCGGCCATCGGCCAGGCGGTGCCGAACGGGCCGCGGATTCCCACCGTGGCGCCGGTGCGGAGAGCGCAGAGACCGCGGGTCACCGTGCCGACGGCGCGCAGCGTATGGACCAGGCTGGTCGGTCGGGCGGGATCGCCGCTGATCGAGATCGGCACCTCGCCGCTGCCGAAGAGGTAGAGCATGTTGAACTGGCCCGGTTGGAAAACCAGCGGCGGGCTGGCGAGCGGCCGCATCTCGAGCGTGGCGGTGTCGTAGGTCTCCGAGCGCACCCCCTCGACCCGGTAGGGCACCGGGAGCATCGGGTCAGCGGCCGGAGCGAGTCGTTCAGCGACTGGCGGGTTGGTCTGCATAGAGGTCGAGCAGTTGCAGTTGGGTGGCCTCGAGCCGGTCGACGATGAGGCGAGCGAACCGCTTCATCAACTCGTGGCCGAGTGCCGGGTTGTCCTCGGTCTTGCGTCGGAGGCAAGCGCCGTCGAAGGAGACGGCGCGGACGAGGTCGGTGGCCTTGGCGTCGAAGTGCCAGCGGTACGGCGGGAAGAGCCAGGACCAGCCGACGATGTCGCCCTGACTGAACGTGGCGACGGTCAGGGACCCCTTGCCCGGGGCGTAGACCTGGATCGCCACCTGGCCGTAGCGCAGCAGGAAGAAGTGGTTGGCTTCGCCGCCGTCGTGGAAGAGGTACTCGCCGGCGTCGAACTTCACGTTCTCGGCGCAGCCGGCGATGAACTTGATGTCGGCGTCCGGCAGCCCGGCGAAGACGGCGTGCTCGGCGAGCAGGGTGTCGATGCCCTTCTGGCTCATGCGCTTTCTCCTCCCAGCGCCCGCGGCCGCCGCTTGGCGTCGGCCGTCTGGAGCGCGCGCGCTTCCTCGGTGATGTCGATCGCTGCCGGACACCAGGTGATGCACCGTCCGCACCCGACGCAGCCGGAGGTGCCGAACTGGTCGAACCAGGTTCCGAGCTTGTGGACGAGCCACTGGCGGTAGCGCGACTCCGGGCTGAAGCGGACCGCGCCGCCGTGGAGATAGGAGAAATCGGTGGTGAAGCAGGAATCCCAGCGCCGCCAGCGTTCAGCGGTGGCGCCGGCCAGATCGGTCGTGTCCTCGACGTTGGCGCAGAAGCAGGTCGGGCAGACCATCGTGCAGTTGGCGCAGGAGAGGCAGCGCTTGGCCACCTCCGCCCAGCGCGGGCTCTCGTAGCTGCGTTCGAGAACCTCCTTGAGTCCGTCGGTGGCGAGCGACCGGCCCATCCGCTCGGACGCCCGCGACACCTCGTCTTCGGCACGCGCGCAGAGCTCGGCGCTCGCTTCGGCGGGCGAGAGCTCGGCGAGCAGCTCGGCGCCGCGGTCGCTGCCGGGCTCGGCGAGATAGGTCGGCTCCCGGCCGTCGGAAAGCAGTTCGGTCAGCGCGATGTCGAAACCGCCGCCGGCTCGGGGACCGGTGCCCATCGAGGCGCAGAAGCAGGAGCCCTTCGGCTCCGTGCAGTGGACCGCGACGACGAAGAGGCCTTCCCGGTTGCCGCGGTAGGTGGGTTCGACGAACGGGCCGCCGAGGAAGACGCGGTCCTGCCGCGCGATCGCCGCGATCTCACAAGGGCGGACGCCGAAGAAGGCGAAACGCCGCGGCGTGCGCTCCTCGCCCTCGAAGACCGTTCCGCGGTCGCCGCGGTCACTGCGCTTGGCGCGCCAGAGCCGCAGTGCCGGCGGATGCAGGAAGCGCTTCCAGGAGTGCGGCCCGACGACGTAGCCGAAGAGCGCGCGGTTGGAGCCGTGAGCGAGTCGATACCGGCCGGCGCTCTGCTCGTCGGTCCAGCCTTCGGGCAGGTCGCGAGTCGACTCGATCTCGTCATAGACGACGGCGCGATCGCGGACCGTGGGTCCCACCACGGCGTATCCGCGCTGGCGCAAGAGAGTCAGAAGGGTGTCGAGGTCGGAGCGGGAGAGCTGGAACATGGCTCTCCAAGGGTACGCTCCCAGCGAAATGACAGGCCCACCCTCGAGGGTGGCAGCCGCATGCCCGGGTGGGGAGGGGGTGGTGTCGAAAAAAACAACGGCCCGGGACTTCCGGGCCGTTGTCGTTGTCGGGTGGTACGACCGTCTCAGGCGGGCCGGCGGCGGAGTCTCCAGGCACCGAGCGCCGCGAGCAGCAGGGCGAGCAGCCCGAGCCCACGCAGGTCGAGGGTTGGAATCTCGAGGATGCCGGGGACCGCGAAGATGGTCACATCTGCGGATCCGGGGAGCCCTGGATCGTCCGTGGTGGCCGTTGCTTCGTTGCTGCCGTTGCCGTCGCCGTCGTAGGCGATGGCAGCCTGGTTGGCAACCGTCTGCCCGATCGCCGTCGGGAGAATCGTGGCGGTGATTGTGATGGTCACCGTTCCCCCGGCCGCCAGGCCGCCGTTCCAGGTCACCGTGTTGGTGCCCAGATCCGCCACCGCCGTTCCGCTCGTTGCACTGGCGGCGACGAGCGCCAGCGTCGCAGGGAGCGCGTCGGTCAGCTCGTTGCCCGGATTGTCGGTCTGGGTACCCGGTCCGGCGTTGGTCAGGTCGACAGTGTAGGTGACCGTGCCGCCGACCGCGTAGGTGCCGGTCACGGTCTTGGTGCCCGCGATGGAGATTGTCGGCGGCGGCAGCAGAGTGTCGCTGTCGGTGGCGCTGTTGTTGCCGGGGGTCGGATCGGTCACGCCGGCCGGCGCGGCGACGGTGGCGGTGTTGGACAGCGTGCCGGTGGCCGCGGCCGAGATGGTGCAGCTCGCGGTGTAGGTAACGCTGCCACCGCTCGGGAGATTTACGGTGTCGTTGATGTTGCCCGAGCCGGAGGCGGTGCAGGTGCCGCCGCCCGCGCCGACGCAGGTCCAGGTGCAGGTGAGCGAGGCCGGGAAGGTGTCGGCCACCGTCGCGCCCGAGGCGTTGCTCGGGCCGGTGTTGCTCGCGGTGATCGTGTAGGTGACGCTGCCGCCGGCGGTTGCGGTCGTCACGCCGTCGGTCTTGGTGATCGACAGATCCGCCGACGCGGCGAGCGTGTCGCTGTCGGTGGCGCTGTTGTTGCCGGGCGTCGGATCGGTGACGCCGGCCGGCGCGGCGACGGTGGCGGTGTTGGACAGCGTGCCGGTGGCCGCGGCCGAGATGGTGCAGCTCGCGGTGTAGGTGACGCTGCCACCGCTCGGGAGATTTACGGTGTCGTTGATGTTGCCCGAGCCGGAAGCGGTGCAGGTGCCGCCGCCCGCGCCGACGCAGGTCCAGGTGCAGGTGAGCGAGGCCGGGAAGGTGTCGGCCACCGTCGCGCCGGAGGCGTTGCTCGGGCCGGCGTTGCTCGCGGTGATCGTGTAGGTGACGCTGCCGCCGGCGGTTGCGGTCGTCACGCCGTCGGTCTTGGTGATCGCGAGGTCGGCCGACGCGGCGAGCGTGTCGCTGTCGGTGGCGCTGTTGTTGCCGGGGGTCGGGTCGGTGACGCCGGCCGGTGCGGCGACGGTGGCGGTGTTCGACAGCGTGCCGGTGGCCGCGGCCGAGATCGTGCAGCTCGCGGTGTAGGTGACGCTGCCACCGCTCGGGAGATTCACCGTGTTGTTGATGTTGCCCGAGCCGGAGGCGGTGCAGGTGCCGCCGCCCGCGCCGACGCAGGTCCAGGTGCAGGTCAGCGAGGCCGGGAAGGTGTCGGCCACCGTCGCGCCCGAGGCATTGCTCGGACCGGCGTTGCTCGCCGTGATCGTGTAGGTCGTCGACCCACCCGCCGTCGCGCTGGTCACGCCGTCGGTCTTGGTGATCGCGAGGTTGGCCTGTGGCGTCAACGTGTCGGTGTCAGTGGCGCTGTTGTTGGCCGCGTTCGGGTCGGAGGTCGAGCCACCGGAGACGGTCGCGGTGTTCGAGAGCGTGCCGGTGGCGCCGGCGGAGATCGAGCAGCTCGCCGTGAAGGTGACGCTGCCGCCCGCGGGCAGGCCGACGGTGTTGTTGAGGTTGCCCGAGCCGGCGGCGGAACAGGTGCCGCCGCCCGCGCCGACGCAGGTCCAGGTGCAGGTCAACGTCGCCGGGAAGGTGTCGGCGACCGTGGCGCCCGCGTCGGCATCGGGGCCGGCGTTCGAGGCGGTGATCGTGTAGGTCACCGAGCCGCCCGGCGTCGCCGTCGCGACCCCGTCCGTCTTGGTAATCGAGAGATCCGCGATCGGGAACAGGCCGACGACCACCGGGTCGTGGTCCGAAGCGCGATACGGCGAGGCCGGCTGGAAGACGACACGCGGTGGCACCAGGGCCGAGCCGTCGGGCTTCTCCTCGAAAGTCGACTCGCCGGGGGAGTCGCGGATCTCGTCGTTGTAGTCGAAGAGGTCGACCTCGTCGGCGTTGATGTGCCAGGCGTCGGCGCCGGTCACCTGCGACAGGAGCGACGCGTTCGCCAGGGCGTAGTCGAGATGCCCCAACTGGCCGTCGAAGAGATAGGAGTAGGCGTTGGCACCGTGGAAGACGGTCTCGAGGTCGCTGAATCCGCCGCTCGCCAAGGCGGTGATCGGATCTTCCTTGGCGTAGGCGTTGAAATCGCCGAGCAGGAGAACGTCGGGATCGCCCGCGGCAGGAACCACCGTCGAGCTGATCCAGGTGAGAAGGCGATTGGCCTGCGCCACCCGCGTCGCGTTCGAGAAGCCCTGTCCGTCGCCGATGTCGGCATCGCCCGGCAGGCCGGCGCTCGAGCCCTTGGACTTGAAGTGATTGATGATCACCGTGAAGCGCTTGCCGAACGCCGGGTTCGTGGCGTCGACGACGTCGAAGGTCTGGGCGGTCGGCGGCCGATTGTGGATCGGGTCGAGATCGACGAGTGGCGAGCCGACCGGCGAGACGATGCCGGTGCGGTAGATCTGCTGCACGCGGATGGCGTCGGTGCCGAGCGTCCCGCCGGTGTTGACGAAGGCGTACGGGTGGGCGCCGCCGCAGCGGGCGTTGACCGCCCCGAGCAGGTCGGTGATCGAGGCGCTCGCCGTGGTGTTCTCGAGCTCGGCGAAGCCGAAGACGTCGGCATTGAGCGTGCAGATGACGATCGACGCCCGTTCGCGTTGGCGATTGAGCTCGGCGACGCTGTCGGCGCCGCGGCAGTCGACCGTTCCGCTCGGGCCGCAGGGGCCGGTGCTGTTGCTGGCGGTGGTGTCGATGGTGGTGAAGTAGTTGAGCAGGTTCATCCCCACCGCGCGAATCGCGCCGCCCACCGCCGGGGGTGTCGCCGGGCGCGGATTGGCGACGGTGAAGGTGGCCGGGTTGGCGCTGGTGGGGCGAATGCGCCACGCGTCGGTCCCGGTCTGGCCGGCGAACGACCAGTGCAGGACGCCGGTCAACCCGTTGACCAGGTCGCCGCCGCGGAAGAAGTCGGTTCCCTGGGTGCCGACCGAGAAGCCGCCGTTGGCACGCGGGTAGTAGACGAACTGCAGGCCGTCGGCCGGGCCGGCCGGGCTCGAGGTGGTCAGGTACCACTCCTGCGCGTTGTTGTCGTCGTCGAGGATGACGCGGTGGCGCAGAAGGGTGTCGGCCCAGGCCGTGTTGCCCGCCACGCTCGGAAGGTTGGCTTCCGTGAACTGGCGTGGACGCCCACCTTCGTAGAGGATGATCTGGCCGTAGCGCCCCAGCTCGAAGTACTCCGAGACTGTCAGCGTATCGACGAAGGTCACCTTCATCCCCTCGCGGGCCTCGTAGTAGTCGTCGACGACGCCGGCGATCGGCAGATCGATCGGCGACGGTGTCACCTCGGCGAGATGGTTCCCGGCATCGGCGACGACGACCGAGCCGGCCGTGCTGGCAGTGATCTCGGTCAGGTTGCTGAACTCGGAGACGACGCCGGTGGCCCTCACCCGCTGCCCTTCGGCGACAGGGGTCGGGCAGGTGTTGCAGAAGATGAAGACCCCCTCCGAGGTCGCCGGATCGGCGTCGGCGTCGGCATCCTCCTCCTGCAGGAAGAAGCCGGAGAGCTTCCCGGTGCCCTGGAAGTTGGCAACGACGACGCCCTGGACGGTCACGGTGCTGCCCGGAATCGGCGTCGCGGCGCCGTTGCCCTGCACGTCGTGGATGAGCGTGATGTCGTCGTTGACGATCGTCCCCTGGCCCTGGCCGTCGGTGACGATCGCGTTGGTGGCGTTGGTGACGTTGACGAAGAAGCTCTCGTCGGTCTCCGGCGTCGTGTCGCCGTTGACCAGCACGTCGAAGGTGTAGGTCGAGCTGCCGGCGGGGATCGTCTGGCTGGTGAGCGTCTTCTGCGTGTAGTCGCCCGGCTGGACGGCGGTGTTGTCGGCCGTGGCGATGTCGAACGTCGTGCCACCTGTCGGAGCGGGCGCCGAGAGGCTCACCGTGAAGGTGAACGTCGTCGTGCCGGCGTTCCCCTCGTTGAGTGAGACGTCATTGATCGTGAGGTTGGGCGCGACGTCGTCGTTGACGATCGTCCCCTGGCCCTGGCCGTCGGTGACGGTGGCTCCGGTGACGTTGGTGACGTTGACGAAGAAGGTCTCGTTGGTCTCCGGCGTGGTATCGCCGTTGACCAGGACGGTGAAGCTGTAGGTCGAGCTGCCGGCGGGAATCGTCTGGCTGGTAAGTGTCTTCTGCGTGTAGTCGACCGGCTGGGTCGCCGTGCCGTTGGCGGTTGCGATGTCGAAGGTCACGCCGCCAGCGCCCGCCGGTGCCGAAAGGCTCACCGTGAAGGTGAAGCTGGTGGTGCCGGCATTGCCTTCGTTGAGCGAGACGTCGTTGATCGTCAGATTGGGCACCACGACCGCTTGCGGCGTCAGCGAGAAGTCGTCGACCGCCAGACCGTCGTCGGCGCCGCTGGCGTCGGTGTCGTTCCAGCGGATCCAGAACGTCGCGCCGTTGGGGATGGTGAGCGAGGAGATGGTCGAGGAGAGCGCCGTGCGATCCGCGGCCGCGTTGCCGTTCTTGGCACCGGTGGTCGCGGTGTCCGGAGTGACGAAGTTGAGCGCTGCGACATTGGTCCAAGTCCCCGTCACCAGGTCCGTGGCGTTCAAGCTGTATTCGAAGTTGACTTGGTCGGTGCGCGCCGCGGTCCCCAGACGCCATTCCTCGCCGTTGTAGGCGATCGCGAGGCTGGTGATCGTCGCGCCGGTGTTGTTGGTGAAGCAGGCGCCGAAGAGCGGGATCAGGGTGCCGCTGCGCAGTTGGCCGAGCGCGCGCTCGGTGCTCGCCGCCGCGCCGTAGCTGTAGGTGTCGCCGGTGGTGCTGGCCCCGGTGTCGACGGCGTACTGCTCGTTGTCGCGCGCACCGCCGCCGGACTCGGTCATGAACCAGCCGGTGATCGTCAGGTTGTTCGTCGTGCTGCCCGCCGTGTTGGAGAGGGTGTCGAAGTTCTGGGTGGCGGCGGAGCCCAACGTCGTCAGGCTGACGCACTGCCCGGCGGCCGGTGCGGCGGCGACCGCGGCGAAGAGCGCAGCGATGGCGAGGCGAGTCGCGACGGCACACGGGGCCAGGGTGCGGAATCGGCAGAGCTTCATCGGGTGGGTCCTCTCGCGGGCTGATCGGGAAGTGCGCATGATACCGCCCCCGGGGGCGGTTGTGGGCGGGCGGAAGCCGAGTGGAGACGCCCCGAAATGCGTGCGGCCCGGGTTCCCCCGGGCCGCATCACTCAACGAGACCTCTCCCGTCTCAACTCATCGGCGGCTCACGCGGGCCGGCGCCGCAGAGCCACGGCGCCAGCCAGAGCCAGCAGCAGAGCCAGCAGGGCGAGCCCGGCCGCGTCGAGGGTCGGGATCTCGATCACCGACTGGGCCGTCGCGACGGTGAAGGACGTCGGGTCGCCGCCCGCCGCCGTCCCCGGGTCGTCGCTGACGCCGGTCGCTTCGTTCGAGGCCCCGTCCCCGTCGCCGTCCCAGGCGATCGTCGCCTGGTTGGAGATGCTGGTGCCGGTGCTGGCGAGGATCCGCGCGGTGATGGTCACCGTCACCGTGCCGCCCGCCGGGATCGTTCCGTTCCAGGTCACGAGGTTGCTGGCGGTCACGGCCACCGCGGTCCCTGCATCGGCGGAGGCCGAGACGAGGTCGAGCGAGGCCGGCAGGGTGTCGCTGAGCTCGTCGCCGGGCAGGTCGAGGAGCGCGCCCGGTCCGGCGTTGGTGACGACGAGGGTGTAGGTGATGAAGCCGCCGGCGGTGAAGTCACCGGCGACGCTCTTCGTGGCGGCAAGGCTCGCCGGCGCCCGCACGCCGGTGGCCTCGTCGTCCGTGGCCACGACCGGGCGACCGCTGTCGTCGACGGCAAGCGACGCG
This sequence comes from Holophagales bacterium, assembly GCA_016699405.1. NCBI lineage: Bacteria > Pseudomonadati > Acidobacteriota > Holophagae > Holophagales > Holophagales bacterium. The sequence goes on along the minus strand of CP064972.1, from coordinate 4,922,905 downwards.
GTGGCGTTGATCGTGGCGCCGGCGGCCCACGAGGTGGCGACTTGGGTCGTCGCCTGGAAGGTCGTCAGCCCGACGCTGAGGCTGGCTGCCGAGCAGGAGATCGTGCCGCCTGCTCCGACCGCCGGCGTGGTGCAGCTCCACCCTCCGGGGGCGACCAGCGAGGTGAATCCGAGCCCGGCCGGGAGCGGGAAGGTGAGGGTCGGCGTGGTGGCCGAGGGCAGGGCGTTGGTGACGTCGATCGTGTAGGTCAGGCTCTGACCGATGGTCACCGGATCGGTGGTGTCGGCGAGGACGAGCGCGAGCTCGGGGGCGCCGACGCCGACGGTCGTTACCGAGGTGTCGCTTTCGCTGCCGACATGGGGATCCGGCGTCGCCGAGGTGACGGTGGCGACGTTGGTCAGCAGCGACCCGGAGACGGCGCCGGCGCTCACCTGCACGGTGAGCGTGAAGACGGCGCTGCCGGCCGGGAAGCTGCCGATCGAGCAGCTCACCGTCCCGGCGGCACCGACCGCGGGGGTCGTGCAACTCCAACCCCCGGGTACGCCGAGCGAGACGAACGTGGTGTTGGCAGGCAGCGGGTCGGTCATCGCGACCGTCGCCGCGCTGCTCGGTCCCTCGTTGCTCACCGTGATCGTGTAGACCAGGTTCTGGCCAGCATTGACCGGGTCGGGAGCGTCGGTCTTGGTCAGCGAGAGGTCGGCGAAGCCGGCGACGGTCGTCGTCGCCGTGGCGCTGTTGTTGGCCGCCTGCGGGTCCGCGGTGGCCGACGTGGCCGCCGCCGTATTCGAGAGGACGGTGCCGGCAGCGACGCCTGGATCGACCGCCGCGACGAGCGTGAAGACGTCGGAAGCCAGGCCGAAGGAGGCGCGCGTGCAGGTCACCGTGCCACCGCTGCCGACGGCCGGCGTGGTGCAGCTCCAGCCCGCCGCCGACGCCAGGGAGACGAAGGTGGTGCCGGCGGGGAGCGTGTCGCTCCAGGCAGCGCTCGTGGCCGTGTCCGGGCCGAGGTTCTGCACCGTCACGGTGTAGGTGAGATTGGCTCCGGCGGTGACCGGGTCCGGAGAATCGGTCTTGGTCACCCCGAGGTCGGCGGACGCAAATCCGGCGACCTGGAAGTAGGCGACGACCGGGTCGTGATCCGAGAGGCGGGTCGCGCTCGCCGCGTTGTTGCGGTCGGTCTCCGGGAAGTCGGCGTCGAGGCGCGGATGCTCTTCGCGGTAGGCGACGACGCTCGACGCCACCTGGCCGTTGATCAGGATGTGGTCGATCGTCTGCGCGTTGCCGTCGAAGCTGTAGGAGTAGCGCTCCGCGGCGGGCGGAGTCGAGAAGAGGTTGATGAGATCGGGGTTGACCAGGTCGACGCCGTCGCCCGGCACCGCCGTCTGGTTGTCGGGCACCGGCGTGCCGGCGATCACGTCCATCGTGTCGGCGAGGCCGTCGTTGACTTCGAAGGCGTTGAAGTCGCCGATGACGACGATGCGCTCGGTCGGCGTGGCGACCTGGCGGGCCTGGATCAGCCCGGCGAGGTCGACCGCCTGCGCCAGCCGCTTGGCGCGCACGCGGGCGCCGACCGTCGACCAGCCGTTCGTGCCGGCGGACTCGTCGTTGACGCCGTTGAGCGAGCGCAAGTGATTGACCAGGACCGTGACGGCGAAGCTCGCGCCGTTGGCGTGGTCGACCGTCCCGGTCAGGCGCAGGGTCGGCCGGTCGTTCAGCAGCTCAGTCGAGCTGTCGGGATTGACGAACAGGGTGCTCGCGAGCTCCTGTACGACGGCGCCCACGGTCACGTGACGATTGAGGCTGCTCGCGGGAGCGTTCTTGACCAGGAAGCCGACGTCGATGCCGCCGACGTCGTTGCCCTCGACGAGGTAGGCGACGTACTGCGGGTCCGGCTGCGACGCGGCGAGAGCGTCGACGCTGATGCGATTCGCCAACGCCTGCAGCGTCGTCAGGTTCTCGACCTCGATGACGCCGAGGATGTCCGGCATGCGCAGATAGTTGCGGATCGCCAGCGAGGCCTTGGTCAACCGATTGTTGAACGCCGTCGCGGTCAGCACCGGGTCGCCGACCCCCGGGTCGTCAACGGTGTCGAAGAAGCGCTCGAGGTTGAACGAGGCGACGGTGAATTCGAGGCTGATCGGGTTGGTCACCGCCGTGGCCGTCGGACCGCCGGTGACGACCGGATTCGCGCTCGGGTCGGGCAGGATGGTGTAGGTGCGGAAGGTGTAGTCGAGCGGCCCGACGAGGCCGGTGATCACCGCGCCGGTGCCGACGTTGAGCGCCGTCGTGCCGGTGAGCGCGTCGCTGTCGACGCGGATCCGTTCGGGGTTGGAGTCGAAGCGCGGGATCGGCGGGATGCTGCCGCCGGCCGGCGCCGGATCGGGAGCCTGGATTCCTGCCTCGCGGAACGGACGGGCGACGCCGGTGACGACACCGTAGAAGACGCCGTTGCTCGTCGAAGTCGCATTGGCTTCGTTGACCGTGCCCTGAGTCGGTGCGACGACGGTAAGCGAGGCGACGGAGGTGCGCATCCCCTCGAGCCGCTCGAGCTGGTCGTGCACGCCGGTCGGGTCGGGGAAGGTCGAGGTCAGCGGGATCGCGGCCGGCAACGGGTTGCCGGTGCTGAGCTGGGAGACGGTGGGCGAGCTCAGCTCCGTCAGCGGCGGCTGGAGCGCGTCGGCGGACGGGACGAACTCCACGACCGTGGCGCTCACCTGGACCAGGGCACCGACGACCGCGGCTGCCGGGGGTGCGCTCGAGGTGAAGACGAAGACGCCTTCGGAGGTCGCCGGGTCGGCATCGACGCTGGCGTCGGGCTCCTGAAGGAAGAAGCCGTTGCTCTTCACGCCGGTGACGATGCCGCGCGTGGTCACCGAGGCGCCGACGATCGGCGAGCTCGCGCCCGGGCCCTGGATATTGTGGATCGGCGTCAGCGTCACGTCGTCGTTGTTGATCGTGCCGGTGCCCTGGCCGTCGGTGACGGTGGCGCCCGTCACGTTGGTCACGTTGACGAAGAAGGTCTCGTTCGGTTCCGGCGTCAGGTCGCCGTTGACGGTGACGTTGAAGCTGTAGGTGGAGTTGCCGGCCGCGATGGTCTGGCCGGTCAGGGAGCTCGTGACGTAATCGTTGTTGGCAGTCGTCGCCGTGTTGTCGGCGGTGCCGATGTCGAAAGCGACGCCGCCGGCGCCGGCCGGGGAGGAGAGGCTCACCGTGAAGGTGAACGTCGTGGTGCCGGCGTTGCCTTCGGCGAGGGTGACGTCGTTGATCGAGAGGTTGGGTGTGCCCGGGCCGCCACCTGGGTTCGGGGTCAGCGAGAAGTCGTCGACGGCGAGCCCGTCGTCCGCACCGGAGGCATTGGTGTCCGTCCAGCGGATCCAGAAGGTCGCGCCGTTGGCGATGGAAAGAGCCGGGATCGTCGACGAGAGAGCCGTGCGGTTCGCAGCCAGGTTGCCGTCTTTGGCACCGGCGGTCGCGGTGACGGGGGTGACGAAGTTGAGCGCCGCCACGCCGGTCCACGTGCCGGTCACCAAGTCGGTGGCGGTGGTGCTGTATTCGAAGTTGATCTGATCGGTGCGGGCAGCCGTGCCCAGCCGCCATTCTTCGCCGGTGTAGTCGATCTGCAGGCTGGTGATCGTGCTGCCCGAGTTGTTGGTGAAGCATGCGCCGACGATCGGGATGAGCGTGCCACTCTGCAAGCCGCCAAGGGCGCGGTCGGTCGCCGCGGCAGCGCCGTAGCTGTAAGTGTCGCCGGTGTTGCTGGCGCCGGTGTCGACGCCGTACTGCTCGTTGTCGCGGGCTCCGCCGCCGCTCTCGGTCAGGAACCAGCCGGTGATCGTGAGGTTATTGGTCGTGCTGCCGGCGGTGTTGGAGAGGGTGTCGAAGTTCTGGGACGATGCCGAGCCGAGGGTGGTGAGGCTGACGCACTGAGCGTGCAGCGGTGCGGACACGGCGGCGAGCAAGAGGACGAGGCGGAATGTCCGAGTGGCGAAGTGGCGAAGCGTCATCGAAGGGCCCCTCTCGAAGGGATGTCAAGCGGACGAGGGCGCGGCTCGGTGTCGGCGGGCCGGCGGCGGTTCGGTCCAGCAATTCTACGCCTGCGGTGCGGTCGGCCGGGTCACGGCCGCGTGTCGGAGAGCTCCCCACTCTTTCGGGTGGGGAGGTGCGTCAGAAGCCGAGCACGGCGGGGACAGCGAAGTAGCACCACACCGCCGCGAGCAGCGCGGCGACGAGGTCGAGCAGGACGCCGGTGCGGGCCATCACCGGGATCCGCACGTAGCCGCTGCCGAAGACGATGGCGTTGGGCGGCGTGCCGGCGGGCAAGGCGAAGTCGCAGGAGGCGGCGATCGTCGAGGCGAAGAGGACGCTCGGCAGGATCGCCGGCGCCGCGGCGTCACGCAGCACGACGAGCATCACGGCGACCGTTGCCGTGTTCGAGGCCACGGCCGAAAGCGCCACGGTCATCAGGCTGGCGAGCAGCACTTGCGAGAACGGCGGCATCGTCGAGACGATGCGCAACTGTCCGCCGAGCCAGCCGGAGAGGCCGCTCTGCTGCACGCCGGCGGCGAGCGCGAAGCCGCCGCCGAGCAGGAGCAGGCTCTCCCACGGGACGGTAGCGAGGGCGCGCCGCGAGAGCACCGGCTCACTCCGGTGGCGAAGGAGCACCAGGGCCAACGCGGCGAGCATGGCGATCCCGCCTTCGAGGTGCGCCGAGCCGATCTTGGCGCCGCCGAAGAGGGCCGAGAGGCGTGGTGCGAAGATCTCGGTCAACTGTTTGCTGGCGATCCATCCGGCGGCGGCGAGGGCGAAGACGACGAGCACGAGCCTCTCGGGGCGCGCCATCGGCCCGAGCTCGGCGAGCTCGCGGGCGATGACCTCGCGCGCGCCGACCTGCCCGAGCTCGTCGCGGCGGCCGATGCGCCAGAGCATCCACCACGCGATCGGCAGCAGCATCACGACGAACGGCAATCCGATGGCGAGGAACTGGAGAAAGCCGACCTCGGTGCCCATGCGCCCCAGGAAACCGGCGAGCTGGAGATTCGGTGCGGTGCCGATCTTCGTGCCGATGCCGCCGATGTTCGAGCCGTAGGCGACGGCGAGCATCAACGCCATGCCGAAGGAGGCGAGTCGCCGTCCGCCGACCTGGCTCTCGAGCTGGACGACGAGGGCGAGGGCGATCGGCAGCATCATCGCCGCCGTCGCCGTGTTGCTGATCCAGAGCGAGACGAACGCCGTCGCGCAGAGCGTGCCGGCGAGCAGATGGCGCGGGTCGGTGCCGATCGCCCGCATCACCGTCAGGGCGATTCGTCGATGGAGATCCCAGCGCTGCATCGCCGCGGCGATCCCCATGCCGCCGGCGAAGAGGAAGAGGTACGGATCGAGATAGGCCATCGCCGTGCCACGCAGATTGACCGCCAGGCTGGGGCCGAGGATCGAGAGCGCGGGGAAAGCGAGCAGCGGCACACAGGCCGTCCAGTGGATCGGCAACGCCTCGGTGAGCCACCAGAAGGCCATCGTCGCCGCGACCCCCGCCGCCAGCGCCGGCCGCAGCCCCGTCGCCGCCCGCAGCTCGGCATCGCCGAGCGCCAGCGCCAATCCGGCGGCCAGGCCCGCCAGCAGACCGAGGGCGAGCGGCCACGGCCGGATGGGGTTGCGCCAGCTCTCCGAGGACATGCCGGGAGTCTAGGCGATCCACGCCCGCCGCGAGCCGCCGGTCAGGGCCTTTCGGGAGGTGGCGGAACGGCGAGCAGGCGCAGTGCGTGCTCGAGCTCCCGGGGGCGCTGCGAGCCGACGAGGACGGTCGCGTCGCGGCCGTCGCGAAGGTAGGCGATCTGCACGCCCTCGTTGCCGCGCATGTTGAGGGCGCGGCGGGTGCCGAAGCCGCGGATGCCCCAGCCGCCGAATTCGCCGAGCGGGCGGTAGCGGCGGGCGAGCGCCGAGCGGAGGTTCTCTTTCGGGAAGTCGAAGCGGATCCAGCCGAAGAGGCCGAAGCTCACGTGGAGGCCTCGCGCGTCGACGCGGGTCTGCATCGTGCCGAGCAGGAGCAGGACGCCGAGGTCGATGCCGACGACGGCGAGGGCGATGGCGAACGTGACGGTCGCCGGGGCGACGAAGAGAGTCGGCAGGAGTGCCGGCAGGGGTGCCCCGAGCATCAGGCCGAGCGCCCATGCCGCCAGCCACTGGCGTTCGTCGAACAGCAGCGGTCCCGCGCCGATCTCGCTCACAGGAAGTGAAGGGTGTCGTCGATCCGCGGCTTGCCGCCGCGCTTGCCGCCCGCGGCGCGCTTCGTCTTGAACATCTCGGCGAAGGCCGCCGCGTCGTCGCCTTCGTCGCCGCCGAGCTCGTCGTCGAACGAATCCGGGTCGGCGCCGTTCTCGAGCTGGTGCAGCATCTCCTCGAGCTTCGGTCCCGGCTCGAGGCCCGAGACTTCGCCGAAGCGCCGCATGAAGCGGGCGAGCTGGCGCGGGTCGGGGCTCTCGTCGCCCTCCATGCCGCCCAGCCCTTCCATCTCGCCGGCGAGCTGCTCCATCGCCTGCTCCATCCGCGACTCGTCGAGGCCGGGGATCGGCGACTCACCCTCGGTCTCCTCGCTGCCCGAGCCGAGACGCGACACCGTGGCAAAGCGCGACGGGCGCCGCCCGAGCTCGGGTCGCCCGCACTGCGGACAGGCCGGGCGCGCCGCGATGTCGATGCGGGCCGAGAAAAAGCTGAAGACGGTGTGGCAGTCGGGGCAGTAGAACTCGTAGATCGGCATGGCAGTTCGGCGGATCCTCGCTCGACGAGTCTAATTCAGGCGAGGCGCCGGGCGAGGAGCGGAGAGGCCGCGGCGCCGCGCCGGCGGCCTCTCTCCCGGGTGCGCGGGCTAGTTCGCCGCCCACTCCGGGGGCCATTCACGGGCCAGGCCCTTCTCGTCGAGCACCAGGCCCGAAGCGTTCTCGGGCAGCACGCGGAGCGTCTTGAGGAATTCGATGACGGCGTCCTGCTCGGCTGCGGCGAGCGCCCGGAACCCTGCCGCGGAGGACGCGGCCTCGCCGGCGTGAGCCAGGATCGCCTCGCGCATCGTCGTGTACTTGCCGTGGTGGAAGTACGGCGGCTCGTTGGCGGCGCCCCAGAGCTTCTTGGTGAGGAACTTGCCGTTGCCGGCGAAGAACGGGTCCGAGCCGGCCGCCTGATGCATGTCGAGCGGCTCGCGGTTCGGGTCGTCCGGACCGCTCGTGATGTCGTGCAGCTTGAAGTCGGTGAAGGCGGCGACCTGGGTGACGCCGTGGTCGGCGTGCAGCCGCGGTCCGGGCAAGAACTCGCTGTTGAGGTTCACCTTGAGCTCGGGCGCATCGCCCGGACGGAGGTTCCCCGGCGGGTTGTACGGGTTCGGTTCGACGAAGAACCAGCCCCAGTCGTCGAGCGGCAGCGACGGGACGTGGCAACCCGCGCAGCCGATCGCCGCGAACTTCCGCTCGCCGAGCAGCACCGCCTCTTCGAGTGGGCGATAGCGCGCGATCACCCGTCCGGGCGGCGGCAGGGTCGCCTGCCAGAGCGTCACGGCGGTGACGTCCGCCCGCGTCATCTCGTCGACGAAGCCGTCGCCGTCGGCGTCGACGCCGCGACCGAAGCGCTCCTCGGTCTGGATGCCGTGGTGGTGATTGAAGGCGTTGTTGGTGAACTCGCGCAGCGAGACCACGGCGCCGGCCTGGTGGAACGGACGAACGACGAGGCTGGGCGGATTCGCCGGACCGCTGGTGGCCAGGCTCGCTGCACCGAGCCCCTCGACGCCCGAGACCTCCCATCTCCCGTCGACGCGCCGGGCGAGGGTGCCGAACGAAATCCCCTTGGCGATGAGCGGCGTGGCGCCGCCGGCGGGCGTCGCGTCACGCAGGCGCTGCAGATCGCGGGTGATCTGGCGCGCCAGCATTTCGATGTAGCCGGAGCCGAACATGCCAAGGGTCAAGCGGCTGTTGGCGATCTCGTCGAGCCGGGCGAACTGCCCACGCTCGTCGTGCGAGGCGCCGGTCGGCGTGGCGTCGTTCGGATCGAAGGTGACGTGGTCGAAGCGCTGACCGAGCACGAAGACGTTGGCGACGATGTCGCCGCCGCCGCCCGAGCGGGGCAGGTTGTGGCAGCCAACACAGGAGTTCGCGTCGGGTGCCGAGATGCGATTGAAGTTGCGCGGGAAGGTCAGCGGATCGCCCGGTGCGGTGAGCGGCTTGCCGGTGCCCTTGGTCAGCGGCCGCCCGGCGCCCTCCTGGTTGGTCCACATTGCCTCGAAGAGCAGTTGCCCGTGGTTGAGCAACTGCGTGCGGTCCATCGTCAGCTCTTCGCCGTCGGCGAGGTGGCGCGGGACCGCCACCTCCTTGCCGAATTCGCCGCCGCCGGCCAGCGCGGCGACGCCGAGCGCCAGACCCAGCCCGAACGCTGCGACCATGTTCGTCCGCATGACACACCTCCCCATCGGTCGATCGGTTTCTATCGCGGACTGCGGGAAAGGACAAGGAATTCGCGGGTCCGATTCGGGGCCGATCCGGCATCGTCGACGGCGCTCGCGGCAGCGCGGATAGGATCGCGCTCGCCATGAGCGCCGCCCGCCTCCGGATCGACTATGCGCTGCGCCCCGCCGCGGGAGAGGACGCCACCGCCAAGGCCGAGGGGATCGCACGGGAGCAGACCGTCGAGCTCGACCTCGCCCTGGTTTCGCGATCGGTGCGCGAAGCCGTGGTCGGGCGGGTCGAGGCCGTCGAGATCACGGGCCCGCGTCGCGCGCGAGCGACCCTGTCGTTCCCGCTGGCCGCGGTCGGCGACGACCTGCCGCAACTGCTCAACCTGCTCTTCGGCAACATTTCGATGCAGCAGGGCGTGCGGATCGAAGCGGTCGGCTGGCCGGAGGAGCTCCTCGCCGGTTTCGTCGGCCCGCGCTTCGGGATCGCCGGCTTGCGCGCGCTCTCGGGCGTGCCGGCGCGTCCTCTTCTCTGCGCGGCGCTCAAGCCGCTCGGGCTCTCGGCGCAAGAGCTTGCGGCGCTTGCCGGCCGGCTCGCCCGCGGCGGGATCGACCTGATCAAGGACGACCACTCCCTCGTCGACCAGCCGTGGGCGCCGTTTGCCGAGCGACTCGAGCGCTGCCAGGAGGCGGTCGAGCGGGCCAACGCGGCGAGCGGCGGTCGGACGCTCTACCTGCCGAACCTGACCGGCAACGTCGAGCGACTGGACGAACGGGCGGCGCGCGCTCGCGCCGCCGGCTGTCGCGCCGCGCTCGTCGCCCCGCTGCTCGTCGGGTTCGACGCGGTGCGGGGGCTCGCGGCCTCGAGTGGCCTCGCGCTGCTCGGCCATCCGAGCTTCACCGGGGGGTTGCTCGGGCGAGCCCACGGGATCGCGCCGGCGCTGCTCTGGGGCGACCTGTTCCGTCTCGCCGGATGCGACGGGACGATCTACCCGAATGCCGGCGGGCGCTTCCCCTACTCGCTCGGCGAGTGCGTGGCGGTGGCGGAGCATCTGCGGCGTCCGTGGGGAGCGCTGGCCCCTGCCTTCCCGGTGCTCGGCGGCGGCATGGACGCGGCGAAGATCCGCCGCTGGCGCCGCGTCTACGGCGAGGACACGATCTTCCTCCTCGGCGGAAGTCTTCTCGGACAGGCCGATCTCGAGGCGGGAGCGCGCACGCTGCGTGCGCAGATGGAGGAGGCGAGATGAGCGAGTCGGGCTCGCGCGTCGTGCACTGGGCGCCGGAGCTCTGGCCGGAGCTCGCGGTGCGCGAATACAAGTCCAGCGGCGAGGGGCACTGCGGTGTCACCCGGCGCCTGCTGGTCGGCGAAGGGGACGCGGGGCTGGCGAGCGAGCTGCGCTTCTTCGAGGTCGAGGCCGGCGGCCGCACGAGCTTCGAGCGGCACGAGCATGCCCACGCCGTCGTCGTCCTCGCCGGTCGAGGGCACGTGCGCCTCGGCGAGCGGCGCGAAGCGATCGCGCCGTTCGATCTCGTCTACGTCGCGCCGCGCACGCCGCATCGCTTCCTCGCCGACGCGGGCGAGCGACTCGGTTTCCTCTGCCTCGTCGATCGCCGGCGCGATCGCCCCGAGCCGGTCCCCGAAGACGGCGCTTGACAACACCGGACGATTCGTTCTAGAAATCCGCCCCAATGAAGCGCGCCACCTGCTCCGCTCCCGCCCCGACTTCCATGTCGACCTCGATGTGCATGTGCAACATGCACGTCTGCGGGAGAGGAGCGCACGTGCCGAGACCCTAGGTTCCAACCAGGTCCGGCGTCCTCCGAGGCCCGCGGCGAAGAGCCGGCGGGCCTCGTCGTTTTCTGGCGCCCTCGTCCTCCTCGCTGCGCGTTCTCCGGGGCCCCGGCCACCGACGCGAAACGAGGACGACGATGAGCACCGAGACGAATCGCCCCTACCGCTACGAGACGCTGCAGGTCCACGCCGGACAGGAGCCCGCGCCGGGGACGCACGCCCGCGCGGTGCCGATCTACCAGACGACCTCCTACACCTTCGACGACGCGGCGCACGGAGCGCGTCTCTTCGCACTGCAGCAGTTCGGCAACATCTACACGCGGATCATGAACCCGACGACCGACGTCTTCGAGAAGCGCATCGCCGCGCTCGAGGGCGGCGTCGCGGCGGTGGCCACGGCGTCGGGACAGGCGGCACAGTTCCTCGCGCTGGCGACGTTGGCCCAGGCGGGCGACAACCTCGTCTCGACGTCGTTCCTCTACGGCGGGACGTTCAACCAGTTCAAGGTGACGCTGCCGCGGCTCGGCATCGACGTGCGCTTCGTCGACGGCGACTCGCCCGAGGCGTTCGCGTCGGCGATCGACGAGCGCACCAAGGCGATCTATGTCGAGACGATCGGCAACCCGCGCTTCAACGTGCCGGATCTCGCGGCGCTCGCCGCGCTGGCGCACGCCCACGGGATTCCGCTGGTGGTCGACAACACCTTCGGGGCGGCGGGCTATCTCGCGCGTCCGATCGACCACGGCGCCGATGTCGTCGTGGCGTCGGCCACGAAGTGGATCGGCGGGCACGGAACCTCGGTCGGCGGTGTCATCGTCGATTCCGGTCGTTTCGACTGGGGCAACGGCAGGTTCCCCCTCTTCACCGAGCCCGCGGCCGGCTATCACGGGCTCTCGTTCTGGGAGGTTTTCGGGCCGAGCGGGCCGTTCGGCAACATCGCCTTCGCCATTCGCGCCCGCGTCGAAGGGCTGCGCGACCTCGGCCCGTGTCTGTCGCCGTTCAACTCGTTCCTCCTGCTGCAGGGGCTCGAAACGCTCTCGCTGCGCGTGCAGCGGCACGTCGACAACGCCCTGGCGCTTGCCGAGTGGCTCGAACGGCATCCGGCAGTCGCCTGGGTCTCCTACCCGGGTCTGCCCTCCCATCCGTACCACGAGCGCGCCAAGCGCGTGCTGCGCCACGGTTTCGGCGGCGTGCTCTCCTTCGGGATCCGCGGGGGAGCGGAGGCCGGAAGCCGCTTCATCGAATCGGTCGAGCTGGCGAGCCATCTCGCCAACGTCGGCGACGCCAAGACCCTGGTCATCCATCCGGCGTCGACGACGCATCAGCAGCTCTCCGAGGAGGAGCAGCGGGCGAGCGGGGTGACGCCCGACCTGGTGCGCGTCTCCGTCGGGATCGAGCACCTCGAGGACATTCGCGAGGACTTCGAACAGGCGTTCGCCAAGGCGGCGGTCGAGGTTGCGGCGTGAGCGCGCGGAGCGTTGCCGCGTCGAGTGGCATAGCGGCGGTGGGGCTTGCCGCCGCCGGTGCTCTCGGCCCGCTCGAGGCCGCGGGCCCGGTTGCCAGTCGGCGGCCAGGAGAGCGGGGTCGGCGCCCGGGTCCTTCGCCGGAGACGCGCCACTTCGCCCTGTCGGCATTCACGCTCGAAAGCGGGGTGGTGCTCGAACAGGTGGCGATCGCCTACCGGACCTGGGGGGAGCTCGCCCCGTCGCGCGACAACGCGGTGGTCGTCTGCCACGCGCTCACCGGCTCGGCAGACGTCGACTCGTGGTGGGGCGATCTGCTCGGCGCCGGCCGCGCGCTCGACCCGTCACGCGACTTCGTCGTGGCGAGCAACGTGCTCGGCTCCTGCTACGGCACGACCGGACCGGCCTCGCTGCGGCGGGAGGGCGGCGAGCGCTGGGGGGCGGACTTCCCGGCGGTGACGATCCGCGACCTCGTGCGCCTGCAGGGCGAGCTGCTCGCCGCGCTGGGGGTCGAGCGGATCCGCCTGGTCGTCGGCGGCTCGCTCGGTGGAATGCAGGCGCTCGAGTGGGCGCTGCTCTTTCCCGAGCGGGTCGAGACGGTGGCGGCCCTCGCCACGAACGCCGCCCATTCGGCCTGGCAGGTGGCGTGGAGCGAAGCGCAGCGGCTGGCGATCGCCGCCGACCCGAGGTTCCGCGGCGGCGCCTATCCCGTGGACGATCCGCCGACCGGCGGCCTGGCCGCGGCGCGGGCGATGGCGATGGTCTCCTACCGCGCGCGGGCGGGCTTCGAGGAGCGGTTCGCGCGCCGGCGCGAGGCCGACGGGCGGTTCGCCGTCGCGCGCTGGCTCGCCCGGCATGGCGAACGGCTGGTCGATCGCTTCGACGCGAACTGCTACCTGACGCTGACTCGGGCGATGGACACGCACGACCTCGCCCGCGGGCGCGGCGCGCTCGCCAGCGTGCTCGGGTCGGTGCGGACACCGGTGCTCGTCGGCACGATTCCGAGCGACGTGCTCTATCCGCCGGACGAGCAACTGGCCCTGGCGCGGCTCCTGCGCCACGGCGAGCTGGCGACGATCGCCTCGCCGCACGGGCACGATGCCTTCCTCATCGAGTCGGCGCAGGTCGACACGGCGCTGCGCCGCTTCCGCGTGCGCACCGGAACCGCCGGCGAACGGCCGGCCGTGTCGCGCCGCCGCGCTTCGTCGGCTCTCCGGCCGCTCGCGGGAGGTCGGCCATGAGACCGTGTGTGCTGAAGTTCGGCGGCACCTCGCTCGCCACGCCGGAGCGCATCCGCGCGGTCGTCGCGATCCTGCGGGAAGCGGCGGCCGAGCGTCCGGTGGTGGCGGTGGCGTCGGCGCTCGCCGGCGTCACCGACGGTCTGCTGGTGATCGCCGAGCGCGCCCGGCGCTGTGACAAGGCAGCGAGGCGAGACCTCGCCAGCCTGGCCGAGCGACATCGCGCGGCGCTCGTGGCGTTGGCCCCGGGCGACCGAGCGGCCTCCCGAGCCGTGGAGCGGGAGCTCGGCGAGCTGGCGGCGGCGCTCGAGGGTGTCACCTTGCTGCGTGAGCTTCCCGCCGGGGTGCGCGATCGTCTGGCGAGCGCCGGCGAGCGGCTCTCCGTCGCGCTGCTTGCGGCGGCCCTGCGTGCCGCCGGACTCTCCGCCTCGGCGTTCGACGCGGCGGATCTGGTGGCGACCGATGCGACGTTCGGCGAAGCGGAGGTCGACCTCGAGCGGACACGACGGTCGGTCGACGGGCGACTCGTGCCTCGGCTCGGCCGCGAGATCCCGGTGGTCCCGGGCTTCTACGGCGCGGCTGCGGACGGGCGGGTCCGGCTGCTCGGCCGCGGCGCCTCGGATCTCACCGCGACGATCCTCGGCGCCTGCCTGCAGGCGGAGCGGGTCGAGATCTGGACCGACGTCGACGGCGTGCTTTCGGCGGACCCGCGCCTGGTCCCGGAGGCGTTCACGCTCGCACGCCTCACCCCCGCGCTGGCCGGCGAGCTCGCCCACTTCGGCGCCAAGGTGCTCCATCCGCGCGCGGTCTGGCCGGCCGCGTTGGCGGGCGTGCCGATCGTCGTCGCCAACACCGGTCACCCGGGTCGGGGGCGCAGCGAGATCGTCTCCGCGGCGGACGACCGGGCGGTTCGCGCCATCGCGACGCGAGCGGGGGTCGCGCTGTTGCGGATCGCCGCCGGCGCACGATCGCTCGGCGAGCTGGCGACGTCGGCGCTCTCCGTCCTCGTGGCGGCGCGGCTGCCGGTGCTGTTGGTGCAGCAGGCCGGCTCGGGCGCGGAGCTCCTCGTCGCGGTCGACGGGACGGCGGGCGAGCCGGGGCGCGCGGTGCTGGCCGGGATGGGCCTGTCGTCCGAGGTCGAAGAGCGGCTCGCACTGGTGGCGATCGTCGGGCGGGAGCTCGCGGCGCCGGCACGCCAGCTGCTCTCGTCGGCCGGAGTGTCGCCGCGGCTGTGGAGCGAGCATGGAACGCGCGGTGCGGTCGCCGCCGTCGCTGCGGAAGCGCTCGCGGCGACGGCGCGCCGGTTGCACGCCGAGCTGGTGGTGCCGGGTGCGCCCGACCGCAAGGCCGCCTGAGCGAGCGCGGTCTCGGCGGCAATCGCTCGGGGCGAACCTTACGGGCTGACGCGCCGGACTAGCCGAGGCGAGCCGGCCACCGGCTCATCGAGCCGTCCTCGAAGCCGTCCTTGAAGAGCGGCGCCGAGTAGTCCGGGGGCAGGTCGGTCCCCGAGACGATGCCGAGCGGTCCGGGGTAGACGTAGCCCGGGAACACCGACCCGAGGAAGGGGTTGCCGAGCCGCCGGATGAGGATCTCGGAGAGGACTCGACGGTAGTCGGTGGTCACCGCCAGATCGGCGCCCTCGAAGAGCTGGTCGTCCCGCAGTCCCGGCCAGGTGCCGTGGAATCCGGGCGTGGCGTGACCCGAGAGGACCAGCATCAGGTTGCCGTGGCCGTGGTCGGTGCCGTCGTCGTCGTTCTGTCGCACCCGTCGCCCGAACTCGCTCTGCACCAGGACGGTGAGTCGCTGCGTGTACCCGCTGTCGAGATCGAGGTAGAGGGCGTGCAGGCCGTCGGCGAGGTCGCCGGCCATGTCGCCGAAGTAGCCGGTGCCGCCGTTGCCCTGGTAGGTGTGAGTGTCCCAGCCGCCGAGGTCGAGCGTGGCGACGCGCAGGCCGAGGCCGAGCTTGATCATCTGCGCCACCACCTTCAGCTGGTCGCCGAACGATCCGCTCGGATAGACCGCGCCGTTGGCGGGCGTGTAGGTGCCGCTGGCGTTGAGCTCGATGATGTCGACCGCGTCGAGCGTCTGCCGCCCGGTGCGGTGGACGATCGACTCGCCCTGGTAGAGCTCGCGCAGCGCCTGGCGCTGCATCGAGCGCCAGTTCCACGGCCCGGTGTCGAGGCTGAAGTCGCCGACGCTCTCCATGTTGATCGTCTCGCGACTGCCGAGCAGCGAGGTGGTCTGCGTGCCGCCGATGGCGATCGACGGCATCGTCACCGCGGGCGGCAGGTCGGCGGTGGCGAGGTGGCGGGTGAGCCAGCCGGTGGTCGTTCCGTCGTTGCCCGGTGTGCCGAGCTCGAGGTAGTCCATCGCCTCGAAGTGGCTGCGTGTCGCCCCCTCCGGCCCGGTGATGCCGGCGGCGTGGACGATCGCCAGGTGCCCCGCCTGGTAGAGGTCGCGCAGGCGCGCCGCACCGGGGTGGACGCCGAATCCGGAGGCGAGGGCGAGGGCGGCGCTGGTGCCGCTCGTCGGGACCTGGATGTCGGGCCGGGCGGCTTCGTAGTAGCCGCGGTCGGGATGGCCGGCGATCGGCATGACGAGGCTCAGCCCGTCCATGCCGCCGCGCAGGAAGATCACCACCATGACCTCGTCGGTCGAGCTGGGGGAGCCGAAGGCGAGGGAGTTGAAGCGTGCGCCGGCGAGGCTGGCGATCGCCGAGGAGCAGCCCACGAGGAATCCGCGTCGGGTGGTCTGGCACATGGTGGTGTCTCCGGGCCGGAGGGCGGGTCGACTGCCCGCTCAGCGCCAGACGAAGTCCGGCATGTTGAAGATCAGGGCGACGAGCGAGCGGAGGCGATCCTGCGTGTCTTCGTCGGCGTCGAGCGGCAGGTTGAAGGTCGGGTTGTAGCCGGCGGCCATGAACTCGACGAGCACCTCGCGGTCGCCTGGATCGAGGGAGCGGCCGAAGACGCGCCCGATCCAGTGGTCGACGATGCGCTCGGCGGAGCGCTGTCCCACCGGGATGGCGGCGAGCGTCTTGCCGATCGCGTCAAGCCGGAAGTGGCCGAGGTCGTCGGTGACCTCGACCAGCCAGTTGGCCATGCGCCAGCAGTGGAGGCGGGGCTCGGTCGAGAGCCAATCGGCCATCAGGTCCGAGTAGCCGTCCGGCGGCCGCCAGGCGAACGGCGTGTGCCCGGTCTGGCCGTAGCGCCAGAGGAACGTGTCCGTGTCGCCGTCGCCGACTTTGAAGGGGAACTCCATCTCGCTCGCCCGCATCGCGGCGACGACGAGGTCGAACGGCCGCCGGACCTTCTGCCCCCAGCTCGCGGCGAACTCCGGCGACAGCAGGATGGTGCGCACCACCTGGCGCAACTGATCGGGCGCCTGCCAGAGCGCGGTGAACTGCGCCGCGACCTGATCGACCAGAGCGGTCGGCGGCTGATCGGAGACCAGATGCCGGCAGAGCTTGCGGGCCAGGTAGCGCCCGGTCCCTGGATGGGACGCGAGGGCATCGAGCACGTCGAGGCCGTCCTTCTGTGCCGGCTGATAGGCGTTCAGGTCGAGCCCGAGCACCCGCTTGGGGTACGGGTCGTGCCAGGCCTCGTGGTACCAGAACTCGCCGGTATCGGGAATCTGTTGCCAGCTGTCGTCGTAGCCGTAGGTCCAGCCGGTGAAGCAGCGCGTCGCCTCGTAGATGTCGGCGTCGACGTAGCCGAGTGGGCGTCCCTGGTCGTCGCGCGGCACCTGCGACTGCGGGATCACGCCCCAGTAGTTCTCCGCGCCGAGCGTGTGCAGCTCGAAGAGCTCGCGCGAGAAGTTCTCGTTCGGTCCGCCGCGGCTGCTCGTGTAGTTGTCGAGGTAGTAGAGCATCGGCGTGCTCTTCGCCACCGCTTCGAGCATCTGGCGGAAGTTGCCGAAGGCGTGCTGGCGCAGGACGTTGTCGAGCGCCGGGAAGAGGCTCTCCGAGGTGTACTCGTAGGCGTAGACGTTGAAGTGATCGTGCCAGAAGCCACTCATCACTTCCCAGAGTTGCCACTTGCTGTGGACGGCGCGCAGGAAGGTGACGAGCAGCACCTCGCGCGACGGCCGGATCCGCTCCTCCCAGGTGGCGGCGTTGAAGTTGGTCTGCCAGAGCTGAGACGAGGTGCGCCACAGGGTGTTGTAGCCGGCGGCGACCAGGCGCGGCAAGTAGAGCGGGTCGTCGTTGACGTTGGGGAAGAGCTGCAGGTCGACCCATGCGGCGAGACGCTGCGCGTCGGTGGCGCCGAGCGCCTGGAAGGCAGCGATGTCGCCCGGCCGCGCACCGAACCCGGCGCGTCCGAGCGCCAGGACGGCGAGCGACGGCACGGGCGCCGTGCGCGTCCGCACGGTGCGGGCGCCCGGGCGCCGCATCTGCGGCGAGGGCTGAGTGGCCAGCAGGTCCCGCCGAGTTCTGGCGCGGGGCGGAGCGGGAAGCGGTTCCGTCATCTCGTCCTCCTGGAGCGGAGCTGAGGGAGAACCCTAGGTGATTCGGTTCCCTTCCTCAGCGGTCCGTAGCACCGCGCGGTCAGGGCTTCGTGCACAACGTTCGAGCGGCTCGGATGGCTGCGCCGGTGTGGGACACGCCGTGGCGCGGTCGCCGATTGCGTGCTATCAGTGCGAGGCCGTCTTCGCGGTACGAACGATCGGTTGGCTGCGGGGCGGATCGACGGCGCTGGAGTGACTCGGGCGGTGGTGGAGCGAAGCGCGGAACCGACAGTGTTGTGGGTCGAGGGCGGGCTCGCCGGAGAGCGTCGTCTCTTCGCCGAGCTGGCGAGCGTACGGCCGACCGAGGACCGGGTGGAGCGATGCGCGGACCTCGACGGCGCGCTGGCGCGACTGGCGAGAGGTGGCTTCGACGCCGTCGTGCTGGCCTGGCCGGGCGACGCCGAGGGCGGCGCCGCGGCGGTCCGGCGCCTGCGGCACGAGCACCCGCAACTGACCGTTCTCGGCCTGATGTTCCCCGGGGCGCCGGTGCTCGGGCGCGACCTCCTGGCCGCCGGTGCCGACGATTGCCTGATCGCCGCGGAGGTCGACGCCCGGATGCTCTCGGCGGCGCTGCGCCATGCGTGCGAGCGCCGACGGCTCGCCGTCGAGCTGGCGTCGAGCGAGGCGCGCCTGGCCCTGGTCCGCCGCGGGTCGAACGACGGGCTCTGGCATTGGGACCTGGCGACGGGCCGCGTGCACCTCTCGCTGCGCTGGAAGCAGATCGTCGGCTGCGGCGGCGACGAGATCGGCGACCGCCTGGTCGATTGGCTCGACTGGGTCGTCGACGACGATCGCGGCTTCGTCCGGGAGGCGCTCTCGTCGCACGTGGCGCAAGGCGACGGGGTGCTGGCGCTCGAACATCGCATGCGCCACCGCGACGGCGGGGAGCGCTGGGTGCTGCTGCGCGGGGCCCTGTCGCGCGATCCGTCGGGTCGGGCGGCGTGCATGGCAGGCTCGCTCACCGATCTCTCGGCACGGAAGCGGGCCGAGCAACAGAGCCTGCACGACGCGCTGCACGATCCGCTGACCGGCCTGCCGAACCGGGCACTCTTCCTCGATCGGCTGACGCTGGCGCTCTCGGCGGCTCGCGGGGCGCCGGAGGCCGCCGTCGCGCTGCTCTTCCTCGACGTCGACCGCCTGCAGGCGATCAACGACAGTCTGGGTCACGCCTGCGGCGACCGCCTGCTGGTCGAGGTCGCCGCGCGCTTGCGCCGTGTGGTACGGCCGAGCGACACGGTCGCACGCCTGGGTGGCGACGAGTTCGCGTTGCTGGCGACCGGGCTCCGGGACGTCGCCGCGGCCGTTCATCTCGCCGAGAAGGTCCAGCAGGAGATCGCCCTCCCGTTCTTCGAAAAGGGGGAGGAGATCCAGGTCGAGGCCAGTCTGGGCATCGCCCTGCCGGGCAGCGCCGAGACCTCCGCCGAGGGCCTCCTGCGCGACGCCGATCTGGCGATGGTGCGCGCCAAGGCCGGGGGGCGGGGGCGCATCGAGGTCTACGACCACGAGCGGCACGCCGCCGCGGTCGAGCTGCTGCGCATGGAGCGTGAGCTGCGCCGCGCGGTGGCGATGGGCGATTTCGTGATGCACTACCAGCCGATCGTCTCGCTCGACAGTGGGGCCATCGTCGGCTTCGAAGCGTTGACCCGCTGGCGGCATCCCGAACGCGGCCTGGTGGCGCCCGCCCAGTTCATCGCCGTCGCCGAGGAGACCGGGTTGATCGTGCCGCTCGGTTGGCGCGTGCTCGAGTGGGCCTGTGCCCAGGCCGAGGAGTGGCAACGGCGGTTCCCCGCCGACCCGCCCTACTTCATGAGCGTCAACGTCTCCGGGAAGCTCTTCACGCAGGAGTCGGCCGTCGCTCAGGTGCTGCGCATTCTGGAGGTTTCCCGGCTGGCGCCGGAGAGCCTGCGGCTCGAGGTCACGGAGAGCGTGGCGCTCGACCACGGCGAGCCGGTGATGGCCCGGCTGCGGGCACTGCAGACGCTCGGCGTGCAACTGTCGATCGACGACTTCGGTACCGGCTACTCGTCGCTCAGCTACCTGCAGCGGTTCCGCTACGACTCGCTGAAGATCGACCGCTCCTTCGTGCGCGACCTCGAGGTTCAGGACTCGCGAGTGATCGTCGAGACGATCCTGGCACTGGCGAGCCATCTCGGCATCGGCGTCGTCGCCGAAGGGGTCGAGACCGGCGAGCAGCTCGCCCGCTTGCGCACGCTCGGCTGTCCGTTGGCGCAGGGATACTGGTTCGCCCGGCCGCTCGACGTGCCCGACGCCGAGGCGCTGCTGGCGACGCAAGCCGTCTGGTGACCCGGCCGGTTGCGCCGGGGAGAGGTCGTGCGGCGGTTCGCGCGGTGATCTCGCTGGAGCGGGATGGCTCCGGCCGGCTCAGAACAGCAGCCGCCAGAGTGGCACGCTGAGCAGGGCGAGCACGACGCCGTAGCCGGCGAGCGCCGCGGCCAGGCCGGGCGCCAGCCGGTGCGAGATGGCGAGCGCGCTCGCGGTGATCATCGGCGGCATCGCGCTTTCGAGCACGGCGGCCTGTGCCGGAAGCCCGTCCATCTGCAGCAGGTGGACGAGCCCCCAGGCGGCGGCGGGCATCGCGACGAGCTTGAGCCCGAGGCCGCCGGCGAGCGGCGCGAGCTCGCGCCGCGGCAGCCGCAGCTTGATCTCGAGTCCGACCGCGAAGGCGACGATCGGCAACAGCGCGTCGGCGAGGCGGCGCAGGACCGCGTCGACCGCGACGGGCGGCGTCGCGGGCACCAGGGTCAGCGCCGCGACGAGGGCGAGAAAGGGTGGAAAACGGATCATGCGCGCAGCGACCGCGCCGAGGGTCGGCGGGCGGTCGCCGCCGTAGCGCGCCAGCACCCAGAGCCCCCAGGTCGAGAGGATGACGAACGAGCCGAACTGGTCGTAGATGACCGCGAACGGCAGCGCCCGCTCGCCGCAGAGCGCCTCGATCAGCGGGTAGCCGAGGAACGAGGTGTTGCCGAGCGGCACGCAGAGCAACAGGACCGCCCGCTCTTCGTCGCTCAGCCGGAGGAGCCGCGACAGGCCGAGGACGGCGACGGCGCTGGCGAGGAGCAGGATCCAGGGGACGGCGGCGAGCGCCAGCAGCCGCGGCTCGAAATGGAGTCGCGACGCGTGACGGAGCACCGCGGCGGGCAGGCAGACCGTGAGCACGAAGCGGTTCAGCGTCTCGGCGGCGCCGGGCGGGAAGAGCCCGAGCCGGGCGCTCAGCTTGCCGCAGGCGAGCAGCGCCAGCACGAGGAAGAAGGCGTCGAAAGCCATGGACGTCGCGGCCGATCAGCTCGCTCGGGTGCCGGATGCGAGCTCAGCGTCGAGGAGCGTGCGCAAGCGGTCCGGAAGGGTCGCCCGGCCGAGCAGCCGGCAGGAGTCGCGCCCGAGGTCGAGCGACGCGAACAGCGACTGGCAGCGATCGCAGAGGGCCTGCTCGGAGTAGGGGAACGGCGCGCCGCGATCGAGCGCCTCCTGCTTGGCCCGCAGCAGATCGAGGCAGACGGTGCGGGGGTGATCGGCGGCGAGAGGTCGACCTCGCGCCCCCGCGACGAGCGCCTGGCGCAACCGCAGCCGGGCGCGGTGAACGCGCGTCTTGACCGTCGCCTCCTTGAGACCGAGCACCGCGGCGGTCTCGGCAATCGACAGCTCGGCGATGTCGAGCAGGACCAGCGGCAGGCGGTAGGCGAAGGGCAGCTCGGCGAGACCGCGTTCGACCCGAGCGGCCGCCTCGGCGCGCTCCGCCGTGCGCGAGGGGTCGGCGAGCTCGCTGAGGTCGGGCATCGGCTCGTGGGCCGCCGGCAGCAGCGAGGATTCGTCGCCGAGCCCCTCGAAGCTCGCCGGCTCACCGGCGCGACGCCGGCGTCGGCGGAAGCACGCGTGCTTGGCGATGGTGAAGAGCCAGGTGGTCGCTTCGGCGCGGGCGGCGAAGCCGTCCCAACCGCGCAAGGCGGCAAGCAGGGTCTCCTGCATCAGCTCCTCGGCCTCGTCGGGCCGACCGCAGAGCCGGAGCGCCGTCGCGTAGAGGCGCTCGCCGTGCGTCGCGAAGATCTCGGCGACGGCGGCGCGGGCGGCGTCGGAGGGCGGGCGTGGAGAAGCGGAGCGTCGGGCCACGGCGGCATGCTATCGCCGCGGCCCGACGCGCGCGGAGCGCCCGGTTCAGCTGGCCTGGGTGGCGCCCTGGATCCAGCGGGCGAGCTGGGCCTTCGGCGCCGCGCCGACCATGCGATCGACCTCGCGTCCGTTCTTGAAGAGGATCATCGTCGGGATCCCCTGGACGCGGAACTTGGCGGCGTGCTGCTGGTGGTCGTCGACGTTGACCTTGGCGACCGCCACCTGACCGGCGAGCTCACCGGCCAGCTCTTCGAGCGCCGGGGCGATCATCTTGCAGGGACCGCACCACGGGGCCCAGAAGTCGACGAGAACCGGCGTCGGCGACTCGAGGACGTCCTTCTGGAACGAGGCATCGGTGACGTGGATGGGAGAGCTGCTCATGGGGACCGGCCTCCTCGGGAAAGGCTGCCGGGGCTTCGACCCGGTCAGCGAGGTTCAATGGATGAGAGTCACGGCGACCCCGTCCGGTTTCAGCGGCACCTTGATAGCCTCCCGAGAAACGAATCCGGCGACCGGTCGACCCGGGAGGGACGCGATGCCTGAGCGGAGAATCTGGATCAGCGGGGTGGCGCTTGCGCTCGCCGGCACGCTTGCGGCCTGTGCGGCGGGAGTCCCCGGAAGCAGCGCGACGCCACCCGCCACCCCCGCGACAACGGACGCGACCCCGGCGACTGCCGACCTGGTGTTGCGTGGCGGGCGGGTCGTGACGATGGACGCCGGTCGGCCCGAAGCCCGGGCGGTGGCGGTGCGGGGCGACCGGATCGCCGCCGTCGGCAGCGAAGAGGAGGTCGCCCGCTGGATCGGCCCGCGCACCGAAGTCGTCGACCTCGGAGGCCGTCTGCTGATTCCGGCCTTCATCGAAGGGCACGGGCACTTCCTCGGGCTCGGCCAGTCGCGCACGCGCCTCGATCTGACGAAGGCCAGGAGCTTCGACGAGATCGTCGCCCAGGTCGCGGCGGCGGCCCGCCAGGCGCGACCCGGGCAGTGGATCCTCGGCCGTGGCTGGCACCAGGACAAGTGGAACCGCGTGCCGCAGCCGAACGTCGAAGGGGTGCCGTTGCATGCCGCGCTTTCGCGGGTGAGCCCGGAGAATCCCGTCGTGCTCGAGCACGCGAGCGGGCACGCCGCACTGGTCAACGCGCGGGCGTTGGCGGCGGCGGGGATCGGTCGCGCGACTCCCGATCCCGAGGGCGGTGAGATCGTCCACGACGCCCAGGGCGAGCCGAGCGGGCTGCTGCGCGAGTCGGCGCAGGATCTGGTCGATCGCGCGATGGCGGCCGATCTCGCCCGTCGCGACGCGCGCGCGGTCGAGGCCGAGCGACGCACCTGGGTCCGACTGGCGGCCGAGGAGGCGCTCGCCCACGGCATCGCCACCTTCCACGACGCCGGCGTCCCGTTTTCGACGGTCGACTTCTATCGCCAGCTCGCTCACGGCGGCGAGCTCCCGTTGCGGCTCTACGTGATGGTCGCCGGAACCCCTGCGGAGCTCGACGAGAAACTGGCGCGCTACCGCAGCGTCGGCGGCGAGGGCGGGTTCGTCACCGTGCGAGCGATCAAGGCGGTGATGGACGGAGCACTCGGTTCCCACGGCGCCTGGCTGCTCGAGCCGTACGCCGACCTGCCGGAGAGCCGCGGGCTGGCGCTGATGTCGATTCCGGACCTGCGTCGCACCGCCGAGCTCGCCCTGCGCGACGGCTATCAACTCGGCGTGCACGCGATCGGCGACCGCGCCAACCGCGAAGTCCTCGACGTCTATGCCGCGGCCTTCGCGGCGCACCCGGAGGCGCGCGATCTGCGCTGGCGGATCGAGCACGCACAGCACCTCGATCCGGCCGACCTGCCGCGCTTCGCCAAGCTCGGGGTGATCGCCTCGATGCAGTCGGTCCACTGCACCTCCGACGGTCCGTGGGTGCCGCGTCGCCTCGGCGAGGAGCGAGCCCGTCGCACCTCCTACCGCTGGCGCGAATTGCTCGATTCGGGAGCGGTCGTCGCCAACGGGACGGACGTCCCGGTCGAGTCGCTCGACCCGATCGCCAATTTCTACGCCGCGGTGACGCGGAAGATGGCCAATGGCGAGCGCTTCGTCGCCGAGCAGCGGATGACGCGGGAGGAGGCGCTGCGGTCCTACACGACGGCCAACGCCTTCATGGGCTTCGAGGAAGCGGACAAGGGATCGATTGCACCGGGAAAGCTCGCCGACCTGACGGTGCTCTCGCGCGACCTCCTCGCCGTGCCGGAGGAGGAGATCCTCGAGGCGCGGGTCGACCTGACGATGGTGGGCGGTCGCGTCGCCTACCGCCGGTCGTCGGCGACGCCGCCGCGGCTCCCGGAGTCGGGAGCGGCGGCACTGCCGCCGGGCGAGTGGATGCTGGCCGCGTTCGCCGCCGGTGAGCCGGTGCCTGCCGGAGTGGCGATCACCGCACGCCTCGACGGCACCCGGCTCGCCGGCTCCGCCGGCTGCAACCGCTACTTCGCCGAGGTCGTGTCGCGCGACGGCAGGTTGAGCGTCTCGCCGGTCGGCGCGACGCGGATGGCTTGTCCCGGTCCGGGCACGGAAGCCGAAGCGAAGTTCCTCGCGCGGCTCGGCGCGGTGGTTCGCGCCGAAGCGTCCGGCGACGAGCTACGACTCGACTACGAGCTGGCGGGAACGCGCGGCACGCTGCGCTTCGTGCGGGCGCCGGTGCGCGACTGAGCGAGACGAAGGAGGAGAGGACGATGAGCGAGCCCGGGACGACCGACGTCGAGTTCCTGCGCCACACGGTGGCGGTGGTGGCCTACCGCGGCGGCAAGGCGCTGCGCGGTGCGCCGGAGACCTTCGCGTCGTTTCGTGTCGCCGCCGACAGCCGCAGCGCCGGCGAGATCCTCGCCCACGTCGGCGATCTGTTCGACTGGGCGCTCTCGATCGCCGACGGGAGGCAGAGCTGGAACGACTCGCCGGTCCTGCCCTGGGCCGAGGGCAGCGCGCGATTCTTCGCCGTGCTCGCCGCATTCGACGCGCGGCTCGCCGAGCCGCGACCGCTCTCCGCCTCGGCGGAGAAGCTCTTCCAGGGGCCGATCGCCGACGCGCTGACCCACATCGGCCAGATCGCCTTGCTGCGCCGCCTGGCGAGCGCGCCGGTCCGCGGGGAGAACTACTACAAGGCCGAGATCACCGCCGGTCGTGTCGGCCCCGAGCAGGCCGCGCCGCGGCGCGAGTTCGACTGAGCCGCCGAGCCGCCGCTCAGTCGACGAGGTGCCCGACGCGGATCATGTTGCCGTCGGGGTCGACGAGGGCGAACTCGCGCATCCCCCACGGGCGGTCGTCGATCGGTCCGAGTCGCGGCAGGCCCTCGTCGGGGACGCCGGCGGCCCGCCAGTGGGCGTGCAGCGCGTCGGCATCAGGGACGCGCAGGTAGCAGGCGCCGTGCAGGCCGGCCCGCGCCGGGTCGGCGATGCCGGCGAAGTGGAGCTCGGCGCCGCCGAGAGTCAGGATCGCGTAGGGC
Source organism: Holophagales bacterium (assembly GCA_016699405.1). NCBI lineage: Bacteria > Pseudomonadati > Acidobacteriota > Holophagae > Holophagales > Holophagales bacterium. Next base: position 4,897,874 of record CP064972.1, on the reverse strand, counting down.
GCCGGCTCGTTCTCTTCGAACTCCAGGGTGAACCCGAGCAGACCGTAGAACGCCAGCGTTGCGTCGAGCTGCCGGCAGGGGAGGATCGGAATGGCGCGGGCGTCGTCGCTCATCCGGCGATGCTAGCGCGAGGGCCGGCGTGGCGTCGCTCAGCCGACCGGCGTGCCGGCGTTGAGCTCTTCGAGCTCGCTCTCGGCGGTCTCCCATTCGGGCAGGAGCTCTTCGAGCCGCGTGTTGAGCTGCTTCTGCTCGCCCTCGAGCTTCTTGATCTCGGCCGGCGGGGTCTTGTCGAAGAAGCCGGGGTTGCAGAAGAGGTCGTTGATCGCGTGGATGCGCGCCTCGGCCTTCTCGATCGCGGCGGCGGCCTTGTCGCGTTTGGCGGTGAGCTCCTTGACGCGCTGGCGGCGCTTCGCGTCGCTCTCTGCCGGGCGTGACTTCGCCTCCTTGGCCTGGCGCTTCTCCTGCCGCGCCTTGAGCGCCACGGTGTCGGCGTCGAGGTGGTCGTCGCCGCAGCGGGCGATGTACTCGTCGTAGCTGCCCTCGAAGTCGCGGATGCCGGTCGGGTTGATCTCGAGGATGCGCGACGCCAGGCGGCTGACGAACCAGCGGTCGTGCGAGACGAAGAGCAGCGTGCCGTCGTAGGCGCGCAGGCCTTCGACGAGCGCCTCGATCGCCTCGAGGTCGAGATGGTTGGTCGGCTCGTCGAGCACCAGGACGTTCGGCTTCTCGACCGAGAGGCGACAGAAGACGAGGCGTGCCGCCTCGCCGCCGGAGAGCGCGCGGATCGGCTTGTGGACGTCGTCGCCGGAGAAGAGCACCTCGGCGAGCTTGCCGCGCACGAAGCCGATCGGCTCGCCCGGGCAGCACTCCCAGAGCCACGCCTCGACCGTCTGGTCGGAGGCGCCCAGCAGCTCCTTGTGGTCCTGGGCGAAGTAGCCGGGCCAGGTCTCGTATCCCCACTCGCACCGGCCGGCATCGGCCGCGAGCGCGCCGACGGCGATCTTGAGCAGCGTCGACTTGCCGATGCCGTTCGGGCCGATCACCGCCAGCCGGTCACCTCGCCGCAGCGTCAGGTCGACGCCGGCGAGCACCTTCTTCTCGCCGTAGGACTTGGCCAGCCCTTCGATCTCCAGCACCTGTCGCCCGCTCGGCCGCCGCTGGGCGAGCTTGAAGGTCGGGTAGCGGCGCGACGAGGTCGGCAGCTTGTCGATGACGATCTTCTCGATCAGCTTGATCTTCGACTGCGCCTGGCGCGCCTTGGTGGCCTTGGCGCGGAAGCGGTCGACGAACTCCCGGTGTCGCGCGATCTCCGACTCGCGCTTCTCGATCTCCGACTCCTTGCGGTCGCGCTCGGCGACCTTCTGCTCTTCGAAGGCCGTGTAGTTGCCGTGGTAGAGCAGGATCGTCTCGTAGTCGACGTCGAGGATGTGGGTGGAGATGTTGTCGAGGAAGCGGTGATCGTGCGAGATCACCACGGCACAACCCTTGTACGAGGTGAGGAACTTCTCCAGCCAGCGGATCGACAGGATGTCGAGGTGGTTGGTCGGCTCGTCGAGCAACAGGGCGTCGGGATCGCCGGAGAGCACCTGGGCGAGCAGCACCCGCAACTTGAAGCCGCCGGAAAGCGTGCCCAGCCCCTGCTGGTGGACCGCGGCAGGAATGCCGAGCCCTTCGAGCACCTCGGCGGCGCGCGACTCGAGCGCATAGCCGTCCTGGTGGAGGATGTAGTCCTCGAGCTCGGCGTAGCGCTCGTGGTCGAAGTCGCCGTCGGGCTGGGCGAGCAGCCGTTCGCGCTCGGTGAGCGCTTCGTAGAGCTCGCGGTGGCCCATCATCGCCACGTCGAGGATGCGCTCCTCTTCGAAACGGAAGTGATCCTGGCGCAGGACGCCGACACGCGCCCGCTTGGGAATGGCGATCGTCCCGTCGCTCGCCGGCTCGTCGCCGGCGAGGATCTTCATGAAGGTGGACTTGCCCGAACCGTTCGCGCCGACCAGTCCGTAGCGCGACCCGGGGTTGAGCTGGAACGAGACCCGCTCGAAGAGCGTGTCCCCGCCATAGGCCTTGGCGAGGTTGGAGACCGAGATCATAGGCGGCGGAGGATATCAACTCGCTCCGGCGAGGGAGGGGACGAGCGGAAGCCTGTCGCCGGCGGACGAGGCTGGAGGCAGGCTTGCGCCGGTCCCTGTGCTCACTCGGGCGGCGGTGGCGGAGCCGGCTCGCCCTGGCCTTCGCGGTTGAGCTGCTGCTGTTTCTCGAGAAGCTCCTGGACGGCGCGTTCCTTGTCGGCGTCGCTTCCCTCCATCTGTTGCGTCTCGCTCCAGCGCTGGTTGATGTCGCGCGCCTGATCCTCCATCCGGCGGGTGCGGTCGGCCTCGCTGCTGGGCTGCTCCCAGGCGGTGGTGGGCTCGGCCGGAGGCTGGCGGGTCGTGCGCTTGGCCCGGGGCGAGGGACAGGCGAGGGTGAGCGAGGCGACGGCGAGCAGGGCGAGCCCGCGGAGGGTCGACGGGGTCATGGCGGTTCCTCTCGGATCGGTGGGATCGTAGCGCGGTTCGCCTCGCGACGAGAGCGGAGCGACCCGTGGAGTCGGCGGGCGGAACTCGTCTAGGCTCGTCGACGATGCCGGAGCCGACGAGAGAGCCGGAGCGCCCGGTCGGCAGCCCGTCCTGGCCGACAGCGCCCTGGCGCACGCGGTTCGCGCCGGCGCCGACCGGTCGACTGCATCTCGGGCACGCCGTCAACGCGATCTTCGTCTGGGGGTTGGCTCGAGCGCTCGGCGGCGAGGTGCTGCTACGCGTCGAAGACCACGACCGCGTGCGCAGCCGTGTCGAGCACGAGCGGGCGCTGCTCGACGACCTCGATTGGCTCGGCTTCGCTCCCGACCCCGACCCGCAGAGCGGCGCGACGTACGTCCGCCAGAGCGAGCGCGGGGCGCTCTACGAAGCGGCGCTCAGTCGTCTCGCGGCGCGCGATCTCGTCTTTCCGTGCGACTGTTCGCGGCGCGCCGTGGCGCAGGCGGTGGGCCCCGACGGCGTCGGCGCGGAGGGCGAGCGGCGTTACCCGGGAACCTGTCGCGGTCGTCGCGTCGAGCCCGGCCGCACGGCGATGCGCCGCGTACGACTCGAACCCGAGTCGATCGCCTTCGACGACCTGCGGCTCGGCCGGCAGATTCAATGCCCCGCCGAGCAGTGCGGCGACGTCCTGGCGCGGGATCGCAGCGGCAACTGGACCTACCAGTTCGCCGTCGTCGTCGACGACCTGGCGCAGGGCGTGGACGTGGTCATCCGCGGCGAGGATCTGCTCGCCTCGACCGGGCGGCAGATCCAGCTCGGGGGGCTCCTCGGGCGCGCCAGGCCGGCGCGCTTCTTCCACCATGCGCTGCTCCTCCATCCCGACGGCAGCAAGCTCAGCAAGTCGCGCGGCGACACCGGGCTTGCCGAGCTGCGGGCGGCAGGGTGGAGCCCGGGTCGACTCCTGGCGGAGGCGGCCAGGCTCGCCGGCCTCGAGCCTCCGGGCACGAGCCTCGCGGCGGCGGATCTCCCGGCGCTCCTTGGCGAGCGCCTGCTCGCACGCCGGGCGCCGTAGAATCGTCGCGTGGCGAAGATCCCCGTCGGCTCCACGACCCTCGTGCGCCGGCGGCGCGATCGCCGCACGCTGCGCTATCTGCTGCTCGCCTTCCTGCTGCTGGCGCTCGCCGGACTCTGGCTGATCTGGCCCTACTGGGAGCTCTCGGGCGGTCTCGACAGGCCGCCGGAGAAGCACCCGAGTCGACTTTACGCGCGAGTCGTGCGGCTCGAGACGGGGCAGGCGATCGCCGCCGAGGAGATCGTTCGGCGGCTCGAAGCGTGCGGGTATCGCGCCGCTCCGCCCGAGGGGCTCTATCCGGGCACCTACCGCGCCGTTCCGGGTCAGGTGGCCGTGCTACAGCGACGGTTCGCCACGGCGCACGGCATGGCGGGGGGCGGTCTGCTCGCCATCGACCTCGACGGCGCGTCGCGCATCGTGCGGCTGCGCGCTGGAGAGCAGAACGTCCGCGCCGCGCTGCTCGAGCCGCGGCTGCTCGCTTCGTTCTACGGACCCGAGCTGCTCGATCTCGACCCGGTTCCGCTCGCCGAGGTGCCGCGCGAGATGGTGCAGTCGCTGCTGGCGGCCGAAGACTCGGGCTTCTTCGAGCATCCGGGGATCTCGGCGACCGGCATCGCGCGCGCGCTGCTCTCGAACCTGCGCGGCGGGGAAGTCCGCCAGGGTGGCTCGACGCTGACCCAGCAACTGGTGAAGAACCGCTTCCTCACGCCGGAGCGGACGGTCAAGCGCAAGCTCCGCGAGGCGCTGCTCGCCCTCTTCGTCGAGGTGCGATACGAGAAGACGCAGATCCTCGAGGCCTACTTCAACGAGATCTTCTGGGGCAAACCCGGCTCGGTGAACCTGATCGGCCTCGGGGCGGCGTCGCGGGCCTACTTCGACAAGCTGCCGATCGAGCTCTCGCTGCCGGAGGCGGCGCTGCTGGCCGGGATCATCCGCTCGCCGGCGGAGCTCTCGCCGTATCGTCACCCCGAGGCGGCGCTCGCCCGGCGCAATCAGGTCCTCGAGCGCCTGGCCGAGCTCAAGTGGGCGACGAGTGAGCGGGTCGCCGCGGCCAAAGCCGCGCCGCTCGGTGTCGTCGCCTCCGGCTACGGCAAGAACCGCGCACCCTACTTCGCCGAGCTGGCGGCGCAGGAGGCCAAGCGGCGATTCGGGGTGACGAACCTCGCCGACGCCGGGTTGACGTTGATCTCGACGCTCGACTCGGAGGATCAGCTCGCCGCCGAGACGGCGGTCGAGTCGGGCCTCGCGGCGCTCGAGGAGCGCATGCGGCAGAAGCGGGGTGGACCGCTCGAGGCGGCGCTGGTCTCGCTCGACCCGAAGAGCGGGGCGATCCGCGCCTACGTCGGTGGACGCGACTTCCGTGTCAGCCAGTTCGACCACGCCGGCCAGGCGCGCCGGCAGGCCGGGAGCGCGTTCAAGCCGGTGGTCTACGCCGCCGCCTTCGCCGCCGGGCACGCCAGTCCGGCGACTTTCCTCGAAGACGCACCGCTCACCCTGAACCTCGCCGGCAAGGAGTGGAGCCCGGACAACGACGACGACTCGTTCCGTGGATGGGTCACCGCCCGCCAGGCAGTGGAGGAGAGCCTGAACCTGCCGACCGTTCGACTGGCGCTCGATCTCGGCCTGCCGCCGATCGTCGAGCTCGCCGGTCGCATGGGGGTCAGCTCGCGGCTCGCCCCGGTGCCGGCGCTGGCGCTCGGAGCCTTCGAGCTCTCGCCTCTGGAGCTGGCGACGGTCTACTCGACGCTCGCCGGCGGGGGCGTGCGCCCGCCGGTCCACGCGCTCGACGCGGTGCTCGACGGCCACGGGCAGGCGCTTGCCGGCGAAGTGTTGCCGGCCCCCGAGCGGGTCCTCTCGCCGGCGGCGACCTACCTCGTGACCTCGATCCTCCAGGGCGTCGTTGCGCACGGTACGGCGGGGCGGACCCGAGAGCTGGGTCTCGACGACCCGCTGGCCGGCAAGACGGGCACCACGAACAGTCGCCGCGACGCCTGGTTCGCCGGCTTCGCTCCGACTCGCGTGGGGCTCGTCTGGGTGGGCTACGACGACAACCGCCCGACGACCTTCTCCGGTTCACGCGCGGCGCTGCCGATCTGGGTCGACTTCATGAAGCGCGTTCGTCCGCCCGACGGCTACCCTGGATTCGTCATGCCCGAAGGGGTGGTGCGCGCCACGATCGACCCGCAGAGCGGCGGATTGGCCCTCGCCTCGTGCCCGACGCAGATGGACGAGGTCTTCCTGGCGGAGCGGGCGCCGACGGTGGCCTGTCCGCTGCACGGTGGCCCCGCGCTCCCCGGCTCGCGCCTCGATCGCGTCGGCGACGATCCCGCTCGGGCGCCGGACGGCAACGCCTTCGTCCGCTGGCTGCGTCGCGTCTTCGGCAAGGACGAGCCGCCTCCCGCACCCACGCCGCGGCACTGACTCCCGTCTCGCACAGTCCGGTTTCACTCCGCGTCGGCCCGGTCCGGCGTTGATAGAGTGAACGCTTATCTCGCGAGCAGGGGTCGCGCGACAGTCGCCCATGGAAGTGCACGAGACGATCGACGCCATCGAGGTGGTCAACGCCCGGACCCACAATCTCCGCGGCGTCGACTGCCGGATCCCGCACGGCCGGGTGACGGTGGTGACCGGCCCGTCCGGCGCCGGAAAGTCGTCGCTCGCCTTCGACACGGTCTACGCCGAGGGGCAGCGTCGCTTCGTCGAGTCGATGTCGACCTACGCGCGCAACTTTCTCGAGCAGCGCGAGCGACCGCCGGTCGACGACGTGCGCCATGTCCTGCCGGCCGTGGCGCTCGAAGCGCGCAACGTGGTGCGCAATGCGCGCTCGACCGTCGGCACCCTGACCGAGCTGCACGACGTCCTGCGGCTACTCTTCGCCAACCTGGGCGACGTCGGCTGCCCGCTGGGCCACGGGCCGGCGCGGCGCACCGAGCCCGCGGTGGCGGCCGACGAGCTGGCCCGTGGAATCGTCGGCGATCCGTTCCTGCTCGTCGTGCGCAAGGAGCGACCGCGCCACGGCGCCGACGCGGCGCTCGCCGAGTTGGTGCGTTTCGGCTTCGCCCGCCGACTGGGCGGCGAGTCGGGAGAGGAGATCGTTCGGCTGGAGCCGGGGGCGACCTGGCCGCCGGAGCTCGATCCGCTGCCGCTGGTGCTCGGCCGCTTCCGCGCCGACGCGGACGGGGCGGCGCGAATCGCCGCGACGCTCGAGGACGGGCTGAAGCTCGCACCGCGCGTCGAGGCGATCGGGCCGCGCGGCCGCCGCTTCGTCGCCGCCGAGCTCGCCTGTGCGAGCTGCGGCACCGCCGTGGCGCCGCCCTCGCCGGCGCTCTTCTCCTTCAACTCGCCGCTCGGCGCCTGTCCCACGTGCCAGGGATTCGGTCGAGTGATCGGCATCGACCCGGAGCGCGTGGTGCCGGATCCCCGCCGTTCGCTCGCCGAGCGGCCGTTTGCGCCATGGAACAGCCCGGCGTACGAGGAGCTCTACGACGGACTCTTCGCCGCCTGCCGGCGGCGCAAGGTGTCGCTGGAAGTTCCCTGGGAGCGCTTGCCGGCGGAGGTGCGCGACTGGATCTGGCACGGCCCCGGGAAGTTCTGCACGCTCGACGGGTTCTTTGCCTGGCTCGAGCAGCGGACCTACAAGGTGCACGTCCGGGTGCTGCTCGCCCGCTATCGCTCCTACACCTCCTGTGCGACGTGCGGTGGCGCCCGGCTCCGCCCCGAGGCGCTGGCGGTGACGCTGCACGGCGAGTCCCTGCCGCAGCTGACCGGCCGCGACGTCGCGGGTCTCGGCCGCTGGCTCGCCGCCCGGACGTTCACGCCACAGGAAAGGGCGCGCGCCGGCCACCTGCTCGACGAGCTCGGCGAACGACTCGCCGTGCTGTCGCGGGTCGGTCTCGACTACCTGGCGCTCGACCGGCAGGCGCGCACCCTCTCGGGCGGCGAGGCCCAGCGGATCCACCTGGCGACCGCTCTCGGCTCGGGCCTGACGCGAACCCTCTACGTGCTCGACGAGCCGACGATCGGCCTCCACCCGAGCGACAGCGCACGGCTGCTCGAGCTGCTGCGCGATCTCGCCGCCCGGGGCAATACCGTGCTGGTCGTCGAGCACGACGCGACGATCATCCGCGGCGCCGACCACATCATCGACCTCGGGCCCGAAGCGGGGGAACGGGGTGGGCAGGTGGTGGCCGAAGGGACGCTCGCCGAGATCCTCGCCGACGCGGCGTCGCCGACCGGCCGGTGCCTGCGCCGGCGCGTCTCGCGCGCGGCGCGCGAGCACCTCGACCGCTTCCATCGCGAGCGCGGCCCGGCGTCGCCGGCGACGCCGGGTGCCGGCGGGCGCGCGGCGCCCGCGCCGCCGTGGGTCGAGATCCTGGGGGCGCGGGCCAACAACCTGCGCGGGATCGACGTGCGATTCCCGCTGCGCAGCCTGGTCGCGGTGACCGGTCTCTCCGGCTCGGGGAAGTCGACGCTGGTCGACAACGTGCTCTATGCGAACTACCAGCGCCGGCGCGGGGCGGTCGAGGTCGAGCCCGGCGCCTGCGACGCTCTGCGCGGGCTCGAGGCGGTGGCCGACCTCACCCTCGTGGACCAGACGCCGGTCGGGCGCTCGACCCGCTCGAATCCGGCGACCTTCACCAAGGCCTACGACGACATCCGGCGACTCTTCGCGTCGACCGAGGAGGCGCGCCGGCGCAAGGTGTCGCCCTCGCACTTCTCCTTCAACGTGGAGGGCGGGCGCTGCCCGGAGTGCCTCGGCACCGGCGTGCAAGAGGTCGACATGCAGTTCATGGCCCCGGTGACCGTGGTCTGCGACGTCTGCCAGGGGCGGCGGTTCCGGCGCGATGTCCTGGCGATCCGCCTCGCCGGTCGCGACATCGCCGAGACGCTGGAGCTGACGATCGACGAGACGCTGACCGCCTTCGCTTCGGAGAAGGGGTTGGTGCGCAAGCTCCGTCCGCTGGTGGACGTCGGCCTCGGCTACCTGCGACTCGGCCAGCCGACGTCGACGCTCTCGGGAGGGGAGGCGCAGCGGCTCAAGCTCGCCAGCTTCCTCGGTCGGCCGGCCAAGGAAGGGCCGCGACTCTTCCTCTTCGACGAGCCGACGACCGGGCTCCACCTCTCGGACGTCGAGGTGCTGGTGCGGACCCTGCGTCGCTTGGTCAAGCGCGGCGACAGCGTGCTCGTCGTCGAGCACCATCTCGATCTCATCGCCCGGGCGGACTGGATCGTCGACCTCGGCCCGGGCGGCGGTCCGCAGGGAGGCGAGCTGCTCTTCTCCGGTCCGGTCGCCGACTTCCTCGAACAGGGCGAAGGGCCGACGGCGATCGAGCTGCGGCGACACCTCGGCTGGCGGCGCCGCGGCGAGCCTTCGGTTACAATCCGCCGACAGTCGACCATGCCCCGGCGAGAGGCGACGCGGAGGTCTTCGTGACGACCCCAAAGATCCGTTACTACATCGACGTCGAAGGCCGTTCGATCGAGCTGCCCGACGGCGAGGCCACGATCGGTCGCAGCCGCAACTGCACGGTTGCGGTCAAGGACGTGACGGTCAGCCGCCACCACGCCACGATCTGGTTCGAGGCCGGCAAGGCGAAGGTCCGTGACATCGGATCGAGCAACGGCACCTACGTGAACGGCCGGCGGGTGCAGGGCGAGTCGGCCCTGGCGAGCGGCGACAAGGTCTCGGTCGGCGAGACCGAGATGCTGGTGCGGATCGTCGCTCCGGCCGAGTCGCCGGAAGCGACGGTGCGCATCGAGTTCGGCGATCTCTTCTGTCCGCGCTGCGGCGCGCCAGTTCCCCGTGGGGCCTCCGCCTGTGTGGCGTGCAGTCAGCTGATCGCCGCCCCGGCGAGCGGGGAGACCGCGCCCGTCGCGCCGGTGCCTTCGGTGCCGCTGCCGCCGCTGACCGCGCCGCCGACCAATCTGCCGCCGAACGCTCCGCCGGTCGCCGCCATCGCCGCACCCGTGGCGACACCGCCGCCGCCTCCGCTGGCGCCGCCACCCCCGCCGATGCCGCCACCGAGCCCGGCGTTCGGACCCCTTCCGTCGGCTCCGGCGTCGCGCCCCTCCGCGCCGCCCCGGGCTCCCGCTCCGCCAGCGATGGCCGGAGGCTCGCCGGGCGTCGCCACGTCGCGTCCCGCGGCTCCCGAGCCGCCGCGCGAGATGCTCTCGTCGATCCGCGAGATCGAGCTCGCCCCGCCACCGGCGATGCCCGCCGCCCCGGCGCGCGCCACCACGCCAGCCGCCTTCGCTCCGGCCGGGTTCTGGGTGCGTTTCGGCGCCTATCTGATCGACGCGGTGGCGATGTCGGTGGTCTACCTGATCGTCGCCGGACCGCTCTTCCTGATGGGGAGCTACACCCTCGGCGCGAACCTCGGCGGGCTGACGATGCTGGCCGCCGGGCTTGCCCTCGCGTTGGTCGGTTGGGGGCGCTACGGGACGACGCCAGGCAAGCACCTCCTCGGCCTCCGTGTCGTGACGATCGACGCGAAGCCGGGGCAGGTCGGGATCGGCACGACGAAGGCCCTGATCCGCTGGCTCGGCTACATGGTGAGCGGCATGGTGCTCGGCATCGGCTTTCTGCTGATCGCTTTCCGCGCCGACAAGCGCGGCCTGCACGACCTGCTCGCCGGCACCGCCGTCGGTCGCCGGCGCTGACGCTGCGCTGCCAGTCATGCAGCAGGAGACGCCGCAGGTTCCTTCCCCTGCCACCCGACCCGGCCCCTGGCGGGCTCGCCTGGGGTGGGCGGGCGGAGCGCTGCTGGGCCTCGTCCTGCTCGTCGCGGTCTTCTTCAAGGCGATCGATCCGGGGGCCTTCGCCGAGCAGGTCCGGGCGGAAGGCCTCGACTTCCTGCTCTCGGCCCAGGTGATCGTGTGGGTCGCGTTGGCGATCGAAGCGGGTCTCGGCGCGGCGCTCCTGCTCGGGCTGCGGCACCGTTCGGTGCTCTGGGCCTCCGCTGCGCTCGTGGCGTTCTTTCTGTTCCTCACCGGCCGAGCGGCCTGGCGAGCCCATGCGGGGATCGCCGACCCGGCGGCGGGCTGCGGTTGTTTCGGCAACCTCGTCGATCGCAGCCCGACCGAGGCGTTTCTCCAGGATCTGCTGATGATGGTCCCGGCGCTCGCGCTCGCCTGGTGGGGAGCTGCGGTGCCGCGGCGGGCTCGAGCGGTCGCCGTCGCGGCGGTCGCCACCGCCGGTCTCGCCGTCGCGACCGCGATCGCCGCGCCACAGCTTCCGCTCGACGACCTGGCGACGCGCCTCTCGCCAGGAGCCGAGCTGACGCGGCTCTGCGTCGGCCGCGGGGTGGAACGCGTCTGTCTCTCGGACCTTGCGCCAGAGCTCACGCAAGGGCGTCATCTGGCCGTGATCGGCGAAGTCGACGACCCGCGGCTCGCCGCGCGCATTCCGGAGCTCAACGCTTACATGGCGCGTCGTGAGGCGACGAACGACGCTCCCCCGGTGACGCTGCTCGCCGATTTCGACCTCGACCGCTCGCGCCGGCTCTTCTTCGAGTGGGCGCCCAGCTTCGCCTTGCAGGCGGCGCCGAAGGCGCTGCTGCGGCCGCTTTACCGCACGCTGCCCCGTTCGTTCCTGGTCGAGGACGGGCGGGTGGTTGCGACCTATTCCGGACTGCCACCGCAGCTGGCGGCGGCGGGTGCGGTTCCCTCAGGAGAACCTCGATGATCTGTCCCCTTCGTTCGCGTCGCCTCTTCGTTGCGGCGCTCGTCCTCGCTTCAGCTCTCGCTCCGGCAGCGTCACGAGCCCAGGGGCCGTCGCGCGGCGGCCGTTTCGAGTTGAGCGGCGACTTTCTCGTCGAGGTCGCCGGCAAGCCCTCGCCGAAGGCGACGCTGTATCAATCGCCGACCCTGCGCTCCTACCTCGTCATCGCCCCGGAGCTCACCTCGCCGGTGCTCATCTCGGCTGCGTCGGGTCAGATCGAACGGCTCGATCTGATGAAGGTGGCGCGCCAGGAGGGATTCGTCGATCTGTTGCCGGAGGCGACGCTCGCCCTCGAGGGGCCGTGGAAGATGGAGGGCGAGAATCTCGTCTTCCAGGTTGGCGGCAAGTCGGTGCGCCTCACCCCGCGCGCCTGGCTGCTCGGTCTCCACACCGGCGCCGATCTGCTCGAGCACGACCCGGGGTACGGCCGCAAGGCCGCGCTGTTCACGCCGATCAGCGATGTCGTGGCGCGGGTCCGCTCGACCAAGGCCGATGTGCGGGTGCTGGCGTTCTTCGGCTCGTGGTGCCCGCACTGCAAGGAGCACCTCCCGGCGCTGCTGAAGGTCGAGCAGGCGCTCAAGGGCTCGACACTGCGCTTCGACTACTACGGGGTGCCCTCGCCGTTCAACAAGGAACCGGAGGCGACGAAATGGGAAGTCAAGGGCGTTCCGACGGCCATCGTCATCATCGGCGGCAAGGAGGCGGGACGGATCGTCGGCACGCAGTGGGGAAGCCCGGAGACGGCGATCTACGATCTGCTCAAGAAGGCCAACGCGCTCTGAGGGGCGGGGCGATGCGGCGTTGGGTCGGATCCTTCCTGCTCGGCCTGACGGCCGTCACCGGGCCGGTCCTGGCGGTCGAGGAGACCCCCGATTCGGCCGCTGCGGCCGCTGCCGACGAGGCGGCGCCGCCGGCGGCCGAGCGCGGGCTGCACTTCCGGCTCGAAGGGAAGGCCGGCTACCGCGACAGCGAGGACCTGCGCGTCGCCAGCCCGTTTCCGTTCACCGCCGATCAGCTGCCGGTCGGCGCCCGGCAGGCGTTTCTCTCCACCGTCGACCCCGGCGAGCACGTCGAGCTTCCGGTGATGACCCTGTTCATCGATGGGTCGTGGGGCGAGTCGATCGCCGTGCGCGCCAAGATCGACGCGATCGACCTGCACGATCGCAACCCGACCTCGAGCGACAAGAAGCTCGACGTCGACGAGCTGTGGATCCGCTTCGGGCGCGATGGCCGCCTGGCCGACTCGACCTCGATCTACGCGAAGGTCGGGAAGTTCGGCAAGTTCGAACGGCAGGAAGACCGCCATCTCGAGAGCTACGGCCTCGCCGCGACCGCCTTCAACCGCTTCGAGGATCAGGGAATCGAGGTCGGGGCCCAGCTCGGCCGTCATCTCTACCTGCGCGGCTCGTACACGCAAGGCAATCCGCTCTTCTTCCGCGATCCGAATGCGTTGGCCGGGGACAACGGGACGCCGGAGATCGAACCGGGGCGGACGAATCCGCAGCCCCGGCTGGGCACCGGTTTCCCGATTCTCTACGACGCCGAAGTCGAAGAGCTCGACTCGAGCGGTGAGCCGGAGCTCGGGGCGGGCCTCGGTCTGCGCTTCGGAGCGGGATCGAGGCGGGATGGCACCTCGACATGCTGGCATGGGGCTATCGCCGCGATCTGGCCGACCGGGTCGACCTCGAGGGGACCTTCTACGGGGGCGACCTCGACCTGCTCAACGGCCCGGCGGATGCCTACTCGCTGCCGATCCACGGGCGCGAGAAGCGCGAGGTCGGCGGCAACCTCGAGCTCGTCGTGGGCGGGCTGAGCTTCTTCGGTCAGGTGGTCGATCAACGACTCGCCGGGATGAAGCGGTTCGGCTACGAGGGCGAGCTCGCCTGGCGGATCGAGCTGCCGCTCGCCTTCGCCGTTGCCGAGCGGCAGCTCTTCCCCTACCTGGCGCCGGCGGTTCGCTATTCCAAGCTCGAGCCGGAGTTCGCCGGAGGCTCGGCGCAGTTTCCTGCGCCGAGCGTGCGCTGGGACTGGGAGAAGCTCGACTACGGCCTGCGCCTGGGCATCGTCGACGGCGTCGACCTGACGGTCGAGTTCTCGGACAACACGCTGACGCTGCTCAACGGCCGCGAGCTCTCCGAGGACGAGTTGCTCGCCACCCTGCGCTGGCGGATGTAGCGCGCCGCGACGCCCACTCAGCCGAGGGCGACGAGTGGGTCGATGCCGCCGTTGGCCCAGGCGGCGTCGACCGACTGCAATTCGCCGGGTTCGGCGAAGCGCGAACATCCCAGCCGTTCGAGCTCCGCCCGGAGCGCCCAGGCGGAAACCCCGGCGAGCGCGACGCCCTGGAGGCGGCCGTTCCAGCACTCCAGCGCCCCGAGGCTGGACGCGAGCTCTCCGACCGGATGGATGCGCACCGTCCGCAGCCCGGGAGACGGGCGGAACGCAAGCCGCGGCTCGACGAGCACGGTGCCAAGGGAGAAGTCGAGCGGCGGAGTTTCCAATCCCCGCAGCGCGGCCTCGTCCCGCGCCTGGCGCACGGCGGCGCGAGCGGTGAGGGATCCCTCCCCTGGCGGCAGCTCCCCGGCGATCCGAGCCAGCTCGCCGGCCAACCGTTCAGCCAGCTCCGACGCCCCGCCGGCGCAGTAGACGGCGTGGACCGACAGGCAGCCGCGCTGGTCGAAGAGCGCGATGTCGCGCGCCAGGCCGCGGGCGCACGTGCGGAGATCGGCCTCCGCGCCGACGAGCGCCAGGCTGGCCTTCGGGCCGTAGCCGAGGACGCGTCCGGGCGCTCGCCGCGTGAGGTCGGCGAGTGCCGGAGCGTCGCCGTAGGCGAGCACCCGATCGACGCCGGCGAGGATCGGCGCTTCGAGCCGCGGATCGCCCCCCCGCCAGCAGAGCGCGGCGATCGCCTCGCCGGCGGCGGGCAAGCGCGTGGCGAGGGCACGGACGAAGGCCGGCAGAAAGAGCGGTTCCGCCGAGGGGCTCTTGAGCAGCAGCGGGCGCCGCAAGGCGAGGGCGGGAAGGAGCGGCTGCAGTCCGAGGGCGGGGAGATTCCCGGCCAGCACCACCAGGGCCGGCGCTGCCTGCTCGAGCGGCACGGCACGGGCGAAGAGCCGGCGGGCGGGCTCTCGGGAGACCCCGGTGAGCACGACCTCGAGCGCCGCGGCAAGGCTGCGCGGGGCGAGACCGGTGCGCCGGACGAGCCCCGGCTCGAGCAGGGTTCGCTCGCTGCCGTGCGGGTCGCGGAAGCGCTCGACGGTGTCGCTCCAGGCGTCGAGGAGCGCGTCGCGGGTCAGGGCGCTCAGCGCGGAGACGCCGGCGGTCGCCAGGTGGGCGACGAGCGCGGCAAGCTGCGGTGGAGTCCAGTCGTCCGCCGCAGCGGCAGGTCCGGGAGGGCGCGTCCAGCCGAAGGGCAGCGCAACGTCCGCACCCGGCGCGAGGGCACCGATGGCCGCATCCTGCGATAGGTTCGGCTCGCGATGCGGGTCACGGTGGGACATTTCGAGGTTCCGGCAAGCGATCTCGGGCGCGCCGAGCGCTTCTTCTGCGAGGCGTTCGGCTGGCAGGCGGTGAGCGCCCCCTGGTCCGGAGGAGACTATCGTCGTCTGCGTCCGCCCGCCGCCTCCGAACCGGGAATCGCCGGCGGTCTGCTCGCCGCTGGCGAGCTGGTGGACGGTCAGCCGTTGCTCGTGCTGCACGTCGAGGACGCGACGCTCGAGGTCTGCCTCGCCCGCATCCGCGAGTGCGGTGGCGTCGTCGAGCTCGCCCCGGTGGCGGTCGGAACGGCCGGTCGATTCGCCCGCTTCCGCGATCCCGAGGGGAACCGCTTCGGGCTCTGGGAGCGTCGAGCCAGCGGCGCCGAAGCCGAAGCGACGCAGGCGCCGGTCATTCCCTGAACGGCCTCAGCCGGGAAACCTCCGCCGAGGCTCTCTCCTGGCGGACCTGCAGCTCGAGCTCGAGCATGCCGGCGCGCAGCCGGTCGCCCGGGCGGATCCGCGCGGCGCGCACCCGCGTCTCGTTGAGGAAGACGCCGTTGGTCGAGTCGAGATCGATCAGGTAGGCGACGCCCTCGTCGAGCGCGATCCGGAAGTGCTGGCCGGAGAGCGTCGGGTCGGGAAACGCCAGGGTGTTGCGCTGGGAATCGCGTCCGATCGAGATCGCGCGATCGGGTGGCAGACGATAGGAGCGCGGCTCGCGGCCCGGCTCGCGGACGGTGAGCACCATCTCCTCGGTGAGGACGAGCGTCTTCTCCGCCGACTCCGAGAACGGCAGCCGCTGGAACGAGGCGGTGTCGTCGAGCGACAGTTGGAGGATCTGCCCCGGCGGTGCCGCGACCCGCGACCGCAACAGGGCGAGCAGCCCGGGATCGATCGGTGCGGACTCCACCGCCGGCACCGCCGGAGGCGGCATTGCCACCCCGGGAGAGGTGCCGAGCTCGGGGTATTCGCCGCGCCCCGTGGCCTGGGAAGCGGCCCGACGGCGGGCCAGCAGATAGCCGACGGTGGCCGCTGCCGCGGCGAGCAGGAGGGCCAAGCCGAGGAAAACGGCGCCCGGTCCGCTCGACGAGGGCTCGGGAGGGGGCGTGGCGATCGGCACTGGCGTCGGAGGCGACGGCGGTGGGGCCAGGCGTGCCTCCTCGGCTCGCCTTTCGGCGACCCGGGCGTCGTGCAGCCGGGTGACCTCGGTGAGGATCCGGTCGGCGTCGGTGGCGCTCCGCATCCCCGCGTAGGTTCCGCCGGTCAGCAGAGCGAGGCGGCGCAACGTGCGCTCGTCGGGTCGGCCGCAACCGACGGCGACGACCCGGACGCCGTGCTCACCGGCCAGTCGCGCCGCGTCCTCGAGCGTGGTGGCCGAGTTCTCGTCGCGGCCGTCGGAGAGGAGCACGACGACGCCGCCGCTCGACAGCGTGCGGACCCCTTCGACCAGGGCATCGTTGAGCACGGTGTAGCGGCCCTTGACCTGCACCTGGCCGGGCGCGCGAGCCGCCGTCGGATCGCCCGGGAAGGCGAGCCAGTGCACCTCGTCGTCGAAGGAGAGCACGGCGGCAGGGACACCCGCCGGCAGCTTGCCGATCAGCTCCTGCGCGATGGCGACGGTGGCTGCGTTCTCGGCGGGGGAGAGCGACCGGCTGGAGTCGATCGCGATCAGCACCGGAATCGCGGCGGAGGAATCGCTCGCAGCCGCGCCGGCGAACGGCACGAGCAGGAGCGAGAGAACGAAAGTGAAGCGAAGGAATGGGGTCGGACGCATCGGTTGACCCTCCTGGTTCGGTCAGTGTAGCGCGTCGCCGCGGGGTGGCGCGGTCTCCCCGGGTCGGGGGCCGGAAAGCTCCTCGGCCAGCAGGGAGCAGCCGCGCAGCTCGGCACCGGCGGCCCGCCCGACGAGGCGGAAGCCACCTTCCTCGGCGATCGCCAGATCCTCCGTCAGGAGGTGGACGGCGGTTCCGAGATTCGCCAGGTCGAACAGGGCGAGCAGACCGGGCTCCCCGCTCGGCGTCGGTTCGAGGCTCTCGGGCGACAGCACGCGGAAGCGCATCCAGGGCGGCACGACGAACAGGTCGCTCCGTCCGCCGAGCTGCGTCGCCGTGTAGGCCTGGCTGGTCAGCTCGGTCATGCCGTATTCGCCGACGATCCCCTCCGGGGCGATGCCGAGCCCGGCGACCAGGGCGGTGGCCAGCTCCCGCGGATCGACCTCGGCACGCCGGCCTTTGAATCCGCCGGTGACGAAGACGGTGCTTCCCGGAGCGAGCCGGAAGCGCAGCCCCATCCGCTCGAGCGCCTCGAGCAGATCCGCCAGCGCGAAGACGGTGGCGAGGAGCAGGACCGGCGTGCCGCTGCGCTGGCGGGCGCCGAGCCAGGAGCGGGCGACTCCCGCCTCGACGCCCCGCGCTCCGAAGGCGTAGGCCGAGGCCGGGCCGCCGAAACGCTCGAGCACGTGGGCGACCATGAAGCCCAGGCTCGAATCGGCGACCAGTTCGCGCGGTGGCACGAGGGCGAGCATCGGCGGCCGGTCTCCCCGCGGCAGGCAGTAGCGCGGGAAGGCGGCGTCGATCGTCGCGCGGTAGAGCTCGGGAAACGGGTGCCGGTGCACGCTGCGATCCGGCCCGTGGGTCCCGCTCGAGCGGAAGATCTCGACCGGTGGGGCCACCGCAAGATCGAGGCTGCGGTAGGCGGAGACCGGGACCATCGGAACCTCGCTCCAGGTCGCCACGGCCTCGGCGCGAACGCCGTGCCGCGAACAGAGCTGGCGCAGCGGGGCCTGGCGCTCGAGCTGGAAGCGGAAGGCGGCGAGTGCGAGCTCGTCGAAACGTGCCGGATCGGGCGCGAGCAGGAAGTCGGCGATCCGGCGGCGGAGCGCCGCCGACGCGACGGCTTCCGCGTCGGGCGCGAGCGGTGCGGGGGACTCGGGCGGCAGCACGGCGCGATTCTGCCACGCGACCGCAGGGTGGGCGAGCGCACTGCCGCGGCGGCGTGGCGCTGCTATCATCCGCCCGTGCCCGCCACCGAGCTCGAACGCTGGCGCCGCCCGGGCGGAACCCCGGGAGGGTGCGGCCGCTTTCTCGTCGGCTTCCTGATGGCCGTGGCCGGCGCCTACCTGTTGACGCAGCAGGTCACCGTGACGAGCGGGGGCTGGATGCTCTGGGGGTTCAACGCCTTCGGACTCTCGCTCCTGCCGCTGCTCGTCGGCATCGCCCTCCTCTTCTTCGACGCTCGCTCGTGGGTGGGCTGGTTGCTCCTGGCTGCCGGCGCGGTGATCGTCCTCGCCGGGATCCTGGTTCACCTCGACATCTACTTCCGGCCGACCAGTCTCTACAACACGCTGGTCATGCTCGGTCTGCTCGCCGGTGGGCTCGGTCTGCTCGCCTCTTCGCTCAAGGAACGTTGATCGTCCGGGCCAGGTGATCGCGTGCGTCCCTTCGCTCGAGCCCTCCGTGTCGCCGGTGCGTGGCTGCTCGTCGCCACGCCCGGCGTGGCCGCCGACCTGCAGGGGACGGTCGAGGTGCGCGCGCCCGGTCGCCAGGAGCGCGACCGCAGCGTCGACGTTCGCCAGGCGGTCGTGACCTTCACTCCGGATCGCCCGCTCGCCGGCGCGCGACCCGCACCGGGTCGCTTCGAGATGGTGACGGTGAAGAAGGAGTTCGAGCCGCGCATTCTCGTCGTGCCGACCGGATCGACGGTGACCTTCCCCAACCAGGACCCGATCCTGCACAACGTCTTCTCGGTCTCCGGCCGCAATGCCTTCGACCTCGGGCTCGTCGGTCGCGGTCCCGGCAAGGCATGGCGGTTCGACTCGCCGGGGTTGGTGCGGGTCTTCTGCAACGTCCATCATTCGATGGTCGCCTACGTCATGGTGGTGGACACGCCGTTTCACGCGCGACCCGCGGCCGACGGGAGCTTCCTCCTGCGAGGGGTTCCCGAGGGTCCGGGCAAGCTTCTCGTCTGGCACGAGCGGGCCGAGGCGCTGACCCTGGCGCTCGCCTCGCCGGCCGCCGCGCCGCCCCGCATCCTGCTCGAGGTGAGCAAGCCGCGGATCCCGCCGCACAGCGACAAGCATGGAAAGGCTTACGGGTCGACTCGTTCCTATGACTAGGCCGCTCTCCCCTTCGCTCGGCACGCGCATCTTCCTGGTCAACGCCGGACTGCTGCTGCTGGCGGTCGGCAGCTCGGTGGCGCTGACCTGGACGCTCGGCAACCGCATCGCCACCAAGGCGGCGCGCGACCGGATCCTGGCGACCAACTCGGTGCAGAGCGCCTTCCAGCAGCAGCGCTACGAGTTGCTGCTCGGCCCGGTCCGCCTGCTCGCCCAGCTCCCGACCTTCAAGGCCTACATCGTCGAGGCGATCGACACCAACAACCCGGCGGCGGTCTTCGACCAGCTCACCGAACGGCAGCGCGATCTCGGTTACGACCTCGCCCTGTTGCTCAATGCCAGTGGCGTGCTCTTCGCGCGCACCGACGACCCGGAAGCACACGGCACCGACCTGTCGCGCAACCCGTTCGTCGCCCAGGCCCGCAAGGGGACGGCGTCGGGCGTCTGGCAAGAGGGCTCGAAGCTCTACTACGCGGTGGCCGAGCCCTTGACCGTCGCGCAGGACCCGGCTCCGCTGCTCTTCGGCTACCTGGTCGCGGGTTTCGCCCTCGACGACCGACTCGCGCTCGACGTGCAACGCATCACCGGCTCGGAGGTGGCCTACCTTGCCGGCGGCCCCGGCGGACCGACGGTGGTGGCGACGACGCTCGAGCCGGCCCTCGAGGAGAAGCTGCTCGCCGCGCTGCGCCTCAAGGGCGACCTGCTCGGACGCGTCATCCAGCGTGGCGACGCCGTCGACCAGCTCGAGCTGGAAGTCGACGGGCGCAACTGGGTGGCGCTGCTCACCCCGCTGCGCGACGCGGCCGGCGCGCCGGTGGGTGCGAGCGTTGCGCTCGCCTCGCTCGATCGTGAGCTGGCGACCTACCGCCGGATCCAGGGGCTGCTGCTCGGCGTCGGTGCGTTCGCGCTGCTCGCCGCGGTCGCCCTGTCCTACGCGCTCTCCCGGCGCACGTTCGCCCCGGTGCGGCGCCTCGCCGAGGCGGCCGAAGCGGCGCGGCAGGGGAGCTACGACGTGCGCCTCGAGGCGGGAGGTTCGCGCGAGGTCGCCCAGCTCGCCCGCTCGTTCAACGATCTGCTCGCCGACCTGCGCGAACGCCGCGACATGCAGGACTACGTCATGGAGCTGTCGCGATCGATGCCGGAAGCGCCGCGACACGCGCCGCCGGCGGCGCCGGAGACCCGCCCGCGGACCTTGATGGCGGTGGAGATGCGGCGCTATGCGCGTCCGCGTGGGGTCCTCGAGCCGCTCGACACGCTCGCCCGGATGGGGCGCGATCTGCGGCGCGTCGCTGCCGCGGTCGGTGCGCGGGGCGGACGTCTCGAGATCGCCGCGGGGCACCGGATCCTCGCCTCCTTCGACGGCGACGGACGCAGTCTGCGCGCGTTGCAGTCGGCCGCGGAGGTTCTCGCGGTGCTGTCGAGCCGCGATCTCGAGCTCGAGCAGGCCGAGCCGCCGTTGCTGGCGCTCGCCGCGGGCGACGCTTTGTCGGGGTCGGTGACCTACGCCGACGAGCCCGAGCGCGTGCTGTTGGGCCCGGCGGTGCAGCAGCTCGAGGTGTTGATGCGCGAGGCGACGCCGGGAGATCTCGTGCTCTCGCCCGCGGTGTACGGCGAGCTGGCGACGGTGTTCTCGCAGGCCGGCGTCGAAGTCCCGGCGCAGCGCAGCCTGCTCTCGCCGCAGCCGATCCACGTGCTCTCGGCCGAGCTTGCGGGGCGCGTCTGCGGCACGCCGCCGTCGGTCACCCAGGCGACGGTAGTGATGGGGGGGGCGCCCGCGCTCGGCGGTGCGGCCGCGCCGGGCGGCCGCTCGACGCTCGCCGACATCGCTCCCGGTTCGCTGCTCGGCGGGCGCTTCGAGATCCTCTCGGTGCTCGGTGCCGGCGGCATGGGTGTGGTCTTCAAGGCGCGCGACCAGGAGCTCGACGACCTCGTCGCGTTGAAGATGCTCAAGCGCGAGGTAGCGGGGGACCGTGACCTGCTCGACCGGTTGAAGAGCGAGCTGAAGCTGGCGCGCCGGATCACCCACCCGAATGTCCTTCGCACCTTCGACTTCGGCGAGCTCGACGGCGTCCCGTTCATCTCGATGGAGTACGTCCGCGGAGTGACGCTGCGCTACCTGCTGGAGGCGAGTGGCCGTCCGCCGTTCTCCGCGGCGCTCCACGTCGGCAAGCAGCTCTGCAACGGCCTCGCGGCGGCGCATGCCCTGGCCATCCTCCACCGCGACATCAAGCCGGAGAACATCATCATCGACCAGAGCGGCAACGCCAAGCTGATGGACTTCGGTCTGGCGCGGCCGGCACAGCGCATGGCGGGTGCTGGGGTGACCGAGGCCGGATTCCTCGTCGGCACGCCGCACTATCTCGCCCCGGAACAGATCCAGGGTCGCGAGCCGAGCTTCGCCACCGACCTCTACGCCGTCGGCGTGGTGCTCTACGAGCTCTTCACCGGCACGCTGCCGTTCGGCGGCGGCACGCCGATGGAGGTCCTGCTCAAGCATCTGTCGGATCCGCCGGTGCCGCCGCGAGAGCGCTGGACCGACATCCCCGAGCGGCTCGAGCGACTTCTCGTGCGCTGCCTCGAGAAAGACCCCGAGCAACGGTTCGCGCGGATCGACGAGCTGCAGCGCGAGCTCGACCAGCTCTCGACCTGAGCTGAAGGCGAGGGCGCAGGGGTTCGCGATCTCGAGGGTTTCACCGGGCAGGTGAGCGAGCCACGCCGCACCGGCGCCGATCCGGATTGGGAGTTGCTCCAGCGCGTCGCCCAGGGCGATGTGGAGGCGTTCGCTCCGCTGGTCGAGCGCCATCAGGCGCGGTTGCTCCGCCTCTGCGAGCGCCTGCTGGGCGATCCGGAGGAGGCGCGCGACGCGGCGCAGGAGGTTTTTCTCCGGGTCTATCGGCGAGCCGGGAGCTTTCGGCCGGACGGGCAGGTCTTCACCTGGATCTACCGGATCGCGGTCAATTTCTGCCTCAATCGCCTGCGCCGCAAGCGGATTCTGCGATTCTTCTCGCTTTCGCCAGACGAGAACGGGGAGAACGAGGGACCCCAGCTCGACCCGATCGACGGGGCCCCCGGCCCGCTGGATCGCCTCGCGGCGCGGGAGCGCTGGGAGGCCACGCGGCAGGCGATCGACGCCCTGCCGGCCAACCAGCGAGCCGTCCTGATCCTGGCGCGTTTCGAGGGACTGGCCTACCGCGAGATCGCCCGCACGCTCGGCATCAGCGAAGGGGCGGTGGAGAGCCGGCTGGTGCGGGCGATGAGACGATTGACCGCGGCGCAGGAATCGGGCCTGCCGCGGGTTTCTCGGAGCGAGGGATGACGATGGACGAACGGAATCGCGAACTGGTGCGGTCGCTCGCCGGCGAGCTTTCGGAGGAAGCCGGTCGAGACCTCGACGCTCGCCTGTCGACCGACCCGAGCGCGGCGCTGCGACGGGAGGCCCTGCGCTCCGTCTGGGAGGGGCTGGAGGAGCCGCCGGAGCGTGGGGTGCCGCCAGGGTTCACCACCGCGGTGATGGCGAAGGTGCGTGCCGAGGCCGCGACGGTGCCGTCGTTCTCCGCTCTGCCGGGGTGGGCCCGGCTCCTCGGTGCGGGGGCCCTCGCCTCGGGGATCGCCATCGGCGCTGTCGTCGGCACCTTGTCGGCTCCGGGAACCTCGCCCGCTCCCGCCTCGAACCCGGTTGCCAGCGAGGAATCGACCGATCTGTGGAGCGATCCGGGGCCGGGCGAGAGCTACTGGTTGGTGGCCGAGCGAGGCACGAGCCTCGACTCCGCCGAGCTGTCGAGCGACCTGGAAGGGACGAGCCGATGAGACGCTGGTGGGTGCTGGCCGCCCTGCTGCTCTCCGTCGGCCTCAATTGTGGACTGCTCGGCGCGTGGTTGGCGCGCCGCGGGCTTCCCGCGGGTCCGGACAAGCCTCCGCTCGGTGGGCCGCCGCGCGGGGCCGTGCTCGAGCTGATCGATCGCCTCGAGCTCACGGCCGAGCAGCGTGAGCGCTTTCTCGAGCGCCATCGCCGGTTCTTCGAGAGCACCCAGGCGGACCGTCAGGCGATGGAAGCGGCGCGGCGCGAACTGCGCCGCGAAGTGGCGCGTCCGCAGCCGGACCGGGCCCGGCTGGAGGCCCTGCTCGACGAGGCGGGGCGACGCAACGCGGCTCTCGAAAGGGCCTTCGTCGACCACGTGCTGGCGACGCGCGAGCTGCTGACGCCGGAGCAGCAGGCACGGTATCTCGCGCTTCTCGCTCGCTTGCGGCCGCCGCGCGAAGTGGGCGCCACCGGCCAGGCGGGACGCGGCTCGCTGCGCGATCGCTGGCTGCGACGTCAGTCGTCGAGGCCTCCGGGCGAGCGACCCGCGCCGACGGCCGACCCGGCCGCTGCGCCGCGGCCCTAGGCTCCGCGGGCCGGGCGCTTCCTGATAGCGTTCGCCGCGGCGGGTGCCGCCCGCCGCCGATCGCGCCATGATCCAGTGCGTTCTCTACTGTCCCGGTCAGCTGCCCCGCTGGGGCGGTCGCGAGCTGCTCGACGCGCCGCTCCCGCCCGGTGCCTGGCTGTGGGCCGACCTCGAAGGGTTCGAGCCCGAGTACGAGCGGTTGCTGCTCGACCTCGGCTATCACCCGCTGGCGGTCGAGGACACCTTCACCCTGCAGCACCAGCCGAAGATGCAGGAGTTCGACGACTGCCTCTTCGCCATCGTGCGCGGGCTCGACTTCAACAAGACCGGGCACCGCCTCGACACCCTGAAGCTCGCCGCCTTTCTCGGCACCGACCGTCTGCTGACCTGCCATCGCGCCCCGATGCGCAGTGTGCGCAAGGTCCAGGAGCGACTGCGCGACGGCGTCGCGGCCCCACCGGGCGGCCCGGCGCGTCTCCTCTACTCGCTCTGCGACGAGGTCATCGACCACTACTTCCCGGTGCTCGACGAGATCGCTCGCGAGATCGAGGAGATCGAAGAGGCGATCTTCCGGCAGGTCGAGAGGGGGCAGCTCGAAGGGATCCTCGAGCTGCGGCGCAGCCTCGGGACGCTCCGGCGCGTGATGCTCCCGCATCGCCAGGTCTTCTCGCACCTCGGCAATCCGACGGCGCGCTTCGTCGACGAGGGGCAGGCGCTCTACTTCCGCGACGTCTACGACAACGTCATGCGACTCGGCGATGCGATCGACCAGCAGCGCGATCAGCTCGGCAGCGTGAAGGACACCTATCTTTCGGCCGTCGGGCAGAAGACCAACGAGATTATGAAGGTGCTCACCCTCTTCTCGGCGATCCTGCTGCCGCTGACCTTTCTCGCCGGGCTCTACGGGATGAACTTCGAGTACATGCCCGAGCTCAAGCAGCCCTGGGCCTATCCGGCGCTGCTCGGGACGATGGTCGCCACCGCGGTGGCGATGGTGGTCTGGTTCCGCCGCCGCGGCTGGTGGTGATCGCGAAAAAAAAGAGCCCCACCGGTCAGGGTGGGGCTGAAGGAGGGTGGAGGTCTGGAGGAGTCTCGTTCTCTCGGTTCGTCTCCTGTCTCCAAACCGGTCTACGGGCCAGCCGCCGGGCGTGTCTAGCGACCCGGCGAGGTGAGCTCACGCCTCAGGGAGCCCCCCGCCGCGCCGGGGCGCTGGCGAGGAGGCTCGAGAGCTCGGTGAGGAGGGCGGCCGGGCCCTCTCCCGAGGCGACGGACGGAGCCGGGTCCGCTCCCGAGGTCGTGAGATAGACGATCGACGGCGCCGGGCCGACCTGGCCCGACGAGGCGCTGAGCCTCGAGGCCGCGTGGGCGACGTCTCCGAGCACCAGGTTGGGGAGCTCGACCCGGCAGACCTCGGCGAGCTCGCTCTGCGAGTGGACGAGGAACGCGGGGATCTGGCTCGCGGCGAGTCGTTCGGCGAGCCAGGGCCAGAGACGCTCGGCGGGGTCGAAGACCGCGACGGCCCAGATCCGGTCGTGAAAATGCTCGAGGCCGAGCGGGATCCGGAAGCGCAAGCTCCGGCCGCCGTCGGCGAGCGGCTCCTCGGCGAACGAGCCGCCATGACAGGCGGCGACTTGATGGGCCAGGTCGAGCGACGCGAGGCTCGGGGCTCCAGTCCAGGAGCGTGCGGGCCGGACGATCGCGTTCGTCTCCGCGCCCTCACTCGTCGTGTCGCCCTGCGGGATCGGCGCGGTGATCTCGACGGCGACCTCCTGGCTGCCATCCTCGAAGGTCGAGTGGCGGACGGTGACCGGCGTGCCGCGGGCCGCGGTGCGCGCCGCGTAGGACACGAGCTCGCGGAGCGCCCGCGCGAGCCCCTTCTCGTCGCCGAAGCAGGGGAGCGAGAGTCCCTCCTCGACCAGATCGAGCCGAACCGCGCGGTGGCGGGCCAGCGAGGCCTGCAGGGCGACCTCGGTGCGGAGGAGCGACCGCAGGCGCATTCTCGCGTCCTCGGCCTTCGCCTCGCCGACCCTGGAGAGGGCCGGAGCCTGCAGCGCGGCGATGAGCTCGTCGAGCCGCCGCGCGGCACGGCGGATCCCCTCGAGGTGGGGCGCGGCCGAATGCCCGTCTTCGGCGGGCAGGCTGCGCTCGGCGAGGTCGAGGTAGCCGACGATCGCCAGCAGCGGCGAGCGGAGCTCGCGCGTCGTCGCGGCAAGCTGCTGCCGCTCCTGCTGCTCGCCGCGGTCGGCGCTTTCGAGCCGCTGGCTCAGCCGTTCCAGCGTCTCGGCCTGGCGCGTCATGTCGCGGGTCAGACCGAGGTAGCCGGCCACGCCGCCGCTGGCGTCGCGGAAGGTCGTGATGGTCTGCCAGACGCGGACGAGGTCGCCGTCCCGCCGCCGATTGACGAGCTCGCCCGACCAGCTGTCGCTCTGGCGATCGCGCAGATCGTGCCAGAGCTGGCGGAAGGTCGACCGCGGGTGCTGGCGCGAGCTGACGAGGCGCGGGTTGCGTGCCAGTACGTCGCCCGATTCGTACCCGTACAGGTCGCGCCAGCGGCGACTGGCGGCGAGGATGGTCCCGGAGACATCGCAGAAGAGCGCGGCGTCGCGACTGCGCGCCAGAGAGGAGTAGACGAAGGCCAGGCGACCGAGGCCGCTCGAATGGGTGCGGGGCTGGGCGATCAGCACGTAGGTTCGCGGCGGGTCGGCGACGACGACCACGTCGAGGGCCGAGCGGTCCGGTCCGACGGTGCGGAAGGCGTCGGCCTCGTCGGGTCCGAGCCGGGCCCGTACCATCGCGGCGCGCAGCAGCCCGTCGCCGCCCAGGTGTTCGCAGAGGAAACGCTCGGCGGAACCGTCCGGTTGCCCGTCGGTATCCTGCCGCGTCGCCCAGCGCAGGTCGTTGTCGGCCTCGCTTCGATAGAGAGTCCAGCTCTTCACGCGGCGCCTCTCGGGGAACGCAAGGAGGGTGGCGATCGGTTCCTCAGCTCTCGAGTGTGTCCATCAGGTCCACCATGAACTCGGCGTCCTCGAGCGTCAGGCGCTCCCAGCCTCGCGGCGCACCGAGACCGAGCAGCAGGTCGGCGACGGTCGGGTCGTCGGCCATCGACTCGAGGGCGCCCAGGATCTGCGGCACGAACCCGGCCAGGCGCTCGCTGGCCAGCAGGCAGTGGCTGACGACGTAGATCTGGCTCGAAATGAGCGGGCGGAGCATGCCACGGGTCAGGTCCGAGAGCTCGTCGAAGGCCTGGCGAAGGAAGAACCCGACCTCGCTCTCTCCGATCGCCACCGACTTGGCGACCAGCACGTAGTTGCGCTTGGCGATCACGTCGATGTCGGCGGCGCCGAGATCGGCGGGCTCGAGAAGGATGCGACAGATCCGCTCCACGTCCGGCGCGTCGGTGGCGGCAGCGCGGATCCGCGAGGGGAGGGCCTCGAGGGCGTGGATCGGCGACGTCGCGGCGACGGCCACCAGCGCCTCGTCGGCGACCTGGCGGGCGCGGGCGAGCGGCGAGAAGCCGTGGCGACGCAGCAGGAGCGCCGTGTCGGCGGCATTGGCATAGACGATGTCGACGTTGCCGCCGGCGATCGCCTCGTGCAGGTCGGCGAAGTCGTCGAAGACGACGGGGTGGATGGCGGTCCCGAGCGCCCGTTGGAGGCGCGTGTTGAGAACGAACCAGTTGGACAGGTCGCGCGCGTGAACGTCCGGGCTCAGGGCGAAGCGGTAGCTCATGGTCTCTCCCGGCCCGTCAGGCGCTGCGCATCGTGGCGTAGAGCAGGCGCGCCTGCTCGACCTTGGTTCGTGACGGCTGGCGGCGGACCGAGGTGAAGCCGACGACCTCGCCGCGACGGACCTTCGGGATGACCGTGGCGTAGACCCAGTAGAAGCCGCCGTCGCGCCGCAGGTTCTTGACGTAGCCGTGCCATCTCCCGCCGCCGCGCACGGTGGTCCAGAGATCGGCGAAGGCCGCGGCCGGCATGTCGGGATGACGCAGGATGTGGTGCGGGGCGCCGACGAGGTCCTCGTGACGGTATCCCGACATGTGCACGAAGGCCTCGTTGCACATGGTGATCGTGCCGGCGAGGTCGGTCTGGGAGACGATCAGCTCGCCGGTGGGGAACGGCGTCTCGATCTCGGTGACGAAGACCTTGCGCGACGTGCCATCGTGATAGGTGAGATCCACCGCGCGGCGGTCGCCGACGATCTCCTCGGGTCGCATGTCTTGCATGGCGGGCTTCCCTGGTTCAGGCGGCGCTGGACGCCGCGAGCGCGGCGAGCGGCGTCGAGTCGAGCGCGAGGTGCAGGTCGCGCGCAGCGTCGAGACGGTGGCGTTCGAAGCCGGGACGGTCGGCGTCGGTCGTCGTGCCGACGCGTTCCCGCAAGGCGGCGGAGGGGGAGGTGGGCGGGAGGCCGTCCTCGTCCCCACGCATCGGGCCGCGCCGAGGGCTCCAGCGCGCCGAGATCTCCGGGAGCTGCCGCTCGAGCAGCAACCCCTGGCGGGGGGGGAGGATCACAGCAGACGCGCCAGCTCTTGGGAGGCGCGCTTCATGTCGAGCAGGACCATGCCCAACTTGGCCGCCGGACCGGCGATCACCTCGAGCACCGCCTCGCTGCCGGCCTGCATGAGGATCACGTAGCCCGAGCTGCCCTTCACGTAGACCTGCTCGAGCGAGCCGCGCTGCAGCTCGTGGGCGGTGCGATCGCCGAGCGACAGAACCGCGGCGGCCATCGCCGCGACGCGGTCTTCGTCGGTTCCCGCCGGCAGCGCCGAGGCGAGCGCCAGGCCGTCGGCGGTGACCATCGCCGCGCCTTCGACGTCGGGGGTATTGAGGACAAGGGTCTTGAGGACCTGTTGGATCAGTTCGGCACGATTGGCCATGGGGATCTCCGAGTTTCCTTCCGACGAGAGGCGTTCAACTGGCGACGAGGCGCCACATCGCGTTCCGCAGCCGTTCGCGGGCCGAAGGATCGCCGAGCAGGTTGCCGACGACGACGTCTCTCGGCGGATCGACCGGGGCCGGGGCGGGGGCGAGGTCGCCGGGACCCCGTCCGCCGTCGCGTTGATTGACGAAGACCAGGTAGGGCAGCGGGCGCGCGATCGATGCCAGCAACTCCGCGGTCAAGGGGTCGGCCTCGCCCGAGGGCGGCCGGACCCACACGGCAGCGCGGCTCATGCCGGTGAGGATCTCGCGGACGGCGGAGAAGCGCTCCTGGCCCGGGACGCCGAGCAGCATCGCTTCGCGGTCGCCGTCGCGGAACATGGCGTGGTCCATGCCCACCGTCCGTCCGCGGTGCTCGAGGTTGACCGCGCCGTCGCCGAGCAGGCGGATGAGGGTGCTCTTCCCGGCCTCGGCAGGGCCGAGGATGACGATGGTCGGACGGCTCACGGGAGCGTCGCCCGCTGGCGCAGCTCGTGGAGGTGACCGAGAAGTCGGCCGGCTCCCTCTTGCGGATCGGTCGCGTGAAGCGCCGTGACGCCGGGCGGGATCAGGCTCATCCACTCCTGGAGCTCCGGTTCGCTCTCGGCGCGCGAGACGAAGAGCGCCACACGCAGGTTGTCGAGCAGCGTCTCGAAGACGAACCGGTTGCGGCGTGCGAGCGGGAGGGTGGTGAGCGAAAGAGAACAGTCGGCCGAGATCTTCATGCGACTGAAGGACGGGCCGGCCGGGTCGAAGAAGTGCGCCGCCATGTCGATCCCAGCCTGCAGGCGCAGGGCGGTGACCAGCTCGAGGCCGAGCTTGGCGTCGTGGGTCGGGAAGGCGATCGCCAACCGGACGATGCGTGTCGGCGCCGCGCCGATCTCGCTGGTGGGGCGGGGTGTCGAGACGACGAGGTCGTGCGCTTCGGGAGCGCCCCGGCCTTCCGCCACCGCGCCCTCTTCGCAGAGCCGGGCGACGGCGTGGGCGATGGTCACCGGGGCGTAGGGGACGAGGTTCTCGAGGGCCAGCCGGTTGAGCGCGGCCGAGCTGCGCAGATGATCGACGATCTCGGGGACGCCGCGTACCGCGAGCACCGGGGCCGCGAGCTCGGCGGCGACCAAGGTGAGCGGAGTGACGCGATCGGGGAGGAGGTCGTCCCGCTCCTCGACCTCGTCGGCGAGTCGGACGCCTTCGAGCAGCAGATCCTGAAGCGAGAGCGTGGCCCCTTCGGCGACGATGGGTCCGGGGCGAAAGCGGAAACGGCCGCGCGACCACCAGAGCGCGGCGAGCACCGCCTCGCGCTCTTCGAGCGAGCCGCAGCGAGCGCCGGCCAGTCCTTCGGTCGACAGCAGGAACGTGGCCGACTCGCTCAGCCGGCGGGCATCGTCGATCGTCAGTTCGAGCGTGCCCGACTTGCGCAGGTAGTGGAGCGACTGCAGCAGCTCGAAGACCGAGAGGCTGGCGAGATCGCCGGCGAACCCCGGGTCCTGCCCGTCGTGGTCGTCGGCTGGGCCACCCTCGCCGCGAATGCGGAGTCCGTCGTGCATGCGCGAGGTGTTCGTTCCCATGGCCATGGTCGAGATTTCGATCCGGCGTCGCATCCTGCAATCGGTTCCAGGTGGTGCCGGAGCGCAATTTAGAGGCGAAAACCGATTCGGCCAATCGCCCTTTGGTGCAATGAGAGCGTGGCTCGGGCGCGGCGGGCGGTGGCCGTGCCGTCGCGCCTCGCGGTCCGGCGAAGCGGAAGTGAAGAATTCTGTCTAGGGTGTGGGTGTGCCGCCGGCGTCGAGGGCACCGAAGCGCTCGACCAACCGGGCGACTTCGGCGACGGACGCCGCTTCCAGCTTGGCCATCGCATTGGCCCGATGGTGCTTGACGGTCCGCTCGGCGAGGCCGAGCCGCGAGGCGACCTGCTTGTTCAGGCGCCCGTCGAGGACCTCGCGCAGCACCGTCCGCTCGCGTTCGGTCAGCCGCGCGACGCGGGAGGTCCAGGCCTCGCGCTCGCGACTCTCGGCGAGGCTCTCGCGGATCGTCTCGAGCCCTTGCCGGACGGCGGCGAGCAGGACGTCGGGCCGGGCGGGCTTCTCGAGGAAGTCGACGGCGCCCTTCTTCATCGCGTTGACGCCGAGCGCGATGTCGCCGAAGGCGGTGAGAAAGACGATGGCGAGTCGGATGCCGCGGCGGGCGGCGAGGTCCTGGAGCTCGGCGCCGCTCAACCCGGGCATGTTCATGTCGAGCACCATGCAAGCTGGATGGTGCGAGTAGGCGCTGGCCAGGAACGCTTCGGCCGACGGGAATCCGACCGCGTGATACCCACTGGCGCGCAGCAGGATTTCGAGGATGCGGCGCGCGTCGTCGTCGTCGTCGACGACGAGAACCGTCTCGCGACCTGCCTCGCTCGTCTCGGTCATTCCGGTCCCCCAGGATTGGCGGCTGGCAGTGTCAGCAGGAAGGACGCGCCGGTCGCCGTGGGCTCGAGTTCGATTTTGCCACCGTGGCGAGCGAGGAGCGTGCGACAGATGGCGAGTCCGATCCCCATGCTCCCCGGCTTGGAGGTGACGAACGAATGAAACAGGCGGCTGGCCACCGAGGGAGGAACGCCGGGGCCGCTGTCGCGAACCCGCAGGTGGACGCCGGCCGGATCGGCGAAACTGGCGATCTCGACCTCGCGTAGGCCGGGGCGCCCGGCAAGGGCGTCGCAGGCGTTGAGGATCAGGTTGACGAGCACCTGCTGGAGGTCGACCGGGTCGGCGACGACCGGCGGGAGATGGCGTGCGAGATCGAGGCGGGACTCGATGCCGCGAGCCACCAGCTCGCGCTTGAGCATCGGGAAGAGCGTCGAGGCGAGCTCGCTCAGATCGAGAGCGGCGCGCTGCGGCTCGTCTCGCGTGAGGAACTCGCGGATGCCCTTGAGCACCGCCGACGCCCGCAGGCTCTGGTTGATCACCTCGCCGAGCAGGGAGTCGACCTCCGCCGCGTGGGAGGGGCCGCTTTTGAGGTAGAGCTGGGCGGCGCCGGCGGCGCTGGTGATCGCCGAGAGCGGCTGCCGGACCTCGTGGGCCAGGGCGGCGGCGAGCTCTCCCGCCACCGAGATGCGCTCGACGTGCTCGATGCGATGGCGCAGGTCGTCGGTCTCGGCTTCCGCGGCCCGTCGCGCCTCGACCTCGGCGATCAGTCGGTTCGCGCGGCGCTCGCCGGCGCGCACCCGCAGGCGGTGGGCGAGGAGCAGCAGGACCACCGCCGCGATCGCGGCGAAGACCCTCAGCGCCGTGCGTCGGGTCCAGGACGGAACGACCTCGACCGGGACGACCAGGGGTTCCGTCGACCAGACGCCGTCCTCGTTGCGGGCGAGCACCTCGAGCCGGTGTCGTCCCGGCGGCAGGTTGGTGTAGTGAGCGCGAGGCGCGAGTGGCTCGACCCAGCCGACGTCGACGTCGCGCATCCGGTAGCGCAGCCGAAGTCGCTCGGGGGCGGTGAAGCTCGGCAGGCGGAAGCGAACCTCGAGTCGCGAGACGGACGGCGGCACGACGATCGAGTCGCCGAGCGCGAGGGGCTCGCCGTCGCCGAGCGCCGTGCGCACCGCTGCCGGGAAGACCCTCTGCCGGAACGGGAACCCTGCGGCGTCGATTCGCACCGGCCCGTCGATGGTGCCGAACCAGAGCCGGTCGGTGGCCGGGTCGGCGAATCCGGCGGGGCTTCCGAAGTTCCCCTCCGGCATTCCGTCCTCGGCGCCGAAGACGACGAAGTCGCCGTGGTTGGCCTCGCCGCGTGCGGTGGTGAGCAGGCGCGAGCGATCGGCGACCGCCAGCCCGGAGTTGGTCAGCGTCCAGATCCATCGCTCCCGGTCGACCAGGACGCGCGAGATCGAATTGTCCGGAAGCCCTTCGGCCGTGGTGATCCAGTGGGCCTGCGAGCCGTTCCAGTAGCCGAGGCCGCGCCCGTAAGTGCCGATCCAGAGGCGATCGGGTCCCTCGAAGAGCAGGTCGCGGACGTCCGCCTGGCGGAGGTCGAGGTCGCCCGGGAGAGGCTCCGCCCGGCCCTGGCGCAGTCGATAGATGGCCCCGCGCGATCCCACCCACAGGTCGCCGTCGGGGGCCAGGCGGAGACAGTAGACCTTGGCCGAGAGCCGGATCTCGTCGCGCACCTCGCCGCGATCGTTCAGGTGGAGGAGCACTCCGTTCTCGCTGCTCGCCCAGATCCCCTGGGCATCCTCCGCCATCGGTCCGGCGCGACCGCCGACGAGCTCGATTCCCGTGCGTTCGATGCGTCGCTGATCGACGTCCATGCGCCAGAGGGAGCGCCCGGCGCCGATCCACGTGCGGCCGAGGCGGTCGCGCAACAGCGAGGTCACACAGCTCTCGGCTGGGCTTTCGATCGGCAAGGGCGGCAGATCGGCGGCGCGCTCCCCGCCGGCGGTGAGCCGCACGAGACCGTCGCAGGCGATGGCCACCAGGGCACCACCGCGTCCGTCGGGCGCCATGGCGACGACGGAGCGCCGGAGATTGCTCGACTGCGGCCGCTCCAGCCGGCTGTGCGAGAACCGGATCAGACCGCCGCCGTCCGTCCCGATCCAGAGATTGCCTTCGTCGTCGAGGGCGAGGTCACGAAGGGCATGACGGTCCTCCAGCGGCACCGACCAGGCGACGCGAAGGCGGAGCGGGGCGGCGGCCGACTCCGGCTCCAGGGCCATCAACTGGGCGTCGACGACGACGAGCAACGGCTGCCCGGCGGCGGCGAGGATCGCTCTCACCGGGCCGCCCAGCGGGGAGGTGACGTCGACCCGCTCGATGCGGCCGTGCGAGACCCTGGCGAGGCCGTCGAAGAGGCCGACCCAGA
Source organism: Holophagales bacterium (assembly GCA_016699405.1). Taxonomy (NCBI): domain Bacteria; kingdom Pseudomonadati; phylum Acidobacteriota; class Holophagae; order Holophagales; species Holophagales bacterium. The sequence goes on along the minus strand of CP064972.1, from coordinate 4,864,845 downwards.
GCTGACCGTCCAAGGCCGGGGAGATCCAGGAGATCGGCGACGGGCTGGCCAGGCTGGCGAGGAGCGCCCCGGTCCTGCTGTAGCGAGCGAGTCCCCCGGGGAACCGGGCCCAGACCTCGCCGTCGCCGGCGAGCGCCAGGTCGCGCACGATGGCGCCTCCCCATTCCCAGCTCCGCCGGTCGCGCTCCAGGTCGTCGCTCGGGGCGAGACGCTCCCAGCGGCCAGCGACCCAGCGCAGCAGCCCGCCCCGCCGCTCGCGCAGCCAGAAGGCGCCCTCCTGGTCGCGGATCATGCCGACGAGCTCGAGGTTGGCCGCGGGTGGGGCGATCGTCTCGAGAACCGTTCCCTGGTGAAAGTGCATCAGGTGGCCAGCCTGGGTGGCGAGCCAGAGGCCGTCACCACCATCGCCGGAGAGAGCGATGATCCGATTCGAGACCAGCCCGGGCAGCGACGCGATGTCGTAGGTCTGGAAGCTGGTGCCGTCGAAGCTGGTGAGCCCACCGAAGGTCCCCATCCACAGCTGCCGGTCTTGCCCCTGGAGGATCGCGGTTACGCTCATCTGCGGCAGACCCTGGCTGACGGTCCAGTGGCGAACCAACGGTTCGGCGGCCATCCCCGGCGGCTCGGCCGCCGGGCCGCCGAGCGGCCCGCCCTGGGCGTCGGCGGTCAGCGCGAGGGCGAGCGCCCCGCCGATCCGACGCAGCGCGGCCGAGAGGCGCGGGCGGCGGAGGTCGGCGAGCGGGTTCAAGGGGATTCGCGGCAGAGCGAGAGGCTCATCGTACAACCTGGCGCTGGGCGTCGGCGCCGTGTCCAGCGGCGGCTCGGACCCCCAGGCGCTGAGCTCAGCGCGAGGACGTGCCGCCCGTCCGGCCGACGCCGAGACGAAAGAACTCGACGGCTGCCCGTGCCGGGTCGCCGACGAGCGAGGACAGTCCCTCCTCGGGCATCCAATCCGCAGGGAGGCGGTCGCGGTAAGGCCGCTGCAGGAATCGTCGATCGAAGAGAGCGATCACCCCGCGGTCTTCCGGTGAGCGGATCAGACGGCCGGCCGCCTGGACGACCCGCGTCATCCCCGGGACGACGAAGGCGTACTCGAAGCCGCGTTCGAAGCGCTCTTCGTAGTAGCTCTGCAGGAGCCGCGTCTCGACCGTCGGCACGGGCAGGCAGGGGCCGATCACCGCCACCGCGCGCAGCATGTCGCCAGGATAGTCGACCCCTTCGGCGAAGACGCCGCCGGCGACGGCGAGCAGCAGCACGTCGCCGAGCAGGGCGGTGCGCAAGGCGTCGAGCAGGGCCTCGCGCTGCCGCTCGCCGTCTCCACGCTGTTGCAGCAGCACGCGTTTGTGCGCCGGACGAAGGAAGCCGGCGATGTCTTGCAAGTACTGGAAACTCGGAAAGAGGGCGAGGCAGTTGCCGTCCACCGCATCGGCGAACGCGGCGAGCCGTTCGGCGAGCGTGCGCGCCTGGGCGGCGCGATCGCGATAGGCGGTCGAAACCGAGGCGTCGAGCACCACACGGCGGTGCTCGGTGGGGAACGGGCTCGGCAGCGACAAGGTCGCGGTGCGTGCCGCCTCGAAGCCGAGCAGGTCGCGGTAGAACTCCGGCGGCGAGATCGTCGCCGAAAGGCCGATCACCGCGTGAGCGCGCCGCAGCACGCCCCCGAGGTGGCGGCTCGGGTCCTTGCAGAGAACGCGCAGCACGCCGCTGCCCTCTCGCCGCTCGACCAGGTGGGCGAACGCCGGACCGCGCTCGAGCAGGCCGGCGAGGAAGCGCAGCAGCTTGAAGTACAACGCCACGAAGGGGTCTTCGGCGCGGAAGCTGCGCGTCTCGCGCTGGTACTCGAGGTAGTCGACGAACGCGGCGTCGAACTCGGGGCGCCAGGCCCACAGATCGTCCTCGGGCAGCTGTGCCTCGACTGCCGTCATCTCGCCGCCGCCGGCGAGAGCGAGCGCTCCTTCGACCGTGCGGTCGATCAGGTCGGCGAGCTCGGAGCAGAGCCCGGCGAGCCTTCGCGGCAGCTCGCCGCCGGCGAGCGAGAGCGCCTCGGCGGCGGCGCGCGCTTCGACGGAGGCGAGCTCGGGGCTGAGATACCCGCGGCCGCGGTCGACGAGGTTGTGAATCTCGTCGATCACCAGGATCGTGTCGGCAAGACTCGCGTCCTCGGCGAACGACGAGAGCGCGACCCACGGGTCGAAGGCGTAGTTGTAGTCGCAGACCACGACCTCGCAGAGCTGCGCGAGCTCGAGGCTGATCTCGAACGGGCAGACCTCGGTCTCACGCGCGGCGGCGAAGACCTCGTCGGGCAGCAACTCGCCCCAGTCGCCGAGCAGACGCTGGAGGATGCCCGAGCTGATCGCCTTGGCGTAGTAGTCGCGGGCGAACGGACAGTACTCCTCGTGGCAGATCACCTCGCCGTTGGCGCACATGCGGGCCTTGGCGCGGAGTTGCAGCGCATGGAAGGCGCGCTGGCCGTTGAGCAGGCCGAGGACGGTCAGCGCCATCTGCTGTTGCAACGTCTTGGCGGTGAGCACGAAGACCCGGCGGTCGTGGGCGAGCGCGTGCTTGAGGACGGGAAAGAGCGCGGCGACCGTCTTGCCGATGCCGGTGGGTGCCTCGAGCAGCAGCTGCTCGCCGTGTTCGACGGCATGTTCGACAGCGGCGACGATCTCCTCCTGGCCGCGGCGCGCCAGCGGGTAGGGGAAGGCGAGCGAGGTCGCGGCGACCCGCCGGTCGGCGCGCTCGCGCTCCTGACGCTCGAAGCCGTGAAGCAGCGAGGCCAGCCGGCGGTGGATGGCGATCTCGAGGGTCGGCAGGTCGGCGTCGAGACGCTCGCGCTCGACGCCTTCGCCGCCGATCTCGATCAAGACGAGCTCGGGATGGACGGCCGCCGGGCTCCCGTCCGCGACAGGCTCGAGCCGCGAGAGCATCCAGGCGTAGAGCCGCGCCTGTCGCTCGTAGAGGTCGCGGGCCGCCTGCGAGAGCTGCCCGCCGCGGCGGACGGACTTGATCTCCTCGACCACGCGCACGCCGTCGGCCTCGCGGCGCAGGCCGTCGGCACGACCGGTGAGCGTCACCTCCCAGCCGCGGTGGACGAAGCTGAGGCGCAGCGGCACTTCGCGGCGATAGGTCGGGTCGGTGGCGAGCGCCTCTTCCTGATAGCGCGAGTGGATCGCCTGGCCGAGCCACATCCGCTCGAATCCGCCGCGGTTGGCGAACCCGAGGCTGCGCAGCAGGGCAGGCTCGAGCAGGTCGGCGACGGCGAGCTCGACGGTGCGACGCTCGGCGTCGAAGCGCGGCGGCATGGGCGGAGTATAAGCGGCGTGCGGTGAGCGCTCTCCGGTGCCGCGAGCCGGCTCCTCACGGCAGTTGCCGTCCCCGGACGGCGGCGGTACGCTGCGGCCGATGGCCGACCTCGATCGGGTGCTCGCCGACTCGCTCGCCCACGGCGAGGCCGTGGCGCGGGCCACCGTCGTCTCCGGCGTGAACACCGGCCGTCGACTGCTCGTCTGGTCGGCGGGCCAGGTCTTCGGCGATCTCGGCTGGCCGCGCCTCAATCAGAGAGTGGCACTCTTTGCCGAACAGCTCCTGGCGAGCTCGCATCGCGAGGTGGTCAAGCCGTTCGACCTGCCGGACGGCGAAGTGACCGTTCGCGTCGAGCTCCTGCGCCCGCCGGCGCGGCAAGGCTGAACCCTCGGCACGGAGTCGCTAGACTCCGGCCCATGGGAACCCAGACCCGACCCTTCCTCCCCTCGGCGCTCGCCGTCGTCATCGCGCTCGTCTCGTTCGTCTCGTCCACCCCGCCGGCCGTGGCGATCGAAGGCAAGTGGACCCCCGACCAGATGCTTGCCCTCGATCCGGCCTGGCTGCGTGGGCTCGGTCTCGAGATCGCTCCCGCGGCGCTCTGGGGGAGCGACGGCGCCGGGCTGCTCGACGCCACCGTCGAGATCGACGGCTGCTCGGCCGGGTTCGTGTCGAGCGCCGGGCTGATCGTCACCAACCACCACTGCGCGATGAGCGCGATCCAGGAGCACTCGACGCCGCAGCGCGATCTGCTCACCCACGGCTTCCTCGCCGCCACGCGCGCCGAGGAGCTGCCGGCGAAGGGGATGCGGGCGACGGTGCCGTCACGCACCCGCGACGTGACCGCCGAGATCGAGGCGTCCGCGGCCGGGCTCGCCGACGACCTGGCGCGGTTCCGGGCGATCGAGCGCAAGCAGAAGGAGCTCACGGCCGAGTGCGAGCGCCAGCCCGACCGGCGCTGCCAGGTGGCGGCCTTCGACGGCGGCGTGCGCTACGTGCTCTTCGAGAACGTCGAGTACGCCGACGTGCGCCTCGTCTGGGCACCGCCGGGCGCCGTCGGCGACTACGGCGGCGAGGTCGACAACTGGAGCTGGCCGCGTCACACCGGCGACTTCTCGTTGCTGCGCGTCTACGCGGCGCCGGACGGGAGCCCGGCGCGCCCCTCCGAGAAGAACGTCCCGTTGGTGCCGCGGCACTACTACCCCCTCGCCCGGCGCGGTGTCGTCGACGGCGACTTCGTCATGGTCGCCGGCTATCCCGGGACGACCTTCCGGTCTTATCTCGCCGAGGAGATGGCCGAGCGCGCCGAGCTCTTCTATCCGCGGCGGGTCGATCTCTTCGGCGGCTGGCTGCGCACCCTCGAGTCGTTCGCGGCGCGCGACGACGCCTCGCGCATCGCGCTCGCCGAGCGGATCCGCGGGCTCGGCAACAGCGAGAAGAACTCGCGAGGTCAGCTCGCCGGGATCGCCCGGGGCCACCTCGTCGAGAAGAAGCGGACGGCCGATCGCGAAGTCCTCGAGTGGATCGCGTCTCCGCACGGCGCCGCCCATCGCGCGGCCGTCGCGGCTCGCGCCGAGCTCGCCGCGCTGCTCGCCGAGCGGGCCGAGCGGTTCGACCGCGACTTCCTGCTCTCGACGGCGCGTCAGGCGGGACAGCCGCTCGGTCTGGCGCTGACGCTCGCCCGCTGGGCCGAGGAGAAGGCCAAGCCCGACCTCGAACGCGAGCCCGCCTACATGGAGCGCAACCGCCAGCGGATCGCCGACCGACTCGAACAAGCCCAGAGCGAGCTGCACGCCGGTGCCGACGCGGCGTTGCTCGGCGACTGGCTGCGGCGCGCCGCGACGCTGCCGGCGGGCCAACGGATCGCGCCGGTCGACGCGCTGCTCGCCGGCAGCGGCGACCCGGCCGGTCGCGCCACCGCACTGCTCGCCGGGAGCCGCGTGGCCGACGCCGCCGAGCGGAGCAAGATGTTCGACGAAAGCGCCGCGCAGCTCCGGGCGCGCCGGGATCCCCTGCTCGATCTGGCGTTCGCGCTCGACGTCGAGCTCCGGGCGCAGAAGGACCGGGACGACCGCTTCCGCGGCGCCGTGGCGCGACTGCGCCCGGTCTGGATGCGAGCCGTGGCGGCGCACGCCGGCAAGCCGATCGCGCCGGACGCCAACAGCACCCTGCGCGTCAGCTTCGCGCACGTCCAGGGCTACTCGCCGCGCGACGCGGTCTGGATGCGACCGCGCACGACGGTGGCCGGCATGGTGGCGAAGTCGACCGGCGTCGAGCCGTTCGCCGCACCGCAACCGCTGCTCGCGGCGGCGCCGAACGCGCCGGCGAGCCGCTGGGCCGACACGGCGCTCGGCGACGTCCCGGTGGCCTTCCTCGCCGACGCCGACACGACCGGCGGCAACTCCGGAAGTCCGGTGCTCAACGGCAGAGGAGAGCTCGTCGGCGTGAACTTCGACCGTGTCTGGGAGAACGTCGCCAACGACTTCGGGTTCAATCCCGACGTGGCGCGCAACGTGAGCGCCGACGCGCGCTACCTGCTCTGGGTGATGGAGACGGTCCACGGCGAAGCGGCCAAGCCGCTGCTCGCCGAGCTCGGGCAGTAGGCCGGAGACGGCGGCGCCGATCGCCGGCCGGGCGATCGGCGCGCCACCGCCTTGCCGGGTGCCGCTACTTCTTCCCGACCCCCGTCGACTCGGTCTTCAGTGCCGCGCGCGCCGCCGCGAGGAGCGGCTCGGCGGAGAGCGGAGCACCGACCGCGCCGCGCATCCAGGCCTCCGGGGTCAGCCGCCCCTGACGAGCGACCCGCTCGAACTCGCGACCGAAATCCCGTCCGTGGAAATGCTCGGCCACCTGGAAGGCGATCAGGTGGCCGAGAGCGTAGTCGGGCAGGTAGAGGGCGTAGGCGACCATGTGGGAGTAGACGCCGAGCAGCAACGAGTCGCGGGTGCCGATCACCGGGGCGAAGTAGCGGTTCCAGACATCGCGCGCGATCGCCACCGTCGCCTCGCGCAGCTCGGCCGGTGTCGCCTGCGGATGGGCGTAGAGCCAGCGCCAGACCTGCATGTCGACCAGCGAGACGCCAGCGATCTCGTAGGTGGCCCAGACGCCGGCGAGCGCCTCGGCGCGGCGCGAGGCTTCGTCGGGCCGGGCGAGCCCGAGCAGCTCGAGGTCACGCTGCTGGAAGACGAAGGCCAGGGCCTCGGTGAAGGCGTTGTTCGGCACGCCGGAGAGCAGGTTGCGATCGATCGCGTTGAGCGAGAAGACCTGCTCGACGTTGTGACCCAGCTCGTGGATGGCGATGTTGTAGCCCTTGTAGTCCATCCCCGTGGCGGCGATGCGGGTCCGCAGGTGGGCCTTGTCCTCGTGCCGCACCGCTCCCATCGCGTGGCCGGCGCCGCGAGACGGATCGACGACGATGTGTTCGGCGAGCCAGGCGGACCGCTCCGGGGAGAATCCGAGTCCGGTGAGGATGCGCGGCAGGTCGGCCTGGAACGCCGCCACGTTCGGGTAGCGCTGCCGCGTCACGGCGTCGAGCTCGGCCTCGGAGTAGGCGCCGCGCGGCTTGAAACCGGTGTACCAGATATCGAACGGCTCGAGCGGACGTCCGAGCCGGCGGGTGATCTCCGCGGCCACCTGCTTGACCTCGGGGCTCGCCAGCACCGAGACGAGGAGCTTCTCGACTTCGGCCTCGGGGACCTGCCGGTCCCGCTCGAACCGTCGCCGCACGAAAGTCGGTGTCACCGGGTCGTGGGCGTCCTCGGCGGCGACGGCGTGGAAGACCTCGAGGATCTTCGCGTAGCGCGTGTCGGGCTCGCGTGCCGCGAGATCGACGCCGGGAGCCGGTGTGCCGGAGAGTGGCTTGACGACGTTCTCTCCCGGACGCCAGGTCACCTCGGCGTTGTCGATCGCCGCCTGGGGGATCGTCTGGGTGACGATGCGCTCCATCACCTGGGCGATCAGGCGCTGCCGGGCGAGTCCCTGCGGATCGCCGTAGCGTGAGCCGAGCTCGTCGCGCAGCCCCCAGTGGGTGATCAGGCGCAGCCCTTCCGGAAAGAGCCGCTCGCCGCGGGCGTCGAGCAGTCGGTCCATCCGGATGTTGTAGCCGGCGATGTAGTTGTCGGCGGACGCATAGGCACGCGTCATCGCCGACAGGACCTGCGGCGGCGTTCGCCGGGCGAAGCCCTCGGCAAGGCGCGCCCGGGCCCAGGTGTCACGATCCCACGCGGTACCTCCGGCGAGCATCTCGTCGAGCGAACGGATGGGGAAGTTGAGCAGCACCAGGAAGGCGGCCTTGCTGGCGAAGAGGTCGTCCGGCACGTGGGCCGAGAGGTCGATCTCCGAGAGCAGGCGATCCCAGGCCGTGACCGGTCCCGTGTCGAGGTCGAGCGGCGTCGTCAGCTCGCGTCGGACTTCGTGCAGGTGGCCCTGCATCTCTTCGAGGACGAGCTCGAAGCGATCGAGGGCGGCGCGGACCTCCTCCGGCTTGGCGAGGAAGTTCGCCTCGCAGAAGGCGGCGAAGGCCGCCTCGTCGCCGTCCTCCGGCCACCAGCGCTCGGCGACCTGGCGGACGCCGAGACGAATGCGGTCGGCCTGGGAAGGACCGTGGAGTGCCGTCAGGCGGCTCACCGTCGCGTCGACGGTTGCGGGAGCGATCGTCGCCGCGCTCGGCGCCGAGGCGGCGAGCAGGGCGATCAGAGTGGCGATCGGCAGGGTGGCACGCATCGCAGGTTCTCCTGGAAAGAGGGCTTCAGCGTTTCGCCGCCGGAGAGGCGAACGACGGTGGCAGCGTGATCCCGAGGTTGGCGGCGAGGAAGGACCACTCGTCGGCGGATTCCTCGATCTGCTTGGCGACCGGCTTGCCTCCGCCGTGGCCGGCGCGGGTTTCGATGCGGATCAGCACCGGTGCCGGCCCGGCCTGCGCCTCCTGGAGCGCGGCGGCGAACTTGAAGCTGTGACCGGGGACGACCCGGTCGTCGGTATCGGCGGTGGTCACCAGGGTGGCAGGGTACGCCGTCCCCCGGCGCAGGTTGTGGTAGGGCGAATAGGCGTAGAGCGCCTTGAACTCCGCGGGGTCCTCGGCCGAGCCATAGTCGTCGACCCAGAAGCGGCCGGCGGTGAAACGGTGGAAGCGCAACATGTCCATCACGCCGACGGCCGGCAGCGCGGCGCCGAAGAGCTCCGGGCGCTGGGTCATCGCCGCACCGACGAGAAGACCGCCGTTGCTGGCCCCGGAGATGGCGAGCTTGTCGCGCCGGGTAACCCGGTTGGCGACGAGCCACTCGGCGGCCGCGATGAAGTCGTCGAAGACGTTCTGCTTCTGCAGCTTGGTGCCGGCGCGATGCCAGGGCTCGCCGTACTCGCCGCCGCCGCGCAGGTTGGCCTGGGCGTACACTCCGCCCATCTCCAGCCAGACCGCTGTCGGCACCGAGAAGTACGGAGTGAGCGACACGTTGAAGCCGCCGTATCCGTAAAGGAGCGTCGGGTTGCTGCCGTCGAGCTTGAGTCCCTTGCGGTGGACGAGGAACACCGGCACGCGGGTCCCGTCCTTCGAGGGGACGAAGACCTGCCGGACGACGAAGGCCGTCGGGTCGAAGGCCACCTTCGGGGCGAAGAAGACGCGCTTCTCGCCGGTTGCGAGATCGAGCCGATAGACCGTGGCCGGGGTGGTGAAGCTGGTGAAGGTGAAGAACGTCTCGGTGTCGTCGCTGCGCCCGGAAAAGCCGCCGACCGATCCGATGCCGTCGAGGGTGAGCTCGCGCAGCAGCTTGCCGTCACGCGCGTAGCAGCGCACGCGGCTCGCCGCGTCCTCGAGGAAGGTGGCGACGAACATCCGGCCGAGATCGTCGACCGAAGCGAGGGTCGCCGTCTGTTGCGGCAGGATCTCGCGCCAGAGCTCGCGCGCCGGGTGGCGCAGGTCGATGGCGATCAGCCGCCCCCGCGGGGCGTCGAGATCGGTCTTGAAGTAGAGCGTTGGACCGTCGCTCCCGACGAGGGTGTACTCGTGCTCGAAGCCGGAGACGAGCTCGACGGCGCCGGAGAGGGGCTCGGCGAGGTCGCGCACGAAGATGGCGTGACGGGCGTCGGTGCCGATCCAGGTGGTGATCACCAGGTAGCGACCGTCTTCGGTGACGGTGTTGCCGAAGCCCCAGTCCGGGTGATCCGGTCGCTCGAAGACCACGACGTCTTCGCTCTGCGACGAGCCGAGCCGGTGGAAGCAGACCGTCATCTGGGTGTTCAGGCTCTGGAAAGCGGCGCCGGGCTTCGGCTCGGGGTAGCGGCTGTAGAAAAAGCCGCTGCCGTCGCCGGCCCAGGCGGCGTCGGAGAACTTGGTCCAGCGGACCTCGTCGGCGAGCGGCGCGCCGCTGTCGACGTCGAGGACGCGAAACGTGGTCCAGTCCGATCCGGCCTCGGCGACGCCGTAGGCGAGAAAGCGTCCGTCGCGGCTCGGCGCGAAGCCGACGAGCGCCACCGTGCCGTCCTTCGACCAGCTGTTGGGGTCGAGCAGGAGGCGCGGCGGCTCGGCGAGCGACTCCTGCACGAAGAGGACCGACTGGTTCTGCAGCCCGTCGTTTCGCGAGAAGAAGTAGCGGCCCCCGCGCTTGACCGGCGTGGAGACGCGCGCGAAGTCCCAGAGCTCGGCGAGCCGGCGGCGGATCGCCGTTCGTTGCGGCAGCTTCTCGAGGTATCCGAACGTCACGCGGTTCTGGGCCTCGACCCAGCTCGCCACCTCGGGAGCTTCGCGGACGTCCTGTTCGAGCCAGCGGTAGGGATCGGCGACCTCCACGCCGTGCAGGTTGTCCTTCTGGTCGACCTTCCGCGTGGTCGGCGGAACCGGATGGTCGCCGGCGGCGAGAGCGCCGGGCAGGAGAACCGCGGCGAGCAGGAAGAGGGTGAACGGCGAGTCGAGAAGGCGCATGGGAATCCTCGAAGGATGGAAAGGTCGACCTCAGGATGGATCGGCAACCGTCGGTGCCGAGTCGGCGGTGGCGTCGGTGGCGGCGAACCGGCGCCGGTGGCGAACGTGGAGGAGCTTGTCGACCTCGGCGACGACGCGGTCCTGCTCGTCGAGCACCTGGACGGTGAACTGCGGCTCCACCTTCTCGGCAGCGAGCGCCGCGGTGCGGATCTCCTCGATCCGTTCGCGCGGGATGGCGAAGCGGGCACGGACGGTGCCGGTGCCGGGTCGACGGAAACGCACGGCTGCCGCCTTGTCCCAGACGATGAACTCGTGCGGCCCGAGCGCTTCGACGAGGATCAACGCGAAGAACGGGTCGCACAGGCTGTAGAGCGACCCACCGAAGTGCGTGGCGAAGTAGTTGCGGTTCCACCACCGCAACCTCATCGTCGACTCGAAGACCAGCGGGTCGTCGGCAAGGCGGCGGACGCGCACTCCGGCGCCGAGATAGGGAGGAAAGACATTCAGGAGGCTGAGCTTCCAGCGCTGCGTTCGCTGGGGTCCGGGCCTCGGGGGGCGGAGGTCGGCAGACATCGCCCCAAGTATCCCACCGCTGACGAGCGGATTCCCGGTCCCGCAGGCGCAGGAAGGGCGGCGAGCGTGGGTTTCACCTGGGGACCACCTGCGAGCCGCGAGGATCCCGTCATGCGCCGATTCTTCTTCACCCTCCCCGGTCTGATGCTCCTCTTCAGCACTCCGGCGCGAACCGGCGACGGCTCGGTGCCGCTCCGCCTGCCGTGGCGCGAAGCCGGCCTCTCCGAACGCGCCGCCGCAGCCCATCTGCTCGACCGGTTGGCCTATGGGGCGCGGCCCGGCGAGGTCGATCGCGTGGTGTCGATGGGCCTCGAGGCCTGGGTCGAGCGGCAACTCGCAGCGGATCTCCCGGAAGTTGCCCTGGCGGCCGACCTCGCCCGCTACGACACCCTCCGGATGCCGGCACGGCAGATCGCCGAGACCTTCCCGAGCCCGGGGCGCCTGCTCGCGCGGGCACGAGCCGCCGGCGTGGTTTCGGGAGAGCGAGCGCGCCCGAGCGCTCCCTCGGCCGGCGAGTCCGCGGGCGTTGCCGCGCCGGCTTCCGGCACGCCGGCCCCCGACTCGGCGGAGCGCGAGCAGCGGCGGAAGGTCCTCGAGTGGGCGCGAGCGCAGGGCTACCGCTCGCAGCGCGAGCTCGCCGCGCAGTTGCTCGGGCAGCGGGTCTTTCGTGCGGTCGCGGCGGAGAACCAGCTCGCCGAGCGGCTCACCGACTTCTGGTTCAACCATCTGACGGTCTCGATGAGCGACAACGAAGCGAGATCCTGGATTCTCGCCTACGAGCGCGACGCGATCCGGCCGCATGTCTTCGGGAGCTTCCGGGAGCTGCTCGAGGCTTCGGCGAAGCACCCGGCGATGCTGGTCTACCTCGACAACGACCGTTCGGTCGCGGCGGAAGGTCAGCCGACGACGCTCGGACAGGAGCTCGGCGGACGCTTCGTCGCGGGGCGCCTCGGTGGCGACGTCGCACCGCGTGGCGGGAGGAGCGGCGGGGCGTTCGGCGGACGTGGTGGACCGATGGGCCTGCGGGGCGGTGAGTCGAGGAGCGGGCGTATCGGGTTCGGCGCTCCGACTCACGCGGCGAGCCGGGGGCAAGCGGCGGACCGGCCGGGACGGCCGCGGGGGCTCAACGAGAACTACGCTCGCGAGCTGCTCGAGCTGCATACGCTCGGCGTGGATGGTGGCTACGCTCAAGAAGACGTCGTCGAGGTCGCCAGGGCCTTGACCGGTTGGTCGATCGTTCCGCTCGAGCGTGGCGCCGGGGCCGAGCCTCGCCGGTTCGGGGCTCGGACCGGTCAGGCGAACGGACGTGAAGCGCTGGGGCGTGGCCGGTTCGTGGTGGACGGCGACTTCCTCTTCCGCGCCGACTCCCACGACGCGGCCGCCAAGCGCGTTCTCGGTCACACCCTGCCGGCCGGGCGCGGGATCGAAGACGGGGAAGCGGTCCTCGACCTCGTCGCCTTCCACCCGGCGACGGCTCGTCACCTCGCCGCGAAGCTCGCCGTGCGATTCGTCGCCGACGATCCTCCCGCCTCGTTGGTCGACCGGCTGGCGGCGACGTTCACGGCAAGCGGCGGCGATCTGCGGGCGACGGTGCGCGCGCTGGTCGAATCGCCGGAGTTCTGGAGCGCCGCGGCGCGACGGCAGAAGATCAAGTCGCCGCTCGAGGTCGTGGCCTCGGCATTGCGCGCCAGTGGGGCCCGCGTCGAGGATCCGCGCGGTGCCATCGAGTGGATCGCTCGCATGGGGCAGCCGCTCTATGCCAGCCCGGCGCCGACCGGTTTCGGCGACCGCGCCGAGACCTGGGTGGCCAGCGGCTCGCTGCTCGCGCGGATGAACTTCGGCCTGGCGCTCGCTGCCGGACGCGTCGGAGGTGTGCGGCTCGACCTCGCTTCTCTCGCGGGAGGATCCGCCCCGACGTCGGCCGACGGGGCGCTGGCGGCCTATGCGCCGCTCTTCCTGCCGGAACGCGACGTCGCCGAAACGATCGCGCGTCTCACGCCGCTGCTCGAGGATCCGGATCTGCCCGGGAAGCTCGCCGAACGCGCCGCGACCGACGGCGAGTCGGGAGCGGCGAGCGATGGCGAGGTCGCCGCGCTCTTCGGCTTCGCGTCGCGACCCGGACGCCGCTCCGCCGGGGGCGAGTGGCTCGACGCGCCGTCGCGTTCCGCGCCGGTCGCGCCGCCTTCGATCGCCGCGAGCGTCGCGGGGCTGATCCTCGGGTCGCCCGAATTTCAACGTCGTTGAACCCTGACGGCTCACGGAGGAATCCGCTCGTGCTCGATCGACGCGTTCTGCTCAAGTCCGGCGCGCTGGCGATGCTCAGCTTCGGCGCGGGTCCATCGTTCCTGCGGCGGGCGGCGCTGGCGACCGGCACGTCGCCCCGCCGTCGCACGCTGGTGACCCTCTTCCAGCGTGGCGCCATGGATGCGCTGGCCGCCGTGCCGCCGACCGGCGGCGGCGAGCTCGCGGCGCTGCGGCCGTCGCTGGCGATGAGCGCGGCCCGCAGTGCCGGTGCGGGTGCGGTGCTCGATCTCGGCGTGGGCTTCGGCTTCCACCCTGCTCTTGCTCCCTGGTTGCCGTTCTGGCGTGAAGGTCGCCTGGCGGTGGTGCACTGCGTCGGCTCACCCGACCCGACGCGCTCGCACTTCGACGCCCAGGACTACATGGAGAGTGGTACGCCCGGGCGCAAGGGGACCGCCTCGGGCTGGCTCAATCGTGTCTGCGGCACGCTGGGGCACGACGCGACGCCGTTTCGCGCCGTCGCCACGACCTCGGCCCTGCCGCGATCGCTCTCCGGTCCCGAGCCGGCGCTCGCGATCCCCGATCTGAAGGCCTTCGGCGTGCGTCTCCGTGGAGCGGGAGGCGCCGCGGCGGTCGCCGGAGCCGGCTTCGAGTCGCTCTACGACGAGGCGTCGCAGCAGCTTCTGCGCGATGCCGGACGCGAGAGCTTCGACGCGCTCCGCCTCCTTGCCGAGCGTGGCGTCGCGAATTCCCGCCCGGCCTCCGGTGCGAGCTATCCGGCGAGTCCGCTCGGCAGCTCGCTGCGCGAGGTCGCGCAACTCGTCAAGGCGGACGTCGGGCTCGAGGTGGCGTTCGTCGAATCCGGAGGGTGGGATACCCACGTGCAACAGGGCACCGCGCAAGGGACGTTCTCCCGCCGGGCCGACGACCTTGCGCGAGCGGTGGCGGCGTTCTGGACCGACCTCGGGGCGCGACAGGCCGACGTCGTCCTGATGACGATGACCGAGTTCGGACGAACGGTGCGCGAGAACGGTTCCGGTGGTACCGACCACGGTCACGGCTCCTGTCTCTTCGTGCTCGGCGACCGGGTCGACGGCGGCAAGGTCCATGGGCGCTTTCCGGGGCTCGATCTCGATCGGCTCCACGAGGGGCGGGACCTGCCGGTGACGACCGATTTTCGCGCTGTCTTCGCCGGGGTGGCTGCGGCTCACCTCGGCTCGTGCGAGGCGAGCGTGATCTTCCCCGGCTGGTCGGGAGAGCCGCTGCCGCTGCTGCGGCCGGAGCCTGCTGTCTAGCGAGAGGTCTTGCGTTCGGTCTGGCGCTCCGGCGCTTCGACCGACCTGTGAAGGAGATCCTGGACGCGCGGGCCGGGGAGCGCTACCCTCGGGCCGTGAAGTCGCCCGAAGACACGGCCGAGTGGCTGCGCCGAGGAATTCTCGCCTGCCGACGCGAGCGCTGGCACGAAGGCTACGACCTGCTGGCTCGCGCGGCGAGTGCGGTGCCGAAGCAGAGCGATCTGCCGGCGCGGGTCTTCTCGTTTCTCGGCGTGGCGATGGCGCGCTGCGAGGGGCGCCGGAGCGAGGGGCTCGAGCTCTGCCGCTATGCGGTCAAGCGCGAGCCGCGCGAAGCGGAGAACTGGGGGAATCTGGCGGTTCTCTATCTGATGGTCGGCGAGCGTCGCAAGGCGGTTCGCGCGCTCGACAAGGGGCTGTGGCTGGCTGCCGACAACGAGTCGCTGCTGCGGTTGCGCACCGAAGTCGGCTGCCGCCGCCGGCCGCCACTGCCGTTCCTTTCGCGCGAGAACCCGCTCAACGTGGCGGCCGGCCGACTGCGGCACCGCCTGATGACGAACGTCGAACGCCGCCGAGCCGAACGGGCGGCCGACGCCGCGGATCGCTCCGAGCCGGGCGATCGCGTCGAGACCTGACCGCCGCACACCAGGAAGACGCGGAGCGCACCGTGGCACCACGGGTGCGCCGGCGGTTCCCTGGCTAACCTCCGGCGAGCTCGGCGCAGGCGACGCGCAGGCAGTTTCCCAGCGAGAGGAACGGGATCGGGCTCACGTGCTCGGGGAAACCGGCGAGCGACGTCGCCCCGGCGATCTCCTCGACGCTCCTGCCGGCCTTGAGCTCCCTGCCCGCGTGGTCCAGCAGCGCGGTGAAGAAGTCGCGCTGCAGTAGGAGGTCGGCCTTCCCTCCGGTCACCCCGGATTCGCGCTTGCCGTGTCCGTAGATGAAGCGCGTCGACTCGCCGTGCGCGGCGGCGATCTTCTCCAGCACCGTGATCCAGCTCCGGATGCTGGCTCCGGCGCCGCGGTCGATGAAGGGGTAGATGCGGTTGAAGACGAGGTCCCCGAGATGGACGACGTCGGCCTTCTCGAAATGGACGGCGATGTCGCCACCGGTGTGCGCCGGGCCGTAATGCCGTGCGGCAACGGCCTCGCTCCCCAGATCCATCCGCCAGGCGTCGGTGAACGTGGTGTCGGCCACGACCGGGGGCGGCGCCTTCTCCTGCTCGGCCGAGCGACGTTGCAGCGCCGGGACGTTGGCGTGCGCCACGATCGAGCCGACGAAGGGACGGAGGACGCCGTTGCCGCCGGTGTGATCGTCGTGGTGGTGGGTGTTGATCAGCACCGCGGCATGTCGCGCCGTACGGGAGCGGAAACCCTCGAGAAAGACCGGCGCGGTCTCCGGCGACTGGCTGTCGACCACCAGCGCGGCGTCGGGCGTCACCAGCCAACCGATCGTTCCGCCCTGGGCGGTGAAGATGCCGACGCCGCCGCGCAGCTCGGTGAAGGTGCCCTTGGGCGGCGCGGCGACCGGCTGGCCGGCAAGGCGTCGCGGGAGCAACTGCGAGCCGAGGACGGCGACGGAGCCGGTCACCAGGAGCTGACGGCGGGAGAGGGTCATGGCCTGTCTCCGGGAAGAGGGACGGGACAGCAGTGCGGGTGCCGACCGAGGACCGGGAGCGCGCCGATCGGAATCCGCGGCATCAACTGGCAGCGCGGCAGGAGCGCAGCATGGCGAGGAAGTCGGCCTTGGCGGCCTCCATCGTCGCCTCGGGCCCGGTGGCCTTGAAGAACCACGGTCCGTTCGGCCCCTCGATCACTGCCCCGAAGAGGCGGGAGCCGGGCTGTTCGGTGCTCGGTCCGGTGCCCATCGTGCTCGGCAGCAGCGAGCCCTTGACGTCGATCCAGGTCACGGCGAGTCCGTTGACCTCGAAGCGCTCGCGTGCCGGCTGAGTCCCCTGGGCCACCCCGACCTGACCGATCCAACGCTGGAGGTTCGACTCGACGTCGCCGCCGCCGCCCGGTCCGAAGTAGAAGACGGCCAGTGCGCCTGCACCGGCTTTGCCGGGGATCGTCGCCTGGGCGATCCGCATGTTCGAGCTCGGCGCCGACGTGGGCCACGACGCCGGGATGGCGAACGAGAGACCGGCGCTGGCGGAGCCGGTTCCTGCGGCAGGGGCCGGAGCGGCCGCCGGGGTCTCGAGCGACAGGACGGCGGCCGGCCGACTGGCGGCGTTGCCGGAACCGGCGGGAACGGTCGGGGGAGCCGATGCCTTCTCGGCTCCTCCACAGGCGGTTGCTGCCGCGAGCAGGAGCAGGGAGAGGGCGGGAAGGGCTCGGCGCATGCAGGACCTCGTCTCGGGTCTCCGGCACCGCCATCGGCGCGCGGAAAGCCCTATACTCTCCCGCCCATGTCGGGAGCTGTCAACGAGGTGCCGCACAGCGCGCCACCCCGCGCCACGTTCCGCCAGAAGATCGGCGGACCCGGGGGCATTTCGTCCCTGGTGATCGCGCTGGCGGTGGGAGCTCTCGGGTTGGGTCTGCCGGTGCTCTGGAGGATGCGCCGCGTGCTCGCGGCGGCCGCCGGTGAGCCCTCCCGGCCGGCCGAGGCGATCCTCGTCCTCGGTCGACTGCTCGAGAGCGACCGGCCGTCGGCGGTCTTCGTCGCGCGCCTCGAGCACGCCGCGGCACTCTGGCGCGAGGGCCTCGCGCCACGCATCGTGGTGGCTGGAGGTCTCACCGGCAAGGCGAGTCGCACCGAGGCCGAAGCCGGCCGCGAGCACCTGATCGCCACCGGCGTCCCGCCCGAGGCGATCTGGACCGAAGAGCACAGCCAGCACACCTTGGAGAATCTCTTCTACGTCCGGGCGACGCTGCGCGAACGCGGGATGAGCTCGCTGCTTCTCGTCTCCGATCCGCTCCACCTGGCTCGGGCGGCGACGATGGCGCGTGGTCTCGGACTGGCCGTCGCCTGTTCGCCGGCGCCCGGCTGCCCACCACGTCGACGCAGCGCCGGTTGGTGGGTCCGGGCGGGGAAGGAGGCGTTCCTGCTCCACTGGTACCACTGCGGGATCGCCTACAGCCGCCTGATCGGCTCCGAGCGGCAACTGGCCCGCGTGACCTGACGTCGATTGCCGGTTGCCCTCGCCGAGAGCGAGAGCGTCGCGAGACGGGGAAGCCCGTGAGCGGCTAAGATCGCGCCGGAAGCGCTCGGGGGCTGGTGCTCTCTGCGGTCTTCAAAACCGTTGTCCGGCGTCGATTCCGACGGCGGGGGTGGGTTCGATTCCCATGCGCTTCCGCCAACTCGACCAAGCCAGTCCATGCCGCAGCGGTTCATGCTGCGGCACCGGCGGCGAAGAACGGCGAGACGCCGAAGTCCGCCGCCACTCGCTCAGAGTCTGAGACCTAGCCCGGATTTCTCACCCCATTTGGGCGAGGGCCTTGTCGAGGCTCAGTGGGGTCGGATCGTTGGTCGAATCGGGGAGTTCAGGTGGCGAGAGATTGGGTGTGAGCGGTTGAGAGGCCGATTCGGTGCGTTGTGATCGCGCTGGCGGGGCGATCTGCGGACACCTCGACTGCGTTGACTCGTTTGTTGCCGATCGGGGTTCGGATCCGAAGCTCAGGCAGGAGAGGCGCGGAGTCGCCCGAGGGCTTCGAGGAAGACCGACTTCCACGGATAGGCCGAGGAGAGTGCGATCCAGATCCGCCGCACGCTCAGTCGTATCTGGGCGCCGATCTTGAGCAGCTTGAGGCGAATCGTCCCGCACTGGGCTCGTGCCCAGGTCGTCCCCGAGAGCCCGAGGCGACGCAGCTCGGCCAAGAGTGTGTAGGCGAAGGTGGAAAACCACAGCCGCAGCTGGTTGATCTTCAAGTAGTGGGCCGATGTCCGGCCGGCGAAGAGATCGAGCTGCTGCTCCTTGATGCGGTTCTCCATCTCTCCCCGTTGGCAGTAGAGGTCGTAAAGCGGCTCGGCCTCGAGGTCCGCTTTCGCGAGCGAGGTGACGAGGAAGCGCGGATTGGCGCCCTTGGCGAGGACCTCGGCCTTGCCGATGACGCGACGTCGACGACTCCAGGTGCTACGCGTCTGGTAGCGAGAGTCGCGAAAGCACCGCTCCGGCCGGCCCGAGCGGGCGTGTTGCGCGGCCGCCCGCTGGAGGTGCCCGCGAAGCGCTCGCTCCAGGCGTGTGTTGCGGGCCAGGCCGAGCACGTACTCGATGCCATGCTCTTCACACCAGCGCATCAGCTTCTCGCGCGCGAAGCCCGAGTCGGCGCGCACCAGGATCTCGACCTGTGGAAAGCGATCCCGGATCTTCGACACGATCCGCGACAGCGCCGCCACCGATCCCTTCGATGCATCGATATTGGAGGGGCGCAGCTCCGCCCACAGCACGCTGTCTCCGCAGACGATGTAGAGCGGCAGGTAGCAGTAGTGGCCGTAGTAGCCGTGGAAGAAGCGTCCTTCCTGCTCGCCGTGCACCGGGTCGTCGGTGGCATCAAGATCCAGGATGATCCGCTCCGGCGACGTGCCCTGGGTCTCCAGAAACAGGTCGATGAGCAGGTCCTGGACGCCTCTCGGCTGCACCGCGATGCGCTTGTAGCGGTCCGCCGCCGCATCGCTCACCGCACCCCACTCGAAGCGATTCAGCGTGCTCTTGCCTGCCAGCGGTTTGCCTTGATCCCGATCCCGACGCTGCCTGTCGCCCGACGGGTCCGACACGCCGATCAGCGAAGCCAGCAAGGCGTCCGCGCGAAGCTCCTCGTGGTCGACCAGGTCCTCGTAGCCCAGCGCCAGACCCAGCACCCGCTGCGACACCAGCGTCCCGACCCCGTGCTCCACCCACGCCGGCTCGCGATGGTCCTCGAAGCACGCCGACAGGCGACGCAAGATCCCGCGCCGACGCTCCGTCTCCGCCAGCAACACCGCGCCGCCATCCGAGCTCAGCCGGCCGCCCGCGAAGTCCAACCGCACCTCCCGGCGCCGACCCGCTCCCCAGCCTTGAAAGCTCAGCTGCTCCGCCTTACAGTCTGTCGACAAGGGCTGTCTCCTCCGCTGTGGTCGAAAAGCGGCCACGTCCGGTCAAGTGGTGTACGAGGGCGACGGCGCGGACACATGGTGGGCTTCAGGCCGCGGGTAGGAGCTGAGCCTGTTGGCCGTCCGGCGCAGGCTTCAGCTCGGGGTTGAGGTGGGCGACGGATTCGAGCGAGAAATAGCGCCGTCCGATCGCCCACTCGTCGTGTTGCTCGGCGAGGAGAGCGCCGACGAGTCGCACGATGGCGGCGCGGTTGGGGAAGATGCCGACGACGTCGGTGCGTCGCCGGATCTCTTTGTTGAGTCGCTCCTGCGGGTTGTTCGACCAGATCTGGCGCCAGTGCTCCCGCGGGAAGCCGGTGAAGGCCAGGACGTCCTCGAAGGCGCCGGCGAAGACCTTCGCCGCGTCGGGCCAGCGCTGCTCGAGCGCCGTGAGAGTGTGCTCGGCCTGTTGGCGCACCGCGTCGGCATCCTGCTGCAGGAAGATCATGCGGAAGAGCGCGGCGACACCCGGCTGCGCGGCCTTTGGCACCTTGGTCAGCACGTTGGTCGTCAGGTGCGTGCGGCAGCGTTGCCAGCGCGATCCGGTGAAGACCGAGGCAATGGCGGCCTTGAGCCCGGGATGCGCGTCGGATACCACCAGGCGCACACCGGACAGACCTCGGGCCTTCAGACCACGCAGGAATGCCAGCCAAGAGGCCCCATCCTCGCTGGTGAAGACCTCGACGCCGAGGATTTCGCGATGACCTTCGGCGGACACTCCGGTGGCGATGACGACGCTCACACCAACGCCTCCACCCTCCTCGCGGCACTTCATGTCGAGCGCGTCGAGCCAGATGTAGGGGTACGCCAGCGTCAGCGGCCGTTGCCGAAACGCCTCGACCGCGGGATCGAGCTCCGAGCAGATCTCCGAGACCCGGGACTTCGAGATACTCGACAGGCCCAAAGTCTCCAGCAGGCGCTCGACGCGGCGGGTGGAAACGCCGAGCACATAGGCCTCGGCGATGGCGGCCAGGAGGGCCTTCTCCGAGCGCCGGCGCGGCTCGAGGAGCCACTCGGGGAAGTAGCTGCCCTTGCGCAGCTTGGGGATCTGCAGGTCCATGTCGCCGAGGCGCGTCTCCCAGGGGCGGGAGCGGTAGCCGTTGCGGGCATTGATCCGCTCGGCACTGCGCTCGCCGTAGCTGGCGCCGCAGCGGGCGTCGGCCTCAGCACTCATGAGCTGCTCGAGGAAGGACTGCAGCAGGGAGCGCAGCAGATCGGGGCTGGACTGCTCGAGGGCCTTGTGAAAAGCGACGGGAAGGGGCAGGCTCACATCGGTCACGGTAGGGCCTCCTTGGGGCTTCTGGTCCGCAAACCGAAACCTACCAAGTGCCGTGCCGTGACCCTCGACGCTCTCCCCACCCAGCGCCAAAGCGCGGGCTCGAAATGGCCTGTGGACCCTGTGGAAAACGCTGACGCGTTTCCCACAGCGCCCACAGGCCCGACGACGAGGGGGAGAGAGGACTCATACACCACTTACGCGGACGCTACTCGAAAAGCCTCCTAGACAAAGGCACTTCTACCACTGGAGACAGCTCTTCTTCACTTCAGGCGTGAGAGATCCGGGCTAGGCATCTACGATGACGCCATTCGGCATCGCGTCCGCTGGCGAACTTCCGAAGAACGAGGGGTAGCCGCTGAAGTGAGCTACCCGTTGCACGGGCCCCAGCCGCAGTTACCACCGCAGGCTTGGTTGCAATAGCACCATTCCTCCCAAGCCCCATCGAGACAATATTGGCGAAGCGGGTCGTTGTGATAGGTAGCCCAACACCAGTAGTAGGTCACAAGGTACTCCTCGTAGCACCAGTCACAGCAGGTGCGGCCTGGCCCGGGACCGGAGTCGACCGGACGAATCATCTTCGCCGCGTTCGAAATAGCAGATTGTGGGGCCCAAGCATGGCCTGGCGACGAGCCTCGAAGCCCAAGTCCCAGAGCCTGAGTCGTCGGATCGTCGGCGCTACAGACAGGAGGGGCCACCAGCAGCGCTCGAACCAAGGCGAGTTCGTACTTCTCCTTGCAGGTCAGGGCTGAGGCAGTCGAAGCGGTTCCCAGCAACACTGTCACGAGAAGAGCAATGTGCGAGGCCTTCATGGTGCATCCTCCCTTAGAGGCGGCAACCCCCTTGTGACCGAGGTGTGGGCAGAAGGTGCCGCGCGGGTTGTGAAGCTAAGTTGAGCCTCTTCAGTCTATCTTTGAAGGTAGGGCACCACCTCGGACTTGTCAATAACGCACGTCACGCGACTGGTAACTCAGTACTGCGAGTACACGGGGCAGACCAGGGAGGAATCGGTCGAGTGGCCCGTCAGGCTAGGTCTCGATCTTCTGCAAAGGTCGGACGCAATGGCCAGTGTGGCGGGTCGTCTGAGTGAGTCGAAGCTGTTGGTGCTTGCTCAGGTTGACCAATCGAAGTCCGGGGCTGATGCTGAGGACGACGCCCAATGGGCAGGTGCCCAAGATGGGCCTCCACAAGCGGATAGGGCTGGCAAGAGAGGCTCCCTTCGCAACGGCGCTGGCGGAGCTGGGACATCGTTCTCGGGCCGAGCGGGCGTCACCGCGGACATGAGCTCTTGAGGGACCTGCTAAGAAGAAAAAAGCGGGAGCGCCGAAGCGCTCCCGCCAGCCGACACCTTCAGCTGTCGCGCAGGTCTAGAAGGTGAACTTCAGACCGGCGCGGATGGTGCGGCGGGTCTGGAAGACATCGGCCGTAGTCGCTGAGCCCGCAACGCCCGGCTTCAGGTAGTACGGGTTGTTCTGCGTCGGATTCAGGCCGCCGGTCGAAAGCGGCGTGTGGCCGAAGAACCAGTCCTGGCTCCGATCGCAACCGGCGCTCGCATAGGCCGTGCAGAGGTCGCCGTTCGTCAGGTTCGGGTCGATGAGAACGGCCGTGTCCTCGTCGAACAGGTTGAGGACGTTCAGGCTGAGCTCGACCGTGTAGTCCCCGAACTTGAACGGATGGGAGACCATCAGGTCGGTCTGCGTGAGGGCGTCGGTGCGGCCCTTGTCGCCGCGGCCGAAGGCGAAGAACGGCACGCCCGCGTAGTTGACCTGCGTCGAGATCGGCGTGCCCGAGCCGTAGTACTGGTTCAGTCCAACCGACGTGCCCCAGCCGAACTGGTAGATGAACTGCGCGTCGACCTGGTGCGGGCGGTCGGTGTTGAGCTTGCCGTACACGGCCTTGCCGAACCGGTCGTACGAGTTGTGGACGTAGTCGAACAGCCGGTTGGTGTTCGGGCTGGTACGACCGAATTCGTCCGAGGAGGCGAGACCGGGGTAGTTGCCCTTGAGCTCGCTGTAGGTGTAGGCAACGTGCGCCGACCAGTTGTTGGCGAAGCGGCGGTTCCAGGAGAGCTCGATCGCCTGGTACTCGCGCTTGGCTTTCGGCTGGGCCGGGACGACACCCTCCGGATCCTGACCACCGACGCCTTCGCCCGGGTTACCGATGTTGTAACCCTCGATGCAGTTCGTCGGCGAGAAGCAGTAGAAGAAGCCCATGTCCTCGATGGCGTGGAGGACGTTCTTGTTGACGTAGCGGAAGCCGACGACCGAGGTCTTGGTGAGCTGGTAGTCGGCGCCGATCTGGTACTCCTCCTGCTGGAACGGCTTGAGGTCCGGGTCCACGCCGAAGAGCGGATCGTTCGGGTCGGCCGGGTAGCGGAGGTCGAGGGTGGCCGCCGGCGCGCCGAGGCCCGGGCAGGGGTTCACGTTCGCGTCGTTGATCGAGTTGGTGCAGTTGCCAGAGGCGAGGAGTCCCTGCCAATCGAGCGTGTTGACTGGCCAGAGGTACTCGATCCACTGGTCACCGCCAAACGAGCCGCGGATGTTCAGCTTGCTGATATCGTAGTAGTAACCCCAGCTGCCGTAGACCTTCAGCTTCTGGTCCGAGAAGACGTCCCACGCGAAACCGAGCCGCGGGGCGATCTTGTCGCCGAAGCCGAACTCCCAAGCGTTCTTGGCGCCATTCACGGCGGCGCTGTAGTTCGGGACCTCTTCCTTCTCGGATCGGATGCCGATGTTGAGAGTCAGGTTCGGCATGACCGACCAGCTGTCCTGCAGGTAGATGCCGAGGTTCTTGCTGGCTGCGGCGCCGAGGCTGTAGAACCGGCGGACTCCCAGTGATCCCTGGGTGCCTTGGACGCCGGCGCCGAAGCGATCCGGCAGGCCCCAGCGGAACGTGTAGAGGTTCACCTGCTCACCAGTGTCGGCGGTGTTCTTCAGCTTCTCGTACTGCACGCCGCCCTTGATGGCGTGGCTACCGGCCGCCTCGAAGAAGAAGTTGCTGTCGAGCGAAGCCGCCTCGCGCTTGTATTCGTCCGTGATCGCGCCGGTGACCGACGGCACGTTGAGCCAGCCAGCCGGGAAGTTCGTCGGATCCGCCGGATACGCCCGGTTGCGGAAGAGGATCTGGCCGCTGGGGAAGGTCCCCGATGTCTTCTGATCCGTGTCGTAGCTGCCGATGCGGCCCGAGAGATAGAAGCTGTTGCTCGGAATCCAGTCGGCGTAGAACGAATAGCTCGAAGTCGGGAACTTGTCGTCGATGTTGAAGGCGCTCTTGTCTCTCGCAAACGTCGAGCCGTCGCGCGCAGGAAGGATGTTGTCGAGCTTGCGCGGTGCGAAGTTGCCGGACAACTTGTAGAGGAACTGCGAGCCGACGTTGCCCTTGAGGTTGATCAGGTAGTACTCGCGGGTGTCGGACTGGGTGTACGACCTGGACCAGCCGAGCGGGGTGCGAGTCGTCTCGGTCTCGAGGTGGTCGTAGCCGACGTAGAACCAGGCTTTGTCCTTGACGATCGGGCCACCGATACCGAAGTTCGGCTCGGTGCGGGTGATGTCCTCCTCGGGGTAGCTGACATAGAGCTGACTGTCCGAGCAGTTCGGCGGGGAGCCAGCTGGGGCCGCCGGGCAGGTGTTGCGAACCGTCTTGCGTTCCTTGCCGTCCCAGCCGCGGTCGCCGTAGTAGAGACCGACGAAGCCCTTGAAGTCGTTCGAGCCGCTCTTGGTCACGGCGTTGATGACGCCGCCGACCGAACCGCCGAACTCGGCCGCGTAACCGGCCGACTTGACCTGAACCTCTTCGACGAAGTCGGTGATCAGGTTCTGGCCCGAGGTGCCGTCGAAGCCGTCGGTGGTGTCGACGCCGTCGATGACGAAGCGGTTCTCGGAGCCCGAAGCGCCGTCGATCGAGAGACCGCCGGCGAAGCCTTCCTGGCTCACGCCTGCCGCCAGGGTGGCGACCGAGGTGAAGTCACGCCCCTTGGGCAGCATCTCGATGTCTTCGGAGGTGATCGAGGCCGACGTCGAGGAGCCCTTGACGTCGATCTGTCCCGCCTCGCCGACCACGCTGATCGTCTCCGAGACCACGCCGACGCCGAGCGTGAAGCTCAGGGTGGCGGCCTGTCCGAGGGTGACGACCACGTTCTGCGGCTCGGCCGGGCTCAGGCCCTCGAGCTTGGCGCTGACGGTGTAGCGGCCCGGAGGCACGCGGGGGAAGCGGAACTCGCCGTTCGGCCCGGTGATCGCGGTCAGCTTGGCACCGCCGGCCTGCGTGGCCTCGACGGTCGCGCCAGGAAGCGCCTCGTTCGCCGAGTCGAGGACCTTGCCGGCGATCGAGCCGACCTGCTCCTGCGCGCTCGCCGGAGCCGCCAACGCAAACGCCACCAGGGCGATCGCGAAGACGGAGAGTCCGACTCTCCACAACGCTCTCTTGTCCATCAGTACTCCTCCCTTCGGTTGGATGGAACGCGCCTCCGAAACGACTTCGGTGGGCGCAACGACAAACCAGAACGACAGGCCCGCGATGCTATGACCGTTTCGATTCGACTGCCACTGTTGCCTCCGGTCGGACACCACGGCCATCGGGCGGGACCGGAATACGAGAGAACGGAATGGCGAGCGCTGCGAGATCCATGCCAGAGAAGGCGTTTGGGATGCTCCGGGAGCGGCGATCGAAGTAGCTGACGTGACTAGGTTTAATGCTGCGGCTTTGGGCTCGGTAAGTGGCGAGGAGCGACGGGAGGCGGCGGGATCCGGGCTGTTGATTCTCCACATCCAGGGGAATGAATCGCCGACTGCCCGAGTCGCCAATTCGGGCGGCGCTCCGGTGCTCTCACCGGTCCCGGCCGGACTCGGCGCCCGGGAGCGGCAGGATGTCGCAGATCCCGCCGACCGGGGTGGCGTCGACGCCCGGAGCGATCCGCAGCAGCGCTTCGGCGGCCGCGTAGGAGGGGAGGTCGTGCGAGCCACGGGACGGGACGAGGGTGGCAACCAGACCCCCGTCGGTTCGCCGCAGCCGGGCGGGCAAGAACCGGTCGCGGTTCTTGCCCCGGGGGATCGGTTCGCCGGCTATGGCGGCGAGTGACCCGGACCAGAAGCGGTCCGCGTGGCCGAGCAGGCGGCGAAGCGCCGGGCGGACGAAGAGCCACCAGGCGACCATCGCCGAGCCGGGATTGCCGGGCAGTCCAAAAGCCAGGCCCCGGGCGTGGCGCGCCACGACGAGGGGCTTGCCGGGCTGCATCGCCAAGCCGTCGAAGATCGTCTCGCAACCGGCACGCTCGAGCGCCTGTCCGACGAGGTCCAGCTCGCCGGCCGAGACGCCGCCGCAGAGCAGCAGCAGATCGTGCTCGAGACCGTTGGCGACCCGTGCCGCGAGCTCCTCGGGGTCGTCGCGCGAGATGCCGAGCGAAACCGCCGGGACGCCGAGGGCGTCGAGCACCGCCAGCAGGAAGTCACTGTGCGAGTCGCGCAGCTGGCCCGGGGCGGGAACGGCTTCGGGAGCGACGACCTCGTCGCCCGTGGCGAGGATCGCGACCGAGGGTCGCCGAGGAGCGGGCACCCGTTCGTATCCCTGGGACGCGAGGAGCGAGAGCACGCCGGGGGTCAGCACCTGACCGGCGGCGAGGAGCGGCTCGCCGGCCCGACAGACCTCGGCCTGACGCCGGATCGATTCGCCTCGCGGCACCGCGCGAGCGAAGCGCACCGTCTCGCGTCCGCGGTCGGTCCACTCGAACGGGGCGATGCGGTCGGCGTCGAGCGGTACCGGGGCGCCGGTCATGATGCGCAGCGCTCCGCCCTCGGCGAGGAGCTGCCCCGGCCGGTCCCCCGCCGCGACGCGCCCGTCGACGCGGCGTTCGTCGCCGGCGACGACCTCGCCGGCGAAGGCGTAGCCGTCCATCGCCGAGACGTCGGTGGGCGGCAGGTCGGTGAGCGTGGCGAGCGGCGCGGCGAGCACCAGGCCGCGTGCCGCTCGGCGCGGGACCCATTCGGCCGGGAGCGGTGCGAGATGCGACTCGAGCCGTCGCCAGCCTTCCTCGGGAGTCAGCAGCATGCCGCGATCCTCCGTCCTATAATCCAGCAGCCTACCCGACGCGCGAGCCCAGCTCGCCTGACGACGAACGCGACCCCGGCCTCCGATGGAACGCACCTACCAATACCGTGGCGACCTGAAGGAGACGGCGCTGCCGGAGATGCTCCACACGATCTACCGGACGCGCATCGCCGGCGTGATCGAAGCGAGTCGGGGCGAGATCGTCAAGCGGGTCTGGATCAAGGACGGCGACGTCGTTCACGCCGCGTCGTCCGATCGCGAGGATTCGCTCGGCTCGTTCCTGCGGCGCTCCGGACGCGTCCCGCCGGAGGACCTCGAGGCCGCCTCGCGCCAGCGCGGCGCCACCGCCCGGCGACTCGGCGAGCTGCTGGTCGAGCGCGGCGTCCTTTCCCCCGCGGCGGTCTACCGGGCGATCCGCGAGCAGGCCGAGGCGATCGTCTGGAGCCTCTTCTCCTGGGAGGAGGGGGTGGTGGCGTTCAGCATCGGCGAGGCAGCACCGCACGAGGCCGTGCGGATCCTCGTGCCGATGCGCCAGGTGATCGTCCAGGGGATCCGCCGCGCGCCGAACGCCAAGACGCTGATCGCCAAGCTCGGGCGCAAGGAGACGCTGTTCTCGCCCTGCTATCGCGTCGAGGACCTGGTGGAGATCGCGCTCGACGAGCGCGAGTTCCAGTTGCTGTCGATGGTCAACGGCCGGCGCAGCGTCTTCGAGCTCTGCACGCAGGGACCGCTTTCGCCGGCGGAAAACGGCAAGCTGCTCTACGCCTACTCGGTCCTCAACCTCGTCCGGCGCAGCGAGGGGGAGGAGGGGGGCGTCATCAAGATCCGAATGCGAATGGAAAGGGAAGGTTGAATCCGCCATGCCGATCTACGAGTACCAGTGCGAGTCCTGCGGCGAACGCAGCGAGCTGATCCAGCGGTTCGACGACCCGCCGGCGACGCTCTGCCCGCGGTGCGGCGGATCGCTCCGCAAGCTCCTGTCGGCGCCTTCCTTCCAGTTCAAGGGCTCGGGTTGGTACGTCACCGACTACGCGGGCAAGAATGCCGGGAACCGTCCGTCGGGCGAGGGTGCGGAGAAGAAGGAGTCGGCAGCCGCCGAGTCGAAGGGTGAGAGCTCCGCCGCGACGCCGGCGAGCGAATCGAAGTCCGAGAGCTCCGCGCCGAAGAGCGACACGAAGCCCGCGAGCTGAAGGTCGGTCAGGGCTCGTCGCTGAGCCCGGTGGCCCGTTTCATCGCGAACCAGGCGTCTCGCAGCTTCCAGAAACGGCTGGCATGAGCCGCTGCCAGGCGGTTCTGCGCCACCTCGAGCTCCCAGCCGAGGCGTCCGACTTCGAAGCCGGTGGCCGCGAGGCAGTCGGAGAGATGCTGTGCACGCAGGCGCTCGAAGCGCAGCGCGGCGCTGCCGAGCGAACCGGCGTGCAGCACGGTCGCCGCTCCGCCGCGATTGCAGGCGACGAGCAGCAGCGGCTCGCGGGCGGGGTCGTCCACGCCGGCCAGCGGAAGCTCGACCTCCCATCCGTGAACCTCCGGCGTGTCGACGCGGCGCAGGAAGCGCCGGTGCACGAGCGGCTCGCGGTCGCCGAGGCGGATCTCCAGCCTCTCCGGGGCCTCGCCGTCGCGACCGTCGACGCACCAGCCGCCGAGCCGGAGTTGCGGCCCTTTCTCGACGACGCAGCGATCGAGTTGGGCGCGCGGCCCCGGGTCGAAGGCCAGCGAGGTGAAGTCGACCTGACGATCGCGCACGACGAGGTAGAGGTCCTGGTAGTGCCCGTGGGCACGCGGCAGTCGATGACAGGAGAGTCCCTGGCCGGCCCCTTCGACGGCGCGCCGGACGAACGCCTCGCTCACCCAGCTCGTGCCGTAGAGCTCCCCTTCGAGCGAACGACTCTCGCTTTCGGGGGCGAAGGCGATCCCCATCGGATCGAGAGCGGCCCCGGTGGGCAGCAGCGAGGCATCGTGCACGGTGAAGGCGAGGAGACCGCCGGGCTCGAGCCGCGCGGCGAGCCGCTCCAGCCACGACTCGAAGCTGCCGGCCGGCAGATGAGAGAAGAGCGAGCTGACGAGAATGAAGTCGAAGCGCTCGTCGCAGCGGAAGTCCGCCGGCGCTGCTCCCGAGGCGATGGCGTGGACGCCGAGTCGTTCCGCCTGGAAGCGCACGGCGTCGGCGTAGATGTCGGAGGCCCAGATTCGTTCCGGCGGGAGGTCGTGCAGCAGCAGGCGCGTCACCCGGCCGAACCCACAGGCGAAGTCGAGGAAGCGCCCGACGTTGGCCAGGGAGCCGAAACGCCAGGCGGCGAGTTGACGGACCTCGTCGAGCACCGCGAGGCCGGTGGCGAAGTACTCGCCGTGCGCCGCCAGCGCGTCGCCGGCGTGGAGCTCGAGGGCGAAGAGCAGCATCTCGTCCTCGCCGTGGATCGAGCGACTGACCCGCCCAGGGGATGTGAGCCGGTCACCGAGAAGACGATCGATCAGCCGATCGCGAGCTGATGTCGACGTCATGGCTCGTGCCGAATGGCAGTTGTCCGCGCTTCGAGCCGCTCGCTAAGGAAAGCCACGAGGCCGATCAGGGCGAGCGGGATCAGGTTGACGAGGAGCCGTGGCAAGGTCGAGAGGATGTAGTAGGTCGGGTCGGTCTTCGCTGCGAAGTAGACGAGAGCATAGAACGCAAGCTGGGCGACGAGAACCCAGCCGAGGCGGCGGCTCCGGCGCGACAGCAGAATCCACGGCAGACCGAGAAGAACGAGCGGCATCCCCTGCCAGGAGCCCAGGCTGGCCACGAACAGTGAGGTCCGGAGGATCGCCGGCCCCCGGGCGAGCTCTGGCGCGCCGAAGGTCGTCATGCCGCGGAGCGCGAAGTGGTGGTTGAGGAGTAGCCAGGCGAGCGTCGAGAACGCCGCCGGCACGGCGGCGAGGGACCAACCTCGGAGGCGGTCATTCCAGGGGCGACGAACGTCGCCGGCAAGGTAGACGACCACCAAAAGCGCCGCCACGACGACTCCCTCGACTTTCGCCGCAGCGGCGAGTGCGGCTCCGGCCCCTAGACGCAGGTCGTTCGATCGATCCGGCGCACTGGCCAGCAGTGCGGGCGCCGCGATGAGCGACCCGAGCACGACGAACCAATCGGCAGCACCCGCCATCTGCTGACGGATGGCGAAGCCCGCGAGGCTGGCACCGAGGAGCGCCACAAGCGCCTGAAATCGCGCCCCGCGGGCCCCGGCAGCGGTAAGAGCGACCCTGCCGGCGACGACGGTGAGCGCGAGAAGCGTCGGCCCCCACAGCAAGAGCGGACCCTCCTCGAGGCTCTGCTGCAGGCGCATCGTGAGGGCCAGCACTTCGTTCCAAAGAGTCGGATAGTCCACGTGGATGCGCCAGTTGTCCGGCTGGGACAGGAACGCCCAGTCCACTCCGTCGGTCAGCGCGAACCGCCTGGCCTTCAGCCCCCAGTGGTAGATGAAGTCGGACGTCGTGCTCCAGCCGGCGAGCGCCGTGACGGCGAAGGCACCGATGGCTGCCGCGGCTAGAAGATCGCCGAAGCCGAGACTCCTGGTGAGGGACCTCGGCGCGAGGAGGCGCCGGCGGGCGAGAAGCGGAATCAGCGCGAGGCCGGCCGGCAGAACCGGGGCGAGAGCGCTCCACCCGATGCCGAGCAGCGAGGTCCCGACCATTCCGACATGCAGCAACAGGAGCCCGATGGCGAACGAAAGCGCAGGCTCGTCGGGGAGGTCTGCAATCCCCTGGTGGACGGACCGACCGATCAGAACGAGCAAGAGGGCGAGGCCCGGCGCGACGAGAAGGCTCACGGGCGTCTCCTGTAGAGCCCGCCCGAATCAGTGATCAATACCGGTTCGAATCTGGGGTCGTCGAAAGGGCGGCGCCAGGCGACGAGGAGGTCTCCCGAGCCGGGTTCCAGCGTCGACTCCGTCGTCAGCGTCCAGGAGAAGGTTGGGTAGAGATAGAGCGCCCAAAGCAGGAGGTGTTCCCGGGCTCCACCGAGATCGGATGGCGGCGCCAGCAGCAGTCGTGCGGACGGCGCGCTGCGACGGGTCGCTTCTCCCAGGAGCGCTTCGAAGGCGACGGCGTCGACTCCTCCGAGAATCCACTGGTCGGGCGGCATGGCGTGGGTTCGCGCGTACCGACCGGCATCGCGGACGACGAGGACCTGCCAGCAGACCGCCATCCCTTGAGCCAAGGCGAGCGTCCATAGCAAGGCGGTCGCCGCGGTGCTTGCCCGACTAGCCCGCGTGGACACGGCGACCTCCGCGTCGTCCGAAAGCGATCGCCAGGAGGCAGGCTGCGGCGACCGTCGCGAGCGCAGCTCCCCAGCGGAACCCCGGAGGTTCGAATCGAACCTCGACGCGATCCACGTCGCGGGGCACGACGACTCCGAGGAAGGCGCCGTTGACCGTGACCGTGGCGAGTCGCTGCTCGTTCGCAAAGGCTCGCCAGCCTGCCGCAGCTGGAATGGAGCTGGCGAGCAGGCTCGCCTCTGGCGCGGGCGCGAAGGCGAGCCGGGCGTAGCCCGGCCGTGTCGTCTCGATGTGGACAGGATCTCGGCGCGGATTGAGCTCGATGGGTACCGAGGCGTCGGGTTCCATCGCCACGGTCCACGGATCTCGCATGGCAGTGATCCAACCGAGGATCCTCTGCCGCTCGACACGCTCGACCGCGGCCGGGAAGAACCAGCGGGGGAGCGCGCATGCGTTCCGAAGAAGCACGAAAGGCGGGGACTCGTCGTGGTCGATACGCTCCATGCCGGGGATGGCGGGCAGATAGCGGTTGGTCAGGATCGATCTGACTCCGAGAAAGCAGGCCAGAGGGTGCTCGAGGTGGCGGACCGCACTGAAATAGGCGTTGGAGGTCGGTCGATAGCCGAAGGCCGCGCCCAGGACGTCGAGCTGGTTCTGAGGGGCCAGAGGATTGTGCGGACGAATGTCCTCGACACGATAGACCGAGAGCACCCCCGGGTAGGCGAGGAAGTCGTGACCGACCGCACGCCAGGGGCCGCCGGGCACGGTTTGCTCGGCCTGCAGGCGATCCATGAGAGGGGATCCTGAATAGAACTCTCCTGGACGACCGCGCGGCTGGTTGAACCAGGCGAAACCGACGAGGTCGACGACGGCGACCACAGCGATCCACCCGCGGCTTCCTCGGCCCGGCCGGGTGGTCGCGGCCGCGAGGCCAGCCCAACCCGCCAGGACGAATCCAGGAGGCCCCGCGAGCGTCGACGCCGTCGCGGTAGCTCCGAGCGCGAGAGCGTGTCGCCGGCGGCTCTCCAAGCGAACGACCTGTTGCAGGCCGAAGGCGGAGCAGACCGAGAGGGCCAGCAAGCCGACCGGCACGAATCGACTGTCTTCGACGAGACGCAGCCCGGGGGTCGAGCGAAGCATCGTCTCGAGCGGCGCGAAATCTGCAAGACCCAGCAGGGTGAGCCCACCGAAAGCAAGGAGCGGCCAGAACCGCCGGGGAGGGCGCCGCGTCGCGAGCAGTGAGAGTCCGAAGAGGCCGCTGATGCCGAGGTAGACGGTGGCCGGGTACGACCAGCCGGGGCGAGCTCCAGACAGCGGGTTCGGCGAAACGGCTCCGTCGAGATCCGGGTGGGGATGAAGAAGTCCGGAGAGATACCGTTGATGGTCCCCTTCGAACCATCCCGTCGCCTGCACGGTTTCCTGCCGCTGGTCGTTGGCGCGCTGCGAGCCTTGCGCCGTGGCGACGAGCGGGATCCACTGCACGGAGGCCAGCAGACAGCCGAGAATTCCAGCCAGCGCCGGAGCGGCAAGCGAGCGGAGTAGGCCGCGCCGACGCCGCTGCAGCGAGACGCC
This sequence comes from Holophagales bacterium, assembly GCA_016699405.1. NCBI lineage: Bacteria > Pseudomonadati > Acidobacteriota > Holophagae > Holophagales > Holophagales bacterium. The sequence goes on along the minus strand of CP064972.1, from coordinate 4,832,319 downwards.
GAGAATCGCCGCGAGAGCGACCCCGGAGACCGCGACCTCGGGGTGTCCCCCGAGCATCAGGGCGGCTGTCGCCAGCGCGGTGGCGACGATGGCCGAACGATGCGCTCGGCGCGTCAGGACGACGATTCCTGCGGAGACCCAAGGGGCCCAGACGACTGCGCTCGAGTGAGGGAAGACGACCCACGGCGATACCGCGCCTCCCAACGCGAAGGAGGCCGCGCCGAACAGGCTCCAGGGTCGGCGGATTCCGAGCACCGTCGCCAGGACGATCGCCCCGAGGAAGCCGAGAGTGACCTTCGCCATCTCCTCGGCCAGGAGAAAGTGCTGGATGGGCAAGGGACGTGCGAGCCAGGCGATCGGCGACAGCGTCTGCGCCTGCAGATTCGACCAGAGATCGGACCCTCCTCCGAGCGCGTCCGACCACAACGGCAGGTGCCCTTGTCGAAACGCCCGACGGACCTCGAGCTCCCAGGGGAGGAACTGCAAGACAGCGTCGTTGCGTTGGTGGTCGTGCTGGTCCGCCGCCGTCGATGGCGGAATTCCCGGGAGGATGCTCCCCAAGGAGACCGTCGGGGCGAATAGTCGAAACGAAAGCAAGCAGGGCAACGCAACGAGAAGCGCCAGAAGTATTGCAGGCACCACCTCGCGGGCTCGCAATGTTCGATGGAGAAGCCTGGACAGTGCTCCGGCGATGCTGACCGAGGCCAACAAGACGCACGCGGCGCTGGCGAGAAGACTCATCTCGACGTGAAGAGTTTGCATTCGAAGCAAGAGTATAAGTTGCGGTTTCTGGCATCACTAGCCACGGGCCCCTCGGCAGCTCTCGAGCGCCCGACCTGGCTTCGGGGACTCCCCCGCCGAGAGCTAGACCACAGGCAGGTTGGCTTTTCAGCACGGCGACCTTGACTCCGAAAAGTCGCAGACCTAGTGGCTCGAGATTGGGGAGGAGAGCCCCTTGAATCCAGTTTGCTGGGCTCGTGGCCGAAGAGCGGGAGGTGTCGTTCCAGAGAGCGCGGTTGAGAATCTCGGAGCCGATCGGCGTTCCGGTCTCGTGGGTTCCCGGTCGCCTGAGTGGCCAAGAGGTCTGTCCCTGGTAGCGCCGTTCACTCCTGCCCCCACGTTTGACTGCCTGGCCGCCTATCGGCATGATGAGCGAGTTCGCCCCCTGGTCGACTATCTGAAGCAAGTGCCAGTTTTCGGGCGATCAAGTGAAGCGGTTGGCCGACAAAGGAGATCAAGTAATGAAAAAGGGAACCGTATTGGTTCTTGCCGGACTGGTAGCTATCGCTCAGTCCAGCGTTTCACTCGGGATCGCTGCGGCACAGTGCCCATTCGGGCCGTCGGGATACGAGACCGAGACCGCGGGCGGCCAAGCCATAGTTCGAGGTTCTGGCACTTGTTCGAACGGGCGACCGAAGACTTCCTACTACTCTCCATCTGGTACAAGCAGTCTCAACGGGAGCCAGTACCTTCTTTTCGTGCAGGGGGACGACGACATCTGCCTGCCACAACCGCCGTGGGATCGGATCTTCCTTCTACAACATCCAAATACCTGGGCTGGTCTGACGACGGCATTCGACCTCTCGGCCAAGACCGAGGTACTTCCTGCGGGTACGTCACAAGATCCGAACTACTTCTATGGCGGCCCCAACGTCTTCACAGACGCTGGCACCTACTATATGACCGCGAGCAAGAGCTGTGGCGCCGCCAACTTCAACGAAATCCTAATGGGTTGTTCGACAAACGGGACGACCTGGACTTGGCGCACTCTCTTCAAGACGCTCGCCGGCGTGAATGTCTCGGCTGCGAGCCTTCGCTACTCGATGATCGGTGGCGAGCACTACTGGTGGGGTTTCATCGAACTCTCGCCGGGGCAACATGTTCCGGCTGGCTTCCCTTCTTGCTCGGATTGCCTGAACCTGGGGAACTGCAGAACTGGCTATTCTGGACTCGGCGCCATCCGCGTTCATCTCACGAGCCACGCTACATCAAGCTGCTCGAGTCCCACTTGGGATAGGGTGGACATCTGGAGTTCCGGCCAGTGGAAGTCCGTGTCTGCGAATGGACAGTTCAACTTCGTACCGGACTATGTCAGCTTCCAGGAAGTAAATCCCAAGCTGACAAGTGTTGGAACCGGATGGGAGCTTTGGAGCACCTCGGTGTGCGAGAACAACCCGGGGGCCGGCTGTGGATCATGCAACTCAGGGAATCCGACCAATCCTGGCGCTGGCTTCCGCTATCGATCGGTGACGGCCAGCGCTACGGGCCCCCTCGCTGGCAATCCCCCTGAGCTCTTCTCTACCATTCGGTGCCTTCCTGGGAACTACCCGTCGAGCAGGTGGATGCCATTTCGAGTCGAGTGGACGAATTTGCTCTACTCTGCAACCAAGGACGCCGTCTGTTCGTCAGGAGGAGATGGTCAGTACATCATCGTGACCGGCCTGACGCCCTAGGATGCTGCTGAGAAACCCTGGCGGGACGACAAGCGGATGCCGAAAGAGCAGTTGTGACGGCTGAGATAGCCCAGCCACATCTCGTCCCGCAGAGCAATGCCGCTGGTCTCTCATGTCGTGGGTGGGCACGTGGTAGCCGCCAGATCGCGCTCTCGATCGAGGTCCAGGGCCCCAAGCGCGAACGATAACGCCCATTTGATGCGAGCCTGCCCTCGAACTCTCATCTTTCATTGCCTAGCGACACGCTCAAGCGAGGCCGGCACTCTTCCAAATCTTCGGCCGCGGCACTTCGCTGATTTTGGACCAGACATGCCAAGCCCTTCGCGGGCCGATGGCATTGCGCGCTACGGTGCCAGTCTGCGACCCGTGCGGGTTGACTCTGATCTGCTGCAACGCGGTGACCAGGATCGCCGAGTACTCGCCTTCGTAGGCTCCGAGGATGGAGAATTCGCCACGTTGAATAGGTTCGATCAAAGCGACGGCTGGGGCCCTCTCCGCGTAGCCGAAAGACACTGTCAGGCTCCGGACCACGGCGAGGTCCTTTCGATTCTTCATGACGACGTGCCCGAGGAGGCAGAGCGTCAACTCACGAGGGAAAGTCCGTCGGTAGCGCCGCGAGTCCGGGCCCGCGGTCGTGGTATGCGTCGAGTTCGAGCGCTTCTCGCCGCGGGAGTCGCCATTCGGTCACTCCAGCGGCTTGCCGTGCTTGGGTCGGAAGCACTTGCCCTCAGCGCACGCCTCGATCATCGTGTTGCCGACCGTGAAGCGCTTGTCAGACAGAGGTCTACTTCTCCACGACAGCCCGAGGATTTCGCCCAGGAGTCGCGATGCGATGTCGCCGCTGAGCAGTCGGGCGTAGCCCTTGGCGAGGCCGATCGGTGCCCAGACATTCTGGTCAAGGCCCTTGCCCACGAATCAGCGAATCTGCAGGTCGTGGCTGAACTCCTCAACCAGACGGCGTTCACTGCAAGTTCTGGGGAGCTCCATCAGTGGTGGCGAGCTAGGAATTCGAATCGAAGGAAACACGAACGGTCGATCCAAGAGCAGAACTCTCTGAAGCTCGACCTCAGCTGCTTGAGGCTTTCGTCCACCATGCGGAGAATCGCCCACACCATAGGGCCGGTGGAAATGTGCTGCTTCGACGAAGCGGTACCGAACGTTGCACCCTGACTACTCTCGTCTCCTAACATGTTGCCACAGGGTGCCTTCCTCTCGACCCGGAAAGAAGCCTGCACCGTGTTGCGGGTCTTCAGTGGCCGCCTCGCGACCTTGGCTGCAGGCGGTTCAGGTTATTTCTTGATGCGAAGTTCGTCTATCTGGTGTGCGTTGAACCCGGAGTCCGCAAGGGAGAGTCCAGAACCAGTTCAGGTTGCTTTCGCCGAAACCGAGCCCGGGTATCGCAAGAATGAAAAGCTCGGCGGCGATATTGGGCCGCTCATGGACTAGCTCCTTCTTGAGGTATCTGTGCAGTCACTGCCGCCGTATCTGCTGCTTGCGTTCGCGCTCTTGATGGGTGTGCATCGTGGAGTCACGAGACTGCCGCGAAAGTCGCGCTGCGTCCTACTCCTCTTGCCCCTCCTCTTCACCGGCGGCGCCATGCTGCGGGACACGGCCTACGCGCCGGCCGACATCGGCTGGAACGTCGAGCCGCTCCAGGCGGCGCGCGGCGAGTTCGGCGTGGCGTCCACCGCGCCCGGGATCTTCACCGACATCACCTCGCAGATCGCCCCGTGGCGACACGCCGTGCACCGGGCCTGGCGCGCTGGCGAGTGGCCGTTGTGGAACCCGTCGATGCTCTGTGGCGATCTGCTCGCCGGCACGGCCCAGGCGGCGCCCTTCTACCCGCTCGTGCCGCTGACGGTGTGGCTGCCGTTCCCGGTCTTCCTGACGCTGCAGACGGCGTTCGCCTTCTTCGTCGCGGCGCTCGGGGCCTGGCTCTTCTTCGCCGACCTCGGCCTCGGGGAGAGACCCGCGCTCCTCGGCGCCGCCGGTTGGGCCTTCTCGAGCTTCGTCGCCTTCTGGATCCACTGGCCAATGGGGGTGGCGGTCGGCTGGCTGCCGCTCGTGCTGCTCGGCGGCCGCCGGGTGGTGCGCGCCCCCGGAACGAAGTCGGCCCTGCTGCTCGCGGTTTCGCTCGCCTGTCCGCTGCTCGCCGGCCATCCGGAGACCGGTGTCCATCTCGTGCTCTTCGGCGCGGTGTGGGCGGCGATCGAGTGGCTGGTCGCGCGTCCGGTCCGACCCGGTGCCGTCGCCGTCTCCGGAGTGGCCGGGGGAGCGCTGGCGCTGGCGCTCTCGGCGGTCGCGCTCCTGCCGATCCTCGAAGCGTTGCCGCAGACCTTCGAGCACGCTTGGCGCAAGGCTGCGGCGGGCGTGGTGGCGCGGAGCGTGCCTTGGCCCGATGCGCTCCAGCATCTCGCGGCGAGCGCCGTGCCATTCGCCTTCGGTGTTCCGGGGGAGGTCGAGCCGCCGGTCCCTCCCTCCTGGCGGATGCCGGGGACCTCGTATGTCGGGAGTGTCCTGCTGCCGCTCGCTCTTCTCGGTCTGGCGCGGCGTCGCGAGCCGCGTCGTTTCGCTTTCGCGGCCTTCGCCGTCGTCGGCCTGGCCGCCGGCGTCCAAGCTCCCGGGATCTCCGAGGCGATCGCCAAGGTGCCGCTCTTCGACATCTCGCTCAACGAACGCCTCTTCTTCGTCGGCGGCTTCGGTCTCGTCGGCCTGGCGGCGCTCGGGCTCGCCGAGTGGCTCGAGCGTCCGGACCGGCGGCTCGGTCTGCTCGCCGGTGGATCGGCTCTAGCGCTCGCGCTCGTCGTCGCCACGGTGGGCCCCGCGCTCGTCGCCTCGGGCTTCTCCGCGCGCGGTGCCGCCCTTCGTGGAGCGGTTCTCGTTCTCGCACCGCTCCTGCTCGGTGTCGCCGCCTGGACGAACCGTCGCGGGTCCCGGGCGGGGCACGTCGCTGGACTTGCGTTGGTGCTCCTCGTCAGTCAGCGCCGGATCGAGATCGGGGGTCTCTTCCCGATCCACTCGGCCGACGCCTTCTACCCGCGAGTGGCCCCGCTCGATCGACTCGGCGCCGAGTCCACACCGTACCGGGTGGTCGGGCACGGCTACGGCCTGTTGCCGGCCACGGCCACGCACTACGGCCTCGAGGATCCGCGTGGCTATCAAGCGCTCACGCTGCGCCGGCTGCTCGAGCTCCACCCGCTGTGGAGCGTACCGATCCCCGTCTGGTTCAACCGCGTCGACGACCTCGAGGCGCCGCTGCTCGATCTGCTCAACGTGCGCTACGCGGTGACCTCCGAGAGCTTCGGTGGCGCCGCCGGATGGGAGCTCGTCGCCACCGGCCATGCCTCGCGCCTCTGGCGGAATCGCGAGGCGCTCGAGCGCGCCTTCCTGCCGGCGCGCGTGCGCTACACCCACGATGGTGCGGTGACCGTGCGCGAGATGCGGGAGACGCGGGATTTTTCGGCACTCGCCTGGATCGACGATCCGCGGCGCAGTGTTACACCGGCTTCGGCACTGACTTCGGCACCGGCCGAGGAGCCGAACGGGACCGGCCGGCTGACCCTCCGGGCGGATGGGGCCGGCTACCGGCTCTCGGCGAGCCTGGACCAACCCGCCTGGGCGATCGTCACGCTCGCGGCGTGGAAAGGTTGGCATGCGCGCTCGGCGGGGCGCGACTTGCCGCTCGCCTTCGGCGATCACGCCTTCCTGGCGGTGGAGTTGCCGGCCGGGGCGAGCGAAGTCGAGCTGTTCTACCGGCCGACCGGATTCGTCGTCGGCGGGGCGATCACGGCGACCGCCCTGCTCGGTCTGGCGACGGCCTGGGCGATCGGACGGCGGCGGAAGCGTTCTCCCGCCGCCTGACTCGGCCTACGAACAGGGCAGCGCGTCGACGTCCTGCACCGGCAGCGCCGGGCTGCCGTCGGTGTTGCGGTAGACGCGCGAGATCCCCGTCCTGGTGTCGGTGACGATCACCGCGTACCCCACGTCGGTTCCCGCCGTCATGTAGATCCAGAAGCGGTTGTTCAGCCCGCAGCCGTTGAGCACCTTGACGAGGAGCTCCGGGTTTTCGGCACCGAAGAACCAGAAGAGACCGCCGCGCGTCACGCCGAGGCTGGAGAGGGCGATCGCGTGTCCCTGGCCGGCGAAGCCGCCGTTGCGCGTCGAGAAGTAGTCGACCTGCACCTTGAAGCGCTGGTCGGCCGCGGTGTCGTCGACGCAGAGGGTCTTGTCGCCCGGGGTGCAGGTCGTGGTGACCTTGTTGAAGGTCGTGGCGGTGACCTGATAGTTGCCGGCGCCGGCGTCCCGCGTGAGCAGGAGATTCCACGTGCCGGCGGCCGGCGCGAGGACGTCGCAGGTCTCGAAGACGCTGCCGGCGTTGCTGCGGCAGGCGAAGCTCGAGGTCGTCGGCTGTGTCCCGACCTGGAGGTAGAGGTCGAAGTCGGTCGAGGTCGCCGTGCGCCCGACCTCGTCGCCGTTGACCGCCACGCGCAAACGGGCTGCGCCGGCCGGCACGACGACGCTCGAGCGAACCTCCGGCGTCGTGCCGGAGAGGTCGCCGCTGGCGCTTGCCACGGTCGCGCCGACGGTGCCGACCGGGGCGAGACCGCCGCAGCCGCTCGCACCGAGATCGCTGCCGGCCTGGGCCGCGAGCCATGCCGCGTCCGTCGCGACATCGCTCGCCCAACCTTCGTCCGGCGGCAGGCAACCGGCCGAGGTGCCGCCGGAGACGATTCCGGCGACGGTCGTCGTCCCGGCGGCGTCGACGAGCAGCGGCCCGCCGCCGTCGCCATCGCAGGCGTTCGAGGCGAGGCCCGCAGCGGGCAGCGGGTCGGCGAAGCGCCAGCAGAAGTTCGTGCTGCCGGAGACCGCCGAGCAGGTGGCGAGCGTCGCCCGCCCGGTGCGCTTGAGGCCCCGGTCGTCGACGGCACCGCCGGCGCGGCCGAAGCCGACGAGCGTCGCGGTCGTCCCGGCCGCTGGCGCGGTGCCCGAGCGCAGCGGCAGCGGGGCCACTCCTTCGACCGGTCCGCCGAGGTGGAGGAGGGCGAGGTCGCTGCGGCTGCCGAAGGCGAAGTCCGGTGCGATGTCGATCTTGACGATCGGCAGCTCACCGCCATGCTGGAACCAGAGCGTGCGACCGGTGGGTGAGGTGAGGGCCGGCTGGGCGGCGCACTCGCTCGCCGTCAGCGGCACCCCGGTGCCGGGGTCCTTGCAGAAGCAGTGCGCGGCGGTGAGTGCCGTGCGGCAGCCGACGAGCACGGCGCTGCAGAGCGTGCCGGAGGTGCCGCGCACCGCGCCGACCGCCGGGTGGGCGAAATCGAGCGTGCCGTTGGCGATGCGTCCGTCGACCGCCTCCTCGGCGGCGGCGGGTGCGGTCGCCAGGGCGAGCAGGAGGAGCGTGCGGCTCAGCTGCATGGGAGACCCACGGTCGTGTCCTGCACCGGCACGTGCGGCGTCAGGTCGTTGTTCGTGTAGACCCGGATCGCCCCGGTGACCGTGTCGGTGACCTGGACGGTGAAGCCGACGTTCGTCCCGGCCGTGAGGTAGACCCAGAAGCGGCTGTTGAGGGTGCAGCCGTCGAGGACCTTGATGAGCAGCTCGGGGTTGTCGGCGCCGAAGAACCAGAAGAGACCGCCCTTGGTGACGCCGAGCGAGGTGAGGGCGATCGCCCTGGCGCTGCCGGAGAGGCCGCCGCTCTGCACGGTCGAGAAGGTCACGGTCACCTTGAAACGCTTGTCGCCGCTGGTGCGGTCGATGCAGAGCGTCGTCGCGTCGGGGACGCACGGTCCACTCGCCGAAGGGCTCAGGTACGGCTGCAGCACCGAGTAGGACTGGGCAAAGGCGCCGTCGGCCTCGGCATTGGCGTAATCGCACCCGTTGCTACCGTCGTGACCCTCGGCCGGACACCCTCCGTGGAGCTGGCCGACGATCTTGCCGTCGGACTGCAGCAGCGCCGAGCCGGAGCTGCCGCCGAAGGTGCCGCCGAGATTCGTCATCGAGTAGATGTGGGTCGGTCGCAGTGCGTCGGAGCAGGCCGGGAAGCTCGTCGACACGGTGGTGCGCGAGTACGACTGCGGATAGAGACTGCTGTTGACGTAGGGGTGCGAGATCCGGTGCAGCGTCGTGCCGTCGGCCGGCGCGAGCGTCGTCCAGCCGAGCAGCGTGCGCGTTCCCGGGAAGCTCGCCAGCTGCAGGAGGGTCACGTCGGAGCTCGCCCCCGACACCAGAAGCGTCGCCCCGTTGCTCATCGGGAAGCTCCCCGGGGTGGCTCCGCCGCAGCTCGCCGGACGCACGTCCCACCGGGCCTGGAGGCTCGCCGCCTCGGACGAGGTGTTGATGCAGTGCCGAGCGGTCAGCAGGTAGGGGACGACGGTCGAGGTCACCGTGTCGTTGATCAGCTGGCCGCTGCACACGTACGTGCTGGCCCCCGAGACGAACTGGAGTTGCGCGATGGCGCTGCGCACGCTCTCGATGGCGGGGAAGGTCGCGGCGGTGGTGCAGGTGGCGTCGACGATGCACTCGCCGAGGCGCGGCGTCAGGCTGCCGGCGACCGATCCGTCGGCGTTCAGGGCGAAGCTCTCGGCCACGTCGCGCACGACGAACCCGGGCCTCGCCTCCCGGGCCAGGGACCCGGCAGGAAGGGCGACCTCGAGGAAGAGCTCGGAGCCGGAGACGCTCGGCGTCCACAGATCCCCGTGCTCGTCGCGCAGCTCGAGGCCGAACGCCCGCGCCTCGCCGTCGCTGCCCCACACCCAGAGACGGCTGCCTTCCGGCAGGTTCACCTCGGCAAGGTGCAGGCGGAGCTCCTCGGCCTCGTCGACGCGCACCCAGGTGCCCCAGGCGAGGTCGCCGCGCGGCGTCGGTCCAGCCCAACCGCCGGCGCGTTCGACGGGCTCCTGGCGTGCCAGCAGCGCCGCGTCGAGCGTCACCCGCTCGCTCGCCGGCAGCGGTCGGACGAAGCCGGTGCGCACCGGCAGATGCCCGGCGGCGTTCCACGCACGCAGCGCGGCAAGCTGGTCGATCGCCGCCGATCGCGCCGCCGTCAAGGTGGTGGTCGGGGCGGTGAGCAGGGCATCGGCCAGGCGCATCGGCGGGGCCTCGGCGGCGCGCTGATCGAGCGCCATCGCCGCCGTCTCGCTCGCCACCTCGACGAGCGGCTGGGCGGCGAGGGGCGCGAGCGCCGCCAGGCCGCAGACGGTGACGAAAGCGACAGTCGTCCGGCGGAAGGGGTAGAACGTCATGGTCGAGCCTCCTCGGGTCGGCGCAGGGCGCGGCAGGGCCGCGCCCTCGTCGGATCTTACGTTCGGTGAGCGCGCAGCGCTGGCTCAGGGACAGGGTAGCGCGGCGGTGTCGCCTACCGTCTGCGGGTAGGTGCCGAGCGGGTTGGAGTAGGTCTTGATGGTCCCGGTCTGGGTGTCCCGCACGGTGATGGTGTAGGCCTGGTTCGTCAGCCCGGAGGCGAAGACCCAGTGCTTGCCGAAGGCCGAGCAGGCATCGACCATCTTCACGCCCATCTCGAAGTTCTCGGCGTTGAAGAAGTAGTAGAAAACCGACTGGTCCGACTCGGTGCGCTGGCCGCCGAAGCTCATCACCGTGGCGTCGCCGGTGGCGCTCGCCGTGCGCCAGGTCACCTTGACCTCGTAGCGACCGGCAAGCAGGCAGGCGGTATGGCTGTCGCGCACGCAGGCCGTCGTGTTGCTGAGTTGAACGACGGCGAGCGCACGCTGGCAGTCGAGCAGCGGGAACGAGAGGCCGTTCGTCGAATCGGTCGACTGCGAGGGGCTCGAACGCAAGGCGGCCTCGATCACCGCGGCGGGCGTGCCCGGGTAGGCCTCGCGCAGCAGGGCAGCACAGCCGGCGGCCATCGGCGCCGCCATCGAGGTGCCGTAGTAGGTGATCACTCCGCCGCCGCGCTGGGTCGAGTCGATCGGGGCGCCCGGCGCGACGAGGTCGAGGCTCGCGTCGGTGTTGCTGAAGCAGGCGATCTTGCCGGCCGACGTGGTGGTGTCCGGTCCCGGTCCGTCGGGTGGAGGCAGGCACATCGTCCCCTGGTAGCCGACATTGGCGTCCCAGGTGGCGCCGACGGACAGGACGTCGTGGACGCAAGCCGGTGCCGTCATCAGACTGCCCGAGCCCTGGTTGCCACTGGCGGCGACGACGGCGATCCCCTGGGCTCGCAACTGGGCGACCGCGGCGGAGAAGAGCAGCGTGTAGGCGGTCGCCGAGTCGCAGTCGCCCGGGAACAGGGCGTTGGTGCCGAGGCTCAGGTTCACCGCGTCGACGTCCGGACGGTTGGCCGCGATCCAGTCGAGCGCGGCGACGACGTCGGAGCTGCAGCAGAAGGAGCCGGTGGCGTCGAGCACCTTGACCGCCACCACGCGGGCGCCGGGGGCGACGCCGCGCGGCGCCACGCCGCCGTTGCCGGTGACGATGCCGGCCACGTGGGTGCCGTGGCCGTTGTCGTCGACCGCGCTCCCCGGTCCGCTGCGGGTCTCGCCACCGCCCGGGCAGCAGCCGACGTTGTCGGCGGTGGAGCAGAAGCAGGCTTCGCCGTCGAGCGCGCCGGTCAGGTCGACGTGCGTGGCGTCGATTCCGGTGTCGAGAATCGCCACCGTCGCCCCAGCTCCGGTGATTCCGCTCGCCTGGACGAGGTCGGCGTGCACCAGCGGCACCGCCTGGGCGAGCGCCGCCTTGCCGCCGGCGTCGAGGTCGACGCGCAACACCGCCGGATCGTCGAGCAGGGCCGCCAGGGCGGGTGCGGAGATCTCGAGGGCCACGCCCGGCACCCGCTCGAACTGCCGCCGCACCTCGAATCCCGAGGCCGGCAAGGTGCGCAGGAGCGCGGCCGAGCGCGCCGCGAGGCGTCCGTCGGCGGCGAGCGCCGGGTCGAGGGCGATCAGCACCCGAGCTCGCTCCTGCCGCGTCAACGCGTCGACGACCGGTGTGCCCAGACGCGCGCTGTGACTCTCGGCGGCGAATCGTTCGAGCAGGGCCGCCTCGAGGCGCACCGGCGGCGCGGGTGGGACACCGGCCCGCAGCGGTCCGGAGAAGGCGGCGAGACCGGCGCACCAGGCGAGAGACGTGAGCAGGATGGCTGGAGCGGCAGGGCGTGACACGGACATGTGGAACCTCCTCGGGCGCGGGCGGCCGCAGGGCGACCGGGCGAGGAGTCTACCGTCGCTCCGCCCCGCCCGGGGTGAGGGGCTGCACGCCGATCAGCCGCGCGGAATCGGGATACCGGTCGAGCTCGGGGGCCGGCGCTCGCCGCTCGGCAGCTCCGGCTCGGTCGCCACGCGATTGCGCCCGCGTTGCTTGGCGCGGTAGAGGGCGAGGTCGGCACGGTGCAGCAGCTCGCGCGGGTCGGTCTCGGGCTCGGGCAGGAGCGAGGTGACGCCGCAGCTGATCGTCACCGACGGCCGGACGCTCGAGGCCCGGTGCTCGATTCCCATCTGCTCGACCCGGGCGCGCAGCGCCTCGGCCACTCGCGCCGCGCCGAGCAGGTCGGTGCCGGGGAGGATGACGCCGAACTCCTCGCCGCCGTAGCGACCGACCATGTCGCCGGCGCGGACCAGCCCGTCGGCGAGGGCGGCGGCGACCGAGCGCAGGCAGCTGTCGCCCTTCTGGTGACCGTAGGCGTCGTTGTAGCTCTTGAAGCTGTCGATGTCGATCATCACCAGGGCGAGCGGGGCCTGGGAGCGGACGGCGCGCCGCCACTCGAGCTCGAGGACTTCGTCGAAACGCCGTCGGTTGGCGATCGCGGTCAGGGCGTCGACGTAGGAGAGCTCGATCAACAGATCGTTGGCTTCGCGCAACTGCCGTGTGCGCGCGTCGACCTTGGCCGAGAGGTCGCGCTCGCGCCGGGCGAGGGCACGCAGGCGGGTGCGCACGAGCGCAGCGAGCAGCGCCAGGACGGTGGCCGCGGCGAGCAGGTAGGCCCAGCCGGTCTCCCACGGCGCGGGATCGACGTGCAGCCCGATCTCGCGCGGACCGGTCACGTTGCCGGCGTAGTCACGGCCCCAGACGCGGAAGCGGTAGTCCCCCTTCGGCAGCCGGGTGAATTCGCGGTCGCTGTCGGCGCTCCACGAGCTCGGTGCCGCCTCGAGGCCGACCATCTGCGAGCGATAGCGCGTCTCGCCCTCCCGGAAGAAGGAGAGGAGCGCGAAGTCGAAGATGAGGTGCGCCTCGTCGTGAGCGAGTCGTTCGCCGTCGCGGATGGCCCGGCCGCTTTCCGGCAGCGTGCCGCTGAGCAGCATCGGCTTGCTGGCGCGATCCGGCGCCTCGAGCCGCGGGTCGAGGATGGCGGCGCCGCCGACGGTGCCCACCCAGATCCGGCCCAGCCGGTCGACCAGGCCGGCTCCACGATTGCCCTGGTTGAGCGGCAGCCCGTCCTCGTGGTTGAAGGTCTCGACGTCGAAGCGCAGGTCGTCGTGCGTGGTCGGCGTCGTCGGCGTCAGGCGGGCGACGCCGCGGTTGGTGAGCAGGTAGATCCGCCCGCTGCCGTCCTCGAGGATCTGGTAGATCACCTCGTTGGGCAGGCCGGCGAGGGTGTCGCGATCGAGGCGCTGGAGCGGCGTGTCTTCGACGGCGAGATCGAGCAACGCCACGCCGCCGCCGTCGGTGCCGATCCACAGGTGGTCGCCGCCGGCCGGATGGTGCGAGCGGTGCAGTGCCTGGACCACCGGATTCGGCAGCCCTTCGGCATGTCCCCACCAGCGCCAGCTCCCGGCCTCGAGCCTCCCGAGGCCGCCGGTGGTGCCGACCCACAACACCCGCCGGCCGGTCACCGAACGCGTGGCGAAGAGGGCCTGGACGCGCGGGTCGGCCGGGCCACCGGTGAGCGGCACGTTGGCGAAGGTCTCGCCGCGGCGCCGGGTGAGGCCGCCGCGCGTGCCGATCCAGAGCGCCGTCTCGCCGTCGTCCTCGGTCGTCTCGAGCAGGGCGTGGACGAGGTTGTTGGGCAACGCTCCGGCGGCGACGTCGAAGACCTTCCAGCGGTCGCCCGTGCGCAGCGCGAGACCGCCGTTGCGGGTGCCGACCCAGAGCTCCTCCCGCCCCGCTCGATTCCGCGTGGCGAGGAGGCACTGGACGCTGTCGTTCGGGAGCTGGTCCGGTCGCGCGTCGAAGACGGTCCAGTTGCCGCCGTCGAGGCGATGCAGGCCGTCGCCGTCGGTGCCGAGCCAGTAGACCGGTCGCCCCGCGGGATCGTCGGTCTCGACGATGGCGTTGACCGGCGAGTTGTGGTCGCTGCCGTAGGCGAAGCTGCGCCAGCGGCCCGGGGTCAGGCGGACCAACCCGCCGTTGCGCGTGCCGATCCAGAGTGCGTGAGCGCCCTGGTCGGCGGGAGTCTCGAGGACGGCGTAGACCGCGTCGGAGGAGATCCCGGAAGCCGAGTCGACGCGGTCGAGCACGTGCGCGCCGACGCGTACCGCACCGCCGCCGTCCGTCCCGACCCAGACGGCGCTTGCCGGGCCGTCGCTCTCGAGCGCCGGAGCGAGCGAGGTGACGAAGTCGTTCGGCATCCCCTCGGCGCGCGTGAAGCGACGCCACCCGCCGTCGACCAGGCTGTAGAGTCCGCTGCCGTAGGTCCCGGCCCAGAGCCGACGTCGGCCGTCGGCTTCGGTCGTCTCGAGCAGGCTGTTGACCGACGAGCCGGTGGGAAAGCCGGGTTCGGCGACGAAGCGAGCGGAGCCCGGAGCCATCCGCGCGAGCCCGTCCTCGGTTCCGGCCCAGATGGTGACGGCTCCGGCGGCATCGGTCGTGGCTCCGACCACCCAGACCCTCTCGTTCGGCAGGCCGTCCGCCGTGCCGTAGACCCGCCAGTCGCTCCCGTGACGGCAGGCCAGGCCGCCATGGGTGGCGACCCAGATCTCGGTGCCGCCGCCGGCCGCGGCAACTTCGGCGAGGGCGTTGACTCGCGAGGCGGGCAGCCCGCCGGGGCCGGCCGCGAACGTCTCCCAGCGCCCCTCGATCAGGTGCGCGAGCCCGCCGGCCTGGGTGCCGAACCAGAGGCTTCCGTCGGCGGCCGCGAGGAGCGCGCGGACGTGATTCGTCTCGTGGCGCTGGGGCAGGTCGACCGACGTCCAGCGCCGCCCGTCGTAAGTGGCTGCCCCGTCCTGCGTGCCGACCCAGAGCCGGCCGAGCCGGTCGACGGCGATGGCGTGGACGGTGTTTTGCGGCAGGCCGTCGAGATCGCGGAAGACGCGCAGGGCGGGGGATCCGAGTCGTGCCGCGGAGTGCTCCGGTGGGGAAGAGCGGGGCGCCGACGCCGCGAGCGACGGGGCGAGGACGAGAATCCCGAAGGCGACGAGCGCAGCGCCGATTCCGCGGCGCGGTCGAGCCGGGCGGCCGGACGCCGCGAACTGAGTCGCAGGGACCCGCGGGGCGAACTTCGAGACGCCGATCAAGGTCGCCAGATCCTACCGCAGCGCGACGTCAATCCGATTGCACTTTGGGACAGGCGCTTCAACCCTCGTCGGCGGCGAGCGAGGCGAGGATGCGCGAATAGACGGCGAAGCGTCCGGCCGGGATCTCTCCGGCGGCAACGGCGTCGCGGACCGCACACGACGGCTCGTGGGAGTGGGTGCAGTCGGCGTAGCGGCAGCCCGTCGCGACGGCGGCAAGCTCGGGAAAGAAGGTGGCGAGCTCGCGGGGGGCGACGCGCCACAGCCCGAGCTCGCGAATCCCCGGGGTGTCGATGACGCGCGTCCCGCCGGCGAGCCGGTGGAGTGTCGCCTGGCGCGTCGTGTGCCGCCCGATCGGCCGCCCCGCCGAGACCTCGCCGATCGCCAGCGCCAGCGAGGGGTCGATCGCGTTGAGCAGCGAGCTCTTGCCGACGCCGCTATGCCCGACGAAGGCGCAGGTCTTCCCGGCGAGCCGCGAGCGCAGCTCGGCGATTCCTTCGCCGGTCTCCGCCGAGCAGAGGACGACCGGCAGCTCCAGGGCGGCGTAGTCGGCGAGCACCGCGAGCTCGGGGTCGGCGGCGCGATCGGCATCGGCGAGGTCGACCTTGTTGACCGCCAGCAGCGGCGTCGCGCCGCCGCGGGCGACGGCGACGAGATAGCGGTCGACGAGTCCGGCACGCAGCGGCGGCCGGCGCAGCGAAGCGACCACCACGACCACGTCGATGTTGGCGACCACGACGCGCTCGACCTCGCGGGCGTGCGGGTCGGGCCGCGAGAGAACGCTGCGCCGCGGGACGACGGCGACGGCGAGCGGATTCGCTCCCGGTCGCAGCTCGATCTCGACCTCGTCGCCGGTGGCGATCTCGCTCCGCTGCAGCCCGGCGAGGCGGGGATGCAGGGCGCAGACGACCGCCGCGCCGTCGAGGTCGACCGTGCAGGCGCCGCGCGAGACGGCGATGACCAGCGCGCGGCGGCGGGGGGCCTCGCGCTCGACCGGTCCGGCGAGGCGCTGCAGCCGGTCAACCTCGTGACGCAATCCGGCGGAGCGCCGGCGTCCGTGCCCGGAGTGCTTGGGGATCTGCTCGCTCTCCTCCTCGACCCAGTCGGGTGAAGAGCCGGGAAGCGGCGGATCGACGTCGTCGCGGTGCATTCAGCCGGGGTGGCGCGATGGCGCGCGGGCGGTCACGCGGATTCGTCCGCCGATTCGCTGCCCGGGCGTCCGGTCGCCAGACCGCCCTTCTTGGCGAAGTAGCGGAAGGAGCGGAAGGTCATGCCGAGCAGCTCGGCGGCCTGGGTCTGTCGGCCGCCGGTGCGTTCGAGCGCCTGGCGCATCAGCTCGAGGCGGAGGCGGTCGAGATGGGCCTCGAGGTCGAGCCCCTCCGCCGGCAGGGCCGTCCCGGGCCCCTCCGGACGCGGTGGAGCGAGGATGTGCTGCGGCAAGTCCTCGGTGGTGATCGTCTCGGCGCTCGACAACGCCAGGGCGCGCTCCATCGCGTTCTCCAGCTCGCGGACGTTGCCCGGCCAGGCGTAGGCCTCGAGGCGGCGCATCGCCTCCTGGGAGATGCGCCGGGGCGACAGGGCGAGCTGGCGGCAGTACTTCTGCAGGAAGAAGTCGACGAGCAGCGGCACGTCCTCGCGCCGCTCGCGCAGCGGCGGCAGGGCGATGGGGATGACGTTGATGCGGTAGTAGAGGTCCTCGCGGAACTCGCCGCGGGCGAGCTTCTCGGCGAGGTTCTGGTTGGTGGCGGCGATGATGCGGACGTCGACCGGCTCCTCCTGCGTGCCGCCCACCTTGCGCACCACGCGCTCCTGCAGCGCCCGGAGCAGCTTGACCTGCATCGGTAGCGACATCTCGCCGATCTCGTCGAGGAAGAGGGTGCCGCGGTGTGCCTCCTGGAAGAGGCCCTTCTTCTCCCGCACGGCGCCGGTGAAGGAGCCGCGCTCGTGGCCGAAGAGCTCGCTCTCGAGCAGGTTCTCCGGCAGGGCCCCGCAGTTGAGCGAGAGGAAGCGATGGCCGGAGCGCGGGCTGGCGAAGTGGATGGCCCGGGCGATGAGCTCCTTGCCGGTGCCGCTCTCCCCCGAGACGAGCACGGTCGAGGCGGTCCGCGCCACGCGCTCGATCAGCGCGAAGACGTTCTGCATCGGTCGCGAGCGCCCGATGATGTTCGAGAAGGTGTACTGCCGCGCCAGCTCGCCCTTGAGATAGGCGTTCTCGTCGACGAGCTGCGTCTGCTCGAGGGCTTTCTGCACCAGGAGCTTGAGCTCCTCGACGTCGAACGGCTTCGACACGTAGTCGTAGGCCCCGGCCTTCATCGCGTCGAGGGCGCTCTTGGTCGAGGTGTAGGCGGTCATCATCACCACCGACACCCGCGGGTCGACGGTCTTGATCTCGCGCAGCAGCTCGAGCCCGTTGCCGTCCGGCATCAGGATGTCGCAGAGCACCAGATCCGGTGCGCGGTCGGCGAGGCGACTGCGCGCCTCGGCGAGCGAGCCGGCGGTGGTCACGTCGTACCCCTGACCGACGAAGAGCAGGCTGAGGAACTCGGCGAGACTCGCCTCGTCGTCGACGACCAGGATGCGCGGCTGGCTCACGAGGCGGTCACCTGCTCGGCGGTCAGGGTGGTCGATCGCGGTGTCAACGGCAGCTCGACGACGATCTCGGTGCCGTGGCCGGGCGAGGTGTCGACGTGCACCGCGCCGCCGTGCTCCTGGACGATCCGGTAGACGATCGCCATTCCGAGCCCGGTGCCGCCGTCGAAGAAGGAGTGGAACGGCTGGAAGATGCGGGCCCGCTGGTCGTCGCTCATCCCCTGGCCGTCGTCGCGCACGATGATCCGGTAGCGGTCTGCGGCGAGCTCGCCGCGCATGGTGAGCGCGCCTCCGCCCGGCATCGCGCGCAGGGCGTTGCGCGCCAGGTTCCAGAAGATCTGCGAGACCTGGTCCGGGTCGGCGGCGATCGTCGCCGAACGCGGCTCGAGCTCGAGCCGCAGCTCGTGGCCGGCGGCCTCGGTGGAGTTGCGCAGCAGCTCGAAGCTCTCGGCGAGCAGCGCGCCGACGTCGAAGGCGCGGGTCTCGCGTTCGCGGGGGCGGGCGAAGCGCAGAAAACCCTTGATCGTCCGGTCGAGCCGCAGGCTCTCGCGGGCGATGATGTCGAGCAGCTTGCGCCGGCTCGGGTCGGTGGCCGGATCGGCGGCCAGCAGCTGAACCGAACCGGAGATGGCGGCCAGCGGGTTGCCGAGCTCGTGGGCCAGTCCGGCGGCGAGCTCGCCGGCGGCCGCCATGCGGTCCTTGAGCCGCAGCTCCTGTTGCAGGCGCTGCCAGTCCGACAGGTCCTGGAAGACGAGGAGGAAGCCGCTCTGCGTGCCGTGGGCGTCGGTGAGCCGGCTGATCGAGTAGCCGACCGGCAGGCGGCGCTCGCCGTCGACGAGCTCGGTCTCGGAGCGGGTGCGGCCCCGGCCGCCGGCTCGTGCCGCGGCGCCGAGCCAGCCCTCCGGGGTGAAGAGGCCGGTCGTGGTCACCGGGCGGCCGACCAGATCGCGTTCCGGATGCCCGAGGATCTCCTCGCCCGCCCGGTTGACGCTGGTCACCGATCCGCCGAGGTCGGTGGTCAGCAGGCCGCTCGAGATCGACTGGACGACGTCGCGGTGGGCGATCTGCAGGTCGGCGAAGCTGTCCCGCTGGGCGGCGAGCTCGCGTTCGGCGCGACTCACCGTCTGGGCGAGGAACGAGGTGAGCAGCGCCACGGCGTAGAAGCCGAAGAGGTGGACGGCGAGGTTGTAGACCAGCCGCCAGAGGCGCTCCTCACCCTCGACGACGTGCGACACCTCGGGGATCCAGCCGTTGAACAGCGCCGCGAGGACCCCGGCATAGAGAGCGTAGGCGGCGGTGGCGACCCAGATCCCGGTGCGCTGGCGCAGCATCGCCGCGGCGACGGCGATGTCGATCAGGTAGAGCAGCGAAAACGGGCTGGTGATGCCGCCGAAGGCGTAGACCAGGCCGGTGATGAGCAGCAGGTCGCCGCCGAACTGGATCGCGGCGTTGAGCACCAGGTGCCGGGAGAGGAGGCGCAGCAGGCCGGCGTAGACGAGGCTGGCGAAGTAGGTGGCGCCGGCGAGCAGGAAGAGGATGTCGAAGGTCAGCGGTCGCGCCGGGACGGCGGCGAGCTGGAGCAGGAAGTAGGGGACCGCGACGCTGGTGATGACCAGCAGGCGGACGACGATCAGCCAGCGTAGCTGCCGCGCGAGCGGCGGCGGGGCGGGAGTGGGCCGGAGGTCGGACAAGAGAGGCGGCGGGGGAGGAGGGCCTCCCCCGCGAGGTTCGGGCCTAGCCGATCTTCTGCAGAATCGCGTACATCGGCAGGTACATCGCCGCGACGATCGTGCCGATCACCGTGCCGAGGAAGGCGATCATCAGCGGTTCGAGGAGCTTCATCAGGCCGGCCACCGCGGTGTCGACCTCTTCCTCGTAGAAGTCGGCGATCTTCGACAGCATCTGGTCGAGGGCGCCGGTCTGTTCGCCGACGTTGATCATCTGCACCACCATCGCCGGGAAGACCTTGGTCTCGGCGAGCGGTCCGGAGATCGTCTTGCCCTCTTCCACGCTCTTGCGCACCGCCATGACGGCGTCTTCGATGATCGCGTTGCCGGCGGTCTTGGCGGTGATCTCCAGGCCGTCGAGAATCGGCACGCCCGAGGAGGTCAGGGTGGCGAGGGTGCGGCAGAAGCGCGCCACGGCGATCTTGCGCAGCAGCATGCCGATCGCCGGGATCTTGAGCAGCATGCCGTCGATGACGCGGGCGCCGGCGTAGGTCTTGTGGTACTTGCTCACCGCGAAGTAGATGCCGACGATGCCGGCGATCACGAAGATGAAGTAGCGCCCGAGGAAGTTGCTCGCCCCGACGACCATGCGGGTGAGGAACGGCAGCTCGCTGCCCAGGCCGGCGAAGAGCTGGGCGAACACCGGGATCACCTTCCAGAGGATGATCGCCACCACCAGGCAGGCGACGACGATCAGCGAGACCGGGTACATCAGCGCCGACTTCACCTGCGCGTTGAGCTTGACGACCTTTTCGATGTAGGTCGCCAGGCGCTGCAGGATGATGTCGAGGATACCGCCCGCCTCGCCGGCGGCGATCATGTTGGTGTAGAGGTTGTTGAACGCCGCCGGGTGCTTGCGCATCGCGTCGGCGAGCGAGGAGCCCTGCTCGACGTCGGAGCGGACCTGCTGGATCGCCTCGCGGAAGCGCCGGTTCTCCTCCTGCTCGCCGAGGATCTCCAGGCACTGCACGAGCGGCAGGCCGGCGTCGAGCATCACCGAGAACTGGCGCGTGAAGATGGCGACCCGCTTCGAGTCGATGCGCTGCGGGAAGCGGGGCAGCAGCTTGACCTCGCGCCCCTTCTCGCGGATCGCCGAGACCTGGATGTTCTGCCGCCGCAGGATGGCGAGCGCGGCCTCGCGCGTGTCGGCGAGCAGCACGCCCTCCTGCAGGGCGCCGGCGCGGGTCTTGCCTCTCCAGACGAAATTGGGCATCGGTCAGCTCCTGGTCGCGGCCGGTGCGGGGGCCTCGCCTTGCGGCGCGAGGCCGAGCGCCGCCGGCCCGCGCGCGATCATCTCCTGCAGCTCGTCCGGGTAGGAGGAGCGCGCCAGCGCGGTCTGCAGCGTGATCTGGCGCCGGAAGTAGAGCGCCGCCAGCGACTGGTTGAAGGTCTGCATGCCGTACTTGCCCTGCCCGGTCTGCATCATGCCGTAGATCTGGTGCACCTTGTCTTCGCGGATCAGGTTGCGGATCGCCGCGTTGGG
Organism: Holophagales bacterium; assembly: GCA_016699405.1. Classification (NCBI taxonomy): domain Bacteria; kingdom Pseudomonadati; phylum Acidobacteriota; class Holophagae; order Holophagales; species Holophagales bacterium. The sequence goes on along the minus strand of CP064972.1, from coordinate 4,811,669 downwards.
CACCAGGATCTCCATGGCGAGCGCGCGCCCCTTGCCGGTGGCGCGCGGCAGCAGCGACTGGCAGAGGATCCCCTCGAGCACGAACGAGAGCTGGACGCGGATCTGCGACTGCTGGTGGGCCGGGAAGATGTCGACGATGCGGTTGATGGTCTGCGCCGCCGAGTTGGTGTGCAGCGTCGCGAAGGTGAGGTGGCCGGTCTCGGCGATGCGCAGGGCCGACTCCACCGTCTCGAAGTCGCGCATCTCGCCGATCAGCACGACGTCCGGGTCTTCGCGCAGCGCCGAGCGCAGGGCGTTGGCGAAGCTGTGGGTGTCGGCGTGCAGCTCGCGCTGGTTGACCAGGCACTTCTTGTGGCTGTGCAGGTACTCGACCGGGTCCTCGATGGTGACGATGTGCTCGTGCCGCTCGCGGTTGACCTTGTCGAGCATGGCGGCGAGGGTCGTCGACTTGCCCGAGCCGGTCGGTCCGGTGACCAGCACCAGGCCGCGCGGCTTTTCGCAGATCTTCTCCACCACCGCCGGCAGGCCGAGCTCGCGGAAGGAGCGGATCTCGTAGGGGATCTGGCGGAAGGCGCCGGCGATGGCGCCGCGCTGGTGGAAGACGTTGGCGCGGAAGCGCGCCAACCCCTTGATGCCGAAGGAGAAGTCGATCTCGAGGTCCTCCTCCAACCGGTGCTTCTGGTTGTCGGTGAGGATCGAGTAGCACATCTGCTTGGTTTCCACCGGCGTCATCGGGGGAAGGTTGAGCGGTTTGAGCACGCCGTCCACTCTCACCTGGGGAGGCGAGTTGGTGGTGATGTGCAGGTCGGAACCGCCCTGCTCGACCATCGTCTTCAGTAAGGCATTCAACGTCGGAGGCATGCCGTTACCCCTGCCCTTGCCGGAGTTTGACGGCAAGGAGTCTACATCCAAGGGAGCGGGGCGGAAAGCGGAGCGCTCCGCTCTCCCGCGATGCCGCGCCCCGCGCCGGTAGGGTATCGTCCCTGGCGGTGAGCGCCGACGACCCCCTCTCGGAAGCCCAGCTCGGCAAGAGCTACGACAGCGGGCTGATGCGCCGCCTGCTCGGCTACCTGCGGCCGTATCGCCGCGCCACGGCGGCGAGCGTCGGTCTCATCGTCGTCTCCGCCCTCCTGCAACTGGTCGGGCCGCTCGCCACGGCGACGGCGCTCGATCTCTTCGCCGCGCCGCCGGCGGCCGCCGCGCCGCACTCCGGGGTGAGCCGCGCCGTCGCCGCCACCCTCGCCCGGCTCGGGCTCGCGCCGACGCCCCTCCAGGGGATCACCGGAGCGGCGCTGGTCTACCTCGTGGCGCTCGTCGGGGCTTTCGCGGTGGTCTACGCCCAGGGCTATCTCATGCAGGTGATCGGCCAGAAGGTGATGGCGGACCTGCGGGCGGAGCTGTTCGGACACCTGCAACGCCTGGAGGTCGCCACCTTCGACCGCACGCCGGTGGGGCGCCTGGTCACCCGCGTGACCACCGACGTCGACGCGCTCAACGAGCTCTTCACCGCCGGCATCGTCTCGGTCTTCGGCGACCTGATGCTGCTCGCCGGCATCGTCGTCGTGCTCTTCTGGCTCGACCTGCGCCTGGCGCTCGCCACCTTCGCCGTGCTGCCGCTGCTGCTCCTGCTGACCCTCTGGTTCAAGACGCGGGCGCGCGAGAGCTTCCGCGAGGTGCGGGTGAAGATCGCGCGGATCAACGCTTTCCTCCAGGAGCACGTGGCGGGGATGTCGGTCGTCCAGCTCTTCTCGCGCGAGGCGCGGGCGCGCGCCGACTTCCAGACGATCAACCGCGACCACCGCGATGCCAACGTGCGCGGCATCTTCTACTACGCGGTCTACTACCCGGGCATCGAGTTGCTCACCGCCATGGGGCTCGCCCTGGTGCTCTGGGTCGGCGGCGGCGAGGCGGTGCGCGGCACCCTCTCGGTCGGCGCGCTCGTCGCTTTCCTGCAGTACGCCCAGCGCTTCTACCAGCCGCTCGCCGACCTCTCGGAGAAGTACAACGTGCTGCAAGCGGCGATGGCCTCGTCGGAGCGCATCTTCCGCCTGCTCGACACGGCGCCGGCGATCGCCGCCCCGCCGGAGGCGCACGCGCCGGCCCAGATCGCCGGGTCGATCGCCTTCGATCACGTGGTCTTCGGCTACGACCCCGCCGAACCGGTGCTCAAGGGGATGTCGTTCGACGTCGCCGCCGGCGAAATGGTGGCGGTCGTCGGCGCGACCGGAGCCGGCAAGTCGACGCTCGCGAGCCTCCTGCTGCGCTTCTACGACGTGCAGCAGGGGGCGGTCCGACTCGACGGCGTCGACGTGCGCGCGTGGGACCTCGCCGCGCTCCGCCGGGCGGTCGGCGTGGTGCTCCAGGACGTCTTCCTCTTCTCCGGCACTGTGGCGGGCAACCTGCGCCTCGGCGACGAGTCGATCGGCGCCGAGCGGTTGCGCGAGGCCGCCGCCCAGGCCCAGGCGCTCGACTTCATCGAGCGACTCCCGGGTGGCTTCGACGCGGTCGTCCGCGAGCGCGGCGCCGGCCTCTCGGTGGGCCAGAAGCAGCTCCTCGCCTTCGCCCGCGCGCTCGCCTTCGACCCGCGCGTCCTGGTGCTCGACGAGGCCACCGCCTCGGTCGACAGCGAGACCGAGCGGCTCCTGCAGATCGCCCTCGACCGCCTCCTCGTCGGCCGCACCAGCCTGGTCATCGCCCACCGCCTCTCCACCATCCAGCGCGCCGACCGCATCCTCGTCCTCCACAAGGGCGAGCTGCGCGAGCACGGCACCCACCAGGAGCTCCTCGCCCAGCGCGGCATCTACCACCGGCTGTATCAGTTGCAGTATCGGAAGATCGCGTAGGGGCTCGAACGGCCTCGGCGCCGGCGTGTCGTCACCTGCGGCTCGAGAGGCCGATCGACGGTTCCGTGCCGGTGTAGATTCGCCTCATGTCCTGCGATGTGGCGAGGGCGTCGATACGCAGAGGTCGGAGCTGCGGCCATTCGATGGCAGGGCGCACTTCGCCTTGGGTTCTGTTGGCCTGCCTGTTTCTCCTTCCGAGTGCTCTCGTCGCGGGAAGGATCCCTCGTCGGTCCGCTCCGGATGACGGGCGCGACGGGCGGTCGCCGCAGTGGTATTCGCTCGCGGCCGCGAGATCGCCGGCCGGGCTCGACGACCTTCGCCTCCTTCCCGAGGTTGTCCAGTACGAGATCCGGATGTCTGGAGGGGCGAGTCAGGTCGGTGCTTCGGGCGACTGCATCGGGAGCGCGGTCGTGAGGGACGCGGAACCGCCGCTCGGGCCGCTTGGGTGGCCCCAGGCCGTGCTCGATTTCGTCCCGCTCGCGCGCACGATCGTGGTCGGTCGGGTGCGGGAGAAGGAGCCCGGTTTCGTCCGCGGATGGCCTGGCACGGCGTACTGGATCGAGATCGAGAGGCTCATTCGCTGGACGCCGTCCTCGGGCGTGGCGCCGGCGGACCCTCCTTCCGGCTTCGGCGTGACGATCGAGATCGGCGAGTTCGCGTTCGGCGGGCACCGCTTCTGCCGCCGTGATTACCGTTTCAGGATTCTCCCGGAAATCGGGGAACGGGTAGTGCTCCTCTCGAGCTCCGCCTCGCTCGTGCCGGACCTCGTCCCGGTCGAATTGAGCCTCGAATCCACCGCGCTGGTGATCGAGAGGGGGAAGGAGAAAGCGGCCCTTCTTTCGGGGATGGTCGATGCAAGAAGGGACCCCCTCGCCGGGCATTCGCTCGACGAGATCGCCGACGTCGTCGAGCTGGCTGCTGAGAATCCGATCCTCCAGCCCTCGACCTTGCGTCCCGGGCACAACGCCGTCCTGGCGCGGCCGATCTGGGCCGCGTGGTGAGGATCTGTGCCCTCGGGCAGGCGCGCGAGGAGGTCCCTGTGGGCGGGCGCTCGGCAGGGGCGCTAGCCTGAAGTCCTGGTCACCCTCGAGGCGATGGGCAGGAGAAGGAGAGCGACCAGCGGCGTGGGAGCAGGGCGATCGCACGGATCGATCTCGGCGAGCGGGTGCGGGCTCGAGCAGGCGGAACACCCGCGCGGCGAGGCTCTTGAAAACTGAAGAAGGAAGGGACTCCCGAGCGACCGTCTCGGCGCCGCGAGCGCGATGCGGCGCGCGTGGGAGGGGGGATCTGGACAACAAGCGTGCCAAGCTCTCGTGCCATTCTGACGGGGGGTCAATGGGAACGACGGAACCGGCTTGGAATCAACGGGTTGTGGGAAGGAGGCACGCCACGGATGGCAGGAATTGGCAGGAACGGACCCCTCGATTTCAGGGGGTAACTCGAAACGGGGCCGCAAAGGGTCATGGAATCAATGACCTGCAGGGGTGGCCTCGGAATCGACCAGCTACTGACGGTGGGATTGCGACAACTCGGGGATCACGTGCTTGATTGCGCGGTACTTCTGCCTCGGAATCGACCGGTAACTGGCGGTGGGACTACGATGGAGCCCGGTTGTTCAGGGCGGGGGTGAACTGCGCGCGATGGCGCGGGTCGCGGCGGGGACAGGCTGAAGCCTGTCCCCTTTCGTCAGAGGGGCTGAAGGAGCGCGCGCGCCGCGGCGGCCAGCCGCTGCAGGTCCTGCGTGAGGGCCGACCAGACGACCTCTTGGTCGATGATGTCGTAGCCGTGCACCAGCACGTTGCGGAAGTCGACGACTTCGCGACCCTCGGGGAGCTGCGCGAAGAGGGCCGGGTCCTTTCGTGCCACGCGGGCGAGAGCCTCGCCGATGGTGATGAGGTGCCGCTCGGCGATGGCTTGAAGGTCGCCGTCGTTCTCGTAGTCGGGCAGCGAGCGGCCGGCGATGCGATCGTCGAGGAGCGCAGCGAGCTCGACGACCTTCTCGAGAGCGGATCGGCTCTCAGGCAGCATAGAGATCGATCGACGCGCTTTCGAGCGAGTGGCGGAACGCGGGGCCGCGAACGGCTCGGGCGGAGATGAGGTCCACCGGCCTTCCAAACAGATCCTGCAGCGCGAGCTTCAACCCCATGAACTGCTGGAAGCGGCTCATGCCTTCGACCGGCCCCAGCTCGACGAGGAAATCCAGGTCGCTGGTCGCGGGGTCGAATCCGCCCATGGCCGCCGACCCGAAGAGCCGCAGCCTCGCCACGCCGAACCGAGCGCAGAGGGCTCGGAGCTCGGGCATCCTCGAATCGATCAAGGGGCTCTCTCGCATGGGCCGATTCTCGCTCAGGTCCTCCCTTGTCGGAAACGCGCGCTGCCGCAGCCGTTCCGTATCCAAGGGAGAACGGGAGAGCGGGTGGCGGGGACGGGCTGAAGCCTGTCCCCTGTCGAGAGCTTGGCGGCAGGGTTTGACGGGCGCTTCAGGCGAAGCGTACCCTCGTCGCGATGGCGTCGTCAGAGAAGCCGTTCCGAGTGGAGGCTCTCGAGGATCTGGACGATCCCCGCTTCGTGGAGGCGCTTTCTCCCGAGATGCGAGCGTTGTACCCAGGGCTGAAGCCGTTGGTGCGGGCGACGCTCGCGGCGGACGGGCTGCCCGAACGACGCTCTGCACCGCTGCCGGGGGCGGAGCCCCCCTCCGAGGACCGGTAGTCTCTCGCGGGCGAGCGGGATCCGCCTCTCGTTCATGGATCGCCGAGCAACGTCTCGGCTCCACTCTGCTTGGCCTGCGCGCCACCATCGACAAGTCGATCGCTCAGCAACTCGCAGCGGGGTTGGGCGAACGCGGGCGTGGTGTGTCTGCCAGTGCGCCGCTGCTTGCTCGAGGGAGAACGGGAGATTGGATCGATGGCGGGGACAGGCTGAAGCCTGTCCCCTGTCGTCAGCAGGCTGAAGCCTGTCCCCTTTCGTCAGCGGGTCCCCTTTCGTCAGCCGGCCCCTGTCGTTGTTCGGTCGCGAAGCCGATCGCTTCGCTGGGCTGTCTCAGGGCAACGGCCGCACGACGCCGGCGCCGCCGGGGCCGCGGGGGTCGGCGGCGGCGGTGAGGGTGCCGTCGGGGAGGAGGCGGACGGCGTTGACTTTGGCGGTCGAGGTGGCGGGGACGAGGGCGTGGCCGCGGCGTTCGAGGTCGGCGCGGGTTTCGGGGGAGAGGGCGTCGGTCTCCGCTTCGAGGCGGTCGGGGAGCCACTGGTGGTGCAGGCGCGGGCGGTCGACCGCGGCCTGGAGCTCGTCGCCGTCGACGAGGAGCGAGAGCAGCACCTGCGCGGTGGCGGTGGCGATGCGCGAGCCGCCGCGGCCGCCGAGGACGATCGCTTCGCTGCCGTGGAGCGCCAGCGTCGGGCTCATCGACGAGAGCATGCGGTGCCCGGCGGCGACGCGGTTGGCCTCGCCCTGGATGATGCCGTAGGTGTTCGGGCGGCCCGGAGCGGCGGTGAAGTCGTCCATCTCGTTGTTGAGGAACGCTCCGACCTCGGCGACGAAGAGCCCGCAGCCGAAGAGCTCGTTGAGCGTCGTGGTGAGCGCGACGAGGTTGCCGTCGCCGTCGACGACCGAGAGGTGCGTCGTCTCCGTCGGCTCGCGCCCGCTCTCGCTCGCCGGCGCTCCCGGCGCCGGTGCCGTGACCGGTGCGGCTTGGGGGTAGGGCTGGACGAGCGCCGAGGGCGTCGCCCGCTGGCGGTCGACGCCGGCGGCGCGACGGTCGAGCCAGTCGGGAGCGAGCAGCTCGGCGACGTTCGCCCGCGTGCTCGCCGGGTCGCCGAGCAGGAAGCGATCGGCGAAGGCGCGGCGGTAGGCCTCGGCGAAGCGGTGGGCGCGCTCGGCGCCGCCGTGCGGCTCCTGCGTCCAGCCGGTACGTTCGAGCAGCGCGAGCGCCTCGCCGAGGACGATGCCGCCGGAGGAGGGGAGCGGCATGGTGACGAACGACCAGCCGAGCCGCTCGAAGCGCAACGGCTCGCGCCAGGCCGGGCGGTACGCGGCGAGATCGGTCGCGGTGAGGATGCCGCCCTGTCGCGAGGACGCGGCCACGATCGCCGCGGCGCGCGGTCCTTCGGTGAGCGCGACCGCGCCGCGTCGCGCGTAGTCGGCGAGCGTGTCGGCAAGCGCGGGGAGCTGCACGGCGCTCCCCGCGGCGAGCGGCGCGCCGCCCGGCAGCCAGACCTCGCTGGCGCTGGGGAAGCGGGCGAGCAGCTCGCGGCTCCTCTCGAGCGAGCGCGCGGTGCGGCGGCTGAGCGCGAACCCGCCGCGGGCCAGCCGCTCGGCGGGAGCGACCACGGCGCCCCAGGCGAGCTTTCCGAAGCGCCGGTGGAGCTCGGCGAGACCGGTTGGCGTGCCGGGCACCCCCGCGGCGAGCGGCCCGACGGTCGAGGCTCCCGGGCGCGGCTGGCCGCGCGCGTCGAGGTACATCGTCGCCGTGGCCGCCGCGGGGCCGGTCTCGCGGAAGTCGAGCGCCGCGAGCTCGCCGCCGACGCGCACCACCGCGAAGCCGCCACCGAGCAGGTTGCCGGCCTCCGGGTGCACCACCGCGAGCGCCAGGGCGGTCGCCACGGCGGCGTCGACCGCGTTGCCGCCGTCACGCAGGATGGCGAGGCCGACCTCCGTGGCGAGGGGTTCGTCGGAGGCCACCGCGCCGCCGCGACCGTGCGGTGCCGGAGGATCCGCGGCGAGGAGCGTGGAGGCGAGAAGGAGCGGTGCGGCGGCGACGAGGACGCCGGCGACGACGCGGCGGAAGGGGAATCTCGGAGAGGAGGGTCGCGAGCTCACGGGGCGAGCGTGCCAGCTCGCGGGGCGAGGGGCAAGGGGCGCCCGCGGGGGCGGTGCGATGGCGTCGAGAGGAGGCGCGCGCCCGCCGCGGTCGCGGGCTGCCGCGGCCATCGGCAGTGCCTCGCGACGAACCGCGGCGACGACGGCGAATCAGTGGCTCAGCTCGTCCTCGAGCAACTGGCCGGCGACGCCGAGGAAGTCGTTCTCGGTGACGATGCCGACGAGCTTCTCCTCCTGCACCACGGGCAGGCAGCCGACGCGGTGCTGCCGCATCAGCCGGATGGCCTCGAGCGCCGACATCTCGGGCGTCGCTACCTGCACGTCGCGCTTCATCACCTCCTGCACCGGCACGGTGGCCCCCGGTCCCTTGCCGGGCTGCGAGATCAGGCGCAGGAGCTGGCGGTGGGTCACCAGGCCGAGCAGGTGATGGTGCGCGTCCTCGACCGGCACGTAGCGGATGCGCTTCCAGTCCATCACCGCGGCGACGAGGTCGATGACGTCCTCGGGGCCGACGGTGAAGAGGTCGGTGGTCATGAACTGCTCGACGCGCGAGAAGTGCTTCTCCCAGCCGCCCGCCTCTTCCAGACGCGCGACCGGCCAGAGGTGACCCGGATCGCCCTGCTTCTGCCGCGCCACGGCGCCGGCAGTGATGGCCGCCAGCCGCTCGGCCTTGAGCCCCTGGTCCTTCATCGCGGCGAGCGAGTCGAGCTGCCACTGCGAGCCGCTGCGCTTGGTCCGGACCCGCTCCTCGATCACGCCGAGATAGCGGTCGATGTCCTCGCTCGCGATCTCCTTCGTCTTCAGCCCTTCGCGGGCGAGCGGCAGCAGCTCCTCGAGGATGAGGTCGATCGCCGAGACGTTGGCGCGCCCCGGCCAGGTGAGCTGGGCGCGCATCCCCAGCCGTGCCGCCGCCATGAAGTTCTCCTGCGCGGCGTCGAAATCGAGCTCGCGGCGGATGTCGCCGTAGTGGCGGCTGCCGCCGGCGAGCAGACCGAACCAGAAGGCGGCGTTGGCCACCTCGTCGAGGATGCTCGGGCCGGCGGGCAGGATGCGGTTCTCGATCCGCAGGTGCGCCTTGTCGCCGAGGATGCCGTAGCAGGGTCGCGTCCAGCGGTAGATCGTCCCGTTGTGCAGCCGCAGCGCCTTGAGATTGGGGATCTGGTTGGCGCGGATCATGGCGAACGGGTCTTCGTCGATCTCGGCCGAGAGCAGCACGCGGAAGCGGGCGATGTCCTCGCGGAAGATCTCGAGCACCGAGCCGTCGACCCAGTGCCGGCCGAAGGAGACGCGCGGCGCCTGCTCGCGCAGGTGCGGGGTTGCCGCCCGGTGGTCGACCGACTGCTGGAAGAGGGCGATGCGGGTCTCGCGCCAGAGCCGCTTGCCGAAGAGGAGCGGCGAGTTGCAGGCGCCGGCGAGCACCGGGGCGGCGAGCGCCTGGGTGAGGTTGTAGAGCTCGACGAACTCGTCCGGGCCGACCTGGTAGTGCGCCTGGAAGCTGGTGTTGCAGGCCTCGACCATCACCGAGTCGTGGCTGACGATCAGCTCGTCGAGGCCCTTGATGTAGAACTCGTAGTCGCTGCCGCGCAGCCGCTTCATCGCGTCGTTGAGCGCGAAGTAGCGCGGCTTCGGCGTCATGTTGGCGAGCGAGAGGTCGGACTTCTCGAGCGTCGGCAGGATGCCGATCATCGCCAGCTCGATGCCCAGGGCGTCGGCTGCCTCGCGCCCCTTGGCGAGGAGCTCGTTCATCTGGCGTTCCATGCGGCGCAGACAGTCGCCGCCGAACGTCATCGGGTCGGTGTTGAACTCGAGGTTGAAGCGGGCGAGCTCGGTCGTGTAGTGGTCGTCGCCGATCTGCTCCATCATCTCGACGGCGAGCGGCGCCGGGCGCCACCGCTTGTCGACCAGGAAGAGCTCCTGCTCGGCGCCGATGCGGCGCACGCCCTTCTCGATGAACCCGTGTTCGAGCAGCAGCTCGAGGGCGCGCAGATCGGCGAGCAGTCGGCGCGTGAAATCGCGCAGCCGCTCGGCGTCGAGCTCGCGGACGTCGTGTTCGCCCATGGCAGCCTCCGGCGATGCCGCGCGAGCATAGCCGGAGGCGGGAAGAAGAAGAAAGGGGCGGGGCTAGCCGGCCTGCACGCGTGCCAGGACGGCCGGGTTGACGACCTGGCCCTGGTGGGTGAGCAGCGCCTCGCGCAGGATCTCGTCGGCGACGTCGATCCGCAGCTCGCCTTCCTTGACGAAGTGGAGCAGCAGGCTGACGACGTTGCGGGCGAAGAGAATGCTGGCGTCGGTGGCCATGCCGGCGGCGAGGTTGGTCGGCCCGAGCACCAGGACGCCGCGGTGGACGACCTCCTCGTCGGCGCGGGTCACTTCGCAGTTGCCGCCGCGCTCGGCGGCGAGGTCGACCAGCACCGCGCCCGGCTTCATCGCCTCGAGCATCGCCTTGGTGATGAGGATCGGCGCGGACTTGCCGGGCACCTGGGCGGTGGTGATGACGACGTCGGCCTGCGCCAGGTGGCGGGTGAGGATCTCGCGCTGCTGGGCCAGGGCGTCGGCCGAAAGCTCCTTGGCGTAGCCGCCGGCGCCTTCGCCGGACTCGCCGATCGTCAGGTCGATGAAGCGGCCGCCGAGCGACTCGACCTGCTCCTTGACCGCCGGACGGACGTCCGAGACCTCGACCACCGAGCCGAGCCGCTTGGCGGTCGCGATGGCCTGCAACCCGGCGACGCCGGCGCCGAGCACGACGACGCGCGCCGGCGGGATGGTGCCGGCGGCGGTCGTCATCAACGGGAAGTACTTGCCGACCCGGGTGGCAGCGAGCAGCACGGCGCGGTAGCCGGCGATCGAGGCCTGCGACGAGAGCGCGTCCATCTCCTGGGCGCGGGTGATGCGCGGGATCAGCTCCATCGAGAGCGTCGTCGTGCGGCGCTCGGTGTAGCGGCGCACCACGGCCAGGTTGAACGGGTCGAGGAAGCCGATCAGCACGGCTCCCGGCTTGAGCGCCTCGATCTCGTTGATCCCCAGGGCGTGGTTGGCGCCGAGCGGGGCGACCTTCAGCACCACGTCGGCGCTGCGCCACATCTCTCCCGGATCGGCGGCGATGCGGGCACCGACCTTGACGAAGGCCTCGTCGAGCAGGCCGGCGGCGTCGCCGGCACCGGATTCGAGATGGACGGCCAACCCGGCCTTGACCATCCGCTTGACGCTGTCGGGGGAGGCGGCGACGCGGCGCTCGCCAGGGCGGCTTTCCTTGGGGACGAAGACGTTGAGCATGGCCGGTCCGGGGAGAAGGAGGTTAGGAGTCCGAGCGATCGTAGCCCCGGCCTCCGGGGCTTGCAACCGGCCCGACGGATGGGACGGGAAGGACGCGATGCTCGGGACGCGCCAGGTCGAGGAGCGTCTTGACCGGGGCGAACGTCGCCACGGGTACTTCGACGAAGACGGTGTGCCAGTGGGCCATCGCACCGTTCCAGAGGCCGGGGCGCTCGAGCGCCACGAGCTCGCGCCCGCCCTCGCTCTTGCGGGCGAGGAAGACGGCTGCGGGATCGACGAAGCGGTCGAGGTCGTAGCGGCGCCCGGCCGGGTCGTCGAGCGCACAGACGAGCTGCACCGGGTTGAAATGGGTGGCCGAGCGCCAGAGCGCCGACTGCTCGGCATCGGCGAGGTCGACCTGCGCCGATTCGACGAGCTGGCGGCTCGCCGAGCCGTCGGACGCGGCGACCCAGAACGGTCCGCCCCCGGGCTCCCCGGTGTTGGCGACGACACCGCAGAGGCGCAGCGGACGGTCGAGCCGGGCGCGGAGCGCGGCGGCGTCCGGCAGGTCGCGGTCGGAAACGGCCGCGTCGGGGTGGCCGAGCTCGGCGAGCAGGGCGACCGCCTCGCGGCGGGCGGCGTCACTGGCCGCGTCGTCGCCCAGCCGGTGGAAGAGCTCGTCGCGGCGCGCGGTGAGCAAGGCGGCGAGCCCGACGAGCAGCCGCTGCCAGTGGATCACCTCGGCCTGCGCCCGTTCGGGCAGGACGTTGTCGATGTTCTTCACCACGACGAGCTCGCCGCGCGTGCGCGCCAGGTTGCCGAGCAACGCGCCATGCCCTCCCGGGCGGCGCAGCAGGGCGCCGTCGGCGTCCCGGAACGGCTGGCCGTCGCGATCGAGCGCGAGCGTGTCGGTCGCCGGCTCCTGGTGCGAGAGGTCGACCTCGAAGGTGATGCCGAGCCGCGCCCCGAGCGTGCGAGCGGCCTCGGCCAACTCGGCGGAAAAGGCCTCGTCGCTGCCCGGCGAGACGGTGAAGTGCAGGCGGCACCGGCCCTGGCGATCGGCAAGGTAGGCGGCGCCCTCGACGAGATGCTCGACGAAGGCGGTGCGTGGCCCTTCCGGGTAGAGGTGGAACGGCAGCAACCCCTTGGGCCGGGCGGCGAGGCCGAGCCCCGGGCGGGAGACCAGGGTGGAGACCAGCGTCGCTAGGTCGCCGTCGGCGAGCACCTGGTCGAGGCCCTTGCCGGTCTCGGTCAGGGCCGAGGCGAGCAGCGGGCGCAGAGCGAGCTCGTCGAGCCGTGCCGCGACGCTCGCCGCCGCGCTCTGCGGCCGCTCGGCGGTCGGGTCGATGAGAAAGGCGAGCAGGTCGGCGAACATCCGGCTGGCGGCGCCGGAGGCCGGGACGAATTTCGCCAGCCGACCGGCGGCCGCGGCCTCGGCGGCGGCGGCAAGCAGCGGCTCGGCCGCCGCGGCGTCGAGCCGCAGGATGCCGTCGCCGACCCGGCACGGCCGGAGCAGGCGCGCCGGCGGCGGGGGCGAGGCGAGCAGGGCGAGCTGGCGCTCGGCCTCCGCGCGGGAGATCCCGACGGCGGCGAGGGTGGCGAGGTCCCGGGAGGTCAGGCTCATGACGCCGTCTCCGGCACGCCGACCGCCGGGAAGACCGGCAGCCGGTCGAGGATCTCGTCGAGACGGGGTGCTGCGGCGTCACGCGGCGACAGGAGCGGGGCGGCGATCGGCCAGTCGATGCCGATCCGCGGGTCGTTCCAGGCGATCCCGATCTCGCCGCCCGGATCGTAGAACTCGGTCACCTTGTACTGCACCTCGGCCGCCTCGGAGAGCACGCAGAAGCCGTGAGCGAAGCCCTCGGGGACCCAGAGCAGGCGGAAGTTGTCCTCGGAGAGGATCGCCCCGGCCCACCGCCCGAAGGTCGGCGAGCCGCGCCGGATGTCGACGCCGACGTCGAAGATCTCGCCGCGTGTGCAGCGCACGAGCTTGCCCTGCGGCCGGCGAAGCTGGGCGTGGAGCCCGCGCAGCGTGCCGGCGCGCGAGCGCGAGTGGTTGTCCTGGACGAGACGAAGCGTCAGCCCCGCCTCGGCGGCCCAGCGCCGCTCGTGGAAGACCTCGAGGAAGAAGCCGCGCTCGTCGCGGAAGACGTCGGGCTCGACGAGGACGATCTCCGGCACCTCGGTGGGCGTGAACTTCACGCGGCGCCCTCTTCGGCGAGGAGGCGGAGCAGGTACTGGCCGTACTCGCTCTTGCCGAGCGCGCGGGCCTCGCGAGCGAGCGCCTCGGCGTCGATCCAGCCGCGGCGGTAGGCGATCTCCTCGAGGCAGGCCACCTTGAGTCCCTGCCGCTCCTCGATCGCCTGGATGAAGTTCGAGGCCTGCAACAGCGACTCGTGCGTGCCGGTGTCGAGCCAGGCGATGCCGCGACCGAGCACCTCGACGTGGAGCTCGCCGAGCGCGAGGTAGGCGCGGTTGACGTCGGTGATCTCGAGCTCGCCGCGGGGCGAGGGCTCGAGGTCGGCGGCGATGTCGAGCACGCGATTGTCGTAGAAGTAGAGGCCGGTCACCGCGAGGTGCGAGCGCGGCTTGGCCGGCTTCTCCTCGAGCGAGACGGGGCGCCCGTCCGCGTCGAGCACCACGACGCCGTAGCGCTCCGGGTCGCGCACGCGGTAGGCGAAGACGGTCGCGCCGCGCTCGGTGGCCGCGGCGGCGGCCAGGCTCTCCGGGAATCCGTGGCCGTAGAAGATGTTGTCGCCGAGCGCCAACGCCACGCGATCGGCGCCGACGAACGCGCGGCCGATGTGGAACGCCTGGGCGAGCCCCTCGGGCTTCGGCTGCACGGCGTAGTCGAGGTGTGCCCCGAAGCGCGAGCCGTCGCCGAGCAGCCGCACGAACGAGTCGCGGTCCTCCGGCGTGGTGATCACCAGGATGTCGCGGATGCCGGCGAGCATCAGGCTCGACAGCGGGTGGTAGACCATCGGCTTGTCGTAGACCGCCAGCAACTGCTTGCTGACGCCGCGGGTGACCGGGTGGAGGCGGGTGCCGGCGCCGCCGGCGAGCAGGATCCCCTTCATCGCGTTCCTCCCGTCGGCGAGCCGGCGGACGCCGTCCCGAGGCCGAGGCGCTCGCGGCCGTAGCGGCCGGAGGAGACCTCGGCGCACCAGCCGGGGTGCTCGAGGTACCAGGCGACGGTGGCGGCGATCCCGCTCTCGAAGTCGTGCTCCGGACTCCAGCCGAGCTCGGCGCGCGCCCTCGTGGCGTCGATCGCATAGCGACGATCGTGGCCCGGTCGATCGGCGACGAAGGTGCGCAGCTCGCTGTAGCTCGTCACCCCGGCGGCGGCGAGGGCCGGGTTGTGGCTCGCCGGCACCAGCCGTTCCAGGGCGGCGCAGATCGACTCGATCACCGCGAGGTTGGTGCGCTCGTTGCCGCCGCCGAGGTTGTACTTCTCGCCGGCGCGACCGCGGGAGAGGGCGAGCTCGATGCCGGCGCAGTGGTCGCCGACGTAGATCCAGTCGCGCACGTTGCCGCCGTCGCCGTAGACCGGCAGCGGCTTGCCCTCGAGTGCGTTGAGCACCATGAGCGGGATGAGCTTCTCGGGGAACTGGTACGGGCCGTAGTTGTTCGAGCAGTTGGTGACGATCGCCGGCAGTCCGTAGGTGTGCACGTAGGCGCGGACCAGATGGTCGGCCGCGGCCTTCGAGGCGGCGTAGGGCGAGTTCGGGGCGTAGGCCGTCTCCTCGGAGAAGAGCCCCTCGTCACCGAGCGAGCCGTAGACCTCGTCGGTCGAGACGTGGAGGAAGCGGAAGCGCTCCCGCGTCGCGACGTCGAGCGCGGCGTGATGGTGCCGGGCCGCTTCGAGCAGTTCGAAGGTGCCGTTCACGTTGGTGCGCACGAACTCGCCCGGGCCGTCGATCGAGCGGTCGACATGGCTCTCGGCGGCGAAGTTGACCACCGCGTCCGGTCGCACCGCGGCGAAGAGGGCGCGCACGGCGTCGCGGTCGGCGATGTCGCCGCGCACGAAGCGGACGCGCTCGCCGTCGATCAGGCCGTCGAGCGAGGCCAGGCTTCCGGCGTAGGTGAGCTTGTCGAAGACGACGACGCGCGGACCGTTCGCGCCCCGAGCGGCGAGCCGGCGCACGAAATTCGAGCCGATGAAGCCGGCGCCGCCGGTGACGATCCAGGTCTCGTCGGGATGGAACATGCTGCGCTCCTCACGGTCGGGAGGGTTCTAGCGTGGAAGCTCGCGCGGACCGCCGCCGTGCCAGCGCTCGGCGCGAGCGCTGCGACACCCGGCGAGACGCCACGACGGCCGGGAGCCCGGCCGCCCGCGGAGCCTCTCGGCGAGCGCCGGCGTAGTATACGCGTCCGCCCCTCGGGGCGCCTCCCCGGGACGGTCGGAGACCCCGCACATGACCCCGATTCAGATCGTCGTCCTCGCCCTCGTTCAGGCGATCACCGAGTTCCTGCCGATCAGCTCCTCGGGGCACCTCATCCTCATCCCCCGGCTGCTCGGTTGGCCCGATCAGGGGTTGTCGTTCGACATCGCCACGAACACCGGGACCCTGCTCGCCGTGCTCCTCTACTTCCGCCGCGACCTCGCGGCGGTGGTGCGCGACGTCCTGGGGTCCCCGGCGGTGTGGCGGCCGGAGGCCCCCGAGGGCGCACGCCTCGGCTGGCACCTCGCCCTCGGGACTCTCCCGGCCGCGGTGGTCGGACTCGCGGCGCACCACTGGATCTCGACCGCCGGCCGCAGTCCCGTGCTCATCGCGATCGACCTGATCGTCTACGGCCTGTTGCTCGGTCTGGCCGACCGGATCGCCCGCGAGCGCCGCGACGAGCTCTCGCTCACCGCCACCGAGGCGCTCCTGGTCGGCACGGCTCAGGCCCTCGCCCTCGTCCCCGGAACCTCCCGGTCCGGCATCACGATGACGGCGCTGCTCCTGCTCGGCCTGACCCGGCCGGCTGCGGCGCGCTTCTCCTTCCTGCTCGCCGTGCCGATCGGCATCCTCGCCGAGGGCAAGGACCTGCTCGATCATCTGCTGGGCAACGGCTTCGAGGCCGGTGCGCTCGGCCAGATGGCGCTCGCCGTCGCCGTCTCGGCGGTGGCGGGCTACGGCGTCATCGCCTGGCTGCTCGCCTGGCTGCGCAAGCGCTCGCTGCGCCTCTTCGTCGTCTATCGCGTCGCCTTCGGGATCGCGCTGCTCGTCTGGGCGCTGCGCTGATCGGGCGCGGCTCAGCTCTCGGCCGGCGGGAAGAGGATCGACGCGAGGATCGACAGCGCCAGGAGAGCGCCGATCGTGCCGAGCGAGAGGCCGATCGGGACGTGGATCCACTCCGAGATCAGCATCTTGATGCCGATGAAGGCGAGCACCAGTCCGAGCCCGTACTTGAGGTAGTGGAACTTGTCCATGACGCTCGCCAGCAGGAAGTAGAGCGAGCGCAGGCCGAGGATGGCGAAGATGTTCGAGGTGAAGACGAGGAACGGGTCGCGGGTGACGCCGAAGATGGCGGGGATCGAATCGACCGCGAACACGACGTCGGTGGCCTCGACGACCACCAGCACGAGCAGCAGCGGGGTGGCGTGGAAGCGTCCCGAAAGCCGGACGAAGAAGCGCTGGCCGTGGTACTCCGAGGTGAGCGGCACGAGGCGCCGCAGCAGGTGCACCATCGGGTTCTTCTCGGGGTGGATCTCGGCGTCCTGCTGCAGCAGCAGCTTGATTCCGGTCACCACCAGGAAGGCACCGAAGACGAGGATCGCCCATTGGAATCGGGCGATGAGCGCCGCGCCGGCGAGGATGAACGTGGCGCGCAGCACCAGCGCCCCGAGGATCCCCCAGAAGAGCACCCGATGCTGCAACTCGGCCGGGACGGCGAAGTAGCCGAAGATCACCAGGAAGACGAACAGGTTGTCGACCGAGAGGGCGTACTCGATCAGGTAGCCGGTGAAGAACTCGAGCGCCGGCACGCGGCCGAACCGCCAGGCGATCCAGCTGCCGAAGGCCACGGCCAGGGTGACGCAGAAGAGGGTCCAGAGTGCGGCCTCGCGTGGCTTGACGGCGTGAGCGCGCCGGTTCAAGACCCCGAGGTCGAGCGCCAGGACGGCCCCGACGCCGACGAGGAAGAGGCTCCAGAAGAGCGGGGATCCGATGCTGTGCGGCATGGGCGGGTTGGCGGGTCCGCGATCGAGCCCGGCGCGGTGAGCTTATCGCGGCCCGTCGGGGCGCAGGCGCAGTAGCATCGCGGGCGAAACCGTGAGGTGACCATGTCCACGACCGCCGTCTCGCCCCGTTTGCCCCGTCGATCCTTCCGTCGCCTGCTGCCTCCTGCGCTCGCCACGCTCGCCTTCGGGCTGCCGGCGAGTGCGACGCTGGCGGCGCCGAGCCCGCTGACCCTGGCCGATCTCGTCCGCCTCAAGAGCGTGCGGGAGGCCAAGATCGCTCCGGACGGTGGCCTCGTCGCCTACACGCTGCAGGTCCCGAGACGCCCCTGGGAGGACAAGGACGGACCGGCCTGGGCGGAGCTGCACGTCGTCGACGCGAGCGGAGCCGACCGGACCTTCGTCGGCGGAGAGGTCAACGTCGGCGCCTTCGCCTGGACCGCCGACGGCCGGGCGCTCGCCTTCCTGGCGAAACGCAACGGCGAGGCGACGACCGCGCTCTACACCATCCCGCGCGACGGCGGCGAGGCGCGGCGGCGGCTCACCCACGCGAGCGACCTCGAGGGGTTCGAGCTGGCGCCCGACGGTCGCACCGTCGTCTTCCTGTCGCGCGACAAGAAGGAGAAGGCGAGCGAGGAGCGGATCGAGCACGGCTTCGACCGCGAGGTCGTCGAAGAGGAGGGGCGCCCGGTGCGCGTCTGGGTCGGCGAGCTCGACGCGACGTCGCCGGCGCGGGTTCTCGACCTGCCGGGCTCGGCGAGCGAGCTCCACCTGGCGCCGCAGGGGGACCGCGTCCTCGTGGCGCTCGCGCCGACGCCGGGGATCGACGACGAGTACATGGCCCGGAAGGTCCAGGTCGTGGCGCTCGCCGATGGCCGGGTCCTCGCGCGGCTCGACCACGAGGGCAAGCTCGGACACACCGCCTGGAGCCCGGACGGCAGGCAGGTGGCGATGATCGCCGCCGCCGACCGGCACGATCCGTCGACCAGCCGGCTGGCCGTCTGGTCGGTGGAGGGTGGCGTGGGGCGCGACCTGTTCGCCGGCGAGCCGGTCCACCCGGCCGCGTTCGTGTGGAGCGAGCCGGGAAAGCTGCTGGCGATCGCCGCCCGGGGGGTCGAGACGGACCTGCGCAACCTCGCCTCGACGGGAGGGCCCGGAGCCACGACCCGGCTCGACGAGCCCGCCGTCTGGACCGCGCTCGACCGGGCGGGCGACGGCACCATGGCGCTCGTCGGCGAGAGCCCGACCCACCCGGCCGAGGTGTTCCTCTGGAAGCCCGGGGCGGTGCGACCGCAGCGGCTGACCGATTCCAACCCCTGGCTCGCCGAGCGGCACCTCGGCCGGCAGTCGGTCGTCCGCTTCGCCGCCCGCGACGGCCTGGCGCTCGAGGGGCTGCTGATCGAGCCGGTGGAGCGGCAGGCGGGGGCACGAGTCCCGCTGGTGCTGATCGTCCACGGCGGACCCGAGGCCCATTGGAGCAACGGCTGGCTCTCCCGCTATGCGAACCCCGGCCAGGTGCTCGCCGGCAAGGGCTTCGCCGTCTTTTACCCGAACTACCGCGGCTCGACCGGCCGCGGGCTCGCCTTCTCCAAGACCAGCCAGGGCGACCCGGCGGGCAAGGAGTTCGACGATCTCGTCGATGCGGTCGATGCGCTGGTGGCGAGCGGCCTCGTCGACGCGAAGCGGGTGGGGATCACCGGGGGCTCGTACGGCGGCTACGCCACGGCCTGGGGGTCGACGTTCTACAGCGAGCGGTTCGCCGCCGGCGTGATGTTCGTCGGCATCACCCGGCTGGGCATCAAGGGACTGACCACCGACATTCCGGTCGAGGACATCGACGTCCACATGATGACGCCGCCGTGGAAGCGCGAGGCTGCCGACGCCGAGCGCAGTCCGTTGAGCTACCTCGAGAAGGCCCGGACGCCCTTGCTCATCGCCGTCGGCAAGGACGATCCGCGCGTCCATCCGAGCCAATCGCTGGCGCTCTACCGTGGGCTGAAGCTGCTCGGCCGCGCGCCGGTGCGCCTGGTGGCGTATCCCGGCGAAGGACACGGCAACCGTCGCACCGCCTCCCAGCTCGACTTCGCGGCGCGGCTGGTCCAGTGGTTCGAGCACTACCTGCTCGGCCCCGGCGGCGCCCCGCCGCCGGCCGAGATCGACTATCGGGGGCTGCTCGGGATCGCCGCCGACCCGGCGGGGGGCGCCACCCCGGCTCCCGCCTCGTCCGCTTCGCGGTAGGCTGGCCGGGACGAGCCACGAATTCGCGAGGAGCGGCAGATGAGCAAGCGACCGAAGAAGGTGCGGCGGCTGGCGGAGCGCTATCGCGTCGAGCGCGGGGAGCGGTTCCGCCTCGCCGACATCGATCCGGGCGACACGGCCTGGCTCGCCTCGAAGGAAGGAGCGAGCGAGGCGCTGGCCGCCGGAGTGGCGCGCCTCGCCGAGTTGCAGGAGAGGCTCTATGCCCAGGATCGCTGGGCGCTGTTGCTGGTCTTCCAGGCGATGGACGCGGCGGGCAAGGACTCGACGATCGAGCACGTGATGAGCGGCGTCAATCCGCAAGGGTGCCACGTCGTCTCGTTCAAGGCGCCGTCCGTCGAGGAGCTCGACCACGACTTTCTCTGGCGCTGTGCGCGCCACCTGCCGGAACGCGGTCGCATCGGCATCTTCAACCGGTCGCACTACGAAGAGGTGTTGGCGGTGCGGGTTCACCCCGAGTACCTCGAGCGCCAGCGGCTGCCTCCCGGTGCGAGCGGCAAGCGACTGTGGAAAGAGCGCTTCGAGGACATCGTCGCCTGGGAGCGCTACCTCGTGCACAACGGGGTGGCGATCCGCAAGTTCTTCCTCCACGTGTCGAAGGAGGAGCAGCGCCAGCGTTTCCTCGCCCGCCTCGAACGGCCGGAGAAGAACTGGAAGTTCTCGCTCGCCGACGTCGACGAGCGAGAACGCTTCGACGACTACATGAAGGCCTACGAGTCGGCGATCCGGCACACCGCCACCGCCGAGGCGCCCTGGTACGTCGTGCCGGCGGACAACAAGTGGTTCACCCGGCTGGTGGTGGCCGACGCGGTGGCCGATGCGCTCGAGTCGCTGCGTCCCGAGTTCCCGGTCGTCGACGAGAGCCGCCGCGCCGAGCTCGAGGCGGCACGGGTGCGGCTGGAGATCGAGGGGCTCGCCGCGAGGCGATGAGGAGCGGACGATGCGCGATCGCGAACGACAGGCACGCTGGATCCTGCTGCTGGCGGCCACCGGGCTCGCCCTCTTCCTGACCCTGCGCATGCTCCAGCCGTTCCTCACCGTGCTCATCTGGGCGGCGGTGCTGGTGCTCCTCTTCTTCCCGCTGCAACGGCGATTCGCCCGGCGGATGGGCAACGGTCTGGCGGCATTCTGTTCGCTCGGCGTGGTGCTCGCCACCGTGCTGGTGCCGCTGGCCTTGGTGGCGGCTGCCGTCGGCGCGGAGCTCGCCGGGGTGGCGCGCACCGCGCCGCAGCGCGTGCAGCAGATCCTCGCCGACCCGGCGCTCGGCGGACGCCTGCAGCGTGCTCTCGCGTGGGTGCAGGCGACCACCGGCCAGGAGGACCTGACGATCGCCCCGGAGAAGGTCTCCGAGCTGCTGGGCAACGCCAGCCAGACGCTGCTCAAGGGTACGTTCAACGTCCTCGGCGGCGTCGTCGGCTCGGTGGTGAAGTTCTTCCTCGTCCTCTTCACGACCTTCTTCCTGTTCCGCGATGGCGAGAAGGTGGCCGCCGCGCTCCCCGCGATGCTGCCGATGAGCCGGCGCGCCGCCGATCGCCTGCTCGCGCACACCGGCGACATCATCCACGCCAGCGTCAACGGCACGCTGGCGATCGCGGCGATCCAGGGCTCGCTCGGCGGCGTGATGTTCTGGATCCTCGGCCTGCCGTCGCCCCTCGTCTGGGGCGTCGTGATGACGCTCGCCTCGCTGCTGCCGGTCGGCGGAGCGTTCCTGGTCTGGGGGCCGGCGGCGATGATTCTGGTGGCGACCGGACACCTCGGCAAGGCGATTGCGTTGGCCGTCTGGGGGGCGGTGTTGATGGGCGGGATCGACAACGTCTTGCGACCGAAGCTGGTCGGCGAGCGGGCGCATATGCACGAGCTGACGATCTTCTTCTCCGTTCTCGGGGGCATCCAGCTCTTCGGCATGCTCGGCTTTCTGGTTGGTCCGGTGCTGGTGGCGATCACCCTGTCGCTGTTCGAGGCGTTCGTCGGCGGGGGCGCCGAGGAGGAGCCGGCAGAGGCCGGCGGGGCGGCGGCGGTGGCCGAGTCGCCGGCCGGAACGCCGCCGCGGGCGACGGCCACCCCCGAGCCGATGGCCCCGCCGGGCGCCGAAGCCTGACGGTTCGCTCGGCCCGTCGAGGGTTGACTCGCGCCCTCGCGGTTCTATGATCGCGGTCGTCCGCAGGAGGGTGGGTATCCGATCGTTTGGGCGTCTCGTCGAGGTCGCGTCGCGCGTCGCGTTCCGTTCGTCGACGGTCGCGGCGACGCGCCGGGTGCTCCTGGAGATCTCCAGGTGACGACCCCCTGGGTACCGCAGGAAACGCCCTTCCAGTCGCTCGACCGCGCCTCGGTCGAGTCGGTCGAGGAGCGCAATCGCACGCTCCTGCTGCGCAAGCTGCTCTCGCTCTTCCTCTCGGTGACGCTGGGCGTGGCGGCGATCGGCTTCGGCACCGCGGTGGTCTACCGCGGCGTGATCGCCTCGTTCGGCGCCCTCGGTTTCGGTCTCCTGCTCGCCCTGTTGCCGCGGCTGGGCTCGCGGCGGGCCGGCGTTCTCTGCACCGTCTGGTACTTCGTTCTCACCCTCGGCGCGATCGTTCTCGGGGAGGGGATCCGCGCGGTCGGCATGGTCCTCCTGCCGAGCGGCATCCTCATCGCCGCGTTGATGCTTCCCAAGCGGGTGGTGGCGCCCTGGGTTGCCGCCTCGGTCGCGGCCGTGACCGCCATCGGCGTCGCCAAGTGGTCGCATCTGCTCGCCTCCGCGGGGGAGCCGGCATCGCTCGAGGAGGTGGCGGTCGCCGCCCTGCTCCTGCTGGCGACCGGCGTGTTGATCCGCATCGTCGTCGGCAATCTCGAGTCGATGATCGCCAAGCGGCAGCGCGCCGAGCGGGCCCTGTTGACCTCGCGCGACGAGCTCGCCGCGCGCCACATGGCGTTGCAGCAGGTCAACGAGCTCGCCAGTCGCCTCCACCGCTCGCTCGACGTCGACGAGATCGCGCGGCAGGCGGTCGAGGTGCTGGTTCGCTACAGCGCGCCGTCCCAGGTCGGGTTCTACCTGCTCGAGGAGCCGGGAGACCGGCTGCTGATGACCGCCCATCACGGCTTCGCGGAGGAGATCCGGGCGCTCGGCGAATATTTGCCGGTCGCCGGCAGCCTGAGCGGCGTCGCGGTCCGCGAGCGTCGGCTGGTGTGGAGCGAGGACCTCGCGCGCGACGCCCGCGTGGAGCCCTCCGTCGGGGCCGCGCTGGTGGCGAGCGGGATCACCGCTGCGCTCGTCATCCCGCTCGCCTTCGGCAATCGGGTGCTCGGCACGGTCAATCTGCTCTTCCGCGATCCGCCGACCTGGACCGACGTCGAAATGGACACCTTCCGCGGCATCGGGCAGGCGGTGTCGCTCGCCCTGACGAACGCGCGGCATGTCGCCGGGCTCGAGCATCAGGCGTTCCACGACCCGCTCACCGGGCTGCTGAATCGCGCCGGCTTCCATCGCGAGCTCGCGGCGTTGGTGGGGGCCGCGGGTTCGCCGGCTTCGGGAATGGAGGCCACGGCAAAGCCCGGGGTCGTGCTGATCGACCTGCGGCGCTTCCGCGAGATCAACGACGCCCTCGGCCATCACGTCGGGGACCGGCTACTCGTGGCCCTCGCCGGCCGGTTGGGTCGCCGCGTCGGCAACGACGGGGCACGCCTGTTCCGGCTCGGCGGCGACGAGTTTCTCCTGATGGTCCCGGCGGTCGCCGACGGGGTTGCGGGGCTGGAGCGCGCGCGGGAGCTCCTCTCGGCGCTGTCGCTGCCCTACGAAATCGACGGGATGTCGATCGAGGTGGAGGCGGCGGCGGGCGTGGCGATCTTCCCCGAGCATGGGCGCGACAGCCACGAGTTGCTGCGCTGCGCCGACGTGGCGGTCTACCGCGCCAAGCGTGCGGGAAGCAGCGTGGAGCTTTATTCCCCGTCCTTCGACGAACACACCGCCGAGCGGCTCGCGCTCGCCGGAGAGCTGGGGAAGGCCGTCCGCGAAGGGGGGCTCGAGCTCCACTACCAGCCGAAGGTCGCCCTGGCCGACGGGCGCGTCGTCGGCTTCGAGGCGCTGGTGCGCTGGCGGCATCCGCGGCTCGGCCTGCTGCTCCCGGCAAGCTTCCTGCCGATCGCCGAGGCGAGCGATCTGATCCACCCGCTGACTTACTGGGTGGTGGAGAAGGCGCTCGAGCAACTCCTGCGCTGGCAGCGCGAACACGAAGAGCTCGCGGGCGCGAGGATGGCGGTGAACCTCTCGGTGCGCAACCTGCTCGACGGCAGCTGCGCCGTCCGGATCGAGGAGATCCTGCGGCGCGTCGGCGTCGCGCCGGCGAGCCTGGAGCTCGAGCTGACCGAGACCGCGGTGATGAGCGATCCGGAAGCCGCCGTCGTCATGCTCGGCCGGATCACGGCCACCGGTGCGCGCCTGGCGATCGACGACTTCGGCACCGGCTACTCGTCGCTGGCCTACCTGCGCCGCTTCCCGGTGCAGGCGCTGAAGATCGATCGCTCGTTCGTTGCCGAGCTGGCGGGCGCCGAGAGCCAGCGAAGCCAGGCGATCGTGCGCTCGACCCTCTACCTCGCCCGCAGCCTCGAGCTGACGACGATCGCCGAGGGGGTCGAGACCCCGGACGCGGCGCTGCGCCTGCGCGATCTCGGCTGCGACATCGCCCAGGGCGATCTCTTCGCCCGCCCCGCGGCGGCCGCCGAGCTCGAGCGAAGCCTCGGCGACCGCCACTGGAAGATCCCGCTCGCCTGACCTCCGTGGCTCACGGTCCGGTCGACGCCGCCGAACCCCGGCGATCTGGGGCGGCTCCGGCGGCGTCGAGCGGCGTGGCGAGGATCACTTCGGGGCGGCGGCGACGACCGACTCGGGTGCCGCATTCTGAATCGCCGGCACCGAGCGCAGGTAGGCGAAGATGGCCTTGAGATCGGCGTCGGTCATGTGCGCCAGCCCCTGCCAGGGCATCGGCGGGAGGATCGGGCGTCCGTTTCCGAGGTGCCGGCCGGTGCGCATCGCCGAGATGAACTGTGCCTCGGTCCACGACCCGAGGCCGGTCGCTTCGTCCGGTGTGAGATTCGCGGCGTACGAGACACCCCAAGGGCCAGCGAACGCGGTTCCGCTCGCCGCACCGAACCAGACCCACGGGCCCTGCGGCGCCGGCGGCGGCGGCAGGACGAGCTTGGCCGGATGCCCGGAAAGCAAGCGCGTCGCATCGGGCTCGGGACCCTTCGGGCCCATTCTGAGCGGCGTGTGGCAGTCGTTGCAGCCACCGAGGGTCACGAGGAACGTGCCCCGCTCGACGGCGTTGCCGGGAGCGGCGGGCTCCGCAGCGGCAAGCGAAGCAGGGAACGAGGCAGCGACGGCAGTGACGATGAGCGCGGCGGCGCAGCGGGCCGCCAGGCGACGGTCGGACATGACGATCTCCTTGGATGAGCGCGACCAGAGCCGAGGCCGCGATGCCCGCTCACTACGTAGATCGTGCTGACGGAGTTTCACCCCGTGTGCAGCATTGGAATTCGGATCCGGACGATCGGAGGAGGCGAGCGGCCCGCGGTCTCCCAGGTGAAGAGATCGCGGACCGAATCCCTTGCTCATGCCTTGCCGCGGAACGACTCGAGCGCCGCGAGCACTTGGTCGATGTCGGCCTCGGTGTGGTCGGCCGAGACCTGGAAGCGGATCTCCTCGTCACCGCGCGGAACGACCGGATAGTTCAGCCCGGTGGCGAGCACGCCGTTGGCCCGCAGGTGCTTGACGAGGGCGAGCGTGCGCGGTGTGTCGCGCACCATCAACGGCACGACCGGGTGCGGACCGGGAATGGTCTCGTAGCCCAGCGCGACGAGGCCGTGCTCGAAACGCGCCGTCATCTCCCGCAGGTGCGCCAGCAGCTCGAGGCCGCGCGGCGAGTCGAGCAGGTCGACGGCGGCGAGTGCGGCGGCGGCCTCGGCCGGCGTGATCGGGTTGGAGTAGATGTACATCGGCGCGGTCTCGCGCAGATAGTCGATGAGCGCTCGTCCGCCGACCACGTAGCCGCCGTTGACGCCGAGCGCCTTGCCGAGGGTCGCCACCAGCACGTCGACCGGCTCGGCCCCGGTGTGCTCCTCGGTGCCGCGACCGGTGGCGCCGAAAGCGCCGACGCCGTGCGAATCGTCGACCGCCAGGACGACGTTCTCGGCGAAGGCGCCGTCGTGGCGGCGGCAGATGCGGGCGATCTCGGGCAGCGGCGCGTGGTCGCCGCGCATGCTGAAGATGCCGTCGGTGACCACCACGGCGCGCCGAGCGCCGGAGGCGGCCGCCGCCGTGAGTCTGGCGTCGAGCTCGACGAGGTCGAGATGGCGGTAGACCTGCTTGTCCTTGGGGCGCGCGAGCCGCATCGCGTTGATGATGCAGTTGTGGTTGAGCTCGTCGCTGATCACCGCCGTCTCGGCGCCGATGAGCGGCGTGAGCACGCCCAGGATCGTCATGTAGGCCGCCGAGAAGAGCATCGCCGCCTCGCGCCCGTGGAAGGCGGCGAGCCGCTCCTCGAGGGCGATGTGCGGGGCGTAGGTGCCGCTGATGAACCGGACGGCGCCGGGGCCGACGCCGTAGAGGCCGACGGCGCGCTCTTCGGCGGCGCGCAACTCGGCACGCAAGGCCATGCCGAGGTAGTTGTTCGAGTTCATCTTGAGAAACGGCTTGTCGCCTTCGCCGGCGAGCAGGTAGCGCGGACCGCGGCCGGCGGCCGCGGGGACGACGCCGGTAACGACGCTCTCGTGGCGCTTGGCGCTGCCGCGCGCGTCGATCGCCGCGATCTCGCGGCGCAGGGCTTCGTGGAGTCGATCGGTAGGCACGGAGGGTCTCTCCTCAGGCGAGCTTCAGCTTGGCGCGCAGCTTGGCGATCATGTCGGCGACCATCGCCGGCAGGTCGAATGTCGGCTTCCATCCCCATTCGGCGCGTGCCGCCGAGTCGTCCATCGAATTCGGCCAGGAGTCGGCGATCGCCTGGCGCACCGGGTCGATGTCGTAGTCGATGGTGAAGCCCGGGATGTGCCGGCGGATCTCGGCGGCGAGCTCCTCGGGGGTGAAGTTCATCGCCGTGACGTTGAAGGCGTTGCGATGGGTGAGTCGCGCCGGGTCGGCGGCCATCAGGTCGATGAGCGCGGTGACGGCGTCGGGCATGTACATCATGTCGAGGCGGCTCGCGGGGCCGAGGAAGCAGGTGAAGCGGCCGTGGCGGAGCGCCTCGTAGAAGATCGCCACCGCGTAGTCGGTGGTGCCACCGCCGGGCGGCGCGACGTGCGAGATCAGCCCGGGGAAACGCAGGCCGCGGGTGTCGACGCCGAAGCGGCGGTGGTAGTAGTCGCAGAGCAGCTCGCCGGCGACCTTGGTGACGCCGTACATCGTCGAGGGCCTCTGGATGGTGTCCTGCGGCGTGTCGTCTTTCGGCGTGCCGGGGCCGAAGGCGCCGATCGAGCTGGGGAAGAAGACGGCGCAACCGTGCTGGCGGGCGACCTCGAGGATCTTGTAGAGGCCGCCCATGTTGAGCTCCCAGGCGACGTGCGGCTTCTCTTCCGCCGTCGCCGAGAGCAGCGCCGCCATGTGGTAGACCGTGCCGACGTCGAAGCGGCGGACGAGGTCGTGCACCTGGCGGTAGTTGGTCGAGTCGAGGAACTCGAAGTGGGCGCCGGGGACGGTGGCGCCGGCCGGGGGCATGCGGATGTCGGAGGCGATCACGGCGTCAGGGCCGAATCGCGCGGCAAGGGCCGGGACGAGCTCGGAGCCGATCTGGCCGAGCGCACCGGTCACGAGAATGCGCTTCATGGGGATTCCCTCTCGAGTCGATCTCCGCCGCCTGGACAGTGGGCGGTGGAAGGCAGAGCTCCACGATCCATGGTAGCGGGCGCCTCGCGCCGCGGCAAGGGACGGGAGCTTTCGGATCGGCCGGGGCCGATCAGGGGCTCTGTGGGTAAACTATCGTGTGGCGTGGTAGATCAAGCCGGGTCGAGGATGGGCCCACGAGGGGAAGGTCCATGACCGAGGACGTGTTCTACAAGGACCTCTTGGAGAGTCTCTTCGACGGCGTCTACTACGTCGATCGCGAGCGACGGATTCAGTACTGGAACTCAGCCGCCGAGCGCCTCTCCGGCTTCGTGCGCGACGAAGTGGTCGGTCACCGTTGCATGGACAACATCCTCCGCCACGTCAATTCCAAGGGGCTCGAGCTCTGCCGGGGGCGTTGTCCCTTGCAGCAGACGATGATCGACGGTCGCAGCCGCGAGGCCGAGGTATTCATGCACCACAAGTCGGGTCATCGGGTGCCGGTTCTGGTGCGCGCCGCGCCGATTCGTGATCCCTCCGGGGCAGTGATCGGAGCCGTCGAGGTCTTCAGCGACGCCGGTGGCAAGGCGGCTGAGCGGCAGCGGATCGTCGAGCTCGAGCGGCTGGCCCATCTCGACGGGCTGACAGAGGTGGCAAACCGGCGCTATCTCGACCTCCATCTCGGCTCGAAGCTGATGGACTTCGCGAAGCTTGGCTGGCCGATGGGAATCCTCATGGTGGACATCGACCGCTTCAAGTCGATCAACGACGAGCACGGTCATCAGGTGGGAGACCGAGTGCTGAAAATGGTGGCCAAGACGATGTCGCTTGCCGTCCGGACCTTTGATGTCGTGGGGCGATACGGTGGAGAGGAGTTCCTGGTGGTCTCGGTCAATGTCGACGCCGAACAGTTGAGCATGCAGGCAGAGCGCCTCCGCGCCCTCGTCGAACAATCCTCGCTCGAGGTCGATGGCCGCCCGCTGTCGGTGACCGCGTCCTTCGGCGGAACCGTCGCGAAGGAGGGAGACACGGCGGCGTCCATGCTCTCTCGCGCCGACGGGGCCCTGTACGAGAGCAAGGTTCTGGGCCGGAACCGGTACACTCTGGCGACATGAGCCCAATTCGACCCAAGACCCGCCGCCCCGCCCACCTCGACGCGAACGACGAAGACTCCGATCGGGCGGAGTTCGAGCGCCTGCTGGCCGAGGCCGACAGCGGCCGCGTGGCGGTCGGCCGCCCGACCGAGCCCCAGGTGGGCGAACGGGTCAAGGGCAAGATCGTCGCGGTCGGCGAGTCGACCGTGTTCGTCGACCTCGGTTCGGGTAGCGAAGGGGTGCTCGACCTCGCCGAAGTGCAGCGCGACGACGGCACCGTCGAGGTGGCGGTCGGCGACACGATCGAGGCGGTGATCGCGGCGCGCGACACGGCATCGCGCGGCTACGTCCTGCGCCGGCGCGGCGGCAGTCGCCCGGGCGAGGCGTCGCTCGAGTTGCGTCAGGCACGCGAGCTCGGTCTGCCGGTGGAAGGGATCGTCCGGTCGGTGAACAAGGGCGGCATCGAAGTCGAGGTCGGCGGACAGACCGCCTTCTGCCCGTTCTCGCAGATCGACGTGCGGCCGGTCGGTGACGCGACGGACCTGGTGGGCAAGCGACTGTCGTTCCTGGTGACGCGCATCGAGGAGGGCGGCCGTGGGCGGGGAGTGAGCGTCGTCGTGTCGCGTCGCGAGCTGCTCGAACGCGAGTCGCGCGAGCGGGCGGCGGCGGTGCGCGCCCGGCTCGAGCCCGGCGCCGTGGTGCGCGGCAAGGTCAGCTCGATCGCCTCCTACGGCGCATTCATCGACCTCGGCGGCCTCGACGGCCTGCTGCACGTCTCCGAGCTCGGCCACGGCCGGGTGGAGAACCCGGCCGACGTGCTCGCCGTCGGCGAGGAGGTCGAGGTCCAGGTGCTGCGCATCGATCCGGCCAAGGACGACAAGCGGGGCGAGCGGATCTCGCTCTCGATGAAGGCTCTGCAGCGCGACCCGTGGAAAGAGGCGGCGGCGCGCTTCCCGATTGGCAGCGATCACCCCGGCCGGGTCATGCGGCTGGAAAGCTTCGGCGCGTTCGTGCAGCTCGCTCCCGGGCTCGAAGGGCTCCTGCACGTCAGCGAGATCGGCGCCGGCCGCCGCCTCGCCCACGCCCGCGAAGCGCTGGCACTCGGCCAGGACGTGCGGGTGCGCGTGCTCGACCTCGACCTGGCGAAACGGCGGATCGGCTTGCATCTGCTGAGCGACCGACCGGGCGGCGAGACCGAGTCGGACGACTGGCGCGGTCGCCTCGCCTCCGCCGGCAGCGGCTTCGGCAGCCTGGGCGACGCCCTGCGTCGCGACAAAAAGCCCTGAATTCGCCGCGACCCGCTCGGCGACCCGCTCAGCGTCGGCGCTGCTGCTTCTCGAGGTTGGCGGCGAGGTCGCGGGCCGCATCGCAGACCGGCTCGTCGCCGCAACCGGCGGCGAGCAGTGCGGCAAGCGTCGCGCGAGCTTCGGCGAGGCGACCGCCGTTGGCCAGCTCGATCGCCCGGTTGTAAGCGGCGATGCGGCGATGTGTTTCGAGATTCCGCTCGGCTTCGGCCAGGCGAGCGTCGAGGAAGGCGATCGCCTCCGGGTCGGAGAGACGGGCCCGGACGCGGCGGATCGCCTCGGCCGCGGCGACCGGGTCGCCTGCCGCATAGGCCGCGTTGGCCGCTTCGACGGCGCGGTTGACCTCTTCGGTGGCGAGTCGGGCGTCGAGCTGTCGGCGCGCCTCGGCGGCGAGCTTCGGTCCGCCGACCTGGGCGATCTTCCCCTCGACGAGCGTCTTCGCGGTGGCCAGGTCGCCGGCGGCGAGGTGGGCGAGGAATCGATTGAAGACCAGATCGCCGCGATCGGGCATGCGGCGCTCGGCCTCGGTGAGCGCCCTGATCGCGGTGGCGCTGTCCTGCAGGTTGAGCGCCGCGAGCCCGAGCGTCGCCCAGGCTTCGCCGTACTCGGGGGCGATCGCCAGGGCCGCCTCGGCGGCCTGGCGCGCGGCCCGGTCGTCCGAGTCCTCGATGGCGAAGCGAGCGATGTGCAGCCACGAGGAGGCGCGCCGCGGGTGCGCCGCGGCGGCGCGCCGGAAGAGCCCGCGCGCCGTCGCGAGGTCCTTGCGTTCCTCGGCGAGGTAGCCGGCCAGCGCCAGGGGATCGCCGGCGGCCGCCTCGGTGGGCGACAGCGCCGCCAGGTGTTCGGCCGCACCGGTCGCGTCGCCGGCATGGGCGAGGTGCTCGGCGAGGAGCGTCAGCAACTCGCCGCGGCCGATCTCGACCGGCGCCGGCAGCTCGGGAACCGCAAGATCCGTGATCGCGTAGGTGAGATAGCGGAACGACGGCTTGGCCACGTAGCGTCGCAGGCGCTCCTCGAGCTCGACGAGGCCGACCCCGAGGGCCTGGCGGGCAGCGGCGTCGGGGCCCGGTTCGCGGTCGAGCGCGGCGAGGAAGGCCGGAGCTCGCGCCGCCATCTCGGGCTCGCCGACCAGCAGGTAGTGCACCAGCGCCCAGGACTGGGCGTAGAAGGCGCTGGCGCGTTCCGATTCGACGTACTCCGGACTCTCGTGGCCGACGGCGAAGAGCCGCGAGAGCGGCATCTGCCAACCGTCGCGCAGCCGCAGGACATGCCGTTCCACCGGTCGACCGACTTCGACACCGGCCGCGGTCGTGCGGAAGGTCGAGTAGAGCTCGGCGAGCCCTTCGTTGAGCCAGAGCGGCGTCGCCGGATAGGTGGTGGCGACGAAGTAGTGGACGTACTCGTGGAGCGCCGTCGAGAGCGACGCCTCGATCGCCTGGCCGGCGTCGAGGGCGAGCGAGCTGCCCCAGGCGGAATGGTGGTGGAAGACGCCGCGGATGTTCTTCGTGTCGCTCCGGCCGAGCGCGCGATAGGGCGCGAGCGACCGTTCGCCGTCGCAGGCAAGCACCAGGGTGGGCAGCGGGGCGGGGCGCTTCGTCTCCGGCCGGAGCCGGGCGAGCGCGGCGCGGAAGCGCTCGAGCTCGACGGCGACCTCGCGCAGGCGCCCAGGCGACACGTCGCCGAGCACGGTGAAGCTCGGCGTGTCGAGACGCAGCCAATGGGCCCGCGGCGCGGGCAGGGCGAGCGCCGCCGGCTCGGCACCGAGGGTGGCGGCCAGCAGCCAGGCGATCCCCGGACGGAGCAGGCGGGCGATCATCGCCGTTCCCCGCCGCTTGCGACTCGCATCGGACCTTCGTGTCGTGGGGCGCCGCGGCTCAGACGAGCTTGCGCCCGCACTCGGGACAGAACTTCGGGTTGCCCTCGAGCTCGGCCGAGCAGGCGGGGCAGGTGGCCTTGGCGCCGACGGCGGTGCCGCACTCGGGGCAGAACTTCGCCGTGCCGATCTTGACGCCGCAGGCTCGGCAGGCGGCGGTGACCGGTTCGTCGAGCTTGCGGCCCTTCAGCCAGTCGACCTCGCGCGCCTTGCTCTGGGCCTGCTCGCGCGCCGCCTCGGCCTGCGCCGCGGCGATCTCTTCGTCGAGGTCGGGCGCGCAGCGTTCGCAGAGCCCGGCTCGTTTGTTGAAGCAGACCGGCTCGCAGACCCAGATGCCGCAGCGCGTGCACTGGCGGAAGAGCGGGCGGATCTCCTCGACCGCCGCCGCGAGCGCCGCGTCGTGCTCGGGACCGCCCACGGCGCGCTGGACCTCGTAGGCGCCGCTCGCCACGCGGCCGAAGATGCCGCCGAGCATGTTGCCCGCGGCCTGGGCCATCGACGCGGCGATGCCGATCGCCGAGGCCTTGAACGACGACATGTAGCCGTTGCCGCAGCGCTCGCAGTAGAACTTGAACTGGTAGCCGCGATCGGTCGAGAGGTCCTGGGTGTTGCCGGTGAACTCGACGTGCGCCATGCCCCGGGAGTCTTACACGAAGCGGGCGGGCAGGCGATGAAAGACGGCGCCCGGCCCGGACGGGCCGGAGGTCGTCTAGAAGAACCCGAGCTGAAGCTTCGCCGCGTCGCTCATCATCGCCTGGTTCCACGGCGGATCGAAGACCACTTCGACGCGCGCTTCGCGGATGCCGGGCAGCCCCTCGAGCCGCTTCTTGACGTCCTGGGCGAGCACGTCGCCCATGCCGCAGCCGGGAGCGGTGAGGGTCATCTGGATCACCGCGACCTGCTCTCCATCGGGGTGCGGCTCGAGGCTGCAGCCGTAGATCAGGCCGAGGTCGACGATGTTGACCGGGATCTCCGGGTCGTAGCACTGCTTGAGCTGAGCCCAGACCTTCTCTTCGAGCGGGACGGCGGCGTCGTGCGCGCTGCTGTCGACGAGCGTCTCCTTGCCCAGGGCGTCGGAGTCCTTGGGATCGATCCGATAGAGACCGCCGAGCTCGCCGGCGACGGTGAACGTCCCGCCGAGCGTCTGGGTGATCATGACCTTGAACCCCTTCGGCAACAGCACGGGGTAGCCATCGGGAATCTGAATCGCTTCGCAGTCGCGGGCGAGGACGGCTTCTTCGCGGGAGTGCATGGCGTTTCCGGGCCGCGCAGCGTCTCCGGCGTGGAGGACCGCGGGCGCGGTCAGCATAGCAAGCGCGGAGGGAGAGCGAGCTCTCTGCTATGTTGCGCGGGCGGCCGCTCGGCTGGCTTGCGGCCCCCTGAACCGCAGGAGATTCCGATGCGCAGAATCCCATTTGCTCTCGTCGCCTTCGCCCTCGGCGCCAGCGCCCGGCTCGCTCCCGCCGCCGAGACCGCCGCCGTTCGTCCGCCGGAGAGCCGTGTCGCCCCGGTCCGCGAGGTCGTGCACGGGGTCGAGATCGTCGACCCCTATCGCTGGCTCGAAGGTGACAACAGCGACCCCAAGCAGATGGGGCGCGTCACCCCCGAGGTGGCGGCCTGGACGGATGCCCAGAACGCCTACACGCGCCGGGTGCTCGACTCGCTCCCGGGGCGGGCCGCGCTCGAGGAGCGGCTGCGCCCGCTCATGGAGGTGGGCTCGGTCTCGGCCCCGCGCGTGCGTGCCGGGCGCTACTTCTACACGCAGCGTGAAGGAAGCCAGAGCCAGCCGGTGGTCCTCTGGCGGCAGGGGGTGCGCGGCACGCCGCGAACCCTGCTCGATCCGGCGGCGCTCGACCCGTCGGGGCTGACGACCGTCGCCTGGTTCTCGCCCTCGCCCGACGGCGAGGTCGTCGCCTACGGGACCTATCGGGCCGGCGACGAGAACGCCACCCTCCACCTGATCCGGGTGGCGAGCGGTGAGAAGCTGCCGCTCGAGATCCCGAACAAGGTCGAGGCACCGGAGTGGCTGCCCGACGGCAGCGGCTTCGTCTATCGCAACCTCGAGGACCCGAAGGACCCCTACAGCGGGCGGGTGCGTTTCCACCGCCTCGGCACCGCGCCGACCGCCGACCCGGTGCTCTTTCGGCAGTTCACGGTGGAGGAGAACAAGCAACTGGCGACGACCTGGGGGCCGACCGGCGCACTGTCGCGTGACGGACGCTGGCTGCTTCTCGGCTATTCGACGAGCACGCGCTCGAACGACCTCTGGGTGGCGGACTTTGGCGCGTTCCTGTCGACCGGCAAGGTCGAGAAGCGGGAGATCACGGTCGGGGCCGAGGGTCTCGCCTCCGGTTCGGTGGTGGGCGACACGCTGGTGATGTGGACGACCCAGGGGGCGCCGAACGGCTGTGTGATGACCGTGGACCTGCGCCATCCGGAGAAGTCGGCCTGGAAGTCGCTGGTGCCGGAACGTTCGGACGCCGTCATCCAGCGCGTCGCCGTCGGCAAGGGCGTCGTCGCGGTCAACTATCTGCAAAAAGCGGCGAGCCGGGTCGAGCTGTTCGACCTCGCCGGGGCGCGCCTCGGCGAGCTCAAGCTGCCCGGTCTCGGTTCGGCGGATCTCGCCGCGGAGCTCGAGAGCACCGAAGCGTTCCTCTCCTTCCGCAGCTTCAACTACCCGGCCACGGTCTTTCGCGTCGACCTGACAAAGCCGGCTGCCGAGCCGGAGCTCTGGGAGCGGCCGGCGGTGCCGGTGGACCCGGCGACGGTCGACGTCGAGCAGGTCAGCTATCCGTCGAAGGACGGAACGCCGGTGACGATGTTCCTCGCCCACCGCAAAGGGCTCGTGCGCAACGGCGACAATCCGACGATCCTCTCCGGCTACGGCGGCTTCAACATCTCCCAGACGCCGGCCTTCTCGGCGCCGCTCTTCCAGTGGTTCGAGGCGGGCGGGGTGTTGGCGCTGCCCAACCTGCGCGGCGGTGGCGAGTACGGCGACGCGTGGCACCAGGCCGGCATGCTGGAAAAGAAGCAGAACGTCTTCGACGACTTCATCGCGGCCGCCGAGTGGCTGATCGCCCAGAAGATCACCCGTCCGGCGCGCTTGGCGATCTCTGGAGGCTCGAACGGGGGCCTGCTCACCGGAGCGATGGTCGTGCAGCGCCCCGACCTCTTCCGTGCCGCGATCGTCGCCGTGCCGCTGCTCGACATGCTGCGCTACCAGGACTTCCTGATGGCCCGCTACTGGGTCCCCGAGTATGGCTCGGCGGAGGATCCGAAACAGTTCGAGGCGCTGCGCGCCTATTCGCCGTATCACCACGTCCAGGAGGGCGTCGCCTATCCGGCCGTGCTGCTCACCGCCGGGGAGAACGACACGCGCGTCCACGCGCTGCACGCTCGCAAGATGACCGCGCGCCTGCAGGCGGCGACCGCCTCGAACGCGGCCGAGAAGCCGGTCCTTCTGTGGGTCGACCGCGAGGCCGGCCACGGGCAGGGCAAGCCGCTCGCCCTGCGCGTCCGCGACGCCGCCGACCAGCGGATCTTCGTGATGTGGCAGTTGGGAATGCTCGCGGCGCCCCCGGCGGCGGGCGTGACTTCCCGCTGATCGTCCCCGGCCGGCGGGCCGGCTGCCCCTCGGCAGCCGGAAGCCCGCCGCAGTACGCTCCCTGACATGACGACGCAGCCGCGGGGCGCTGCGTCGTCGCGGATCCGCCTGGCGTCAGTGACGGCCGAGGTGTTGGGTCGCGGCGGCGGGGCGCCACCCCCGCCAGCGGTAGATGGCGGTGGCCCAGTGCACCCCCGGGCGGCGGGACGGAAGCTCCAGGCGCAGCGCCGGCGCGGCCTCCGCGGAGCGCCACCGTTCGGACGACCAGATCGTCCCGCGATTGACCTGGCTGCCGCCGTGGAGCACCAGCGGCTGCTGGTCGCTCCAGGCCGACGGTGGGTCGGACTCGTCGTGTTCCTGTGTGCCGAGCCAGACGACGAGCTGGAGCGTGTCGCCCGGCTCGACGGCGTCCGGCAGCGGCAGCCGGATCGTCGAACCCTGTTGCGCCTCGCGCGGCAGGCTCTGCGAGTCGAAGCCCGTCAGCTCGTCGGTCGCCGGCCAGGGGCGGAAACGCCCTTCGAGCGCCGGGCCGCGCACGCGCAGGAATCGCGGGAGGGCGTGGAGCACCAGCCCATCGGCTGCCGTGGCAGCCCCCTGCGGAGATCGGTCGGCGAGCGTCACCTCGCCATCGGCGTGCAGTCGCCGCTCGGGTGCGAGGGCGGCCACCGAAGGGACGAGCACGGCCACCGAGTGCTGTCCGGGCACGCCTTTCTCGAGCTCGTAGCGGATGCGCCCCGGGTCGAGCCACTCGGTGAAGACGACCGAGTCGACGAGCAACAGGCCGCGCCGATCGGCCTCCGCCATCAGGACGTCGAAGGTCGTCGGCGTGACGCTGCGGTAGACGTAGTCGACGGCAACGCTGCCGCGCGCTCCGACCAGGGCGAGGAGCGCGAGCGCCGGCAGCGGGCGGGCGCTGCGCGGCGAGATCCGCCTGGCGATCGCGCCGGAGGCTCGGGCGGTCACCAGGGCGCCGCCGATGGCAAGCGACTGGAGGACCGGCAGGAAGTTGTTCTCCTTGAAATGCGCCGTCAGCGCCAGGTAGAACCCGACGTAGGTCAGCGGAACGGCCAGGGCGGCGACACGCGGCCACGCCAGGGGCTCCCGGCGGCGCAGCCCGCGGAGGGCGAGCAGGGCCCAGAACGCGAGTCCGGCGAGCGCCAGCACCCCGAGCACCTGACCGAACGATCCCCAGTCGAGCAGCCAGTGGCCGATCTCCCCCAGGGCGGTCAGCCGGGTCTCTCCGGTTTGCTGCTCGCGCTTGGCGTAGAAGCGGACGATCGTCTCGAGGTCGTCGAGCAGGAAGAGCAGGGGGAAGTTGAGCAGTGCGAGTAACCCGCCACCGGCGGCGGCAGCGAGTGGCAGGTGACGGCGCAGAACCTCGGGCTCCCGCACCTGGGCGAGGACGACGACCAGGGCGGGCAGGGCGAGGGCGAGCCCGGTCTGTTTGGCACTGGCCGCCAGGGCGACCGCCAGGGCCATGGCCAGGTAGCGCTTGCGGCTCGGTCCGCGCGCCGCTTCGGCGATGGCAAGCGCGGCGAGCGCCGAGGCGAGAGCGAGCGGGGCGTCAGGCTTGAACATCGCCGAAGAGTTGAGGTGCCACGGACAGAACCCGAGCAGTGCCACGGCCCCGAGGCCGGTCCACGGATCGAAGAGCCGGGCCGCGAGGAGGAAAACGACGAACAGCGTGGCAGCACCGGTGAGGACGGCGGTGAGGCGACAGAAGCGCAGCGCGTTCGGGGTCAATTGCCGGCCGTCCCAGGGCCGGAGCGACTGGCCGAACCAAGGCGCGAGGCGCTCGGCCACCGCGAGCGCTCCGGCCTGCGGTGCCCACGTCAGGGGCGGGTAGTAGCCGTTGAATTGGGCGAGCGGATCGTCGCTGAGTGCGGCGACGACGTTGCGGGCGTTGTACCGCTCGTCCCAGAAGCGGAGCTCGGAGGGCCAGAAGAAGGCGAACCAGCTGTCGAGCCCGGCCGAGAGCAGGATCAGCGAGAGCAGCGCGGCTCGTCCCGTCCGCCCGAGCTGGCGCCATGCGGAGAGGGGCCCATCGCCGGGCGGAGGAATCGAAGGGTGGTCGCGGGTCAGTTCCATCGTGCGAATCAGCGAAGATATCCGAGGGTGCGCAGTGCCCGCTCGTGTTCCTTCTCGAGCGTGCCGTTCTGGGCCGGCGAGCGGAGGGTATGGACGACCTTGTGCAGGGTCGCGAGCATCGTCCGGGTGTCGTCGGCCCGCAGGCGAGAAAGATCGAGGATCCCACGTCGATCGGCGGTCAGATCGAAGAGCTCGACGCGATCGCCCTCCGTACCACGCAGCTTGAACGAGAGGCAGCGCGGATCGCTGCCCTGCCCGAGCTCCTGAGGCGACTGGCAGGCGGCGGCGCGGAGCGAGATCCGCCGGACGGCCGGCGGACCGAGATCGAGGGTAAGACTCCTCCACTCGGTGTCGAGCGTGAGCGGCGGCCTGGCGACGCCGTCGATCGACAGCTCCACCTGACGGGCCTCGGCGAAGCTCACGGCTTCGAGATCGAGGCGGCTGGCCTCGGTGTCGAAGCGCAACTCGCGCGAGACCCAGGAGCCGTCCGGCTCGGCCAGTGGCCGCGTGTGGACGAGCTGAAGCAGCTCGCGACCGGCCGTGCGATAGAGCGCACGCCCGATGCCGCCGTACCACGACTCGCCCTCCGCGAAGGCCTCGGAGCGCAAGGGCGTGGCCGGGTTCTGCAGCGCCGCAGCGTAGCTCCGGCCGGACATCGGCGGGGCGGGCAGGCCGGCGAGCTCGAGCAGCGTGGGGGCGAGGTCGATGCTCTCGACGAGGGACTCGACCCGCTGACCCGTCTTCTGTCCGGGGCGGAGCACCAGGAGCGGGACGTGCAACGTCTCCTCGTAGGTCTCTACGTGCGAGAGGTGGCCATGCTCCAGGAACTCCTCTCCGTGGTCGGAGGTGACGACGAGCGTCGTCGTGGCGAGCAATCCGGAGCGCTCGAGGTCGCCGACGAAGGCGGCGAGCTGGTCGTCGGTGTAGCGAAGCGAGGCGTCGTAGAGCGCCGAGAGCCAGGCCACGACCGGCTCTGACGGCACCGGACCGCGCTCGTTGACCCGAGCGAGCTCGGGGCCCGTCGGAGGAAAGGCCCCGGGCGGGGGTGGCCCCTGCCAGAACATCCGCCGGTAGCGGACGGGTGGCGTGTACGGGTCGTGGAGCGCGTAGGTGTGGAGAAAGAGGAAGAAGCGCTCTCCCGGCTCGAGGCGACGCAGGAAGTCCCGGCCGGCGGCCAGTGTCCGCTCGAGGTCGGTCGCTGCGACATGGTCCGGGTCGTCCCACTCGTCGAAGCCGCGCGAGAATCCGTAGTAGCCCTTGACGAAGCCGCCTTCGGAGTGACCGGCGGTGCGGTAGCCGGCGGCATGGAAGAGCTCCGGCAGCGTCGGAATGTCTGCCGAGAGCCGGAGCGCCGGCGGGAAGACGGCGTGCTCCCGCGGGTAGAGGCCGGTGAACATCGACATGTGCGACTGCAATGTCCCGGGGTACTGGACGATGGCGCGTTCGAAGAGCGTCGCGCGTGCGGCGAGCCGGTCGAGAAAGGGTGTCGTCGGCCGGTCGTAGCCGTAGGCGCCGAGTCGGTCGGCACGCAGGGTATCGAGCGAGATGACGATGAATCCCGTCGGCGTCGATGCGCTGCTGCGCGCCGCTGCGGTCTGGACCGTGGGGGGGTGTTGGGCCGCGGCGCTACTGCGACGGCAGGCGGTCGAGTCGAGGAGCAGGAGAAGAGTCGCGACGACGAGCGAAGGTCGGCCGAGGCATCGCACGGGCCGATCATACAACGTTGGTTGTAAAACGGTGGTTGTAAGTGGAAGGTTGTAATCGTGGCCCGGATGCGCGGGGTCGCTACGGTGGGGGGGCCAGGGTCACCGGGCCGGCGAGCAGCGGGCGACTCCCGTCGCCGCCGAACCAGGCGTAATCCTCGCGCAGCAGGTCGACCGTCGCCGTCACGGTTCCGGCGTACGCCGGCCATTCGACGGCCAGTTCCTGGTCGAGGATCTCGCCGGGGGAAACGGGACGGGCGAGCGTCGAGCGCCCTTCGGCGAGCGTCCGGCCGTCGGCGTCCGTGACCCGGTAACCGAAGAGCGTGGGCAGGGCGGCGTTGCTTGCCCAGGTGGTCTCCCCGGTGTTCTTCACGCGCAGCTGGAGGATCGACTGCCGGGAGGCCAGCGCGGTGGCGGGGAGCGCCCCTCCGAGCAGCTCCGCCGCGGCCCGCCGCGTGGCCTCGCGCCCGAGGTAGCGGAAGGTGACCCTCGCGGGTTCGCTGCCGAGGGCCGTGACCGCCAGGCGCAGCGTCCGAACGCCGTAGATCTCTCCCGGGGGTCCCCACCAGTACGAGTGGCGCCGCCATGGCGGCGCCACTTTCGGCGTCACGACGCCCCGTCCTACCCCGTCGATCGGCCGGGGAAGCGCCGTACGGTGGACGCCGCGCCAGTCCGTGACCGCGAGCTTCGCCGGTCCGCCCTCGACGATCGCCAGGAACGAAGGTCGCTCGCGGTCCCAATAGCTGGCGACCACCACCTCGGCCGCGGGCTCGCCGCTGCGCAGGGTGAAGGTCCATTCACCGACCTCGGCATAGGGGTCGGTGAAGCGCAGGAAATCGCCCGACCAGTAGCGATCGACACGTCCGCCGATCGGGGCGCCGGTGGTCTCGTAGGGGAGCAGGCGGAAGAGCCCGGCGTGGGCATGGCTCTGCGTCGACGCGTCGAGTCGAGCCGTGCGCTGAAGCGAAATGTAGGCCGAAGCGCCGACAGCGATGGCGAGCGTCCAGGCGATCGCAAGCCCCAGGCGGCCGGGTAGCCGGCGCGGCGCGACGAGAAAGAGCGGCAAGGCGGCCAGGTAGTACCGGTTGGAGAGAAACGCCTCGCCGCCGAAGTAGTTCGTCGGCATCCAGACGACGTAGAAGAGCGCCAGTGCGGCGGCGGCGCCGAGCAACAGGATGGCGAGGCGGTCCGGCCGTCGCAGAGCGGCGGCGAGGAAGGCGAGCACCGCCGGGTAATAGACGAAGAGGCCGGTGTGGCGACCGAGGAGGAAGGTGACCGCGGCGGCGAAGCTGCGCCGAGGCTCGAGCTCGGGACGCAGCTCGAGCGTCTGGGTCGCCTGATGCTCGGAGAAGTAGGGGTGAGGGGGGCCGAGGTCGTCGGGATAGCCGCTGGCGGCGTCGAAGCTCGAGCGGACCGCGCGATAAGGGTTCGAGGCGCCGCACAGCGCGACCGTGAGGGCGAGCGCCGCCCCGAAGGCAAGCGCCGCGATCAACCCGAGGGCGATCGCCCGCCTGAAACGGCCGGCGAGCAGCGCCGCGGCGGCGGGCAGCCCGGCGAGGAGGAGGTTCGGGTCGCGCAGCGAGGCGAAGAGCCCGAGCAGGGCGGCGCCGATCCAGGGCGCGGCGCGATGATCGAGCCAGCCGGCGATGCGGCCGGGCTCCGGCTCGCTGCATTCCCGCGCCGTGCCGAACGACAGCGTCAGCCCGGCGAGCGCGAGCGCGACCTGCAGGCTCTCGGTCATCCGCCAGGCGACCTGAGCGGCCAACGCTCCGGCACCGGCGAAGGTGACGAGGAGCAGCAGCGCGCGGCCCGGAGGCTCACGCCGTCGCAGGAAGGCGAAAGCGAGGACGAGGGACAGGGCGAGCGCGGTGAAGTTCGCGGCGACCAGTCCGTCGGAGCCGAGCAGGCGAACGAACGGTGCGCCCCAGAAGGCGTAAAGGACCGGCTTGGAGTAGGCGATGCCGTCGCCGGTCCGCTGCAGGATGAGCGTCGGCGGCCCCTCGGGGTAGCTCTCCGCCCACTTCCGATCCGCCGCGGTGAAGCGCAGGTCGCCGTCGCGGGCGAGACTGGTGGCCATGGCGACGAACGTTCCCTCGTCGCCGTCCAGCCGGGTGAGCGGGTGGCGGATCCGCGCCAGGGAGAAGAAGAGCGCGGTCGCGGCGAGGGCGAGGAGGATCGCCGCCACGAAGGCGCGGCGGTCTCGTCGGGCCCAGCTGGTTTCGGGGGTCGAGGGGCGCATCCGCGGCTCCGCGCGGAGCATTCTCTCAGAGCCGGCGACCGGCACGACGCGGCCTGCCCGGTGGCGAGATGGCGGTGGCGGGGCGAGCGAGCATGACCGATCGCCGACGCTCCTTGTAGAATCGTGGAAACGACGTCGGGAGCTCCCACCTGAGGGCACCGGGCCGCGAGGAGAGATCTCACGACCATGTTCGAGAATGGCTATACATCCCGCGAGGCGGCGCGCATCAGCGGCGTGCCGTTCTTCACGGTGGACTACTGGGATCGCTCGCGGTTTCTCAAACCGTCGATCGCCCGCTCGGCCGGAAGGGGGCGAGGCCGAGGGCGGCTCTATTCCTACGCCGACATTCTGCGCCTGCGGATCGCCCGCGAGCTGCGGGAGCAGCACGTCTCGCTGCAGACGCTGCGCCACGTCGTGATGCGGCTCGGCCAATGCGCAGCCGGACTGGCGGCGGCGCGCTACGTCGTCGTCGGGCGCAAGGTCGAGCTGGCGGCGGATTTCGACGGGTTGGTGACGCTGCTCGCCGCCGATCGGCGGACCTTCGGCTTTCTCCTCGACCTCTCGTCGATCCAGAAGGGGGTCGCGGAGCGGGCGGAACGCCTTCAGCGACCGGGGCGAGCGCCCGCCGGAACGAAACTGGCGCACGACTGAGCTGCGCCGTCGTGACCGCGGTAGGATCGCGGCCCGCTTGACGTCGGCCCTGCGCCGTCTCAGCCCTCTGGAGGTGTCATGAGCCGTTCCTTTGCTTGCCGCGCGATCGTCACCGCCGTCCTCTGCCTGGCGTTCTGCTCTTCCGCCCCGGCGGGAGCGACCTCGTGCGTCCCCGACGCCACGACGCTCTGTGTCGACGATCAGCCGGGCGACCGGCGGTTTGCCGTGCGCGTCGACTTCCAGACGACGCTCGGCGGCGGTTTCGTCGGCTCGGGCCGGGCGCTGGCCCTCTCCAACCTCGGCGTGACCCGTGGCGGCCTCTTCTGGTTCTTCGGCCAGGACAACCCCGAGATCATGGTCAAGGTGCTCAACGGCTGCGGGGTCAACAACCGCTTCTGGGTCTATCTTTCCTCGGGGACGAGCGTCGGATTCAACCTGACGGTGACCGACACCACGCTGGCTCACGCGAAGAGCTACCAGAACCCCGACCGGATTCTCGCCACGTCGGTCAACGACACGGCGGCTCTCACCTGCAGCGCGCCGTAGCGCCTGTCCGGCGGACGCCGACGACACGGTCGTTCCGCCTCGTGTAGGATCCCGGGCGCCGTCGGCGCCTCCGGCCTCCGGGTCGAGGCGCTCGATCGACTTCGGAGATCCTATGCGCCCTGTCTCGCTTCCGTTGGCCAGCGTCGTCTTCGCCGCGCTGGCGCTCGCCTCGTCCCTCCCGGTCCACGCCACCGGACCGTGCGTCCCCACTGTCAACACGCTTTGCCTGGACGACGTGGCGGGCGACAAGCGGTTCGCCGTCAAGGTCGACTACTCGACCACGCAGGGCGGCGGCTTCGTCGGCTCGGGCAAGGCGGTGCCGCTCAACGCCCTGGGGGTCGTACGCGGCGGGCTCTTCTACTTCTTCAACGCCGACAATCCGGAAATCCTGGTCAAGATCGTCAACGGTTGCGCCCTCAACAACCGCTTCTGGGTCTATCTCTCCGCGGGCACGAACGTCGGGTTCAACCTCACGGTCACCGACACGACGTACGACAAGTCGAAGAGCTATCAGAACCCCGACCTGCTGGCCGCCCAGTCGGTGAACGACACCGCCTCCGTGACCTGCGACGGCTCGACGCCGCCGACAGAGCCACCGCCGACGGAGCCTCCACCGGGCGACCCGCGCTGGATCCTCACCACCCGCCCCGGGACGTTCTTCACGGCGACCGCCCAGACGCCGGTCTTCCAGGTCGATATCCCGGTCTCGCCGGCGATCGCCTTCTATCGCGTGGTGGTCGAGGTCGAGGTCGATCTCAACGGTTGGTACGAAGCACGGCCGACCGGCAAGCACAACGTCTTCAAGGTCTGGCGCGGCTCGTCGCTCGACGGCAATCTGTTCGGCGACGTCGGCATTCTCGGGCCTTCGCGCAACGAGCTCGAGCTGGTCTCGAACGCCGACCTGCCGTCGGGTCAGTACGAGGTCCAGTCGGACAGCCTCGAGCTCGACCCGAACGGAACCTACTCGTTCCTCTACATCTACACCTCCTCGACGGGAGATACCGAGACGGCGGTCTACGAGGGGAGTGTCGTCGGGCAGAACCGGATCTTCCGCATGTTCGGGAGCGCGACGGCACACAACCCCATCCACGGCACCGGTCAGGGCTTCTCCGTGTCGTTCGGCTATCCGGATCAGGGGGCTGGGAACACGGACGTGCCGAGCCTCGGGTGGACCTACAAGAACATGAAGGCCTATCTGGAGTACCCGGTCCCTTGACCTGTCGAGCGGTGCGCTGGCCGCCTGTCCGGGCGAGCGGGCGCACCGCAATTGTCAAGCGATCGGCTTGCACCGCCCGGGGCGCTCGACTAGGCTGACAAATCGTGCTTTCCCGCTCCGCCCGGCTCTCCCTCCTCTGTCTCGCCGTTGCTCTGGCGATCGTGCCGCTTGCGGTGCACAAGCCCGGGCTGCCCTCCGGCTTGCGCTCCGACGAGCCGGCGTACTACCTCATGGGTCTCTCGCTGGCGCACGATTTCGACCTGCGCTGCGAGGCGAAGGACCTGGCACGGCTGTTCGAGGAGTTCCCGTACGACGCGGCGCGCAACGTCATCCTGATGACGGACGACGGTTGGCATACCGTCTACTACGGCAAGCCGTTCGTCTATCCGCTGGTGGCCGCGCCGTTCGCCCGGCTCTTCGGCGCCAACGGCTTCGTGGCGCTCAACATGCTGCTGGTCGCCGGGATGATCGCCCTCGGCACCCGCTACCTCGCGCGCTACAACGCCGAGCCGGTCGCCCTGCTCTTCTCGGCCGGGTTCTTCCTGCTCTCGACCGCGCCGGTGTACGCGTTCTGGATCCACCCCGAGGTCTTCAACATGGCGGCGATCTGCGCCTGCCTCTACCTCGGGCTCACGCCGGCGCCGGTCGCCCGACCGGGGGAGCGCGCGATCGATCGACTGCGGTCGCTGCTCGTCTCGCCGATGGCGCGTTTCGTCGCCTCGGGGGCGGTCGTGGCGCTCGCCGGCTACGGCAAGCCGATCTACGCCGCACTCGGAATGCCGGTCCTCGTGCCGCTGGTGCGCGAACGGCGCTGGCGCGAGGTCGTCGCGTGGGGAGGTGGCCTCGTCGGAACGCTCCTGCTGCTCGGTGGGATTTCCACGGCGATGACCGGCCACCCGTCCGCCTACCTCGGCGTCGAGCGTGCCGGGGTGAGAGTCGAGGCCCCGGGCAAGCTGGTCGACGTCGCGGTGCGGGACGTGGCGCCCGAGGCGCCGAAGGTGACGACGAACTCCTGGTCGTGGATCGTCTACCTGCCGACGGACGGTCTGCGGAAGCTGCCGGAAAGCACGCTCTACTTCCTCGTCGGCCGCCACACCGGGCTCTTCCCGTACCTGCCGTTCTCGGCGCTCTGCCTGGTGCTCTTCCTGCTCCATGCTCGCCGGTCGCTCGAACGCTGGGCGATCCTCGCCTCCCTCGCCGGGGTCGCGCTCTTCTTCCTCCTCTTCATCGACTTCAATTGGCATGGCGGGGGTGGGTTCGTCGGCAACCGCTATTTCGTCAGCGCCTATCCGGGGTTCCTCTTCCTGGTCACGCGGATCGCGCCGACGGCGTTGGTGCCCCTCGGCTGGGCGATCGCGGCGCTGCTCACCGGGCCGCTGCAACT
This sequence comes from Holophagales bacterium, assembly GCA_016699405.1. NCBI lineage: Bacteria > Pseudomonadati > Acidobacteriota > Holophagae > Holophagales > Holophagales bacterium. The sequence goes on along the minus strand of CP064972.1, from coordinate 4,766,852 downwards.
CGCTCCGTTCGGTGCCCCGGTGGTGCATCCGACCCTGCAATGGCACGTCCGCAACGCGCCGTTCGGCCTCTTCCCGCTCGAGCTCTCGCTGCAGCGCCAGATCCCCGGCTATCGCGGCGACGCGGTCGCCGGTGCCTGGATCTACTCGCGCAAGGACGTCTTCCTGCCCTGGGGCGACGAGATGCTGGTGCGGGCTCGGGGGACCGTCGAGCTCTGGTTGATGAGCGACTGGCCGCTGTCGAGTGCGGTTTTCGAGGTGACCAGCCTGGCAGCCGACAACCGGATCGCCCTGGCGCTCGGCGGCGAGCGTCGCGAGCTGCATTTCGCCTCGGCGGACGACGCGCCGCAACACCTGGTTTTCCCGCTTCACGGGCCGACGAGGATCACCGACCCTGACGGGGCGCCGATCTACGGGTATCGCATGGAGGTCGAGGCGGAGCGCGGTTCGCCGTTCCCCGGCGCGGCGAGCGACGACGCCGAGTTCCTCGCCGGGGCACGCCTCGTCTACTTCGGCTCGCAGCAGGATCTCGAAGCGGACCTCTATCGGGTCGAGTGGACGCGCGTCGAGGCGCCGGCGGCGACGACGGCCGGCCGTCGCTTCTCGGTCCCGGTGACGGTGCGCAACGGCAGCGGTGGAAGCTGGTGGGCCCAGGGCGGAGCGCATGTGGCGCTGGCCTACCATTGGCGGCAGGCCGACGGCTCGACGACGGATTTCGAGGGAGTGCGCACCCGGCTGCCGGAAGACGTCGCTGGCGGCGCCAGCGCGACGGCGGTGATGACCGTCGAGGCTCCGGCGGCGCCCGGGGAGTACGAGCTGGTCCTCGACCTCGTACGCGAGGGCGTCACCTGGTTCGGCGATCGGCGCGAGAGCAACCTCTGGCGGCGCTACGTCACCGTGACGCCGTAGCCAGGTCGGCCCCGGACTCCGGGCTAGAATCGCCGGGCAGTCGACGGTTCACTCACGAAAGGCTCATCTCCATGCGCGTTCTCGTCACCGGACATCACGGTTACATCGGCTCCGTGCTGGTACCGCTCTTCGAGCGGGCCGGTCACCAGGTCGTCGGGCTCGACGCCGGCTTCTTCGAGGCCTGCCGTTTCGGCGCGGCGGAACCGCACGACGACGTCCGCCGGCGCGATCTGCGCGAGGTCGAGCGGACCGACCTCGAGGGCTTCGATGCCATCGTCCATCTCGGGGCGCTGTCGAACGACCCGCTCGGCGACCTCGACGCCGAGCTGACCTACGACATCAATCTCCACGGTTCGTTGCGGCTCGCGCGGCTGGCCAAGGAGGCCGGTGTGCCGCGCTTTCTCTTCGCCTCGTCGTGCTCGAACTACGGTGCCTCGGGGGGCGACGCGAAGCTCGACGAGCAGGCAACGCTGGCGCCGATCACCCCCTACGCGATCTCCAAGGTCAAGCTCGAGGCGGCCCTCCTCGAGCTTGCCGACGCCACCTTCTCGCCGGTGATGCTGCGCAACGCCACGGCCTACGGCGTCTCGCCGCGCCTGCGGGTCGACATCGTGCTCAACAACCTGGTGGCCTGGGCGGTGACCACCGGGCGGATCGTCCTGCAGAGCGACGGCACCCCGTGGCGTCCCCTGGTGCACGTCGAAGACATCGGCCGGGCCTTCCTCCTGCTCGCCGGCGCGCCTCGCGAGGCCGTCCACGCCGAAGCCTTCAACATCGGCGGGAGCGAGGAGAACTACCGGATCCGCGAGCTCGCAGAGATCGTCGGCGAGACGGTGCCGGGTTGCGAGATCCGACTCGCCGAAGGCGCGGGTCCCGATCCGCGCAACTACCGCGTGAGCTGCGCCAAGCTCGAGTCGCGCTTCCCCGAGTTCCGCCTCAAGTGGGACGCGCGGAGCGGTGCCGCCGAGCTCGCCGCGGCCTATCGCGAGCGCGGGCTCGATTTCGCGGCTTTCGACGGACCCCGCTACAAGCGGCTGTCGCGCATTCGCGAGCTCATCGCGGGTGGCGAGATCGGGAGCGACCTGCGTTGGAGAGGCTCGACGGAGCGACAGTGAGCTGGCGCCTGGTCCCCCTCGGCACGAACGGCTTCATCCCGGCCGGCGGCCGGCAGACGATGTGCTTCCTGCTGCTCGCCGAGACGACGGCGCTGCTGCTCGACGCCGGGACCGGCGTCGGCCGCTTGCTGGACCCGGCGCTCCAGGCGCTGCTCGCGCCGTACCCGCGGCTCGAGATCCTGCTCACGCACTACCACCTCGACCACGTCGTCGGTCTCTCGTACTTGCCGGGTGTCTGGCGTGACCGGCCGGTGCGCCTCTTCGCGCCGCGTCCGCCGCTGACCGAAGGCGATCCGACGACGGCGCTCGGTCGCCTGATCGCGCCGCCTCTTTTCCCCTTCGGCCTGGCGGCGATGCCCTTGCCGATCGAGGTGGTGCCGTACGACGCCGGAGCCCTGGGGATCGGCGAGCTGGCCCTGACCGTTCGCGCCCAGCGCCATCCCGGCGGGTCGGCCGGCGTCCGGGTGGGCGACCGGCTCGCCTACTGCACCGACACGATGGCCGACCCGGCGACGGTCGAGCTCGCTCGGGGTGTCGCGGTCCTGCTGCACGAGGTCTGGGCGACCGACGAGGAGGCGCGCCACGACGATCCGGCACGCGGGGGACACTCGGCCGCGGGGCAGGTGGCAGACCTGGCGCGACAGGCGGCGGTCGGGCGGCTGTTGCCGGTGCATCACCACCCGCGGCGCAGCAGCGCCGATCTCGCGGTGATCGCCCGGTCGCTCGGCGAAAGGTCGGGTCTCCCGGTCGAGGTCCCGGTCGAGGGCGAGCTCTACCTCCTCGGCGACTGAGGGTCGAGGTTCCGGGTCCAACCCCCTTCGCTCGCTCGCCGCAGACTCTCCGGCGTTCCGAGATCGAGCATGCGACCGTCGTCGCATTCCACGAACCCGACGTGCAGACCGCGATCGATCGCGGCGTTGAAGACGTCACCGACGTGGATCTCGCGGCCGTCGTCCAGCTCGGGACGCTGACGGTGGCTGTCGACGAAGTCGGCGAAGAAGTCGGTGAAGCGAGGCGACCAGATCGCCAACGCCCAGGTCACCCCGGATCGGGCGTCGCGCGGCTTGATGGCGAGCCGCGTCACGCGTCCCGTGGCGTCGGTCGCGACGAGGTCGCTCGCCCACGGGCGATCGCAAGGTACCAGCGCCAGCGAGCAGTCGGCCTCGCCGGCGTCGTGGTGGGCGCGCAGACGCAGCAGCAGGTCGTGGGGGTGGAGCAGGATGTCCGGGAAGCCGAGTGCGACATCGGCGCCTTGCACGAACGGAAATCCAGCGGCGAGGGTGAAGGGAACTCCCGGAGTCGGGGAGAGCACCCGATAGGCCAGGTGGAGGCCGTGCTCCGCGCCGTCGCCGAGTCGTCCCGGGATGTCCCACTTGCCCTCGCGCAGCAGGACGAAGGCTCGGGCCACTCCGGCACGCGCGAAGGTGGCGAGCAGGTCGTGGCAGGCGGGGCGGGAGGGGCCGCCATCCTCGCCCGGGAGGGGCAGGATCTCTTTGCTAGAAGTGATTTCGCCGAGCCGGCTGGCGCGACCGGCGGCCGGCACCAGACCGACGAGCTCTCGGCGTGGGGCGTGGTGGGTCAAGCGGGCCTCCTTTCCCCCCGGACGGGGCCTTTTCCAGTCTAGTCCTGGTGGGGCGGCGCGGGGAGGGTAGAATAGGCCCGTCAGGTTTCCTGTCTTTCTTCGATCGGAGAGAGAGGTCCACGAGATGAGGCTGATTCCCAGGCGGGTCGAGTTCTTCGACCTACTCGAGGAGCTCGCGTCGACGGTGCAGCGCGGCGCCACCCTTCTGTACCAGTGCTTCGAAGCGCGCGGGACGCTCGACGACATCCGGCTCGCCAGCCAGAAGATCCACGATGTCGAGCACGAGGCGGACGAGATCGCCCACAAGATCTTCGCCGAGCTCAACCGTACCTTCATCACGCCGCTCGACCGCGAGGACATCTACGCGCTGACCGTGCGGCTCGACGACGTGCTCGATTTCACCGACGCGGTGGCCAAGCGACTGGTCACCTTCCGCGTCTCGGCGCCGCTCTCCTTCGCCGTCGAGCTCAGCCGCCTGGTGATGAAGGGGTCGGAGGAGGTCACCGCCGGCGTGCGCCTGATGCGCGACCTGCGGCAGACCGAGAAGATCCTCGCCCAGTGTGCGCGTATCAACCAGATCGAGAACGACGCTGACTTCGTGCTGCGGGAGGCGCTCAACGACCTCTTCAACGGCGGCGAGCGGGATCCGATCGACATCATCAAGTGGAAGGACCTCTACGAGCACCTCGAGGTGGCCACCGACAAGTGCGAGGACGTGGCCAACGTGATCGAGACTGTGCTGGTCAAGCACGCCTGAAGCCGTTCGCCGTGGATACTTCCTTCTTCCACACCCTGGCGGCGCTGGCGAGCCAGCCCTGGGTGATGCTGATCTTCATCGCGGCGCTCGCCTTCGACTTCATCAACGGCTTTCACGACGCCGCCAACTCCATCGCCACGATCGTCGGGACCCGGGTCTTGCGTCCCGGCACCGCGGTGGTCTGGGCGGCCTGGTGGAACTTCGCCGCCGCCTGGGGGTTCGGCGTGGCGGTGGCCAACACGGTCGCCAAGTTCGTCCACAAGGAATGGGTGACGCCGGAGGTCATCTTCGCCGGCCTGCTCGGGGCGATCGTCTGGGACCTGATCACCTGGTGGGTGGGGTTGCCGACCTCGAGCTCGCACGCCCTGCTCGGCGGTTTCGGCGGCGCGGCGATCGCTTACGCCGGGCAGTTCACCGGCGTCGTCCATTCCGGCAAGCTCGTCTCGACGATCGCCTTCATCGTCATCGCGCCGCTGCTCGGCTTCGCCCTCGGTCTGGCCTTCGTCGTCCTGGTGATCCGCGTCTTCTGGCGCACGCCGATGGGCAAGATCGACCACCACTTCCGCATCGCCCAGCTCGCTTCGGCGGCTGCTTACAGCCTCGGGCACGGCACCAACGACGCGCAGAAGACGATGGGGATCATCGCCGCGCTCTTCTTCGCCACGATCTGGCGCCACGATCAGGCTGCTTTCGACGCCGGCAAGATCCAGTTCCCGTTCTGGATCGTGCTCGTCTGCCACGCGGCGATCGCTCTGGGCACGATGGCTGGCGGTTGGCGGATCGTCAAGACGATGGGGATGAAGCTCACCCGGCTTCGTCCCTATGGCGGTGCCTGTGCGGAGACCGCGGCGGCGATCTCGCTCTTCGTCTCCTCGAGCCTCGGCGTGCCGGTGTCGACCACCCACACCATCACCGGAGCGATCGTCGGCGTCGGCACGGTGCAGCGCCTCTCGGCGGTGCGCTGGGGCATCGCTGCACGCGTCATCTGGGCGTGGGTGCTGACCATCCCGATGTCGGGGGTGGTGGGTGCGATCTCCTACTACGTGATCGCCTTCCTGCACTAGAGACGGCCGGCTGCGCCGCGATGCTCCGCAGAGGTGCGCGAGTGCCTCGGCGGCGGTCGTCCCGGGCGGCGCGGGGACCCGGGCTCGGGCGACCGCGTTGCGACCCATGCCGCGCCACCCGTCCCCCAGGTCCTCCGCTCACGCTCCGGACGACATCGTGCGGAGCTCTCGGTCCACCGGTCGGGAGCTTTCCGGAGAGCGGGCTCTCCTCTAACGCCCCTTCCAGTTCGCCCCGCGCTTGGCGAGAAACGCCTCGACCCCTTCCTTCTTGTCCTCGGTGGAGAAGCAGAGGCAGAAGAGATCGCGTTCGTAGGTGATCCCTTCCTCGATCGACAACTTCTCCGAGGCGCGGATCGCCTCTTTGGCGACCTTGACGGTCAGCGGGCTGTAGGCGGCGATCCGGGCGGCGAGCTCGAGCGTCTTGGGGCGCAATTCGGCGGCCGGCAGGACCAGGTCGACCAGGCCGATCTCGCGCGCCTCGGCCGCGCCGATCATGTCGCCGGTGAGAATCAGTCGCATCGCCTGACCGAGTCCGACCAGGCGCGGCAAGCGCTGGGTGCCGCCGCCGCCCGGAATGAGCCCGAGCTTGATCTCCGGCTGGCCGAAGCGGGCGCTGTCGGCGGCAATGCGCATGTCGCACGACATCGCCAGCTCGCAGCCGCCGCCGAGGCAGAAGCCGTTGATCATCGCGATGACCGGCTTGGGGAAGGAAGCCATGACGTCGAAGATGCGCGGGCTGCGCATGGCGTGGCGCTGGTCGAACGGCGAGCGGCCGGCGAACTCGGCGATGTCGGCGCCGGCGATGAACGACTTCTCCCCGGCACCGGTGATCACCACGGCGCCGATCTCGGCGTCGTTCTCGAGCGCGTCGAGGTGGACGAGCATGTCCTCGCGGACCTGGTCGTTCAGGGCGTTGAGCTTGTCGGGTCGATTGACGGTGAGGACGGCGACGCGACCCTCACGCTGCAGCAGGACGGTCTCGGTCATGGCTTCTTCTCCTGGTCGGAATGCGGCCCGGGCGGGGCGACAGGCGTCAGCTTGTAGTCGACCTGGTCGACGAGGGTGAGGGTCAGCCCGAGCGATTCGTCGACCCGCAACGGCTGCCGCAGACGATGGACGATCTGCTCCTGGAGCACGGTGAGCGTCGCCGGGTCGATCAGCCGCCAGCCGGCTCCTTCGAGCGTCACATCGGAGGCGATCGGGCGAAGCGCGCGTGGGGTGAAACCGCTGGCGATCCGCGAAACGACCGGCTGCGCCGCGGGCACTTGCCGTCGCGCGTCGGCGACGTAGGCGAGGCTCACCTTGAGCAGCCGCCCGATCGGTGTCTCCACCCAGGGGCCGAGACGGAAGAGAACCTGGTGAGGAACCCATCCGTCGCCGCCGACAGGATAGGCCGACTCGAAGAAGTAGTCGCGATCGAGCTCCAGCGTCTGGCCGGCGAACACCTCGACCCGTTCGTACCAGCTCGCCCGTTCGCTCGTGTCGAGCGGCGCCTTGCCTCGGTCGAGGAGCCGCTCGCGTTCTTCGCCGCTGGCCGCCGCGAGCATGCGGTCGTAGAGGGCGCGGGCGCCTTCGAGATGGTCGAAGCCCCCGTCCGGACGGATCACCTGAATGGCGCGCGAGCCGCGGATGGCGGCGAACATCGGCGAGTCGAGCGTTGCGCCGTCCTTGGTGACGAGAAGCGAGTCGACGTGCAGCCGGATCGCCCAGCGCTGTCCGTCGCGCGCGATCTCCATCGTCGAGCGGCCAGAGATCACCAGGTCCTCGCGCTTGGCGGCGACCTTCGAGGTCTGCTGCGAGATCTCTTCGACGAGATAGCGTCGTCCCGCCGAGGGGGCGAAGGAGAACGTGACCTTCTCTGCGTGGGCCGGCGAGACGGACGGCCAGGCGGCGAGAAGCAGGGCGAGACCGAGACGGCGCGGGGACATGGCGGATCGGCCTCAGCGGTGGCGCCAGACCGGCGAGCGCTTCTCGAGGAAGGCGGCGATGCCTTCGCACATGTCGTCGGTGGGGGCGAGCTCCTCGAGGTAGAGGCGCTCGGCGATCTCCAGCGCCGCCTCGAACGGGTAGTCCCCGCCGGCGAGCACGGCGCGCTTGGTGAGGCGCGCCACCGCGGCGCTGGGGCGCGTGAGCTCGTCGGCGAGCCCGTCGAGGCGCGCGTCGAGCTGATCGTGGGCGACCCGCCAGGTCACGAGCCCGAGCCGCTCGGCCTCCTCGGCGTCCAGCGGACGGCCGGTGAGCAGGAGCTCCATCGTCCGGCCGTGGCCGAGTCGCGAAGGATAGAGCGCGGCGGCCACCGGGGGGTAGCAGCCGAGCCGGATCTCCGGTTGGCCGAAGCGGGCGCGGTCGGTGGCAAGCACGAGGTCGCAGACGAGCGCGAGCTCCATGCCGCCGCCGAGGCAGGCACCGTCGACCACCGCGAGCGTCGTGGCCGGCAGCTTGCGCAGACGACGGATCGCGCCGTGAAAGCCGGCGAGCATCGCTGGGACTTTCTCTCCGACGTGGTCGCCGACCGAGACGCCGGCGGAGAAGGCCTTCTCGCCGGCTCCGCGGAGCACGACGAGCTGGATCTCGTCGTCGCCGGCGAGCTCGAGCAGGCGCGCGTCGAGCGCCGCGATCATCTCGAGATCGAGAATGTTGAGTGGCGGTCGGCCAAGCGTGATGGTGGCGCGACGACCGTCGCGGACGAGGCGTACCGGGTCGCTCACGCCGGGACCTCGATCTCCGGTCGGGCCCCGGTGTGCTGGCGCGCCGCGGCGACGAAATCACGGAAGAGGGCGAGGTGCACGGGATGCGCGGTGAGGTTCTCCGGATGCCACTGGACACTGCGGACCCACCAGTCGTCGGCCGCGTGGAAGCTCGCCTCGACGAGCCCGTCCGGGGAGACGGCGGCGACGCGCATCCCCTGACCGAGCGCCCGCACCGCCTGGTGATGACGGCTGTTGACCGGCAGCGTCCCGCCGGCCTGGAGCGCACGGGTCATCGGGTGGTCGTGCGGCCGGACGCCGACCTCGTGCGCCAGGTGGTCGAGCGCCCAGCCGTCGTCGGCGTAGAAGCGGTGAGCGACGGCGCCCGGCACCTGGACGGCGATGTCCTGGTAGAGCGAGCCACCGAGAAAGACGTGCAGCAGCTGGTGGCCGCGGCAGATGCCGAAGACCGGCAGCCGCCGGTGCTGGGCCTCCGCGAGCAGGTCCCATTCGAGCTGGTCGCGTCCGAGCTGCGGCTCGTCGACTTGCGCTTCGGCCAGGCGCGCCTCGCTGTAGAGGCAGGGTTGGAGGTCGGCACCGCCCGTCAGCAGCAGGGCGCTCGCCTCGGCGAGCGCGGCGCGAGCCGAACGGTCGCCCAGTCGCGCCGGAGACAACGGCAGCAGCTCGTCGCGGCTCGCTCCCGCGGAGCGCAGCGCCTCGAGGTAGGGGGCAACGCGGTCCTCGCGGAAGAAGGCGACGGCGATCGAGGTGGACATGCGGAATCTCCAGTGGCGCCTTGTCGGCTCAGGCGCGTTCGACGAGAGCGGCAAGCCCCATGCCGCCCGAGACGCAGAGAGTGGCGATCCCCAGCGACCCGCCGCTCGCGGCGAGCCCATGGAGGAGTGTGACGAGGATCCGCGTGCCGCTGCAACCGATCGGGTGGCCGAGGGCGATCGCACCGCCGTCGGGGTTGACGCGCTCGCGGTCGAAAGGCAGCTGGGCGAGGCAGGCGAGCACCTGACTGGCGAACGCCTCGTTGAGCTCGATCCGGTCGATCGCGGCGGCGTCGAGGCGGTTGCGCTCGAGCAGGCGCCGGGTCGCGGGGACCGGACCGATCCCCATGATCCGCGGCTCGACGCCGACGACCTCCCAGTCGCACAGCCAGCCGGCCGGCTTCAGGCCGAGACGCGAGACGGCCCTCTCGCTGGCGACGACGATGCTGGCGGCGCCGTCGGTGATCCCCGAGGCGTTGCCCGCGGTCACCGTGCCGCCGGGGCGGAAGACCGGCTCCATCGCGGCGAGCCGCTCGACGGTCACGCCGTCGCGCGGATGCTCGTCGACGGAGACCGTGGTCTCGCGTCCGCGAGCGACCACCGCCACCGGCGCGATCTCCCGCTCGAAGCGCCCCGCGCGGCGTGCGACCGCGCAGCGCTGCTGGGACCGGGCGGCCCAGGCGTCGGCGTCCACCCGGGTGATGCCGCTCTCCGCGGCGAGCTCCTCGGCGGTCTCGCCCATCCGCAGGCCGGAGAGCGGGTCGTCGAAGCCGTCGCGGAACATCGCGTCGACCATCGTGTCGTGGCCCAGCCGGTAGCCCGAGCGGGCTCGGGGCAGCAGGTACGGCGTATTCGACATGCTCTCGGACCCGCCCGCGAGAACCACCTCGGCCTCCCCGAGCGCAATCGCGCGGGCCGCCGCGAGCACGGCCTGGAGACCGGAGCCGCATGCCTGATTGACGGTGAAGGCCGGCCGGTCGACCGGCACGCCAGCGCGGTAGGCGACCTGGCGGGCGCTGTTCGGCCCGCCGCCCGCCTGCCGTGCGTGGCCGAAGACGACCTGGTCGACCGCCGTCGCGGAGAGGCCGGCCCGTTCGAGACAGGCCGTGGCGGCGGCCACGCCGAGGTCGGCGGCCGACAGGGTGGCGAGCGCCCCGCCGAGCTTGCCGATCGGCGTGCGCACCGGGGCGATCAGGGCCAGGCGACGGGACATGGCGGAGAGCGACCAGTCGGCTCGCCACGTGCCGCCCGCCGGTCCGGCCGGCGGCACGTGTGCGCAGGCGGCTCAGCGACCGCTGAAGCCCGGGCGGCGCTTGTTGACGTAGGCGTCGAGCCCTTCCTTGGCGTCGGCGCTCTCGAAGAGCTGCTGCTGCAGCTCGCGCTCGATGGCGAGCGCGCTTTCGAACGGCACCTCCCAGCCCGACTGCACCGAGCGCTTGATCCGGCCGACGGCCTTGGAGGCGCGGTTGGGAGGACAGAACTCGCGAGCGAAGGCGTGGACCTGCTCGAGGAACCCCTCGCCGGCGAAGATGCGGTTGACGATGCCGAGCTCGAGCCCCTGCTCGAAGGTGAGCAGGTCGCCGGTGATCATCAGATCGATCGCCTTGCTCTTGCCGACCAGCCGCGAAAGTCGCTGGGTGCCGCCGGTGCCCGGAAGGACGCCGAGGTTGATCTCCGGCAGGCCGAGCTTGCCGGCGTCCTTCCTGGCGACGCGCAGGTCGGCCGCCATGGCGATCTCGAGGCCGCCGCCGACGGTGTGCCCGTTGAGCGCGGCGATCACCAGCTTCGGCGTCTGTTCGAGACGGTTGAGCGTCTCGTTGGCGTGCAGGCAGAAGTAGTACTTGAAGCGCGGCTCGGCCTGCTGGAGCATCGCGATGTTGGCGCCGGCGCAGAAGAACTTCTCGCCCTGGCCCTTGAGCACGACGACGTGGACGTCGTTGTCCATCCGGGCGCGCAGGACGGCCTCGTCGAGGTGACGCATCATCTCGTAGGTGTAGGTGTTGGCCGGCGGGTCGTCCAACGTGAGGTAGGCGACGCCCTCGCGGGCCTCGTAATGCACCAGGGTGCGCGCGGCCGGTTCGGCGGTGTGCTGCGACATCGTCAGGGTCCTCCTGTCGTTGGATCGGCGGGCCTCCTCGTCGGGGCCCTTCTGGAACGCTCGGGCGGCGATTCTGGCACGAGGCGGACGGCGGTCAAACCGGATCCGGACGGTTCTCCTTGACCCCTTGCGCCGCGCGTCCGTACAATGACGCGATCTTCCGACTCCCTCCGGCGCTTCGATGATCACGGGCTACAACACCGACGTCCGCCACGGGGACGTGGTCCTTCACGTCCAGACCGAGGACAAGGGCCTCGCCAACCCGTTCGTCGAGAGCATCATCTACGTCAGCGGGCAGGTGCTGGCGGCACGCCGCTCGAGCTATGCCGCGCTGGTGGCCGAGGGCAAGGGAGAGCGCGAGATCGCCGGCCTGATGGACCACCAGCACCGGACGATCATCGCGGCGATCCGCTCGGGCCGATTCGACGACAAGATCGCCGCCCGCCTCGGCATCCGTCCCGCGCCACGCGCGAGCGCGACCACCGGTTCGTTCTCGGCGCTCGACAGTCCCGGCGGGCCGACGCTCGACCAGGTCATCCTCGACTACCTGTCGAGCGAGGCGGAGAACGAGCAACTCGTCCTGTCGATCGAAGGCGAGGGCCAGGTGGTGCCCGGCTCTCGCAACGTGGTGAGCGTCCGGGCGACCTCGAGCAAGACCGGGCAGCCGATCGCCGGGGCGCAAGTGATGGTCAAGATCCTCTCGACCGTCGCCGAGCCGCGGACCGTCTCGGCGGGGGAGACCGACGAGGAGGGGGCGCTCGACGTGGTCATCGACATCCCGTCGTTCGACCGCGGCACCGCCGCACTGATCATCTCGGCGATCTCGGACCTCGGTCGGGCCGAGATCAAGAGCCTGCTCTGAGCCCTGGTTTCGGCCCCGAATCGGAAAATCGAGCGAGGGGTTGTTTCCCGCGAGAAGCCGGTGCTATATTCCCGCCTCGCAGTGGGCCGCTAGCTCAATTGGTAGAGCAGCAGACTCTTAATCTGCGGGTTGTAGGTTCAAGTCCTACGCGGCTCACCAACCCGTCCCCTCCCTTCGCCGTACTATTCAGTCAGGGCTAGACCGTCGACGCGAAAGTGGCGGAACTGGTATACGCGCTAGACTTAGGATCTAGTCCCGAGTGATCGGGTTGGGGGTTCGAGTCCCCCCTTTCGCACCATCCACTCGCCCGGAGCTCTCCGGGTTCTCCGACGAGAGAAAGGATCATGAGCCGCCGATGAGCGTCGTGCTGTCTATCGAAGAGGTCGGCCCCTGCCGCAAGAAGCTGCAGGTCGAGGTTCCCGCCGCCGCGGTCGAGGCCGAGTCCTCCCGCGTGCTGCAGGACGTGGCGCGCGAGGCGCGCATCCCCGGGTTCCGCCGCGGCAAGGTGCCGCTCTCGCTGGTGCGTAAGCAGTTCGAGGGTGAGGTCGAGCAGCGTCTGGTCGAGCGTCTGGTGCCGCGGTACTGGAAGCAGGCGGCGGCGGAGAAGGAGCTCGATCCGATGGGCTCCCCGGAGGTCGCCGGCGTGGAGTACAAGTCCGGCGAGCCTTTGCGCTTCACCGCGACGGTCGAGGTCCGGCCGGTCGTCGAGCTGCGCAACCTGGTCGACTTCAACCTGCCCGAGCTGCGCACCGAGCCGACCGACGAGGAGATCGACGGGGCGCTCGCCGAGCTGCGTCACCAGGCCGCCGACTGGGTGCCCGCCGAGCGGCCCGCGGCGCACGGCGACCGGGCCAAGGTGAAGATCACCGAGGACGTCGCGGCCGACGAGCACGCCGGACATCCGCACACGCACACGCAGGACGTCGAGGTCGAGCTCGGCGACAAGGGGGTATGGGAAGAGCTGACCCTCGCCCTGACCGGCGCGCAGCCGGGCCAGGAGCGGTCGTTCGAGCGCACGGAAGGGGAGGGCGACGAGGCCAAGACGCGGCGTTTCCGCGCTGCCGTCGAGGAGGTCAAGCGCCCCGTTCTGCCCGAGCTCGACGACGCCTTCGCCGCCAAGCTCGGTCGCTTCACCAAGCTCGACGAGCTGCGTACCTCGGTCGCCGGAAGTCTGCGCCAGGCGCGCATGCGCGAGCGGCGGCGGCAGCGCGAGCAGGCCCTGCTCTCCCAGCTCATCGAGCGTCATCCGCTCGAGCTGCCGCAGGGTGTCGTGCAGCACGAGAGCGAAGGGATGCTGCGCGAGTACGCCGAGAACCTGGCGTCGCGCGGTGTCGACCTCGAGCGCTCGCCGATCGACTGGCAGGGGATGCTCGGCCAGCTCAAGCCGCAGGCGGAGCGGCGCGTCCACTCGCGCCTGCTGCTCGACGCCATCGCCGGCGAGAAGGGCGTGGCGGTGAGCGAGGAGGAGTTCGAGGCCGCGCTCGCCGGATTCGCCCGCGCCCAGGGTCGGTCGACGCTCGCCGTGCGCCAGAGCCTCGATCAGAACGGCCAGCTCGCCGGGGTGCGCCTGCAATTGCGGCGCGAGAAGACCCTCGACCTGCTGCTCAGCGACGATGCCGCGGCGACCGACGCGCCGCCCGCCGCCAAGCCCTGAACGGAGGAATCCGATGCTCATCCCGATGGTGGTCGAGCAGTCCAGCCGCGGCGAGCGCGCCTACGACATCTATTCGCGGCTGCTCAAGGACAACATCATCTTCCTCGGCCGTCCGGTCGACGACGAGGTGGCGAGCCTGGTCATCGCGCAATTGCTCTTCCTCGAGGCGGAGAACCCCGAGCGCGACGTCCACCTCTACATCAACTCGCCGGGCGGCTCGGTGACGGCGGGCCTCGCCATCTACGACACGATGCAGCACATCAAGCCCGAGGTGGCGACCTTCTGCATCGGTCAGGCCGCCTCGATGGCCGCGGTGCTGCTCGCTGCCGGCAGCAAGGGCAAGCGCCGCGTCCTGCCGAACAGCCGGGTACTGATCCACCAGCCGCTGCTCTACGGGCTCGCCGGGCAGCAGACCGAGATCGAGATCCACGCCCGCGAGCTGCTGAAGATGCGGGAGCGCATCGACGAGATCCTCGCCTTCCACACCGGCAAGGACGTCGAGTCGATCCACGCCGACACCGAGCGCGACAAGATCCTCTCGGCCGAGGAGGCCGTCGCCTACGGTCTGGCCGACGAGGTGATGGTCAAGCGCAAGTCGTAGGCGGCGGAAAGTCGTCTAGTATCATGCCGGTGCAAGAGGCGGGGCCCGTACGCCGGGCCTCCCGCCTCCTTCGCCCCGGCGGACCGGAGCGCGGAATAGGCGGTCCGGGGCGGGTGTTCTAGGCAGTGGATACGCCCGCGCGGCGAGCGGTCCGACGGAGGAGAGATGGCCAAACGAGACGCCGGCGAAGACACCCTGCGGTGCTCCTTCTGCAACAAGAGCCAGAGGGAGGTCAAGAAGCTGATCGCCGGCCCGACGGTGTTCATCTGCGACGAGTGCGTCGACATCTGTCTCGACATCATCGCCGAGGACCGTCTCCACGAGCAGCAGGCCGAGACCAAGCTTCCCAAGCCGAAGGAGATCAAGGCGCTGCTCGACGACTACGTCATCGGGCAGGAGACGGCGAAGAAGAAGCTCGCGGTAGCGGTCTACAACCACTACCGGCGCATCGAGTTCGCCGAGCGCTCGCGCCAGGACGTCGAGCTGCAGAAGTCGAACATCCTGCTGATCGGACCGACCGGTACCGGCAAGACCCTGCTCGCCCAGACGCTGGCGCGGCTCCTCTCGGTGCCCTTCACCATCGCCGACGCGACGACGCTGACCGAGGCCGGCTACGTCGGCGAGGACGTCGAGAACATCATCCTCAAGCTCTACCAGGCGTCGGGCAACGACAAGGAAAAGACCCAGCGCGGCATCGTCTACATCGACGAGATCGACAAGATCGCGCGCAAGGGCGAGAACCCGTCGATCACCCGCGACGTGTCGGGCGAAGGCGTGCAGCAGGCGCTGCTCAAGATCCTCGAAGGGACGATCTGCAACGTGCCGCCGCAGGGCGGGCGCAAGCACCCCCACCAGGAGTTCCTGCAGATCGACACCACGAACATCCTGTTCATCTGCGGCGGGGCGTTCGTGGGGCTCGACGAGCACGTCGAGCGCCGGTTGAACCAGAAGAGCCTGGGGTTCGGCGCCGAGATCAAGGGGAAGAAGGAGCGGTCGCTCGCCAAGACGCTCGAGTCGGTGCTGCCTTCGGACCTCATCAAGTTCGGCATGATCCCGGAGTTCGTCGGCCGTTTGCCGGTGGTGGCGACGCTCGAGGCGCTCGACGAAGCCTCGCTGGTGCGCATCCTCAAGGAGCCGAAGAACAGCCTGGTACGGCAGTACCAGACGATGTTCGACTTCGAAGAAGTGCGCCTCACCTTCACCGACGAGGCGCTGGCCGCGGTGGCGCGCGAAGCGCTCAAGCGCAGCGTCGGGGCGCGCGGATTGCGGATCATCCTCGAAGAGCTGATGCTCGACATGATGTACACCATCCCTTCGCAGCGCGAGATCGAGGAGTGCGTCATCACCGACGAGGTGGTGGCCAAGCGCACCACCCCGGTGACGGTGTATCGCAAGGCCGGCTGAAGCGACCCGCGCCCCGACCGAGAAGGCTGAAGAAAGATGAGCTCGAGCTTCGTTGCCAGCCGGCGTGAGCGCCTGCCGCTCGTCCCCCTGCGGGACATGGTGGTCTTCCCGCACATGATGGCCCCGTTCATCGTCGGGCGCGAAGGGTCGGTGCACGCCCTCGAGCGGGCGCTGGCGGACGCCGGGCGCATGATCTTCCTGGTTGCCCAGCGCGATCCCAAGGTCGACGACCCGGCGCGCACCGATCTCTACGACATCGGCGTGCTGGCCCGCGTGGTGCAGAACCTCAAGCTGCCCAACGGCAACGTCAAGGTGATGGTGGAGGGTGTGCGCCGCGCGACGCTCTGCGCCGTCGAGGAGCTCGAAGGGGCGTTCGAGGCCGAGGTCGAGGCGCTCGAGGCGAGCTTCCCGGCGAGCGAGAAGCTCGACGTCTACATGAACAAGGTGCTCGGCATCTTCGAGCAGTACGCCAAGATGTCGCACCACCTGGCCTTCGAGGGGCTCCTGCCGACCCTCAAGCCCGAGGACCCCGACCGCTTCGCCGATACCCTGGCGGCGCACCTGATGGTCTCGACCGCCGACAAGCAGTCGCTCCTCGAGCTGGTCAACCCGTACGAACGCCTGCAGCGCCTGCACGATCTTCTCGACCTCGAGATCGAGAAGATGAACATCGACAAGCGCATCAACGTGCAGGTCAAGAAGCAGATGGAGCGGGCGCAGAAGGAGTACTACCTCAACGAGAAGATCAAGGCGATCCACCAGGAGCTCGGCCGCAAGGACGACCGCTCCGACGAGATCGCCGAGCTCAAGGAGAAGATCGAGAAGGCCGGCATGCCGGAAGCGGCACGCGAACGCGCCGACCAGGAGCTCAAGCGCCTCGAGGCGATGCCGCCGGTCTCGGCCGAGGCGACCGTCTCGCGCAACTACGTCGACTGGCTGGTGGCCGTGCCGTGGAAGAAGGCGAGCAAGGAGGTCAAGGACCTCAAGCGCGCCGAGGAGATCCTCAACGAGGACCACTACGGCCTCGAGAAGGTCAAGGAGCGGATCCTCGAGTTCCTCGCCGTGCGCCAGCTCACCGGCAAGACGCAGGCCTCGATCCTCTGCTTCGCCGGCCCCCCGGGCGTCGGCAAGTCGTCGCTCGCCAGCTCGATCGCCAAGGCCACCGGTCGCAAGTTCGTGCGTCTGTCGCTCGGCGGCGTGCGCGACGAGGCGGAGATCCGCGGGCATCGCCGGACCTACATCGGGGCGTTCCCCGGCCAGATCATCCAGATGATGAAGAAGGCCGGCACCGTCAACCCGGTCTTCCTGCTCGACGAGGTCGAGAAGATGTCGATGGACTTCCGCGGCGACCCGTCGGCGGCGCTGCTCGAAGTGCTCGATCCGGGGCAGAACAACGCCTTCGTCGACCACTACCTCGACGTCGAGTACGACCTCTCGAAGGTCATGTTCATCTGCACCGCCAACGTCGTCCACCCGATCCCGCCGGCGCTGCGCGACCGCATGGAGATCATCCAGCTCTCCGGCTACACGCCGAACGAGAAGCTGGCGATCGCCCGCCAGTTCCTGGTGCCCAAGCAGCTCAAGGCGCACGGCCTCGAAGCCGAGCGGACGACGATGCCGGACGAGACAGTGCGACAGCTGATCGACGGCTACACCCGGGAGGCGGGCGTGCGCAGCCTCGACCGCGAGGTCGCCTCGGTCTGCCGCAAGGTGGCGCGGCGCGTGGTGCGCGAAGGCAAGGCGATCCACGTCGAGGTGACCCCCGAGCTGCTCGGCGAGTTCCTCGGCAAGCCGCGCTATCGCCACTTCCGGCGCAGCGAGCAGTCCGAGATCGGCGTGGCCACCGGCCTTGCCTGGACCGAAGTCGGCGGCGAGCTGCTCGAGGCCGAAGTCGGCCTGATGAAGGGCAAGGGACGACTGACCATCACCGGACAGCTCGGCGACGTGATGCAGGAGTCGGCCCGGGCGGCGGTCTCCTACCTGCGCAGCCGCGCCGAGCTCCTGGGCATCGACCCGGAATTCAGCGAGAAGCTCGATCTGCACATCCACATTCCCGAGGGAGCGATCCCCAAGGACGGGCCGTCGGCCGGCATCACCATGGCGACCGCGCTCGTCTCGGCGGTGGCCAAGGTGGCGGTGCGGCGCGACGTGGCGATGACCGGCGAGATCACCCTGCGCGGCAAGGTGCTGCCGGTGGGCGGGATCAAGGAGAAGGTGCTCGCGGCGTTCCGCGCCGGAGTCACCCAGGTGATCCTGCCGCGTGAGAACGAGAAGGATCTCGAGGAGATCCCCGCGGAGGTGCGGGAATCCCTGCAGTTCGACCTCGTCGAGTCGATGGACGAGGTGCTGAGGCTGGCGCTGGCGGGGGATCTTGCGATTTCCCGCGCGGATGGAGCAGAATTCGACGAGGCTTCCTCCAAGCCGCCGGTCGGGCCGGACTCGCTGGCCCACTGAAACGAATCATCGAGGCCGCCTGGAAGCCCGAGAGCGCTCGGGCGGCCGCTCCTGTTTGGAAATCCGATCATCAATCCGTGGCGGTGCCTGAGCGGCGCCGCGGGGCCCACCGAACGGGCCGGAGAGCACCAGGAAAATTGAGGATCCCGAGGGCCGAGCTTCACCGATCGGTATTCGCCGAAGGCGATCTGCGGGACGAAAGCCGCCCGGAGATCGCCATCGCCGGGCGCTCGAACGTCGGCAAGTCGTCGTTGCTCAATCGGCTGCTCGGCGCCTCGTCGCTCGCCCGGGTGAGCCGCACGCCGGGGAGAACCCGGGCGTTGCACTACTTTCTGGTCGAGGACCGCTTCCTGGTCGTCGACCTGCCGGGATACGGGTATGCCCGTGCCGCTCGCGACGACCGCGAGCAGTGGGGGCGCCTGATCGACGCTTACCTGCGCCGCACGAAGCCGGCGCGGCGCGTGTTGTTGCTGGTCGACGCCGAGGTCGGCGCTACCGCGCTCGACGCCCAGGCGGCGGACTACCTCGAGGATCTCGGGGTCGCGTTCACCGTGGTCGCCACCAAGATCGACAAGCTCTCCCGCGGACGGCGCCAGGCGGCGCTCTCCGGCATCCGGGCGGCCCTCGATCTCGGCGCGGAGACCCCGCTCTTCGCCTTTTCGTCCCACACCGGGGAGGGAGCTCGTGAGCTCTGGAGACACGTCGAAGACATTCTCGCGGTCGCGTGCGCGCCGCATGAGACGAGGAAAGAAGAACATGCCTAAGGTGCCGCAGGACAACGACGGGCTGCCGCAGGACGTCGGCCTTCAGCCGGACATTCCGATGCCGGCCGGCGACGGGAAGCGGATCCTGCTCGACATCCGGGCGCTCAAGGAGATGACCCCGGCGCAGCTCGCCCAGGTGGCGCTCGAGCTCGGGATCGAGGGGGCGGCCGGCCTGCGCAAGCAGGAGCTGATCTTCAAGGTCCTGCAGGCGCAGACCGAGAAGAGCGGTCTCATCTTCGCCGAGGGCGTGCTTGAATGCCTGCCCGACGGCTTCGGCTTCCTGCGCGCGCCGGAGTACAACTACCTGCCGGGTCCGGACGACATCTACGTCTCCCCGTCGCAGATCCGCCGCTTCGACCTGCGCACCGGCGACACCGTCTCCGGCCAGGTGCGGCAGCCCAAGGAGGGCGAGCGCTACTTCGCCCTGATCAAGGTCGAGGCGATCAACTTCGAGGCGCCGGAGATCACCCGCACCAAGGTGTTCTTCGACAACCTGACGCCGCTCTACCCCGAGCAGCGCCTGAACCTCGAGGTTTCCGGCGACATGTCGGCGCGGGTGATGGACCTGGTCACCCCGATGGGCAAGGGCCAGCGCGCCCTGATCGTCGCGCCGCCGCGCACCGGCAAGACGATGCTGCTGCAGTCGCTCGCCCACTCGGTGGCGAAGAACCACCCCGAGGTGGTGCTCATCGTGCTGCTCATCGACGAGCGGCCCGAGGAGGTCACCGACATGCAGCGCTCGGTGCAGGGCGAGGTCATCTCCTCGACCTTCGACGAGCCGGCCACCCGCCACGTGCAGGTCGCCGAGATGGTGATCGAGAAGGCCAAGCGCCTGGTCGAGCACAAGAAGGACGTCGTCATCCTGCTCGACTCGATCACCCGTCTGGCACGCGCCTACAACACCGTGCAGCCGCCTTCGGGCAAGGTCCTCTCCGGTGGTATCGACGCCAACGCCCTGCATCGTCCGAAGCGCTTCTTCGGCGCGGCGCGCAACATCGAAGAGGGCGGCTCGCTGACCATCATCGCCACGGCGCTGGTCGACACCGGCTCGCGCATGGACGACGTCATCTTCGAAGAGTTCAAGGGCACCGGCAACTGCGAGATCCACCTCGACCGCAAGCTGGTCGACAAGCGGACCTTCCCGGCCATCGACATCAACAAGAGCGGCACCCGCAAGGAGGAGCTGCTGATGCCGGAGGACGAGCTGCGTCGCGTCTGGGTGCTGCGCAAGGTGCTCAACCCGCTCTCGACCGTCGAGTCGATGGAGCTGCTGCTCGACAAGCTCGGCAAGCTCAAGACGAACGCCGACTTCCTGGCGGCGATGTCGAAGTGACCGCGGCCCGAAGGGTCGCGGTCATCCCGAGCCGGCGCCATCGGCGAGGGATCCGGGCGGGGGAGTCGCCACATCCCCCCGCCCGGCAGCGTTCCGTCCACCCGCTGCCATGAGCGCCAGCTTTCCTCTCCGCGTCGGCGTCGTCCACTACCTCAACGCCTGGCCGCTCGCCTGGGGGCTCTGGCACCCCGAGCGGCTGCGGGCCGCGGGACGCGCTGCCGGCGAGGTGGCCGCCGAGGATCTCTCCCCGGCGGCGCTAGCCGACCGCCTGCGTGCCGGCACGCTCGACGTCGGCCTGCTGCCGACGATCGAGCTGCAGCGCATCCCCGGTCTCTCGATCGTCCCCGGTCTCGGCATCGCGGCCACCGAGGAGGTGCGCAGCGTGCTGCTCGTCTCGCACTGCGCGCCGCGGGAGATCGGCAGCGTGGCGGTCGACGAGAACAGCCGCACGTCGGTCGCACTGCTGCGCCTCGTGCTCGCCGAGCGCCACGGCGTTTCGCCGCGGTTCTTCCCGGCCGCGCCGCGGGTCGAGGAGATGCTCGACGCGCACGACGCGGCACTGGTGATCGGCGACCCGGCGCTGCACGTCGACCGGGCGCGCTACCGCGTCACCGATCTCGCCGCGGAGTGGAAGGCGCTCACCGGTCTGCCGTTCGTCTTCGCCGTCTGGGCCGTCGCGCCGTCGTGCCGCCATCCCCGGGTGGCCGACCTGCTCACGGCGAGCTACGAGTCCGGTCGCGCCGATCTCGAGCGGATCGTCGTCGAGGCGAGCGACGCGAGCGGCCTGTCTGCCGAGGTGATGCGGACCTACTTCACGGCGAACCTGCGCTACGAGCTCGGCCTCTCCGAGCTCGCCGGCATCGCCGAGTTCCACCGGCGCGCGGCGCGCCACGACCTCACGCCCGGGCTCGCCGAGGTTCCCCTCTGGCGACCGCCGTCGCCGGCCTAGCGACGCTCCCGCGTTCGGGCGAGCTCAGCTCAGGGCTTCGCCACGCCGGCCAGATCGAAGACCAGGTAGTCGCGGTCGCTGAAGGCGATCGTCGCGCCGGGCACGGCGACGAGCTGCCGAGCCAACCGCTCGTAGACCGGTGCCTTCCAGACGCTCACCCAACGTGCGCCGAACTCCTCCCGGATCGCCGTGGCCGGATTCTCGTGGGTCCCCTGGACGATCCGCACGTAGTCGCGGAAGCGCACCGGATCCTTGACGAAGAAGAATGTCGGATCGAGCGCCACGAGCGACTCGAGCTGCGGTGCGTGGTAGAGGAGCGGCGCCGAATCGGCCCACTGCGCGGTGAAGACGCGTTCCTTCTCTTTGCCGGTCTGACCGAGGAAGCGGGCCATGCCGTCCGGAGGGGAGATCTTCCCGGCGGTGGTGTCGGCGGCGATCGAGCGCATGGCGAGCGCGGTGACGAGGACGAAGACCGCCGCGCCGAGCAGGACCGCGAAGCGGCGGGCGAGCGGCCGGGGCGAACGCTCGCTCTGCGCGGCGACGGCGGCAAGGGCGAGCAGCAGGAGCGGTCCGCCGAGCTCGAAGAAGCGCTGCATGACGAGCGTCCCGGCGAGGAGCGCGGCCAGCCCCGGGGCGGCGAACAGCAACACCGCGCGCGAGCGCCGTGCCGCGGGCTCGACGAGCAGAGCGGCAACCAGCGCCGCGGTGAGGAGGAAGACGGGCCATTGATTGCGCAGCAGCGCGGCCGACGGCGGCAACAGCTCGGCACCGAGCTGCGAACGCAGGGCCTCGTCGCCGCCGGCCGACTGGAAGACGACGACGACGTTCTGGATCCAGGCGAGGCGGAAGTTGGCCGGGAAGTTCGGATGCAGGAGCTGCCCGGCGAGCCAGCCGGCGGTCGTCGCGAGCCATGGCCTCCACGTGGCCAGTCGCCGTGGCGGGGCCCCGTCGCGCCAGGCGAGCAGGCAGGCGACGAGCGCCAACGGCACGGCAATCCAGCCGCCCGTGTGAACGAGGCCGAAGAGCGCGGCGAGGACGGCGAGAGCCCACCAGGGTGTCGCCGTCGCCAGGGCGGCCAATGTCACCACGGTGAAGGCGATGAGCCAGATGTGCGGCCGGAGCATCTCGCTGCGGCCGAGCAACTGGGTGCCGAGCCCCGGCAGAGCGGCGAGCCAGAGCCAGGCACGGGGTGCGGCGAGCCGCACGAGGGCGAAGGCCATCGCCGCCACGAGCGCCGCCTGGCCGAGCAGGACGCCGGCAGCGGCAGCACGGGTGAGCGGCCAGGAGGCGAACGGAGCGAGCAGCAGGTGGAAGAGCGGTTCTTTGTCGGCGAATGCGTCGGCGAAGATCGAGAACGGGGTCCACGGGAAGCGGTGGAGCGGGAAGCTGCGGGCCAGAACGAGGTGGTAGTACTCGTCGTAGGACCAGGGTTGCGGCGCCCCGAGCCGGAGCGTGGCCAGCCAGGCGAAGACCGCGATCGCGGTCCCGCCGAGCGAGAGCGCCGGCGCGAACCTTCCCCCGCCGGGCGGCGCGATGGGTGCGGATTCCGGCGTCGCCGGTGCCGGCGGAGCGATTCCTCGTCGAGCTCGCTTCGTGGAAGCCATGGTTGCGGATCCTACCGCCGCCCGGACGGTCGGTCGCGCCCACCCGATAGGGCAGGACGGAGGAAGGGGCAGAGGCCTACACTTTTCGCCATGCGTCGATTGCACCGGTTTCTTCTGGGCTCTGCCCTGGCCCTGCTCTCTCTGTCCGGCACCGGCGCGGCGGAGGATCGGCCGCGCTACTTGCGGGTTCACGGCGTGGAGCGGTCGGGTCTCGCCGCGCTCGCTCGGCTCGCCGATGTCGATGGCGTCGACGACGACGGCACGGTCCGCGTCTACACCACGCCAGAAGGCGTTGCCAAGCTGCTCGCTGCCGGATACGTCGTCGAGGAGCTGCCCGATCCCGGGATCAACCCGGACCCGGGCACGCGCGCCGACGGCCGGGTCGGCGAGGCCTGGGACACCTATCCCTCCTGGTCCGGCTACGTGGCGATGATGAATCAGTTCGAGACCGACTGTGGCACGACCTACCCGGACATCTGCCATCTCGTCGACCTCGGACCGAGCGCCAACACCTCGCGCCCTCACCGGCTCTACGCGATCCGCATCAGCGACAACCCGTCGCTCGACGAAGACGAGCCGGAGGTGCTGCTCACCTCGTCGATCCACGGCGACGAAACCGTGGGGGCGATGCTGCTGCTGCACCTGATCGACGAGCTGTTGCGCAACTACGACCCCGCCTCGGTCGACCCGGTCAAGCAGGAGATCACGGCGCTGGTCAACGGCGTCGAAATCTGGATCAACCCGTTCGCCAACCCGGACGGTACGTACTACACCTCCGATGCGAGCGTCAGCGGGGCGATTCGTTTCGCGACCAATGCCAACGGGACGAGCTCGGGGGTCGACATGAACCGGAATTTCCCGGACGTCGTCGACGGGCTGCATCCCGACGGCTACGCCTGGCGGCTCGAGACGCAGACGATGATGGCGTTCGCCAGCGCTCGGCATTTCAACCTGTCGACGAATTTCCACGGCGGTGCCGAGGTGGTCAACTACCCGTGGGACGTCTGGTGTTCGCCGCACGTCCATCCCGACGACGACTGGTGGCGGGTGGTCGCCCGCGACTACGCCACGCACGCGCAGGCGAACCCGCCCTACGCCGGCTACATGAACGACCTCGACAACGGCATCACCGAGGGCTGCGACTGGTACGTGGTCAACGGCGGCCGGCAGGACTACATGAACTACTGGCAGTACGGTCGCGAGATGACGATCGAGGTGTCGGGGACGAAGAACCCGGCCGGGTCGACCCTGCCCGGCTTCTGGACCGCCAACCGGCAGGCGCTGCTCGACCTGCTCAAGCAGCCGCTCGCCGGCGTCCGCGGACTGGTCCGCAGCAACCCCTCGCTCGCGCCGCTCGCCGGCCACGTCGAGGTCGTCGGTCGGGACAAGGAGCACACGCAGGTCGGCACCGACCCGGCCGTCGGCGACTACCACCGGGCGCTCCTGCCCGGCACCTACACGCTGCGCTTCTACGCTGCCGGGCATCAGACGCTGACCGTCCCGGGCGTGGTCGTCGCCTCGGGACCGGCGACGCGGCTCGACGTCGCCCTCGAGCCGGTGGTGGGAGAGCTCTTCGCCGACGGCTTCGACTTCGGCGGAGCGGTCGGCTGGACGCTGTCGTTCCCTTGACGGCGCCGCGGCGCGGCGATCCCGTCTCGCCGTCGCTCTTGCTCTGGCCCCGGCGACGACGCTAGCGTCCCGCCATGGACGGCGTCAGCTTCCGCTTCGACTCGCTCGCGGCGATCGACCTGCCGGGCACGGTGGCCGAACGGCTCTCGCGTCTCCATCAGGCGCTGCGGCGCCAGGTGCCTGCCGTCGACCGCGTGGCCGTGGCGCTCGTCGAGTCCGACGCCGGGTCGATCCGCACCTTCGTGGCGAGCGATCTGACCGGCCCGCCGCTCGCCCACTACCAGGCCAGCGCCGACAGCGCTCCCGGGCTTCTCCAGTTGCTCGAGCTCGGCCGCCCGCGGCTGGTGCGCGACCTGGCGATCTTCGAGCGCGGCGAGCACGAGCACACGCGCTGGGTGCGCGAGCGCGGTTTCCGTTCGAGCTACACCTGTCCCCGGCCCCTGCGCGGCGGGAGGACCTGTCTCGTCTTCTTCAACTCGCTGCGTGTCGATCCGTTCGACGAGGCGGCGCTCGACACGCTCGACCTGTTCGCCCGCCTCGCGGCGATCCTGGTTGCCGAGGAGATCGAAACCGCACGCACCCTGCTCGCCGCGCTTCGCTCGGCGCATCAGATGGTGCACCGCCGTGACCCGGAGACCGGCTTCCATCTCGAGCGGATGGCGCGCTACGTGCGGCTCATCGGCGTCGAGCTCGGGCGGAGTGGGCGCTACCCGGAGCTCGACGACGCGACCCTCGCGCGGCTCTTCGCGCTCGCGCCGTTGCACGACCTCGGCAAGCTCGCGATTCCCGACGGTCTGCTGCAGAAGCCGGACCGGCTGACCCCCGAGGAGTACGAAGTCGTCAAGGCCCACACGCTGCTCGGCCGCCAGCTCATCGACACGATCGTCGAGCACTACGGCCTCGGCGGCCTGGAGGGCGTCGGGATGCTGCGCCAGATCGCCACCCACCACCACGAGACGCTCGACGGCCTGGGCTATCCCGACGGCCTCGTCGGCGAGCGCATCCCGCTCGCCGCGCGGATCGTCGCCGTGGCGGACATCTTCGACGCGCTCACCAGTCACCGCCCCTACAAGCCCGCCTGGACCAACGACGAGGCGTTCGAGGCGCTCGCCCGCATGGCCGGCGAGAAGCTCGACGCCGACTGCGTCGCGGCGCTCGTCGCCAACCGCAGCGAGGTCGAGCGGATTCAGCAGGAGTACGCCGACCGGGAGGCCGAGGCAGGGTGACGCCGAGGGCAGGAGAGAGGCACCTTCGACGACTCTCGCGCTCGGCATTGCCGACGCGGTGACATCCAGTGCCGCTGATAAGCTCCGCGGCCATGAACGACTACGCTCCCTCCCACCGGCGTGCGCCGGAGATTCTCGAAGACGTCGCCGCCGGGGTGCGGATCTCGGCGGGGGACGCGCATCGCCTGCTCCTCGACGGCGAGCTGCTCGAGCTCGGCGTCGCGGCGCAAGCGGTGCGCGAGCGCAAGAACGGGGCGGCGGTGGCGAGCTACAACATCGACCGCAACATCAACTACACCAACGTCTGCGTCTACAAGTGCCGCTTCTGCGCCTTCTACCGGGCGCCCGGAGATCCCGAGGGCTACCTGATTCCCTTCGAGGAGATCGGCCGGAAGATCGAGGAGACGCTGGCGCTGCGCGGCACCGGGGTGCTGCTCCAGGGCGGTGTTCACCCCGACCTGGGAATCGACTACTACGTCGACCTGCTCACCTTCATGCGCGAGAGCTATCCGACGATCCACCGCCATGCCTTCTCGCCGCCCGAGATCAAGTTCGTGGCGAAGAAGGAGCGGATGAGCTTCTACGACGTGATCGCCCGCCTCAAGGACGCGGGGCTCATGTCGATCCCGGGCGGCGGCGCCGAGATCCTCTCCGACCGCATCCGCAAGGAAGTGCTGGCCTATCCCAAGGCTTCGCCCGAAGAGTGGATCGACGTCATGCGGCAGGCGCATCGCAACGGCCTGCAGACGACGGCGACGATGATGTTCGGCATGGGCGAGGACCTCGCGGCGCGCGTCGAGCATCTGCAGCGGGTGCGCGACTTGCAGGACGAGACCGGCGGCTTCACCGCCTTCATCGCCTGGACCTTCCAGCACGAGCACACCGACATGCCCGAGTTGCCGGAGACCTACGCCCACGAGTACCTCAAGACGCTCGCCGTGGCGCGGCTCTTCCTCGACAACGTCCAGCATCTGCAGGCGAGCTGGGTGACGCAAGGCAAGAAGATCGGCCAGCTCGGCCTCGCCTTCGGCGCCGACGACATGGGCTCGATCATGATCGAAGAGAACGTCGTCGCCGCCGCCGGGGCGCACTACAAGATGAGTCAGGACGAGATGGAGCACCTGATCCGCGCCGCCGGCTACGAGCCGAAACAGCGCACCAACCTCTACGAGCGCTTCGTCACGCCAGCGGAGACCGAAGAGCTGGCGCGGCGGTATCGCCACGCCTTGACCGCCGAGAAGCGTGAGCTCGCCGGCGGCCTGCTCCCGGTCGTCGCCTGAGCGGGCGACGCGGCGGGGTGCGGCGGGAGCGGGGCTGGCGAGGCTTGCGATGAGCGATCGCGGTCTGCTCGCCTCGCCGGTGGCCCGCCTGCTCAAGCTCGGCGGCTTGGTGGGACGCGTCGGGGCCTCGTTCGCGGCGCGCGAGCTCGCCGGGCTCGGCGGCCCGGCGGCCGAGCGTGAGGCGCGGCGACGCGAAACGCTGGCGCGCAACGCCGCGCGCATCGTCGAGACCCTCGGCGAGCTCAAGGGCGCAGCGATGAAAGTCGGGCAGATGCTCTCGTTGCACGAAGGGCTGCTGCCGCCCGAGGTCTCGAACGCGCTGCGCACCCTGCAACGCAAGGCGCCGCCGATCCCATTCGAGGTCGTCGGCTACGAGCTCGACACCGCGTTGCCCGGCTGGCGCGATCGCTTCGCCGAGCTCGAGCCGACCGCTTTCGCCGCGGCGTCGATCGGGCAGGTGCACCGCGGGCGGCTGCGCGACGGACGACGGGTGGCGGTGAAGGTCCAGTACCCGCTGATCGACCAGGTGCTCGAGGCGGATCTGGACAATCTCAAGCTGCTGCTCGAGACGCTCTTCGCCCTGCTCTCCTCGGCGGATTTCGAGCCGATCTGGCAGGAGGTGCGCGATCGCCTGCGCGAGGAGGTCGACTACCGTCGCGAGGCGGCGACGCTGCGCCGGATGGCGGAGTTGCACGCCCCGTGTCGCGAGATCGTCGTCCCGCGGCTCGTCGACGAGGAGAGCGCGCGCAACGTGCTCACCACCGAGCTCGAAGAGGGTCTGTCGCCGGAAGAGGCCTGCGGCGAGGGCGTCGATCGCGCGTTGCGCGACCGCTGGGGGCTCGCCCTCTTCGACTTCACGATGCGCGGGCTCTTCACCCACCGCCTGCTGCACGCCGATCCCAACCTCGCCAACTTCTCGTTCCGGGCGGACGGCCGCGTCGTCGTCTTCGACTTCGGGTGCGTCAAGGAGGTCCCGCCGTCGATCGCCGCCGGTTACGCCGAGATCGCGCGACTCGGCGTGGCCGGCGAGGCGGGCGAGATCGCCGAGGTGCTGCGGCGGCTCGGCGTCGCCAAGGGCGACGGGCGGGCTCTTCCGGTGCAGGTTCTCGAGCCCTACGTGGCGCTGGTGGGCGAGATGTTCCGCGCCGCGCCGCCCTACCGTTTCGGCGAGGACGAGGACGTCTACCGGCGGCTCGCCGAGCTCGGCGCGCAGAGCATGGGCGAGGCCAGCGATCTGACGATTCCGCGCGACATCGTCTTCATCGACCGGACGATCGGCGGGCTCTTCGGCAACCTCGTCCGCCTGCGTGCCGAAGGGCCGTGGCGGGAGCGTCTGCTCGCCGCCGCGGCGACGGCGCCGCCCTTGCTCCGCGGCTGATCCGGCGGCCCCGTCCGGGGGCGTTGGTCTCCCCTCGGCTCCTCTTCCAACGCACCGCCAACGCGCCTCGGCGATCCTCGGAGCGTCCGAGGAGACGTGCCATGGGCACCGAGTGCCGAAACGAGAGCGAGTACCGGTTCTTCCTCCTGCGATTGTGGAGCGAGGGCGACGGCGCGACCGCCGTCTGGCGCTGCAGCCTGGAGGATCCCGCCACGAGGGCACGGCGCGGCTTCGACGGGATCGAAACGCTCGGCAGCTACCTCGCTGCGCTCTGCCGGGGCGACGAGGGCGGATCCGGGTCTCGTCCGCCATCGGAGCCGGGGGGCACGGACTGAGGGCGCAGGGCGGGGGATATCATCGAGCGCGAGCCGCACGCGTCGGCTGCCATCCGGGGGCGCGGGTCGTCGGATCCCGGGCCGATCGCGGCGGCGTGGCGGTGCGAACGGCATGTCCTCCCCTCGACTGAAGCTGCGCTTTCTCGGCGCCTGCGACATCGCGAGTCGGCGTGGGCCGGTCCATCTCGAATCGAGCAAGACGACGGCCCTGCTCGCCGTGCTCGCTCTGTCGCCGGGCCCGCAAGCGCGGGCCCGGCTGATGGGCCTCCTGTGGCCCGAGCTAGGGGAGGAGCGGGCCTCCGGCAACCTCCGGCGGGCGGTCTGGGACCTGCGACGCAAGCTCGGAGACGGGGGGGAGCCACCCCTGCGTGCCTCGCGGCTCGAGCTCGAGCTGGTACACGACGGGGCGATCGACCTCGACGTCGCGAGGTTCGAGTGGGCGGCACGGCGCCTGCGCGGTGCCGCCCGCGAGCGCGACGCCGAGCTCTCGGGACAGGAGCTCGGCGACGTCGAAGAGGCCGTCGAGCTCTATCGCGGCGATCTGCTCGCCGGCCTGGCGGTCCCCGACGCGCTCGAGTTCGAGGAGTGGCTGGCCGGAGAGCGGGAG
This sequence comes from Holophagales bacterium, assembly GCA_016699405.1. NCBI lineage: Bacteria > Pseudomonadati > Acidobacteriota > Holophagae > Holophagales > Holophagales bacterium. The sequence continues at coordinate 4,737,789 of CP064972.1, read as the reverse complement.
CGCCTGCGCCGGGCCGCCGAGCAGGCGCTGACTCGGCTCGTCACCGTCCGCCGGGCCCACGGCGATCTCGGCGCCGCGATCGCCCACGCCCGGCGGCTGCTGGCCCTCGATCCCTGGCGCGAGGAGGTCCACCGCTCGATCATGGAGCTGCTCCTGGCGACCGGTGAGCCGGCTGCCGCCCTGGCGCAGTTCGAGTCCTGCCGCCGCCTGCTCGCCGAGCAGCTCCAGGCGGCGCCGAGCGCCGAGACCGTTCGCCTGGCCGACAGCATCCGGCGAAGCTCCCCGGCGGCTCTCGTCGAGCACCAGACCGGCTCGTCGGCGCGCCTGTCCCTGCCGCCGATGCACAACCTGCCCGTTCCGAGCACGCCGTTCGTCGGTCGCGAGAGCGAGCTGGCGCTCGTCCTTGCCGAGCTCGATCGCTCCGCCTGTCGCCTGCTGTCGCTCGTCGGCCCGGGGGGAATCGGCAAGACCCGTCTGGCGCTGCGCCTCGGCCAGGCGATGATCGCGGTCCGCGACCGGCCTTCGCCCTTCCCCGATGGGGTGCTCTTCGTCGGCCCGCGGGAGAGCGGCGGGCGCGGCGCGTTGGCCATGGCGCTCGCCGAGGCGCTCGGCGTCGCGCCGCGCGAAGCGCTGGAGGGCGCCGGCGACCTCGAGGCGACGCTGCTCGCGGCGTTGCGCGGACGGCGCGTGCTGTTGCTGCTCGATGGCCTCGAGCACCGGCGCGAGGAGGCCGGCTGGCTCAGCACCCTTTTGGCGCTCGCGCCCGAGGTCAAGATCGTCGCCACGACACGCGAGCGACTCCAGTTGCCTGAGGAGTGGGTCTGCGAGCTGCGTGGGCTCGATCTGCCGCGCGACCGCCGGGTCGAGCCGGCGGCGGAGGGCGCCGGAGGGGAGCGAGACGAGTCCGCGGCGGTTCAGCTCTTCGTGCAGACGGCGCGCCGCGCCCGCTTGGGCTGGCGGCCGGAGGCTGCCGACGTGCCGCTCATCGGCGAAATCTGCCGGCGGCTCGAAGGCCTGCCGCTCGGCATCGAGCTCGCCGCCGGCTGGGTCGGCGCGCTTTCGGTGGGAGAGATCGCCAGCGAGATTGCCCGCGATGTCGCCGGGCTCGACCCGCCGCTCGAGGGAGAGGGGCGACCGCGTCGAGGCCTGCGAAGCGTCTTCGAGTCGTCGTGGGCGCGCCTTTCGGCTGACGAGCGCGGGGCGTTGGCGGCCCTCTCGTGCTTCGTCGGCGGGTTCACCCGTTCCGCGGCCGAGCAGGTGGCGGGAGCGCGACTGGCGACGCTCCGCGCGCTCGTCGACCGCTCGTTGCTGCGCTACGACCCGGCCGGTCGCTACGGCCTGCACGAGGTCCTGCGACACTTCGCCGCCGAGCGGTTGGCCGGCAGTCCGGCGACGCGGGAGGCGATCGCGGAGCGGCATGCGGGCTGGTTTGCCGATCGCCTGGCGGAGATCGTCCCGCGCCCGGCCTTCGGCGCCTCCCGGGCCGTGTTGGGCGAGATCGCCGCAGAGCTCGAAAACGTCCGGGCAGCGTGGGGATGGGGGATCGGTGCCGGTCGATTCGCCATCGTCGCCGGCGGCCTCGATGCGGTGGCGGCGTTCGCCTCGTCGAGCGGCTGGCTGGGCGCCGGCGAAGAGATGCTGTCCGCCGCGCTCGATGCCCTCCCGCCGCGTGCGGGTGGCCCGGCCGACCTCGCACACCAGCTCCTTGCCGGGAGGCTCCGGGCGGCCCGCGGGGCGCTGCGCAATCGTGCCGGCGACACGCGTCATGCGCGTGCCGACCTGGTCGTCGGTCGGCGGGCGCTGCGTCGCGCCGGGGCCCGGCCTGCGGCGGCCGCCGCCCTGTTCCATCTGGGGGAGTGCGACTACCTCGAGGGGCGATATCGGAAGAGCTTCCTCCGGCTTTCGGCGGCGCTCGCCGAGATCCGCGACGGCGGCTCGCTCGAGCTCGAAGCCGACGTCCTCGGGCGGATCGGTCGGGTGGCGCTCGAGCTCGGTCGCCACGGCGAGGCCGAAGCGGCGTTCGGCGAGAGCCTGGTCTCGGCCCGCCGCGCCGGGGTCGAGAATGCCGAGCTCTTCGCGCTCAACCAGCTCGGCTACGTGGCCTACTTCGAGCGACGTCCGGCCGACGCGGAGACGCGTTTCGTCGAGGCGCTGGCGCGGGCGCGCGAGATCGGCGACCGGGCTGCGGCCGGCTCGGCCTCGACGGGCCTCGCCTATGTGGCCGAAGACGCCGGAGAGTTCGCCCGGGCGCGTCAGGCCTACGAGACGAGTGTGCAACTCGCGCGCGAGATCGGCGACCGCCGGGGCGAAGCCTACGGGCTGATGCTGATCGGCGAGTGCGAGCGCCGGCAGCGGGCCTGGCGCGAAGCGCGGGAGTACTACGGGCGGGCCCGCGAGATCGCGGCCGCGATCGGCAGTCAGTACCTTCTCGGTCTGCTCGCTGGCAACCTCGCCTACCTCGCCGCCGCAACGGGCGAGACCGCCGAGGCGAGACGACGGATCGCCGAGACCCTGGCGATCTACCGCGCCACTGGCGCGTCGAGCGTCGGCCTCCCGGCGTTCGTGGCCGCGGCGGAGGTGGAGATCGATGCCGGGCGCGTCGGCAACGGCCTGAGGCTTCTCGGTGCGGTGCTGCGGCATCCGGCGAATCGGCAGGATCACCAGCTCGAGGTCGATCGGGTGCTCGCCACGGTCCGCGACCGTCTGGCCGCCTCCGAGGTCGACGCGGGCCTCGCCGCCGGGGGGCAGCGGACCTGGGAGGAGGCGCTCCTGGAGCTCGCGTCCTGGTTCGATTCGGCCCCTTGAGTCCAGGGGCTGGACTTTTCTCGGAAACTCGGTAGGATGTGCGTGCGCTTTCGCGTGGCCACGCCACGCGCAGTTACCGGGGAGACCAGGGGCTGGTGCGATGTCTGCGCCGGCCTTTGTTGCGAACGGGGAGTTGCGTGAGTCGGCGGCGGGTGCCGCAGGCCGCGGAAAGCCAGCCCATCGTGAGGGTTTCGATCACGAAGAACTCGTAGTCGGTGAGCACGGCCAGGTCCGGACTCCGATTACGCCAGAACAATGGAGCAGGACAGCTATGCGCACCACCGGTATCGTCAAGTGGTTCAACAACGAGAAGGGCTTCGGCTTCATCACCCCGGAGGGCGGGCAGAAGGATTGCTTCGTCCACCACTCGGCCATTCGCGCCGAGGGCTTCAAGAGCCTCACCGAAGGTGAGCGCGTCGAGTTCGACATCGTCCAGGGCCAGAAGGGCCCGGCGGCTGAGAACGTCGTCAAGCTCGGGTAAGTCGAAGCCGGACTCTCGAGTCCGGGCCTAGACCGAGGCCGGTACGCCGTGAGGCGACCGGCCTCGTTTCTTTTCCGGGCGACCGGGATCGTCCGGGAGTCAGTCGCCGGCGAGGTCCGGAATCGCGGCCGGCGGCCCGAGCAGCAGTGCCGGGTCGACGCGCGCCCCCCGCCAGCGGACGGCGAAGTGCAGGTGTGGTCCGGTGACCCGCCCGGTCGCGCCGACCTCGCCGATCGGCTGGCCCCGGGCGACTTCGTCGCCGGCCTTCACGCGCAGGCGCGAGAGGTGGAAGGCCATCGAGATCAGTCCGTCGCCGTGGTCGAGAAACAGGGCGTTGCCGGCGAAGAACTGCGGCTCGGCGAGCACCACACGACCGTCCGCGGGAGCCAGCACCACCGTGCCTGGCGTCGCGGCGAAATCGGCGCCGCCATGGGGGCTGCGCGGCTCGCCGTTGAAGACCCTCCGGGCGCCGAAGCGCCCACCCGCGGGGAGCTTCTCGAGCGGAGCTCCGAGCGGCAGCGAGAACCGGCCGGGGGTGCGCAACGCGAAGGCGCGTCCGGCGCGTTCCTGGTCGCGGCGGATCCGCTCGAGCTCGGCCTTCGACGGAGCGACGTACTTGTCGTCGACGCCTTCGATCGACTGGGTCGGGTACGGGTAGTCGTCGACCCGGACATCGCGCCGCTCCCAGGTCGCTCCGTGGCGCCGGGCGAGCCCGACCGTCCCGTCGGCGGCGAGGTCGATCGGGAAATAGCAGGTGCCGGCAAGAGGAGCGAACCGACGCCCCTGTTGCTCGCACTCGTCGGCGCCGCTCCAGCGCAGGATGCCGCCCGGCACGACGTGCGAGAGTCGCGTGGCCGGCTCGGTTCGACCCGCTCCGAGCGCGGGTGCGGCAAGCGACAGGAGGGCGACGAGAGATCCGCCGACGAGCTGTCGATCTGCCAAGCTCACCACCCCAGTCTAACCTTCCCGCTCCGAGAGCCTTGATAGGCTGCGGCCTCCGGAGCCCGAGATCCGTCGAAGGAGCCCCATGTCGAAGAGCCGAGTCGCCGTCGTCCGCACCGCGCCCGCCTCCGTGCTCGCGGATGTTCACCGGGTGATGAGCCTCGCCGGGTACCAGGAGGTGCTCGACAAGCGCGCCGACACCGCGCTCAAGGTCAACATCTCGTGGCACTTCTTCTACCCGGCCGCCTCCACGACGCCCTGGCAGCTCGACGGGGTGATCCGCACCCTCGAGAAGGACGGCTTCGACCCCGCGCTGATCCATGCCTGCCACAACCGGACCGTGGTGATCGACGCGCGGCTCGGCGAACGGGAAAACAAGCAGGTCCAGGTGGTCGAGGCGCACGGCTTGCGCAACGTCCACCTCTACGAGGAGGGAGAGGAGTGGATCCACGTGCGCGATGCCGTGGGCGACCTCGCCGATCGCTTCCTCTGCCTCAACGACGTCTACCCGGACGGGTTCATGATCCCCAAGCGCTTCATCGGCGAGAACATCATCCACTTGCCGACGGTCAAGACCCACGTCTTCACCACGACCACGGGCGCGATGAAAAACGCCTTCGGCGGCCTGCTCAACGAGCGCCGACACTGGACGCACCCGGTGATCCACGAGACGCTCGTCGACCTGCTGATGATCCAGCAGAAGATCCATCGCGGCGTCTTCGCGGTCATGGACGGGACCTTCGCCGGTGACGGTCCGGGTCCGCGCTGCATGGTGCCGCACGTCAAGAACGTCATGCTGGCCTCGGCCGACCAGGTGGCGATCGACGCGGTCGCGGCGAAGCTCATGGGCATCGACCCGTTGTCGATCAAGTTCATCCGACTGGCCCACGAACGGGGCCTCGGCTGCGGCGATCCGCGGGAGATCGAGATCGTCGGCGACCTCGACGCGGCGGCCGAGAACTGGCACTTCGTCGGGCCCTTCAAGAAGATGACCTTCGCCTCGCGCATGCAGCACCAGATCTACTGGGGGCCGCTGAAGAAGCCGATCGAGTGGTCGCTCAAGACGGTGCTCGCCCCCTGGGCCTACCTGGCGAGCGTGCTCTACCACGACAGCTTCTGGTACCCGGTGATCGCCAAGGCGAAGATGAAGCTCTGTCTGGCCAGTCCCTGGGGAAGGCTCTTCCGCGGTTGGGAGAGCGCCCGTCCGGACGAGCGCGGCTTCCCGTCGGTGGGAGAGACGCCGGCCGAGCTCAAGCGGACGGGGCTCGCGGCGTTCTGGACCTCGCTCGGAATCCTCTGGACCTGCATCCGCGAGGCGCCCGAGTTTGCCGCCCGACGCCGCCGGGCCGTGGCGCGGAAGGCCTGAATCGGATCACGAGCAGCCTGCTAGGATCGCCAACATTCCAATCGAAGGTTCGCTCGGCGATCGCGCGGTGAGCGAACGAGGGGGAGGGACGCCGATGCGCAGCAATCCGTCGCTGCACCTGTTTCGCGCCGTGACCCGGACGTTGATCGGTACTCTCGCCCTCGTGAGCCTGGCTGGTTCGCCGGCGGGCGCGGCGATCTCCGGTCATGTCCGCGAGGACCTCTCGGGCAACCCGGTCGGCGGTGCGCGGGTTCACGTCCGCGCCGATCCGGCTTCACCCGTGGCGATCACCGCCGCCGACGGGAGCTTCACCCTGGCGATCTCGCCGGCGGGAACGGTCAACCTCACGGCGGCGGTGCCATACGACCACAATGCGGCGGCCAACTGGCAGATCGGCGGCAACACCGCGGTCAACGGCCAGACCAACGTCGAGATCCTCATCCCGCGGATCTCCTCGGGGTCGGCCGTCAACTACACGCCCCCGAACGCGCTCCAGGGGTGTTCGGCCTGCCACTTCACGCAGTTCCTCGAGTGGAGCACCAGCAGCCACGGCCTGGCCGCACGCGACGAGTGGGTGGCGGACGTTCACTCCGGCACCGGCACTCCCGGCGGCGGGGCGGGCTACGTCTACCTCAACACGCACGACCCGGGCGAGACGGGTTTCTGTGCCACCTGCCATGCAGCGCTGGAAGATGTCCGCACCCCGGGCCAGCTTCAGCTCAACGAGGTGTCGACCGAGGCCGGCATCGACGGCGTCACCTGTCTGACTTGTCACCAGATCGACTCGATCGACGGCGACGTGAACGCGCTCCATCACCTCGGACAGTCGACCTATCGCTTTCCGGTGGGCGACCAGTTCCCGACCGAGCTGCAGGTCTGGGGGCCCCTCGACGACGTGGACTTCGACCAGATGCGTCCCTCGCACGCCGCGTTCCAGAGGGACTCGCGGTTCTGCGCTTCCTGCCACCAGTACAACAACCCGTCCAACGGCGCGGCAGGACAACACACCTACACCGAGTGGCTGGCGTCACGCTTCGCCGTTCCGGGCCCCGGCTATCGCACCTGCCAGAGTTGCCACATGGAGGAGCGCGCCGAGGCGGGACCGATCTGCGATGCGTTTCCGGTCGAGCGTCCGGCCTCGCAGCGGCACGAGCACAAGTTCGATGGGGCGACGCCGGAGAGGCTGAGCGCCGCGATCCTGTTGCGTGCCGCCGCCACGGAGCAGCCAGGGATGGTCGCTTTGCATGCCGAAGTGGAGAACGCCGGGGCTGGTCACTCGTTCCCGACCGGGGTGTCGATTCGCAACGCGATGCTCGTCGTCTCGGCCAGCCTCCATGGTGTTCCGCTCGTCCGGCGCTCTGGGCCGACCGTTCCCTGGTGGGCCGACGACGAGGTGCCGGGCCAGCAGCCGGGGGATTTTTCTGGCCTTCCGGGCAAGGGCTTCGCGAAGATCATGGAAGGTCGCATCAACGGCCAGGGGCCCGTCGTACGTCCGGTACTGTTCATCGACGCCGAAGGGGTGAACGAGGATTCCACGATCTCTTCCGGTGCCGTCGACTCCTCGGATTTTCTCTTCGAGCTGCCCGACAGCGCCCTTCCCGGCGACGTCGTCGACGTCGAGGCGCGACTGATCTACCGCCGTGCCTTCCGTTCACTGGCGGTGGTGAAGGGCTGGACGCAGACGCCACAAGGCGGTCCGATCGAGATCGAGGTCGCGCGGCAGAGCCAGCAGCTCACGCTGACACCGCAGGGGGCTGGTGGGATCGTCGCGGTGCCGGCCGTCGGTCGGCTCGGTCTGGCCCTCCTCGCCGGGCTGCTCGCGGCGAGCGCGCTCTTCGCTCTGCGAGCCTCCCGGCGCGGCTGAGCGCTCGCACGTAGCCTGACCCGGAACCGCGATCGCGACCTCGGACGAGCATCGACATGACTCGACTCGCCAACGCGCACCGCATCTCCTTGCCTGTCGTCGGCCAGCCCGGAGGAATCCGCCGCTCTCGGGCCGGGCGATGGCGCGCCGGCGTGCTCATCGGCGTGCACGTGCTGATCCTCGCGCACGTCGCGCACTGGCTGGTGACGGGCTCGACGCTTACCCCCGTGGAGCCGTCCGAGGCGATGGAGCTGGGGCGACGCGGGGTGGTCAACGCCGGGTTGGTGTTCTTCGCTGTCGCCGGACTCTCGACCCTCGTCGTCGGGCGCTTCGCCTGCGGCTGGTCCTGTCACCTCGTCGCGTTGCAGGACTTCTGCCAGTGGCTTCTGCGAAAGGTCGGGATCCGCCCGATGCCGCTTCGCTCGCGCCTCCTCGCCTGGGTGCCGACGCTCGCCTTCGCGTACATGTTCCTCTGGCCGGCGACCTATCGTCTGCTGCGCGGGCTCGGTTTCCCGGCCCTGCAGAACGACTTCGTGACGTCGGAGTTCTGGGCGACGTTCCCGGGCTGGGCGGTGGCACTGGCCTCGATCGCCATCTGTGGCTTCGCGATCGTCTATCTGCTCGGCGCCAAGGGCTTCTGCACCTATGCCTGCCCTTATGGTGCGCTCTTCGCCGGTGCAGACCGTTTCGCCCCCTGGCGAATCCGGGTGAGCGACGCGTGCGACGGTTGCGCGCACTGCACGGCCGTCTGCACGTCGAACGTCCGGGTGCACGAGGAGGTGCGCACGCATCGCATGGTGGTGGACGCGGGATGCATGAAGTGCCTGGACTGCGTCAGCGTCTGTCCGCGTGGCGCACTGTCGCTGTCCTTCGGGCGGCCCGCTTTCTTCGCGCGTGCGGCGCGCTGGCGGTCGGGGGCGCTTGCCTGGAGCGAGGAGCTGGTCCTGGCGATCTCCTTCGCGCTCTGCTTCTTCTCCGTTCGTGGGCTCTACGAGGCCTTTCCGTTCCTCTTCTCGCTCGGCCTGGCGGCGTGCTTCGCGTTCTTCAGTCTGGTGGCCTGGCGCCTTCTGGGCGAAGGCAACGTCGCCGTGCGCCGGCTGCAATTGCTGCGGGCCGGACGCCTCCAGCCGGCGGGTCGAGTGTTTCTCTTGTTCTTCGCGATGGCGGTCGCCTTCGTGGCGCACTCGGGAGCGGTGCAGTACTGGGCCCGGATCGGCTCCTGGCACGCGGGGAAGGTCGAAGGTCTGTGGCGCGTGGCGCTCGCCGAAGCGTCGCGACCGGCGCTCGGGGTCGGCGATCGCCAGCGCGTCGAGCTCGCCTACGAGCATCTCGATCGCGCGCGCCGCTGGGGCCTCGCGCCGCAGCCTCGCCTCGCCTTTCCACTCGCCTGGCTCGCCTTCCTGTCGGATCGCCCGGAGGCTCTCGCCGCGCGAGCCGCTGAAGCTGCCCCGGACCGCGATGCGGCGCTCGCCTGGCGGCTGGTGGCGCACGATGCACGGTGGCGGGGGCGCGTGGAGGTGGCCGAGCAGGCCTACCGGCGCGCCCTGGATCTCGGCGTCGACGAGGCAACGTATCTCGATCTTGGAAGTCTTCTTTCTCTCGCGGGGCGGTACGAGGAAGCGGCGACAGTCTTTTCTCGCGGGCGCGCCCTCCTGCCCAAATCGGCCGCACTTGCCTATAATGCCGCCCTCAATCGGGCGCTCGAGGGGAAGACCGGGGAGGCGATCGCCGAATGCCGTGAGGCGCTCGCGCTCGACCCGGGACTGCTTCCGGCGACGCAACTGCTCGCCGATCTCGAATCTCGGTAAGCCCGCGGAAGTCCAGAAACCCCGCCCGAAACTCCGGGCTTCGACGAGCAGGAGAGAGTGCTGCCCATGCAGAAGTCCAAGAATCCGCACCATCGTCGCCGACGTCTCGCGCTGGTTCTCGGCTCGCCGCTTCTCGCCCTGATCGGCTTTGCGGTTTGGAGCGACGTCGCGGACGCCCACACCGCTCAGGGTCCAGACGTCACCGTCATCAGCCTCGGCAGCACGAGCAACTACGGCGGATCGGGTGGGCTGCGCGGCTACGCCGTCGGCACGACCTCGTGCAACGTGGGCAACCAGCCGGTCTGGTGGTGCGACGCGACTCAGTCCTACTGCAATGCCGGCCAGCACCCGGTCATCGCGCAGAACATGTATCGGCTGAAGGACGGCCGCTTCATCCAGCTCGGCCAGAGCTGGCTGAAGCACGGCTTCCTCTCGACCAACACCCCCGACTCCAACTGCGGCGCGGGTCAGTCGCCGCCGCACGGAGGCGATCAGCTCGGCGTGGGTCTCACCGATACCTACGGCTCGACGCTCAACGGCGGTCGTCCGCTCGGCAAGCGCTCCGAGGTGAATCCGACGAGCGGCGCCTTCCCGTTCCCTTACACCCAGGTGTCTCCGGTCGCCAACCAGGACCAGCGCCTCGTCGTGACCGAGAGCGAAATCGACCCGGCTCTCAACGCCGGCGCGAAGTTCTGGGTCGAGGGCCACTACATCACCGCCGACGACGCGGCGGCTGGCAATGGAGCGAACAACGCCTCCTACCGCGAGGTGACGGTCGGACCGAGTCCGTTCAACCTGACGCTGCAAGGGAGCACGATCCGCGAGCGGCCGGCGATCGTCGCCTGGAAGAAGGCCGATGCCGAGGTCATCTTCTCGGCGATCGACACGCCGACGTTCCCGCCGGAGCGCTTCCACGCCGCGCTCAAGGTCACGCAGCCGACGGCCGGCATCTGGCACTACGAGATCGCTCTGCACAACATGGACTCGGATCGGGCGGCGCAAGCGTTCTCGGTGTCGTTCCACACCGCGGCGACGATCGGTGGTGCCGGCTTCCACGATGTCGACTCGCACTCCGGCGAGCCGTACAGCACGACAGATTGGGCGATCAACACGGATGGGCCGAATGGCACCATCACCTGGTCGACCGACACGTACGCGTCGAACCAGAATGCCAACGCGCTGCGCTGGGGAACGATGTACAACTTCTGGTTCGATGCCGACCTGCCGCCGAACGGGGCGAGCGCGACGATCACGCTGTTCAAGCCGGGTGTCCCGGACACGCTGGACCTCGACCTCTTCCAGTCGTTCTTCAAGGACGGTTTCGAGACGGGCGACCGGACGTTCTGGAGCTCGACCCAGAACTGAGGTCTCGGCCGCTTGACGGGGAGCTCGACGGATCGTCGGGCTCCCCGTGACGATCGCGCCGGGAGACCCCCCGTGCCGCCCGAGCCGTACCGTCGCGAGCTCGCCCGTCTCACCGCGCTCTCGGCGCCGGTGGCGGCGACGCAGCTTTCGACGATCTCCCTCTGGACGATCGACCTGCTGATGGTCGGCCGCCTCGGCGTCGAGGCGCTCAACGCGGTGTCGCTCGGCAGGCTCTGGGCGATGGGCACCAGCATCGTCGCGATGGGGTTCCTCTTCGGGCTCGATCCGTTCGCCAGCCAGGCTCACGGTGCGCGCGACAGCGCGCGCCTCGGCCGCGTTCTCGCCCACGGCTCGGCGCTCGCGCTACTCGTCTGCGTGCCCCTCGGTCTCCTCTGGCTCTTCGCCGGCCCGCTGCTCGTCGCCTTCGGACAGGACCCGGCGATCGCCGCCGAGGCCCATCGCTACGTTCTCGTCCAGCTTCCCAGCCTGCCGTTCTTCCTCCTCTTCGTCGTCTGGAAGCAGTTCCTCCAGTCGCGGGGAGTCGTGCGGCCGGCGATGTGGATCGCCCTGGCGGCGAACGCGATGAACGCCGGCCTGAACTGGGTGCTGATCTACGGCAACCTCGGCGCGCCGCGGCTCGGGGTGGTGGGCTCGGGCGTGTCGACGGCCCTCACGCAGGTGGCGATGTTGCTGGCTCTCCTGGCGGTCGTCCGGCACCGACGGTTGCTCGACGGAGTCGACGTGGTGTTCCGTCGGACCGCCTTGCGGCTCGCGGAGTTGCGGGCGATCGCCGTTCTCGGCTCGCCGGTGGCGATCCAACTCGCCCTCGAGTACTGGGCCTTCGCGGTGGCGACGCTGTGGGCCGGCCGGTTGGGAACGGTCGAGCTGGCAAGCCACACGATCGCGCTCAACCTCGCGTCGGTCTCCTACATGCTGCCGCTCGGTGTCTCCTTCGGTGCGGCGGCGCGCGTCGGTCAGTTGATCGGTGCCGGCGACGGGCCCGGGGCACGGGTCGCGGCGTGGAGCTCGCTCGGGCTGGGCGCCGCCCTGATGTCCGCCGGGGCGGTGCTCTTCGTCGCCGCACGTTTCTGGCTGCCGACCTTCTACAGCGACGATGCGACGACGATCGCCATGGCGGCAGCGCTGCTGCCGATCGCCGCGGCGTTTCAGCTCTTCGACGGGCTTCAGGCCGTCGGTGGCGGAGTGCTGCGGGGGATGGGGATGCCGCGCCCCGCGGCGTTCGCCAATCTGCTCGGCTACTACGTCGTCGCGCTGCCGCTCGGCTGGCTCTTCGCCTTCCGGCTCGGGCTGGGAGTGATCGGACTCTGGGTCGGGTTGGCGCTCGGCCTGGCGAGCGTCGCCCTCCTGCTGGTGATCTGGCTGCTGCGAAACCCGCCGGATCGCGTGCGAGCGCTCGTCTGACCGCCGGCGACGCGCTCTAGTCGCCAAGGATCAGCGTGCCGAAGCGGCGAGGTCGATGGAAGTCGGCCGGAACGATCCGCGTCGGCGACCAGGCGCTGTGCTCGGGCGGCCCGTCGTGCGGTCGGTCGATGCGGAAGAGGTTGGCCCGCAGGCGGACGCCCGCGCGAGCCGGAACGACCGCGCCCGGCAGGCCGTGCCAGGGCAGAGCGAGCGCGGCCCACCAGCCACGCGGCTGGCGAAGCGCTTCGGCCTTCCAGCGGATCTCCGGCCAGTCGAACGCCAAGTTCGCCGAGAGCGCGGCGCGTTCGAGCCCGGGGTTCGCGATGAGCGCGTCGAAGAGCGCCCCGAGCGGATTGACCTCGAGCTCGACGTAGGTCGCGGGATCGGTCTCGCCGGCGGCGAGGAAAAGCTCGACGACCTCCTCCTGCCAGAGCGGTTCGTCACGACCCGCGAGCGTCGCCCACGGTTCGAGGTCGACGCAGTCGAAGCGGACGAGCAGCAACTCGGGAGTCCAGCCGAGACGGACGACGGTCGGCTGACGAGGGCGGCCGCCGTCCTCGACGCGCACCAGCTCGGTTCGCGCTGCCCGGTGCCAGGCGACCTGCTCGAGGTCGAGGACGCCGGAGGGCACCTCCGCCAGCCGCGGGAGGCGGAGTGCGAGCGGCGACGCGTCGTCGCTCATTCCCACGGCCCGGGCGGCATCTCGAGGTGCGCCGGAGTCTCGCCTCGCAGGGCGGCCTCGAGCAAGACCTCGGCATCCGGCTCGCCGACCTGGCCACACCAGAGGTTCCCGGGCCAGATCGCGACGACGGGTCCGCGACTGCAGTGGCGCAGGCAGCCGGTGCGGGTGACGAGAACCCGGTCCTTGAGCCCGCGTTCGCGGACGAGGTCTTTCAGTCTCTGGTAAAGGACGAGGCCGCCGCTCGGGGAGCAACTCGGTCGGGGGCCAGCGATCGGCCGCTCGTTGGTGCAGACGAGGAGGTGAAGCTCGGGCTTGGGCATGGGGGGATTCTAGCCAGAGTGCTCCGGCTCCTCGGGCTATGATCCGGCCGCTTGGACCCCACACGTCGATCCGCTACCAACGGGCGATCGGTCGCGCCCGAACCCGACGAGCCTGCGCCCTCCCGTGGGCTCCTCGCCGGGTTGGCCGTCGCCGTGGCCACGGCGGTCCTCGGCCTCGTACCCGCGCTTCCAGGGGCTCGCTGGCTCTTCGCTCTCGGGTCGACCCTGCTCGTCCCGCTGTTGCTCCTCCTCGGAGAGCGCCGGAGAGGCTCCCGTCGTTCGTCGGCCATCGTCGCCGGGCTCGGCGCGCTGCTGCTCGCGGCCGCGGCGCTCGTGCTGGCCGGTTCTTCGCGGCGCTGGTTCGGCTGGCCGGTTTCCGCCTGGGCGGCCCTCGTCGGCTTCTGGGTCCTTCCCTGGCTGCTGTCGGCTGGTGCCGGGACGGCGAACGAGGCGGAAGGCGGCGAGCCGGCGCGCGACAGGTCACCCGGAAGGGCCGACGATGCCGCTCGCTGAACGACCGCTCGTTCCGCTGGTGGCGGTCGTCTACCTCCTGGGAGTCGTCTGCATCGGACTCTGGGCCCGTCGGCGGACCCGAACGACGGCCGACTTCTTCGTCGCCGGGAAGCGACCTGGGCTCGCGGTCATCGCACTCGCGACGATGGCGACCGCCTTCAGCGGCTTCGTCTTTCTCGGCGGCCCCGGCCTGACCTACCGTCTCGGCTTCGGCGCCTTTTTCATCTTCCTCTCCGTCGGCTACACCCCGACGCTGCTGACCCGAGTCGCCGGACGACCGCTGCGAGCGCTTGCCGAGCGGGGGGAGATCTACACGCTCTCCGACGCGCTGGCGGCGCGGTTCGACAGCCGTCGGCTGGGCGGCGTGGTCGCGGTGGCCGTGCTGCTTGGAAGCGTGGCCTACGTCGGCACCCAGCTCAAGGCGCTCGGTGTCCTTCTCGCGTCGGTGCTCGGATGGGACGGCGGCGGACCGCTCGGACCGACCGCGGCGACCCTCCTCGGTCTCGCCGTGGTGCTCCTTTACAGCGTCGGCGGTGGCATGCTCGGCGGTCTCTACGCCGACGTCTTCCAGGGCCTGCTGATGATGCTCGCGGCGGTTGCCGTGTTCGTCCATGCCATCACCGCGACAGGCGGCCCTGCGGCGGCCGCTGCCGCGCTCGCCGCGGACGGACGGTTCGGCGGGAGCTTCCTCGATCCGCTCGGTCGAATTCCGGCGGCGACCGCCTTCGGCTGGCTGCTGGTCTTCGGCGTCGGCGTGCTCGGCCAGCCGCAGATGCTCCACAAGTTCTTCATGATCCGCGAGCCGCGGCAGCTCGAGCGTCTGCCGTTCGTTCTCGGCACAGCGCAGGGCGTCTGCCTGCTGGTCTGGATCGGTCTCGGCGTCGCGGTGCCGGCGTTGGTGGCCCAGGGGCATCTGGCCCCGCTGGGGGCACCGGACGAAGCGGCGCCGGCCTACCTCCTCGCGGTGGCCCCCGACTGGCTGGCCGGGCTCGTCCTGGCCGGGGCGCTCGCGGCGATCATGTCGACGGCCAATTCGTTCCTGGTGCTGGCGGCCGGGGCGCTCGCGCGCGACCTGCCGCGCGGGCTCGGACGCCGTGGCGCCTCCTCGCTCGCGGCCCCCCGCCTGGCGACGGTCGGCGTGGCCCTCGCCGCAGCGCTTCTTGCCGAACGCTGGAACGACCTCATCGCTCTCTTGGGGTCGTTCTCCTTCGGTCTCCTGGCGGCGTCGCTCACACCCGTCGTCGCCCTCGGCCTTCACTGGAGGCGGATCGGCGCTCGCGCGGCCGAGGCGTCGATCTGGACCGGTCTCGCCGTCGATCTCGGACTGGAGGCCGCCAGTCGTCTTTCCGCGTTCCCTTCGGGGCTTCTGAGCGCCGGGGTCCCGGCACCGGCCGTCGCGCTCCTCGCGTCGTTCGCGGTCCTGCTGGCGCTCGCCGCGGCGGGCACGGATCGTGCGCGGCCCGGAGGGGCCCTGGGACCTTGGTCCCGGCCCGCGGCTTAGGTAGAATCCACAGGCGCGGAGGTCCGTCACTTTCGCGTCACCTCCAATTGCCAAAATCCTGCCAGCAGGTTCCTCCGGTCTGACGCAGACCGTCCAGGCTGTCTATCCAACGAAGGAGGAGTATCGATGAGAAGTATGAACAGTAGCTTCGGGCGCTGGGCCGTCGGCCTCGCGTTCGTGCTCGGCGTTCTCGGGCTGGTCGGCCCGGTGGCCGCGCAGGTCACCACCGGTGCGATCACGGGCACGGTGATGGCGCAGAGCGACAAGAGCCCACTGCCGGGCGTCTCCATCGAGGCGATCCACCAGCCCACGGGCACTCGCTACAACACCGTCACGAACGACAACGGCCGCTTCGGCATCCAGAACGTCCGCGTCGGCGGCCCGTACGTGGTCACCGCGACGATCGCCGGCTTCAAGCCGAGCGGTGCGGAGAACGTGTCGGTGGCTCTCGGCGACAACACCAACCTCACCTTCGAGATGGTGCTCGAGGCGGTCGAGGAGACGATCGAAGTGGTGAGCAGTGCCGACACGATGATCTCCCCGGATCGCACGGGCTCGACGTCGTCGGTGTCGCTCGAGTCGATCGAGGCGCTGCCCAGCGTGCGGCGCCAGATCCAGGACTTCGCCCGCCTCAACCCGTACTTCACCAGCGACCCGTCCGACGGCAACGGCACGCGTCTCTCGGTGGCCGGAAAGAACAACCGCTACAACACGATCCAGATCGACGGCGCGGTGAACAACGACCTGTTCGGTCTCGCCGACACCGGCACGCCCGGCGGTCAGGCCGATGCGCAGCCGATCAGCCTCGACTCGATCCAGGAGCTGCAGCTCGTGGTTTCGCCCTATGACGTGCGGCAGGGCGGCTTCACCGGCGGCGGCATCAACGCGATCACCCGCAGCGGCGCCAACAAGTTCACCGGCTCGCTCTACGGCTCGCAGCGCGACCAGGACATGGTCGGCGACGGCCCGCTCAAGCGGCCGCTCGCGGAGTTCAGCGAGGATCAGTACGGCGCCCGCCTCGGCGGCCCGATCGTCAAGGACAAGCTCTTCTTCTTCGCCAGCGGCGAGATGAACCGCCGCGAGGCGCCGACCGGCGTCTCGGCCGACGGCACGACGGCGACGCAGTTCAACAACCCGGCTGACGCGCAGCGCTTCAAGGACCTCCTGATCAGCCGCTACGGCTACGATCCGGGTTCGCTCGGCGACTTCTCGCCGGCCACCGACAGCGACATGGCGTTCCTGCGCCTCGACTTCAACCTCGGCAGCTCGAACCAGTTGACCCTGCGTCACAACTACGTCGACGCCGGCCGCGACGTGGTGTCGGACCGCTCTTCCTCTCGCTTCCGTTTCGCCAGCTCGATCTACACCTTCGCCTCCGAGACCAACTCGTCGGTGGCGCAGCTCAACAGCATCTTCGGCCCGAGCGCCTTCAACGAGGCGCGCATCGGCCTGCAGGCGATCCGCGAGGCGCGCACCACGCCGGTCACCTTCCCGTCGATCGAGATCGGCACGGTGTCGCAGAACCCGAACCTCGCGGCCGGCACCGAGCGTTTCTCGGGCGCCAACGCGCTCGACCAGGACATCCTGTCGATCACCGATGACTTCACGCTGATCCACGGGAACCACACCTTCACGATGGGCACCAGCAACGAGATCTTCGAGTTCAAGAACACCTTCCTCTCGGAGTTCTACGGCTTCTACCGCTTCAACACCGTCGCCGACTTCGCGGCGGACAACGCGGTCGAGTACCGCATCAGCTTCGCCAACGGCGCCGATCCGAAGCGCCCGGCGCAGTTCAAGGTGGGGCAGTACAGCATCTACGCCGGCGACCAGTGGCGGCTCTCCGACCGCTTCACCCTGGTGTTCGGCCTCCGCGCCGACATGCTGGACATGGTCGACAAGCCGTCTTTCAACTCGACGGTCAACAGCACCTTCGGCGTCAACACCAGCAAGACCCCGGGCGGCGACGTGGTGCTCTCGCCCCGCATCGGCTTCAACTGGTCGCCGGAGTCCGACACCAAGCAGCAGGTGCGCGGTGGCGTCGGCATCTTCTCGGGCCGCACGCCGTACGTCTGGGTGTCGAACGCCTATGCCAACACCGGGATCGAGTCGACGGCGCTCTCCTGCGTCCGTCCGTCCTGCGTCCCGCCGGCGTTCAATGCCGACCCGAACAACCAGCCGCGGAACCTCGGTTCGGCGGGCACGGTCAGCGTCGACGTCGTCGACCCGAACTTCGAAGTGCCGCGCGTCCTCCGGGCGACCCTCGGTTACGACCGCGTGCTGCCGTGGGACATCCACGGCACGTTCGAGGCGATGTACACGAAGACGCAGAAGGACGTGTACTACCAGAACATCAACTACGCCGACACCGGCGCCAAGACCTTCGACGGCCGCCCGGTGTATGCCCGCAGGTCGACGGCGTTCCTCGACGTGGTCAAGCTGACGAACACCTCGAAGGGCGACCAGCTCAACGCCTCGCTGCGCCTCAACAAGCGTTTCGGCTTCGGTCTCAACGTCGACGCCAGCTACGCCTGGATGGACGCCAAGTCGGCCTTCGACTCGACCTCGAGCCGGGCGATCTCCAGCTGGCGCTTCATGCCGGTGCGCGGTGACATCTACAACCCGGAGATGGCAACCACCAACTGGGAAGTCGAGCACCGCTTCACGGCGTCGGTGATCTACAACTTCAAGCTCGGCCCGGTCGGCAACACGGTGGCCCTCTACTGGAACGCCCAGTCGGGTCTCCCGTACTCGATCTCGCAGAGCGGCACGAACATCAACGGCGACGGCTACAACAGCAACGACCTGCTGTGGGTCGCTTCCTCGCCGGACCAGATCATCCTGCGCAACACGACCTGGGCGGAGTACGACGCCTGGGTGAAGTCGATCGGCTCGGTCAACGCCGCCCGCGGCGGGATCGTCAAGCGGAACTCCGAGACGGCGCGCTGGAACCGCTCGCTCGACTTCCACTACGACATCGAGGTCCCGATCAGCGTCGTCCGCACGCAGATCACGTTCGACGTGCTCAACCTCATCAACCTGATCGACAGCGACAAGGGTCTGGTGCAGTACGTGACCAACCAGAACTTCACGCCGCTTTCGTACCAGGGCATCGACGCGGCCACCGGCAAGCCGATCTATCAGCCCGCCTTCACCGGTGCGCTGACCCCCGGCTCGCAGTACTCCGCCAACGACCTGCGCTCGCGCTGGCAGATGAAGCTCGGCCTGCGCCTGTCGTTCTGATCCCACGCCCGTTCCGGGCTCGGGACGAGAGGGGCCGCTTCGGCGGCCCCTTTTCCTTTTCTAGCGGTAGAAGATCCAGAAGCCGCCGGCAAGGGCGAGCAGGCCGAGAACGAGCGCCACGGCATTGAAGAAGAGCGCCAGGCGTGAGGCGCCGCGGATCGCCGGCCGTCGGGTGCCGGCGAGCGCCAGCAGGCAGCCGAGCGTCGAGGCGGTCAGGACGATCGCCAGCGGGAACAGGAAGCGGTAGCGCGTCGCCGGCAGTAGAGGCGCGAGGAAGCGCGCCACCGGTCGTGCCGCCAGCGAGAGAGCGAAGCAGGCGAGGGAGGCGAGATGCCAGGCGTCCGGCGCCTCCACTGCGGCGTAGGCGCCGTCGCCTTCGATCGGTGGTCGCCGGGCAGCCCGCTGCTCGTCGCTGTCCGCGGGCTCGTTCACGGAGCGGGAGGCGTCCGAGAAGACTCGCCCGGCGTGCGCTCGAGGAAGAGATAGACGCCTTTGTCTTCGGCGAGACGGAAGCCGAGTCGCTCGTACAGTCGGAGGGCCGGGTTCTGCCGTTCGACGTGGATGCTCGTCTTGCGTCCGCTGGCGTCGGCCTCGGCGATGAGGCGTGAGATCAGCTGCGTCCCGACGCCGCGGCCGCAGAAGGCGGGAAGCAGCGCGATGTCGACGATCCGGATCTCGTCGCGCCAGCGGCCGACGTAGAGGCGGCCGGCGGGGATTCCGTCGACCAGTACGACGTCGTAGCTCGTGTCGTGGTAGTACGTCCGGTAATGGGCGTCCTGCGCCTCGAACTGCTGACGGAGGAACTGCATTCTGATCTCCGCCGGCCAGTCGACCAGGCCGAGCTCGGCTTCGCGCGTGCTGGCGTAGACCTGGAGAAGGAACTCCTGGTCCGAAGGTTCGGCTGGGCGCAGCGAGCAGCGGACGTCCGGCGGCTGCAGGGTCGGAGAGCCTCCCTCCACCGCGTCCCTCGGCTCAGCGGTCGAACGGGCTGATCATCGGGTCGACGGCGATCACGACCGAAACGCGGTCGGCGCGCTGCGGCTGGTCGGCCGGAGGCAGCAGGAGCGCCTGCTCCCACATTCCCCATTGCGTGGCGAGCAAGTACAGCCCTCGACGCAGGCGAGGAACGCCCTTCTCGTTCGTGGAGGTGAAGCGCGTGCCGTAGAGACGCGTCGAGCTGCTGGCTTTCCCGGAGGCGACCTTCTTGCCGCCGCTCGGTGCGGCAACCTCGAGCAGCAACTCGAGACCGCCTCCCTGCGCGTTCAGCGGAACGTCGAAGGCGGTGGGCGGGGAGACCTCGCGCACGCTTCCCCGACGCACGCTCCAGGGGTAGAACGGAACGGAGCCGCGATCGGTCGGCATGAGAACCGTCATCGTCAGGGCGAGGCTGCCCAACGCTGTGGGATTCGGGTAGACGCCGGCCACCCGCACGTGCGCGGTGACGAACGAGCCGTTGTCGGCATCGGCCGCGACGGCCGGGACGACTTCGATCTGTCCGTCCAGAGCGCGCCCGGCGCTTTCCCAGGAGACGTGGGGGAAACCGTCGATCTGGTCGCTGCCGACGATGAAACCGACGGACATCGGTTCGACCTGTACCGTTGGGCCGACGGGAAGCGCGGCACTCGCGAGGGTCGACGTGGCGAGCGATCCGACAGCCGCGGCGGAGCTCCAGGCGAGGATCTCGCGTCGCGTGATGCCGTCAGCCGGGAAGGAAGTGGCTTCGAGATAGTCGAGGTTCACGGGCGCGCTCTCCAAGAAGGCCGTGCGGTGTACAGGAGAAGAGACGAAGAAACGATAACACGAGCCGTGGTGTGCCGTGCCCTGGAAGCGCCTCCGATACAATAAGAGTTTCCCCAGGAGGGTGCCATGTCCGCCGATCTTCGGATCGAGACGTTCCAGAATCTGCAGGGCGACGTGTTCCGGCTTTCCGCGCCGGGCGATGGCGAGCTCGAGCTGCGGCTGACCGGAGTGGCCCCCCTTTCCGCGGCATCCGCCGCTCCGGGGAGCCCGCGGACCCCGTTCGCGCTCTACTTTCACGGCCCACTGTCGCCGTGGGCTCGTCAGGCAACCTATCGTCTCGAGCACGCCCTGCTCGGAGCGAACGAGATGTTCATCGTTCCGCTCGGTCCCGACGAACGTGGGATGCGCTACGAGGCGATCTTCACCTGAAAAGAGAAGGGCGGCTCGACGAGCCGCCCCGACGAATCCCCTTCGACTCCCGCTCGCCTAGGTGCGCGGCGGGTAGACCCCTTGCAGCGCGATATTGAAGTAGAAGGTCAGGTACGGCTGCATGTTGTTGTGCGGCTGGTCGCCGCCGGCTGGAGCAAGCGCGGAGTCCGCCGTCATCTGCAGGCCGTTGACACTGTTCTGATAGAGGAACCCATTCGTCGACCGGCCGAGGACGCGCGTGCTGGTCGGAGCCTTGAGGTCCCCGTCGTCCGACGCGCAGCGCTGGGTATGGCTGTGAGATGGGATCTCGCTTTCGAGCAGCGACACCGTCTCACTGCCGCCGGTTTCTCCGAGGTCGTGGAGCGAGAGCCCCGGGCCCTGTCCCGGGTGCATCGGCGCGCGTCCCTGGAGGTCCGGGAGCGCGAAATTGGACTTGCCGTTCCCCCCATAGGTGGTGCCGAGGAGGGAGAAGAGCGCGGTGTTCTGCGAGAGCGGGAGCAGCTGCCCGTCGCACCACGCCCATCCTCTGGGTGCGAAGTTGAACGGGAAGATGCGAATTTCGGCGACGAATGGGTCCATGGCTCACCTCAGGTCGGGCTGGGGAAGATGCCGAACAGCGAAATGATGAAATCGACGCACAGATACGGTTGAAAGTTGGTGTGCGGCTGGCTGCCGCCGACGGAGGAGATCGCCGCCGGGTTCATGTTGCTGTTCGTCACGTCCTGGATGTAGGGATTGAGAGACACCGACTCGGCGAGGAGGTTGTTGACCGGGGTCGCCACCGTCCCGCTTGCCGAGGTGGCGAGCAGCGGATGCGAGTGGGCGGGGATCTGTTGCACGGTCAAGGTGATCTCCTCGGCGCCGCCGGTTTCCGCCAGGACGAAGCCGTTGCCCTGGTGGATCGGAAGCCTGCCGCGGAGATCCGGCAGGGCGAAGGTGCTCTGACCATCGCCCCCGTAGGTGGTACCGATCAGATTGAAGAGCGTTTCGTATTCGGAGATCGGGAGCAGCTGCCCCTCGCAGAACATCCAGCCGGCAGGCGCGAAGTTGCCTGCGAACATGCGGATTTCGCCGACGTAGGGTTGGGCCATGAAGAGCTCCTCAGGTCGGGCTCGGGAAGATGCCTTGCAGCGCGATACAGAAGCTCAGCGTCAGGAACGGCTGCATGTTGAGGTGGGCCTGCGAGCCGCCGGTATTGGCGATCGACGTCGGGCCGAGAGCGACCAGGGACGTCGCGGGGCCATAGGCGTTGTTGGCGGCGGCAAGGACATTCCCCACCCCTGGGGCGACACTGGCGTTCGTCGGCGACCCGGAAAGGACGTGTGTGTGCGTCGGGATTTCGGAGATCGAGAGGGTGTGCGCCTGCTCGCCGCCGCGTTCTCCCAGGGTGTGCGAGCTCCCCACGTGGATCGGCGTCCGACCGCGCAAGTCCGGCAGGCCGAAGTTCACCCTCCCGTCGCCCCCGAGGGTCGTGCCGAGCAGCGAGAACAGCCCCTGGTTCTGGTTGATCGGCAGGAGCTGGCCGTTGCAGAGCGCCCAGCCCTTCGGCGGAAAGACGAAGCTCATCATGCGGATTTCCGCTAAGAACGGCTCAGCCATCGAGTTCCTCCCTCCTCATTCGTTTCTTGCCTCCGAGGCATGTCATGGCGGTGTCGGGCAGCTCGCGCCACCCACGAAACCACCGCCCGGCGGTGAGTTGACCGTCGCCGAGCCGGTCGTCGACGTGTTGTTGCCATTGACGAAGGTGACGACCGCGGCGGTGTCCGTGGTGGCGCCAGCGTAGCCGGGCAGGCGAATCGTGGAGCTGAAGCGTTGCCGCAGCCGGAAGTCGTCGGGTGCGCCCGGTCCATGGGTCAGCGTGTTCTTGAGAGCGGGGCTCGTGCTTCCCAAGCTCAGACAGACCGTGTGTGCATCCGGCACGCCGAAGATATTGGGATCGGTCGAGCCGTTGTTGAGGAAGAAGCCCTCGCGGCTGTTGATCCCGTCGGAGTGACTCAGGTTGTTGCCGGTGACGGTCATGTTGAGCACGCCGCCCCCGTCGTTGGCCAGCACGTTGATGCCGCGGTCGAAGGTCTGACGCACGGTGTTGTTGGTGATCGAGGTCGTGTGCGTGCCGTTGCCGTGAGCGTCGATCGCGATGCCCGAGGCCTGGGTCGAGCCGGACTGGAACGAGGCGACCGTCCCGATCGTGTTGCCACTGATCGTCCCGCGCATTCTCGCGCCGGCGGCCGACGTTCCGAGGTTCACCGTGATGGCGCTCAAGATGGAACCGTTGATGCTGTTGTTGTCGATGTTGTAGTCGACCGTTCCGGAGTAGCCCGGCACGGCGGTGGCGGCACTGATCGTGACCCCCTGGCCGAGCGCCGTGGGGTGACCGCCGGTCAGGGTGTTGTTGGAGAAGACGACGTCGAGAATGCCCGAGTTGGCCGCCGCGGCCTGGAAGTGGTCGCCGCGGTTGGCGGAGAAGGTGCTTCCGGTGACGCTCACCGTCATCGACGCCGATCCCGAGGCGTCGACGAGGAAGCCGTCGTTGCCGATCGAGGAGTTGCTGGAGAAATTGCCTCCGGTCACCGTGAGCCCGTTGAGGGTACCGCTCGAGTTGCGGATGACGACGTTGTCCTCGGCCGAGCCGGTCACCGTGACGTTCGACCAGGTCGAGCTGCCGAAGAGGCCCGCGAGGTCGATGCCGGCCTCGCCTGCCGCATTGCCGTTGGACGTGACCTGGACGCCCGTGAGCGAAAGCCCGGTGACCGAGGATCCGCGGATGCCGTCGTCGGTGCCGCCGGTGACGTTCAGGTAGCTCAGATTCACTGCGGAGGTCGAGGTCAGCGAGATCCCGGGGCCGCTCGACTTCTGAATGGTTCCTCCGGTCCCGGAGCTGCCGGAGCCGGAGACGGTTAGACCGCCGCTCGAACCGGTGCTGTTGAGGATGATGCCGCTCGTCGGGCCCGAAGCTCCGGTGCCGGCGGTAATGCTGCGGAACTTCAGACCGCCACTGCCGATCGTCGTGTTGGCGACGTTGAGCGCGGTCCCGGTCGTGGTGGTCAGAGTGCTCGCCGTGTCGGTGGCCGTCACCGTGCCGCCGCCGGTGGCGGTGAACGCCGCTGCGGTGCCCGAGCTGATCGTGAGCGTCCCGCCGAAGGAGATCGCCGACCCGGTGTTCGTCGTGAGCTCGACTCCCTTGCCGATCGTCGTCGTCAACGTTCCGGCATAAGAAATCGTCGCACTGCTGTTGTTGACCAGGAATCCGGTTCCGCCGGCGCTGATGAGCCCTGAAATGCTGCTGCCGCTGCCGGCCGAGAACGTGCCCAGAACGGCCGCGAGCGAAACGCCGGTCGTCGAGCTGTTGGTGCTCTTGAGGGACGAGAGCTGGAGATCGAGCGAGACGCTCGTCGCGTCGACGGCTGGTCCCCCGGTGGCTTCGATGATGGCGACCGAGGGAGAGACTCCGAACTGCATCCCGGCGCCGGTTCCCGAGACGCCGAGTCCGCCGCCCGCCGAGGCGAAAATGTCGAGATCGGTGAAGAAGAGATTCCCTTGCACCGCGGCGAGGCTCATGCCGCCGCCGCCGACGCCGTCGCCGGAGGCACCGATCGCCGTCGTCCCGCCGGCGACCTGCTGGAACCCGGCGGTGCCGAGATCAGCGTCGAACGTGGCGTTCGCCACCTGGATCCCGCTGCCGACCGCGTTCTGGTGCACGCTGTTGTTGGCAAAGCCGGTGATGGTCGTGCTCAGACCGCCCGAGCCGCTGACGAAGAGAGCGACCGACCCGGCGCCGGTGGAATAGATGCCGGGGTTGTTGCTGACGTCGAGACGGAGATTCGCCCCGGCGGCGGCGTTGCGAATGTCGACGGCGTTGCCGGCGTGGGTACCCGTGAGGTCCCAGCTGTTGTTCGTGAACGCGAGCGTCAGAGTCCCGGTGGTCCCGGCATTGAGGTTGACGTCGACGCCCTCGGCGCCGGCGCCGCGGAACAGGTTGTTCGAGATGGCGAGGGAGCTCGAGCCGGTGAGGGCGGCCGCCGAGGTCAGATCGATCGCATTGCTCGTCGTGCTCGCGAGGCTCAGGCCGCGCACCTCGACGGGAATCGCGGTCGTGATCCTCACCGTGTCGCCGCTCGCGTTGGTGAGCTGCGGCTTCGTTCCGGCAGCGACGAGCAGGGTCGGGGAGCTGTTGCCGTTGAGCCCGACCGGGATCGACAGCGCGACCCCTTGGCCGATGAGGTGCTGATTCGCCTCGAGCTCGATCGATCCGGCGAGGGTGCCGCTGTAAAGGTAGATCCAGTCGCCGCCGAGGTCGGAATCGCCTGACCCTCCGGCGCCATTGAGCGTCGTGAAGCTGTTGAACGGTGCGAGCGAAGTGCCATTGCCGCCGGCCCCGGCGGCGGGATCGACGTACCAGATCCGCTCGAAGCGGGTCAGGGTGACCGTCGCCGTGGTGCTCGCGGGAGCCGGCGTGCCGTTGTCGGTCACCGTGTACTGGAAGGTCTCCGAGGCGCTGGTGTCGCCGGGAGCGGGCTCGAAGCTGAAGCGCCCGTTGGTCTGCATGTGGACGGTGCCGATGGCCGGATCGGTGCAGTCGAACGGTGCGCTGTTGTCCGTGCAAGCGCCGACGGTGATGGCGGAGACGGCGATCGCGTCGCCCTCGACCGGATCGCTGTCGCCGTCGAGGACGCCGAAGGTGGTTCCGGTGGTGGCGAGCACGTGCGGCGTGACGGCAGCACTGAGATCGACGCGCAGCTCGGTATTGCCGAGGAAATCGAAGGTGTCGTTGTCGGCCACCGGTGGATCGTTGACGCAGGTGACGGTGACGGTGACGCTCGTCGAGCTGCCGCCCGGCGAGAGCGTGTAGGTGAACGTCGAGAGGGTCGTGCCCGGCGGGTTGTTGCAGTAGTTGGCGTTCGGTGCGTAGGTCAGACCAGTACCGCCGCCGGTGATGACGACGGCGCCGTTGGCCGGCTGGGTGACCGCGGAGATGCTCTTCGGTCCACCATCGATGTCGGTGTCGTTGGCGAGCACCGGGAGAGCGTTGGCGCCCGAGTCTTCGACGACCGTGGCCGCATCGGCGACCGCGACGGGCGGATCGTCGACGCAAGTCACGGTGACCGTCACGGTCGTCGACGAGCTGCCGGGCGTGAGCGTGTACGTGAACGTCTCGAGTGTGGTGCCCGGCGGGTTGTTGCAGTAGTTGGCGTTCGGTGCGTAGGTGAGACCGGTGCCGCCGCCGGTGATGACGACGGCGCCGTTGGCCGGCTGGGTGACCGAGGCGATGCTCTTCGGCCCGCCGTCGACGTCGGTGTCGTTCGCCAGCACGTTGACGGCGTTGGCTCCCGAATCCTCGGTCACGGTGGCGGCGTCGGCGACGGCGACCGGATTGTCGTCGACGCAGGTCACCGTCATGGTCACCGTCGTCGAGCTGCCACCCGGTGCGAGGGTGTAGGTGAAGGTGTCGAGCGTGGTGCCCGGCGGCTGGTTGCAGTAGTTGGCGTTCGGCGCGTAGGTGAGACCGGTGCCGCCGCCGGTGATGACCACGGTGCCGTTGGCCGGCTGGGTGACCGAGGCGATGCTCTTCGGCCCGCCGTCGACGTCGGTGTCGTTGGCCAGCACGTTGACCGCAGTGGCTCCCGAATCCTCGGTCACGGTCGCCGCGTCGGCGACGGCGACCGGGTTGTCATCGACGCAGGTCACGGTGACCGTCACCGTGGTGCTCGAGCTGCCCGGGGTCAGCGTGTAGGTGAAGGTGTCGAGCGTGGTGCCCGGCGGATTGTTGCAGTAGTTGGCGTTTGGTGCGTAGGTGAGCCCGGTGCCGCCGCCGGTGATGACGACGGCGCCGTTGGCGGGCTGGGTAACCGAGGCGATGCTCTTCGGCCCGCCGTCGATGTCGGTGTCGTTGGCGAGAACGTTGATCGCATTGGCGCCGGAATCCTCGTTCACCGTCGCCGTGTCGGCGACCGCGACCGGCGGATCGTCGACGCAGGTGACGGTCATGGAGACCGTCGTCGAGCTGCCACCCGGGGTAAGGGTGTAGGTGAAGGTGTCGAGCGTGGTGCCCGGCGGATTGTTGCAGTAGTTGGCGTTCGGTGCGTAGGTGAGTCCGGTGCCGCCGCCGGTGATGACGACGGCGCCGTTGGCCGGCTGGGTGACCGAGGCGATGCTCTTCGGCCCGCCGTCGACGTCGGTGTCGTTCGCCAGCACGTCGACGGCGTTGGCGCCGGAGCCCTCGACGACGGTGGCGGCGTCGGCGACCGCAACCGGGTTGTCGTCGACGCAGGTCACCGTCACAGAGACCGTCGTCGAGCTGCTGCCGGGAGTCAGCGTGTAGGTGAAGGTGCTCAGGGTGGTGCCCGGCGGGTTGTTGCAGTAGTTGGCGTTCGGTGCGTAGGTGAGTCCGGTGCCGCCGCCGGTGATGACGACGGTGCCGTTGGCCGGCTGGGTAACCGAGGCGATGCTCTTCGGCCCGCCGTCGACGTCGGTGTCGTTGGCCAGCACGTCGATCGCGTTGGCACCCGAATCCTCGGTCACGGTGGCGGCGTCGGCGACGGCGACCGGCGCATCGTCGGTCGGGACGACGTTGACCGTGCTCGTCGACGCGCTGCCGGGGCCGAAGGGATCGCTGGCGATCCAGTCGAGTGACCGGGTCGTCGAGCTCGGAGTCTGCGAGCTGTTCGAGTAGGTGACGGTGCGCAGCACCTGCTGGTAGTTGGCGACGGTGTCCGAGCCGCTGAGCGTCAACGTCGGCGCGACGTAGCTGGCGGTGATCGCGGTGGCGCCGGTGGTCGCGGCGAGCGTCTCGGCGCCGCTGTCGAGCAGGTTGGTGATCGTCACGGTCGCCGACGACAGTGTCGGGCTGTCGGGGGCCGAGACGACGAGGGTCGCCGCGGCGACGACCGGGGGACCGTCCTCGGTGAAGGTGACCGGGCCGCCCGGGGTCAGGGACGGGGCGATGCGCTCGACGACGACGGTCGCCGTCGCGGCGACCGGGGCGAGCGGCGTTCCCGAGGTATCGGCGGTCGGATCGCCGGCCGTGCTCTGCAGCGTGTAGGTGAAAGAGTCGGGGCCGGTGAAGCCGGCCGGCGGGGTGTAGACGAAGTGGCCGTTGGTGCCGATCGTCACCGAGCCACCCTGCAGCGTCCCCTGGCTGGCCGCAGCGATCGCGGCGAGCGCGTTGCCGTCGGCGTCGCTGTCGTTGGCGAGCAGGCTCGGGCGGCCGGCGGCCGACGAATCGAGGGTGGTGTTCGGTAGCGTCTTGTAGGCGTCGGGGCGGGCCACCGGCGTGGTCCGGACCGAGCCGCCGACAAGCGCCAGGTTGCCGTTGAGCGTGTCGGCGAGATTGACGCTCTGGGCGGTGGCACCCGAGTTGGTGATGGTGACGCGATAGCGCACGGTGTCGCCCGGTGCGGCGTTGGCCAGCGGTGCACCGGCGGGCGAGAGGTCGACCTTCAGCGCGGCGACCGCGGGCAGCGCGGTTTCGAAGCGCGTGGCGGCGAACGCCGAAGCCACCGTGCCTTCGATCGCCGCGTCGCTGCCGGTGATGCGCAGGGTCACGGCGCCGACGGACGAGAAGTTGGCGCCCGCGCCGGAGTCCACCGTGAAGGCGTTGAAGTCGAAGAAGAAGTCGCGTGGCAGGGTGGTCTCGGGCAGGGCGCGGGAGATGCGGGAGATGTCGGCACCCGCGTTGGAGTAGACACGGATCTCGAC
This sequence comes from Holophagales bacterium, assembly GCA_016699405.1. Lineage (NCBI taxonomy): Bacteria > Pseudomonadati > Acidobacteriota > Holophagae > Holophagales > Holophagales bacterium. The sequence continues at coordinate 4,709,613 of CP064972.1, read as the reverse complement.
TTCGGTGCCGGCGCGCGCCGAGGTGACGGCGAGCCGGAAGGAGCTGCGTCCACCGGTCGTCAGATTGATCGTCCCGAGCCCTCCGGGAGCGACGGTGTTGGCGTTCCCATCGGTTCCATCCCAGGCCACGAGCAGCCGTCCACGGGTCCCCGTCTGGGATGAGAACGTCAGGCCGGAACCGGTGACGGTGGCGGTCACCGTGCCGCTGCCAGTCGCCCGCGACACGAGCAGGTCGCGCTCGCCGCCGAGCATCCCGGCTCCGGCGGCCGTCGCTGCCGGGGTTCCAGGAAGGATGACCGAGCCGCCGGTGGTCGCGAAGTCGTCGACCAGCACCTGCGCCGACACGTTCGACGCGGCGGCGATCGCGGCCAGGAGCGTCAGCATCGCCGTCGGGATGGCTCGACGACGTCGCAGCAGGGCAACGGCGGCGAGGGCGAGGAGGAGACCGAGCGCTGCGAGGCCGAGCGGACCGAGTGCGGGGATCTCGACCACGCTCGGCAGCGTGCCGAAACCGCGGATCATGAAGTTGCCAGGGAGACCGAAGTCGTCGGTCCGGGTGAGGAGCGTGTCGGGTGGCAGCGTCGGCGAGACGGGCGGATCGCCCGCCCAGATGGCGATCCACGAGCGGCCCTGGCTCGCCGTGGTGTCGAGCGCAGCCGAGGCGGTCGGTGGCGTGGCTCCGGAGGCGACGAAGCGGTCGACCACGCCGATGAGGACGTCGCCGGAGCCCGAGATCGACAGCGGAGGAATCGAGTAGACCGAGAAGGTGTTGCCGTCGGCCGCGAAGACCGTCGCCGAGTAGGAGCCGAGAAGGTTGGCGCCATTGGCCGGATTGCCGTCGGGATCGAGGAAGACGACGAGCTGGATCGCTCCGCCGGCGGCGATGCCCGGGGTGGCCGGGAAGAGCACCCAGATCTGCTCGAGCGAGAAGAGATCAACGCCGGGCGGTCGGGTGAAGCGGTTGAACCAGAGGAACTGATGGGCCGAATTGCCGACGGTGACGCCGATCGCGCCCTCGGCAGTGTCGTCGTCCAGCATCAACTGGACCGGGAACGCTGCCGGCGGTGGGGCCGGAGGAACCGCATTCGGAGCGGGCGCGAGCGAGGTGAGCTCGATTCTCGGTGATTCGGCGAGGACGGCTCCGCCGCCGACGAGGCCGTCGAGCGCCAGAGCCGTCGCGAGGGCCGCAGCCGTCCGCATGATTCGCGTGTCGCGCATCCCTGGATCCTCCTCAGTTCCCGAAAGACCGCGACCACGCCGAGAGGCTTCCAGACTCGAAGCCGTCGTCGAAGAGCGCGGAGAAACGGACCAGGCGGAGCCGGTCCAGGTTGGCGTCGAAGACGCTGCCGTTGGGAGTCGTGAGCGTGAAGCCGCAGATCGCCGATGCGGCACCCGCCGGCGACGAGAAGCTCTGGCTGAAAGTCGCCCAGGCGCCGGCCGTGTCGGCGACCGGACCGCCCTGGCCGCTGGTACCGACCGGAGACCCGCCGCAGCCCGGCGCGCCGTAGAACTCGCAAGCCCGGGTGACGCCGATGAAGACGAACGGCGCGGCGGTGAGCTTCACCTTGCCCGAGAGGTCGTAGCGCTGGCTGGCCACGATCGGCACGCACTGCCCGACCCCGGCATGTTCCGCCGTGGCGGTGGCCGCGGCGATGCCGGCCCGCGCCGAGCCCGACTGGGGCGAGGCGTCGCTGTCGGTCGGCGAGTGGGCGAGGGTGCTGCCGCTACTGGTGGAGCTCGTCCAGGCGCCGAGGTCGCAGTCGAAGTGGCCGTTGTGGAAGAGGTTGCCGACGTCGACGCGGAACAGGCGGGCGAAGTCGTCGCCCCCGGTGCCGTTGCCGTCGCCATCCAGCGGGTTGCCGGCGAGGTCGCGGATCGACGTTGAGCCGCAGACCAGGAGTCGCACTTGCGAGCTGGCGAGCGGCTCGGCGAGGTCGAGGGTCGCCGTGAAGCTGGCGCTCTGGTACGTCACCGCCGTCACGGCGACCGTGGTGTCGTCTCCGGTCGGTCCGGTGCAGGAGGTGGTTTCGAAGGCGAGGTTCCCGCCCGGCAGGACCACGCGGTAGTTGGCCGGGTTGGTCACGTCGTCGGGGTCGGAATCGCCCGAAGGATCGCGCACCGCCTCGTCGAAGGTCACGACCAGTTGCTGCAGGGCGGTATCGATTTGCTCGCAGGAGGTGATCTCCCCGTCGCCGGTCGACGGCACCGAATCGACGAGGGCGACCTGCGGCGGCACGATGTCGAGGTTGACCACCTTCGTGCTGCTGTTGTTCGCCGGGGTGGGGTCGACGCCGTTGGCGCCGTCGTCGGCGATCGTGGCGGTGTTGATGACCGAGGTCACGCCGACCGCGAGCGGATCGTCGAGCTGGACGGCGAAGCTGACCGTGCCGTTCGCCCCGCCGCCGGCGACAGCGCCGAGGGAGAGGGTGCACGGCGTGCCCGCCGGACTGTTGTCGGCGCAGCTCCAACCGAGGCTGGACGCCGCGCTGTCAAAGGTGGTGTTCGCCGGAACCGTCTCCGAGATCACCACCGCCGTCGCCCCCTGGTTGCCGACGTTGGCGTAGGCGAGCGTGAAGGTGAAGACGTCGCCCGGGAACGGCGTGGCCCCGGTGAAGTCCTTGGTGATCGAAAGATCCGGTGCCGCGTCGACCGGCGTCGTGTCGCTCGCCGAGTTGTTGGCGGGCGTCGGGTCGGCCCCGTTGGCGCCGTCGTCGGCGATCGAGGCGGTGTTGGCGAGCTGGGTAACTCCGGCAGCGACCGGATTGACCGCGGTGACGGCGAAGGTGGCCGTCCCGCTCGCTCCGCCGCCGTTCAGGGCGCCGACCGCGAGCGTGCAGGTGCTTCCGGCGTTGCCGTTCGGCGAGCAGCTCCAACCGGCGGTGCTGGCCCCGGCGTTGAAGGTGCTGTTGGCCGGGACGGTTTCGGTGAGGACGATGCCCGTCGCGCCCTGGTTGCCGGCGTTGGCGTAGCCCAAGGTGTAGGCGACCGTCCCGCCCGGCACGACCGAGGCGCCGCCGTCGCTCTTGGTGAGCGTCAGGTCGGGCGTCGCGTTGACCGGCGTCGTGTCGCTCGCCGAGTTGTTGCCGGGCGTCGGATCGGTGCCGTTGGCGCCGTCGTCGGCGATCGAGGCGGTGTTGGCGAGCTGGGTGACCCCGGCGGGGACCGGATTGACCGCGGTGACGGCGAAGGTGGCCGTCCCGTTCGCTCCGCCGCCGTTCAGGGTGCCGACTGCGAGCGTGCAGGTGCTTCCGGCGTTGCCGTTCGGCGAGCAGCTCCAACCGGCGGTGCTGGCCCCGGCGTTGAAGGTGCTGTTGGCCGGGACGGTTTCGGTGAGGACGATGCCCGTCGCGCCCTGGTTGCCGGCGTTGGCGTAGCCCAGGGTGTAGGCGACCGTTCCGCCCGGCACGACCGAGGCGCCGCCGTCGCTCTTGGTGAGCGTCAGGTCGGGCGTCGCGTTGACCGGCGTCGTGTCGCTCGCCGAGTTGTTGCCGGGCGTCGGATCGGTGCCGTTGGCGCCGTCGTCGGCGATCGAGGCGGTGTTGGCGAGCTGGGTGACCCCGGCGGGGACCGGATTGACCGCGGTGACGGCGAAGGTGGCCGTCCCGTTCGCTCCGCCGCCGTTCAGGGTGCCGACTGCGAGCGTGCAGGTGCTTCCGGCGTTGCCGTTCGGCGAGCAGCTCCAACCGGCGGTGCTGGCCCCGGCGTTGAAGGTGCTGTTGGCCGGGACGGTTTCGGTGAGGACGATGCCCGTCGCGCCCTGGTTGCCGGCGTTGGCGTAGCCCAGGGTGTAGGCGACCGTTCCGCCCGGCAGGACCGAGGCGCCGCCGTCGCTCTTGGTGAGCGTCAGGTCGGGTGTGGCGACGATCGGGGTGATCGTGGCGTCTCCCGGCGTCCCGGTGGCCGGGTCGTCCGTCGGGGTCGCTGGGATGTTCGTCCCCGTGACCGATCCCTGGTTGCTCACCTGGACCACGGCGGCCGGGACCGGATTGTTGACGGTGACCAGGAGCTCGACGGTGATCGAGGCTCCGGGCGGCAGATCGGCGATCGGGACGTTGACCTGCGCGCTGGCAGCGAGCGGGGCGACCGCGACGCCGAGCGCGAGCAGGCCGGCGGGCAGCCATTGGCGGCTGTTGCCGGCGATGCGGGACGAAGGGTTGACGGACATCCGGCGGGCTCCTCCGCGACGTCGAAAAGGAATCTGCGCTCGTTCCGCCCGCCAACGGGCGGACGGTGGGTCGATTTGAAATCGAGAGTGTCGAGGTAAGTCGTCCCGGCCACTCTACTCTCTTGAATAGAACACGAACAACCGGGGCAATCCGGGCGAAGAAGACTGACGCGGTCGCGTTTCAGCCGGCGAGACGCCCGTCGAGCTCGAGCGCCGCGGCAGCATCCTGCATCGCCGCGAGGACGTTGCCGACGTGGGTCCAGAGGTCGAGCCCTCCGGCAAAGCAGGCGCGGGAGAAGTCGGCGGTCACGCTCTCGACGTGCGGCCGATCGACTCCGGCGGCGAACGCCTTCTCCTTCCAGCGCTTCTGGATCGACTTGAGCTCGACGTCACGGACGTTCTTGCTCGGTCGGACGAGAGCGGCGGCGATCACCAACCCGGTGACTTCGTCGCAGGCGAGCAGGGCGAAGTCGATCGGACGGGAGCGCTCGATGCCGGTGCCCTCGGTGTTGTGCGAGAGGATCGCCGTCAGGATGTTCTCGTCGACGCCGCGCTGGCGCAGGAGCGGAATGCCGTCCTTCGGATGGGACTCGAGCGTCGGGTGGATCTCCCAGTCCCAGTCGTGGAGCAGGCCGGCGAGCCCCCAGCTCTCGACGTCCTCGCCGAGCTTTCCGGCGTAGAACCGCATCGCCGACTCGACGGCGACCATGTGGCGGCGCAGGCCGACGGCCTGCACGTGCTCTTCGACGAGTTTCCAGGCGGCCGAACGGTCCATCGCGGTTCTCCTTCGTGCGGTTCCTGCGGGAACAGCACGAAGGATACCAGCGCGGACTCAACGGAGCAGGCGAGCGAGATAGGCGAAGGTGGTGGCGACCGAGCCGCTGGCCACGAGCCCGCCCCAGCGATGGACGATCTCGGAGAAGGCGACGCGCGCCAGGCTCGCAGGGGCGACGTGCCCCCCGGTTGCGGCAACGACGCTCGCCCACTCGGTGTCCCAGCCGAAGACCTGAAGGTAGAGCTCCGAGCCGCGCCAGAGGAAGACCAGGGCGAAGACGATCCCGAAAGCCACGAAGCCGCGCGCCACCGGCGTTCCCTTGACCTCGCCGTGGATTTTCCGCAGCAGGTCGAGGTTGATGAGGGTGAGGAAGACCCAGTTGACGTTGCCGACCAGTCGGATGTTCCGCACGGTCGCCGCCTCGGGCTCCGGATTGATGACGAGAAAGACGAACGAGGCCGCGATCACACCGAGCGTGATGAGATAGACGGCGGCCTTCGATCCGCCGGTCTCGAGCGTGCGGGAGAAGACGTAGTACTCCTGGAAGCCGTGCGTGAGCACGAGGATGGCGATGGTTCCGATGATGGCGTGCAGCGACTCGAGTCGCGGGTCCCGCGCCCACGGCGTCACGCGATAGCCCTCGCTCACCAGGATGAGGAAGAAGCCGGTGGAGATGCTGGTCCAGATGCGGGCATTGCCGAGGCTGAAATAGAGGGCAGTGGCGCCGGCGAAGAACCAGAGGACGAGCTGGACGAGGTCGAGCGGCTGGATCGGCGAGTCGGGCATGGCGACCTCCGGAAGACGGTCAGGAGAGCGGGGTCGGCGGACGCGGTACGAGGGTCGACTGGCGTTCGGCGAGCAGCGTCGCGACGTCGGCCCGGAGCGCTGCGGCGCGCGAGCTGCCGACGAGGAGCTTGGCGGCCTTCTCGACGGTGGAGAGCAGCGGCTCGACGATCTCGGGATCGGCGAGCGCAACGACGCCTTGGCGTGCGGCGAGGATGCGATCGACGAGGTCGCCCGCCTTCGCTCCGAGGGGTCCGGCGAGGAGCGACCGCAGGTCGCGGTCGAGCTCGGCGATCACCTGCCCCCGTCGCCGCCGTTCGGCCTCTTCCTGCGCCGCCGACTCGGCGGCGCGGCGCTCCGCATGGTGGGCACGGGTCGTCGCCCAGAGTCGTGGCGTGTCGATCACCTCGAGAAGGTCGAGAGCGGGGCTGCCGTCGGCGAAGGCATGCAGGTCGACCTTGGTGCCGGGCAACGAAGCGATCTTCTGGTATTCGTTGGCCGAGGTGCTGATCGACTCCGACCCGTCGTGGAAGAAGCCGAGCGGGTTGCCGGAGAGGAAGAAGATCAGACCCGAGCGATCGGCGGTGTAGACCCGCAGCGCGCCGGTCAGCCGGTCGCTCTTCACCTTGGCGAGGAGCGAGCGCACGTCGATCAGCGCGAGGTTCTGCCCCTCGAACAGCGCTTCGCCGTGGAAGAGCCCGTGCAGAGAGCGCGCGAGATCGGGAGCGACGCGGTAGGCATCCATCCGCCCGGGGACCGACAGGCTGAGGTCGAAGGTGCGGGAGATCGCCGGCAGATCGACGCGACGCTCGCCGTCCTCTTCGCAGACGGCGTCGACGAAGCGCCCCTCGATGAACAGGAAGTACGCCTGAGAGCTGGGGAAGTGCAGGTGGGCATAGCCGGTCACGGCGTCACTGCGGAAGCGGCCGAGCAGTTTCGGCAGCTCCACCGACGCCAAGTCCAGCGCCTCGATGAACGCGACTCCCTTGGGAAGGACCCACATCGACTGGCCTCGTCTTCGTGGCACGGCTTGGCGGAAGCGCCCCTGGGCACCCTCCGGCCCCCCGTCCGCGCAATCTCGCCGTCAGGCTTCGCTCGGTCGGGCGGGAGCGAGCGAGACGGCGACGCTGCGGCAAGGTAGCACGCGGTCGCACCGTGCGCACCGCCCGAAAGGAGGGCGGTGCCCCGGCTCAGGGCGCGAAGCTCCAGCGCACGCGGTAGATCTCGGCGGGCTCGAGTTGGTGGGCGAGGGCGTCACGCAGCTCGTGTTCGTCGGGAGCGGGAGCGCTGTCGGCGAGCGACGCGACGAAGGCGTCGACGTCGACCTCCGGTTCCGCCTCGCCCTCTTTCGGCTCCTCGAGAGCATGCAGGAACGGGGCGAGCGCCGGCCACCGCTCGGCGAGACGCGCCAGGGCGCTCCAGAGGTTCAGTCCGGGAACGGCGACGGTGCCGTCCTCGCGCCGCTCGAACCCTTCGACCTCGAGGATCGAGCCGCGGACGACGACGATCAGCGGGGCCGGGAAGGGGTCGAAGACCCGTCGCGTGCGCTCGTCGAGCGTCTCGGCCTCACCCTCGGCGACGGAGAGCGACTCGGCGATCGCGCTCGTCGATTCGTCGAGCCGATCGAGGATCGTCTGTTCCTCCGCTTGTGGCGGCGGGAGCTCCTCGTGACCGGGGCTGTCGAAGAACTGGGCGAAGAGCTCGCGCTCACGGACGCCGCTGCCACCGGCAGCGCGGCGAAGCGCCTCGACGTCGCGCAGGTAGGCCGACACGTTGCGACTCCAGGCGGCGATCTGGCGCTCGACCTCGCGCTGCTCGGAGCGACTCGCGCGAGAACCGGCTCCCGGCAGGAAGGTGAGCTCGCCGATCCCCGGTTCGCGGTGGAAGCTCATCGTCACCGGCGAGTCGGCGAAGAGCCGTTCGAGCGACGAGAGGTCGTCGAGCAGCGCCGTCCGCTCGGCCGCGATCAGCGTGCCACGGCGTCGCTCCCAGGTGAGGCGCTCTTGCTCGGCGTCGAGCTCGGCGAAGCGTCGTGACCAGGGATCGACCCCGGCAGCGATGTCGTCGCGCCAGGTGCGCAGGCGCTCGGCGACGCGCGGGTTGCGCGCCTCGTCGGCGGCGAGTTCGACGTGCGACGAGACCCGGGCGCGACCGCCGGGCAGGAGCTCGAGGTCGAGCCGTTCGACGACCGGCGGGCCGAAGCAGGAGCTCGCGCCGAGCAGAAAGACAGCGAGGGCGGCGAGGCCCGACCGTTGGATTCGGAGGTGCCACACCGCCCTCGAGCTCATGCGGGAACCTTATCGCGGCTCGCCGGTCCTGCGATCCTGGATCAGAGGTCGAACTTCACCCCTTGGGCGAGCGGCAGGTCGGTGCCGTAGTTGATCGTGCAGGTCTGCCGCCGCATGTAGACCTTCCAGGAGTCCGAACCGGCCTCCCTCCCGCCACCGGTTTCCTTCTCTCCACCAAACGCCCCGCCGATCTCGGCGCCCGAGGTGCCGATGTTGACGTTGGCGATGCCGCAGTCGGAGCCGTCGGGCGAGAGGAAGCGCTCGGCCGAGCGCACGTTGAGGGTGAAGATCGCCGAGGAAAGACCCTGCGGCACGGCGTTGTGCATCTCGATCGCTTCCTCGAGCTGGTCGAACTCGAAGAGGTAGAGGATCGGTGCGAAGGTCTCCTCGCAGGTGATCGGCATGTGCGGCACCGCTTCGACGAGCGTCGGCTCGACGAAGAAGCCCGGACGGTCGAGCACCTTGCCGCCGGCGAGGATGCGGCCGCCCTGGCTCTGGGCGATCTCCAGCGCCTTCTTGAAGTCGGCCACAGCATTGGCGTGGATGAGCGGCCCCATCACGGTCGACGGATCGGCGGCATCGCCGACGCGGATCGTGCCGTAGGCCTTCACCAGCCGCTGCTTCATCTCCGCCGCGATCCCCTTCTGCAGGAAGAGGCGACGCGTCGTCGTGCAGCGCTGCCCGGCGGTGCCGACGGCGGCGAAGAGCACGGCGCGCAGGGCGAGGTCGAGGTCGGCGTCGTCGGTGACGATGATGCCGTTGTTGCCGCCGAGCTCGAGAATCGAGCGACCCAGCCGGTCGGCGAGGTCGCGCGCGATCTGCTTGCCCATGCCGACCGAGCCGGTCGCCGAGATCAGCGGAATCCTCGTGTCCTTGACCATCGGCACGCCGACCGCCTTGCGGTCGCCGAAGACGAGGTTGAAGATCGCCGGGGCATTGGCGGCTTTGAGGACGCGCTCGGCGATCTTGGTCACCGCGAGCGCGGTCAACGGCGTGTGCTGCGACGGCTTCCAGAGGTTGGCGTCGCCGCAGACGGCGGCGAGCATCGCATTCCACGCCCAGACGGCGACGGGGAAGTTGAAGGCCGAGATGGTGCCGACGACGCCGAGCGGGTGCCACTGCTCGTACATCCGGTGCTTCGGGCGCTCCGAGTGCATCGACAGGCCGTAGAGCTGGCGCGACAGGCCGACGCAGAAGTCGGCCATGTCGATCATCTCCTGCACCTCGCCGAGCCCTTCGGTGGGAACCTTGCCGACTTCGAGGGTCACCAGGCGACCGAGGTCTTCCTTGTGCTTGCGCAGCTCTTCGCCGAGCAGGCGGACGACCTCGCCGCGCTTCGGTGCCGGCCAGCGCTTCCACTCGTCGAATGCCTTGACGCTCGCCGCCGCGACGCGATCGTAGTCGGCGGCCGAGCAGGTGCGGACCGAGGCGATCGGCTCGCCGGTCGAGGGGTTGAGCGACACGATGGCCGGGCCTTGGGTATCGATCCAGGTGCCGTCGAAAGCGCCGGGGTTGTTGTCCGAAAGTCCGAGCCGGGCGAGAAGCTCGGCGGCAGAAGAAGTGGTGGTGACCGTCATGGGAATCTCCTCGTCGTCGGGAGTGGGTACGGCAGGACCTCGAAGGATAGCGCAGCGGCGTGCGGGAGCCGCCGCGCCGATGGGTGGGGTGCCAGAGTCGATAAGATCGACCTCCGGTGATCGCTCTCCTCCCTGCGGCTCTCGCGGCGCTCTTTGCCTTCGCTTGCGGCTCGCTGTGGGGCGGGGCGGGGTCGGCCGGCGCGGTGCTCGGTCAGGGGGCGCTGCTCGCCTTCGCCCTGGTCGGGGCGCGGGAGGCGGCCGACCCGTGGCGGCTCGGCAAGCGCCTCGCCTGGTTGCCTTGGGCCGTCTGCGCGGCAGTTGCCGTGAGCGTCGCGTGCTCGCCCGTGCCGCGTGCCGGCCGCGTCGTCCTGTGTCTGGCGCCGGCCTTCGTCCTCGCCGTCCCGGCCACCGCGCGCTGCTTCGCCTCGGAACGCGGCCGCGAGCAGGGAACGCTCGCCTTGATCTTGATGGCGAACGCCGTGGCGATCACCGGGCTCTTCGATCTCGTCCAGGGGGGAGGTCGGGCCGCCCGGCCGCTCGGTCATCACCAGCTGCTCGCCGCCTTCCTCGTCGCCTTTCTGCCGCTCGTGCTGCTCCTGCTCGGGAGACGCCAGCCCTGGCGCGCCCTGGCGATCGTCTCGACGCTCGCCGTCGGCGGAGCGATCGTCGCCTCCGGCTCCTTGCTCGGGCTGCTCGCCATGGCCGTGGCGGCGGCACTGGTCGCCGTCGCGTCGCGACGCGCCTGGCGCCTGGTGCTCGGCTTCGCGCTGCTCGCCGGCGCCGCGGCCATGCCCCGGCTCGAGCAGGTCTGGAGCGGCCAGGACCCCTCGACGCTCGCCCGCGGCGGCTATCTCGCAGCGGGATGGCGAGGGATCCTCGAACGGCCGATCGTCGGTTGGGGACCCGGGTCGACGCCGTGGACCGTGGCGCGCCACTTGCGACCGGCGCCGTCGTTGCGGCCCGCGGGAGAGTTGGTCGGCGACCTGCACTCGGCGCCGGCGGAGCTCCTCTACGAGCTCGGGGTGACCGGCACGACGCTGTTCGTCGCCACGCTGGCTGCCTTCGCATGGCGCCGCTCGCGTCGCGGCGCGACGGATCGCTACCTCCGGCGTGCCGCGGGGGCCGGCCTCGTCGGTCTCGGCGGAGTGGCGCTCGGCAACGGTGCCCTGGCCGTGACCGCCGTCCCGCTCGCGGCCGCCCTGTTGGCGGGGGTCGCGATGGCCGCGGAGGGAGCGCCATCCCCGCCGACCGGGTCCGGACGCCGGGTCGCCTGGGTGGCTCGCCTCGGGCTGCTGGCGGCGGCCTGCGCTCTGGCGCCCCTCGGCCTCGCCGAGCGGGCCTACGAACGGGCGGCGGCTGCGGCGAGCGCGGACGAGGCGCGCGTCGCGCTCGATCGTGCGGTCGAACTCGATCCGCAGTTTCCGCTCTACCGGGCGCGTCGTGCCTGGCTCGATCGGCGAAGCGATCCGACGGCCGCCGCCGAAGCGGCGCGAGCGGCGGCGGTCGATGCCTCGGACGTCGCTCCGCTCTGGCTCGCCGCAGGTGTCGCCGGTCGCGAAGCGGGGGCCACCTGGGCGCTTGCGGCGCTGGCGACGGCGTGCGAGCTCGATCCGATGGGTCCGATCGCTCCCTTCCAACTGGCGATGGCCGCGCCCGACCATGCCCGGGCCGCGGAATGGATGGCGCGTGCGATCGCCTCCGAGCCGGGCCTGCTCGCGGCGGTCTTCTGGGAGAGCCACGAGCCGCTGCTGGACAAGAGCCTGCGGCGGATCGAGAGCGATCGCCGGCTCGACCTCGGATACCGCGCCGAGCTGCTGGAGCGGGCGCGCCAGGTCGGGCGAGGTCAAGGGGGGCTCGCCGAGCTCGGCGTGACCTACGACGGGCGCGGCGAGACCGCCGGCTCGCTCTACCTCTTCCGGCGCCGCCCCTGGCGCACCCAGATCGGCGGCATCGAAGTGCGCAAGGGGCAGATCGGCAAACTGGCGCTGCCATCGGCCTCGCAGCTACCGACCACGGCGGCCGAGTTCTTCGCTCCTGCCGGTTGTCGTCCTTAACCGAGAAGCCGCTTCACAAGGCGCCGCGCAGCCGGTCGTGTCCGGCGCGGCTCACCGGGAGCTTGGTGCCGTCGGCCAGGCGGGCGATCCAGCTGTCCTTGGCGTACAGATCGAGCCCCACCAGCCGGTCGAGATTGAGCACGAACGAGCGGTGGATGCGCACGAAGGCTCGCGGGTCGAGGCGCTTCTCGAGGTCGCCGAGTGTCTGCTGCTTGCGGAAGGTGGTCTTGCCGCAATGGAAGACGAGGTAGTCGTCGCGCGCCTCGACGAAGTCCACCCGCGCCACCGGGAGCACGTGGACGTGCCCCTCCTCGCGGATCAGGATGCGTTCGAGCAGGCCGCTGCCGCGCGCCTCGTCGGCGAGCCGCTCGGGTGACGCGACCGGGCCGGCCCCCCGGGCCACACGGTCGCGGGCGCGCGAGAGGGCCTCGGCGAGCCGTTCCGGGTCGATCGGCTTGAGCAGGTAGTCGACCGCGTGCACCTCGAAGGCACGCAGCGCATGCTCGTCGTGCGCCGTGCAGAAGACCACCGCCGGGGCCCGGTCGCCGAGCAACTCGAGCACCTCGAAGCCGTCGAGCTTGGGCATCTGGATGTCGAGCAGCACGAGGTCGGGTGCGAGCTCGCCGGCCAGGCGCACCGCCTCGAATCCGTTGGTGGCCTCGCCGGCGACCGTGACGTCGGGGTGGACGGCCAGCATCTCGCGCAACACGGCACGGGCGGGCGCTTCGTCGTCGACGAGCAGGAGACGCACGGTCGAATGCTAGCTCGTCGGCGCCGGGCGTGCCGGCAGGCTGAGCTGGACGCGGTAGCGGTCGGGCGACGGCGTCGCGAGGACCGTCGCCTCGCGGCCGAAGATCGCCTCGAGACGGGCCCGGACGTTGGCCAGGCCGACGCCGGCGCCGCGCGACGGCGGGCGGTCGGGGTCGCAGCGGTTCTCGACCTCGAGCTCGAGCCGACTGCCGCGCCGCCGCGCCGCGAGGCGCACCTCACCCCCTTCGAGAAGGTGCGCCACGCCATGGTGCACGGCGTTCTCGACCAGCGGCTGGAGGACGAGCGGCGGCACGGCCAGCGCAAGGGTGTCCTCGGCGATGTCGGTGACGACGCGCAACCGCTCGCCGAAGCGCACCTCTTCGATGGCGAGATAGGTCTCGGCGAGATAGAGCTCTTCGCCGAGCGGGATCTCGCGCGTCCGCCCGAGCTTGAGGCTCTTGCGGAAGAAGCCGGCGAGCAGCAAGCACATGCGGCGTGCGGCGGCCGGGTCCGAACCGGTCAGTGCCGAGACCGAATTGAGGCTGTTGAAAAGGAAGTGCGGATCGAGCTGCGCCTTGAGCGCGCGGAGCTCGGCCTCTCCCGCCAGCACCTGGGCCTCGAGCGTGCGGCGTTCCGACTCGCGTGAGCGCTCGAAGGCCATCATCAGGTGGTGGAGCAGCAGGGCGAGCGCGTAGAGCAGCGTGCCGCAGGCGAAGAAGAGCGCCGCGGCGCCGCGGAATCGCGTCGCGGCGCCGGCGAAGCGCGGCAGCACCGCCAGCAGCTCGCTCCAGCCGACGCCGGCTGCCAGCCAGCCGAGGGCCGAGATCGCCGCGGCGGTGGCCCCGGTGGCCAGCGGTCGCCCGAGCGACTCGCCCGTCGCCGGCACGGCGCGGACGACGTACCAGGCGGTCAGGCAGTGAAAGCCGTAGACCAGGGCGAGCGGCAGCGCGACGGCCAGCGACTCGCTCCAGGGGCCCGGCTGCGTCAGCCCGAAGGTGCCGGCCAGCAGCAGCCCGAGCGGGACCCAGAGGGCCAGGTAGATGGCCAGTTGGCGCGGATGGGCGAGCAGTGGGTGCATCAGTTCGTCACGTCGACGCCGCCCATCACCGCGAAACCGCGGATGGTGAGCTCGCCACCGGCCTCCCCGGGCACGGGGTGGGTCTTGTCTTCATAGGCACCGAGCAGCGGCACGACACGGCCGTTGACTCTCCAGTCCGGCGGCACGGCGATTTCGATACCTCCCCAGAAGGCTAGAACGTCGAGAACAGCTCCCGGTTTCACCGTGCGGGCCTGGCGGAGGTCGATCTTGCACCCGCCCATGAAGGCCGCGGCATTCCCGCCGCGGAACTCCTGGGAGGCGCTCTTGACCTCGTTGCCGGCCAGGGCGGCGAAGGTGTCGACCGTGGAACCGCTGTCGACGACCCCGTCCGAGAGGGAGGAACGGCCGAGGGAGCGCCGCACCAGCACGACACCGAGGAGGATCAGGATGGCCGGGCCGAGGAGCCGGCCGACGTGCAGGTCGATCTCCGCGCCGAGCCGGTTGGCGACCAGCAGGGCCCCGACGACTCCCCAGACGAGTGCCCAGCCGATGCAGCGGCGGCCCTGGAGGAGACAACTCGCGGAGAGGGCGAGCACGGCGACCGGCAGGAGCCAGTCGAGGTAGAGCCGGCCCTCGACCAGATTCAGGTTGTCGAGCAGCAGGATCGCGCCGAAGGCGAGAATCGCCAGCCCGACGACCAGGCGCGGCGAGAGGATGGAACGGTGGTCAGCGTCCATGATCGTCCCCCTGGAGGTGGGTGTGCGGGTCGAGCCGTGCCTCGAGGATCCGCCGCTCGGCGTCGCCGGCCTGTCGTTCGGCCGCGAAGGCTCGGTTCTCTGCGTCGCGCGAGCGTTCGTAGTCGGCACCCGGCTGCTGCCCGTCGCGGTCGAAGACGGCGCGCAGCGCCATGAGTCCGCCGACCCCGATCAGCAGGATCGGCCACGAGTTGTGCCACGACAGGCCGAGCCATCCGAAGGTGCTGCAGAGCGCCCAGCCGCCGACGACGAGCAGCCAGGCGCCACCCCAGCGCTCGCCGCGCTCGCGCGGGAAGAGGAGCTTGACCGTGCCGAGGCCGAGCAGCAGGAGTGGCCAGAGGCGCCACACCAGCCGGGAGTCGAGTAGATCGAGCTTGCCGGCCAGCGAGAGGGCGCCGACGAGGATGAGGAAGATCCCGAAGACCAGTCGGGACGGGTGGAACCTGGAACGGTCGATCATGGTCGCTCACCTCCTGCCGCCCCGGGATGCGGCGGCAGGAGAGAGCGTAGCGAGCGGGTAGCCACCGGTCTTCGGCCTGCCGGCGAATGGCGGTCGGCAGCCGGCGAGCGCTCAGCCGAGCACGACGGAGAGCGCCTTCTCGACCCGGCGCAGGGCTTCGTCCGCCTCGGCGGTGCTGAGACTGACCGGCGGGCGGAAGCGGACCGCGTGGTCGCCGGAGGCGAGGCCGAGCACGTCGGCCTCGTTGAGCGCCTTGAGCGTGCGGTTGCGGATCTCGTTCGAGGGCAGGTCGACCGCCAGGAACATGCCGCGTCCGCGAGCGTTGGTCACCCGACCGGGGAAGTGCTCCTCGAGCCGCTGCAACCCGGCCAGCAGATAGGCGCCGACGCGCGCCGCGTTCTCGACCAGGCCGTCCTCTTCGATGATCTCGGTGTACCGCTGGCCGCGCACCATGTCGACCAGGTTGCCGCCCCAGGTCGAGTTGATGCGGCTCGAGACCTTGAACACCGAGTCGACCTCGTCGACCCGGTGACTGGCAGCGATCCCGCACACCTGGGTCTTCTTGGCGAAGGCGAAGACGTCGGGCTCGACGCCGAAGTGCTCGAAGCACCACCAGCGGCCGGTCGTGGCGTAGCCGGTCTGGACCTCGTCGAAGATGAGCAGGAACTCGGCCTCGTCGGCGAGATGGCGCAGCGCCTGGAGGAACTCGCGACGGAAGTGGTTGTCACCGCCCTCGCCCTGGATCGGCTCGATGATCAACGCGGCGATCTCGTCGGGATGGTCGACGAGCGCCTGCTTGATCTCGCCGATCGCCCGCCGTTCCGCCGCCTCGACGTCGGCGATCACCTGCTCGGTGAGCGGGAAGCGCAGCTTCGGGTTGATCACTCGCGGCCAGGAGAACTTCGGGAAGTACTGCGTCTTGCGCGGGTCGGCAGTATTGGTCAGCGAGAGCGTGTAGCCGCTGCGGCCGTGGAACGCCTGCTGGAAGTGGATGATCTGCGAGCCCTTCTCCCCTTTGCCGCGCGCCAGGTTCTTGCGCACCTTCCAGTCGAAGGCGACTTTGAGGGCGTTCTCCACCGCCGCCGCGCCGCCCTCGATGAAGAAGAGGTGGTCGCGGAAGCTGGGCGGCACGGTGCGCGAGAAGGTCTCGACGAACTCGGCGAGCTCCGGGGTGTAGATGTCGGAGTTGGCCGGTTTGTTGAGCGCCGACGGCAGGATGCGCTCGCGGAACTCGGGGGTGTCGACCTTCGGGTGGTTGTAACCCACCGGGCAGGTGGAGAAGCTGCCGAAGAAGTCCAGCACTTCGCGACCCCGCACCAGGTCGTAGAGGAAGGAGCCATGCGACCGTCTCAGGTCGAGAACGAGATGGTAGCCGTCGACCAGGATGTGGCGCGACAGGACGGCATGAACATCCTCGGGCGCGACGTGGACCGAGGGAAGCGTCGTCGTGGACATAGGAGCCTCTCGGGAACCTCTTGCGAGCTGGGTCCGGGTGGGTGCCCGGAGCAGACAGGACGCCAGAGCTCGGCGTCGGATGGTCCCGTGAGGGTACCACCGGCCCCGGGGACGGTCAACGCGCGGAGGCTTCGGAATGAAGGCGCCGGCGCACCGGCTCGCCGGCAACGGCGGTGCGATTCCTGCCGGTCTCTTTGGCCACGTACATGGCCGCGTCGGAGAGTCGCAGCAGCGTGCTCTTGGCCATGGCCAGGTCGTGCTCGTCGGCGCAGTGACGCAGCAGCGTGGCGACGCCGATCGAGGCGGTCAGGCCGGAGAGATGCAACGGCTCGTGCTGGATCTCGCCCGCCGCGTCGCAGAAGGTCGTGGCGACGATCTCGCTGCGCACCTCTTCGGCGACGGCCACGGCGTCCTGGAGCTCGAGACCGGGTAGCGCGAGCACGAACTCGTCGCCGCCGTAGCGGGCGAGCTGGGCCTCCGGGTCGCAGACGACGCGCCGCAGCAGGTGGCCGACTTCGCGCAGCACCTGGCTGCCGGCCAGGTGGCCGTGCTGGTCGTTGACGCGTTTGAAGTAGTCGAGATCGAGGAAGACAAGCGCGAGGTCGCGGCCGCTCTCGCGCGACTCGAGGATGGCGCGCTCGAGCGCGAGGTGGAGGAAGCGGTCGTTGTAGAGGCCGGTGAGGTTGTCGCGCCGCGCGATCTCCTGCGCCAGGCGACCGTCGAGGACGTTCTGGATGGCGATCGAGATGTAGCCGGCGAAGATGTCGAGCAGATTGCGGTCCTGCTCGCTGAAGCCGTCGCTGCCTCGCCGGTTGACCAGCTCGAGCACGCCGCAGACGTCGTTACCGATGCGGATCGGGATCGCCACGAGCGACTGCGAGCGGTACTCCGTCGCCTTGTCGACCGCGCCGTAGAAGAACGCGTCGCGACCGAGGTCGCTCGTGTGGTACGGCTTGCCGGAGAGGTAGACGTGCCCTGCGACCCCCTTGGCGGCGGGAATGCGCTGACCGACCAGCAGATCCGCCTTCTCGCCGAAGGCGGCGATGAAGGTGAGGAAGTTGAGATTCCGCTCGGGGACCTTCTCGCGCGGGTTGTCGAGCAGGATCGACCCCGCGTCGGAGGGGACGAACTCGTTGGCCTTGCGCAGCACCTCGACCAGGTTGCCCGCCAGGCTCATCTCCGCCTGGGGCGACGCGCGGCGTCGCTCGAGGAACTGCTCGAGAGCGTCGCCGTCGAGGATCTGCACGTCCACCATGAGGGTCACTCCAACATAGCAGAACCCCTCTCCCCGTCCAAGGAAGCGGGAGCTCGCGCGGGTGCGCCGGAGCGGTGTCAGTGCAGCTCGCGGGCGAGCTGGCGGGAGCGCTCGGCGAGGTCGGCGGCGAGCGACTCGGTGGCCGAGAGCTCGGGAGCGAAGCGCAGCAGGTGGAGGTCGCCAAGGAAGGCGACGAGCCGGTCGGCCGTTTCCCGTCCGACGCCCTGAGTCGAGAGCAGCTCTCCCCACTGGCCGATCGGACTGTCGGCCGGCAGGTGCCACCGCTCGGAGAGATAGTCGCGCCAAGCGTCTTCGATCGCCCCCGCCGCCTGGCGCGGCCGATTCTCGCGACGTGCCTCGTCGAGGCGGGCGAGGAGCCGGCGGCGAGACTGCGCACGCGGAGAGCGGCTGCGGCGCCATCCCATCACGGCTCCGACCCCGCCGAGGGCGGTGAGCGCCCCGCCGCCCGCCCAGACGGCGGCGAGCAGCCAGGTCGGCAGAGTGGACGCTGCTGGGGAGACCGGCCCCTCGGGTGCGGACGGCGTCGGCTCGTCCCTCGCCTCGGGTCGCGCAGCGGCCACGTCGGACTCGCCGGGGCGGGCGCGCGCCTCGAGGCTCAGGGGCTGGCTCGCCGCGGTCTTGAACTGCCCCGCCTTCGGGTCGAAGTAGGTGAGCGAGAACGGGGGCAGAGCGAAACTGCCGGAGCGCTCCGGCACGAGGACGTAGGACCAGGTCCGCGCGCTCTTCAGCCGGTCGCCGGCGAGCTCCTCGCTGCTGCGGCTCTGCGGCGGGAAGCGGCGGATCCCGCTCGGCGTGGCGGGCTCCGGGTCGGGCAGGCTCCGCAGGTTGCCCGGTCCGGAGACCGAGAGCGTCAGCGTCGCCGCTTCTCCGGCCGTCACGGACGCGGGCTCGATCCGAGCCTGCACCGCGAGCGTGCCGACCGCCCCGGCGAAGCCCTCCGGAGCGCTGGGGAGCGGCCGGACGTTGATCGTCATCCGCTCGGTGGCCCGGCGCACTTCGGCCGGTCGGCCGAGCGGAGTCCCCCAGGGCGTCAGCTCGGTGACCTCGACGATGGAATCGACCGTGACCGGCGGAATCTCGAACTTCCCGGCGGAGAGCGGGAAGAGCGCACGCCGCAGCAGCGGGACGCGACCGTACCGCTCGCCGTCGACCTCGACCCATTCCGGACGAGGCCGATCAGGGAGCTGGATTTCGCGCACCCAGAAGCCGCGAAACTCCGGGAGGTCGCGCGGACTGACCCGGTGGACGTCCGCCTGGGTGAGCAGATAGAGCGTGAACACCGCCTGCTGACCGACGTAAGGATCCGGCGGATCGAGCGCGACGGCGAGCCGCACCTTCGGCGCTCGCGCGGCCGCCCGCGGCGCCTGGCGCTGGGAGAAGAGCTCGGGGAAGAGCTGGGCGAACGGGTCGGCCGGCGCGCTCGGCGCTCGCGCGGCGCGGCCCGGCGGGGCGGCGGTCTCGACGCGGGCGTCGAGATCGGCGAGCTTGTGCTGGGCGTCGCCGAGTGCGACGACGAGGTTGCGCACCTTCGCCGCCCCGACGGCGAGTGGGCGCAACTGCCATTGGAAGGAGACGCTGCGCGCCGTCTCGCCGTTGACGAAACGGAAGTTCTCGGCGCGCGAGGGACCGGCGGCGATCTCGAAGTTCTCGAGGTCGAAGGTCGGCCGGGGAGCGAGCGAGGCGAAGCCGCTCGCCCCGACCTCGATCGTCAGCACCGCGGCTTCGTCGAGACCGATCACTTCGGGCTCGAGCCGCGCGGTGATCCTCGGCTCGTCGGCGCCCCACGCCGGCGCCGCGAGCGCCGCGGCGACGAGGGTGAGCGCCAGCAGGGCGACGAAGCGAGGCGAATCGACGCGACCGCTCACCAGTCGATCTCCACCTTGGCCCGGGCCGCGGCACGGCGCTGCGCCTCGCGCCGTCGCTGGTCGCGTTCGAGGTTCTCGACCGCGGCGAGCAGCGCGGCGGCTTGCTGGGCGTTCATGTCGGGCTGGTCCTCGAACTTCGGTTCCGGTTTGCCGCCATCGGTCTTGGGTTGCTCCTGCGGCGGCTTCGACGGGTCGTCCTTCGGTGGGTCCTGCGAGCGGTTCTGCTTGCCGTTCTTGTCGTCCTGCTTCGGGTCGGGCTGCTTCTGCTGCTGTCCCTGGTTGTTCTGCTGCGGGTTCTTCTGCTGCTGCTCGAGGCGACGCAGGGCGAGCTCGAGGTTGTGCTTGGCATCGGCCGACGCCGGATCACGCAACAGCGACTCGCGGTAGGCGGCGACGGCGCCCCGGGCGTCTCCGCCGGCGAGCCGGGCGTTGCCGAGATTGTAGTAGGCAAGCGGCGCGAGCATCGGCGAGGCGTCCTGCGCGGCCGACTCGAGCAGCTCGGCGGCGCCGCTCGCACCGGCGCGCAGCCGGCCGGTTCCGGCGTTGAAGCGGGCCTCCGGCAGCTCGGGACGAAGGCGGAGGGCCTGGTCGAGCGCTGCGGCGGCCGACGGCGCGTCGTTGGCGGCGTAGGCCTTGCGGCCAGCGGCCGTGCGCTCACCCGAGTTGTGCAGCCAGCGTTCGGCGCGCGCCGGCGGCTCGGTCTCGGCCGAGCTCGGAGCGGCCGGCGCCTGAGCGGCACCCGCCAGCCCCGTCACGAACAGCAGCGCGGCGCCGATCGCATGGCGGCTCAAGACTCCTCCTCCCGGCGCCGCGGCGGCGCGGCGGTGAACGGTGAGAGCGTCGCGGCGAGCCCGAGGGCCAGCAAGGCGAGCGCCAGCGGCCACTGGAACCTCTCGCCGAGCGACGTCACGGTCTGCGAGTCGATCGCCCGGGTCTCCATCCGGCGGATCTGCGCGACGATCGGGCCCGGATCCGAGTTGGCGTTGCGTGCCTCGATCAGGGTGCCGCCGCTCGCCTTGACCAGCGCGGCGAGGCTGTCTTCCTCGAGGCGGCTGACGACCACCTTGCCCTCCCGGTCGCGCTTGTACCCGGCGGTCGCGTCGCCGGTCGGCACCGGTCCGCCGGCCGTCGTGCCGACCGCCACGGCGTGGACGGTGATGCCGGCCTCCTTGAGCTTGCCCGCGATGCCGGCGAGCGATTCGCCGTGGACCTCGCCGTCGGAGAGCACGACGAGGGCGCGGAACTGGTGGCCGCCTTCCGGGAAAAGCTTCAGGGCGCGCTCGAGCGCCGGCTCGAGACGCGTGCCGGGGATCGGCGCCGAGCCGGCTTCGACCCCATCGAGCAACAGGTCGAGCACCGCCGTGTCGGTGGTGAGCGGGGAGAGCACGACACCGGTCCCCTCGGCCTGGACCAGGGCGACGCGGTGTCCGGGCAGTGCCGCGGCGAAGCGTCGGATCATCGACTGGGCGACCCAGAGGCGGGTCGGGGCCACGTCGGCCACCGCCATCGAACGCGACGTGTCGAGGACGAAGACGATGTCGACCCCCTGCCGCTCGACCGTTTGCGTCGTCTCACCCCAGCGCGGGCGGGCGAGCGCCGAGACGAGAAGCGCCACGGCGAGCGCGGGCAGGCCGACGTTCAAGGCGAGGGGCCGCATCTGGCCGCGGCGCAGGCGACCCCAGAGGGCGCGTGCCACCCAGGCCGCCTCGGCGGTCGCGCGGCGGCGCCAGATCCAGGCCGCCAGCGCCGCCAGCGCCGGGGCGAGCAGCAGGAGCCAGAGAAGCTGCGGCTGGCCGAAGCTCATGGCTCCACCGTCCAGCCGGCGAGGGCGACGAGCGGTACCAGCGCCAGGAGCGCCAGGGCTCCCCAGGCGAACGGCATGAAAGCCTCCTGGTAGCGCACGTAGCGCTTCACCTTGAGTGGCGTCTTCTCCAGCCGGTCGATCTCGGCGAACACCCCGCGCAGCGCGTCGGGATCGGTCGCCTGGAAGAACTTGCCGCCGGTCCGCCGGGCGATCTCGGCGAGCAGCTTCTCGTCGACCTCGACGTTCATCAGCATGCGCCGCGTCCGCACCTGGCCGGTCAGCGGATCCTGCTCCTGCACCGGGACCGGCACCGGTCCGGCGCGTCCCACCCCGATGGTGTAGACGCGCAGGCCGAGGCCCTGGCAGAGCGCCGCGGCCGACACCGGGTCGATCTCGCCGGCGTTGTTCATGCCGTCGGTGACCAGCACCACCACCCGGCTCTTGGCGCCGCTCGCCTGGAGGCGGCGCGCCGCGTTGGCGAGCGCGACGCCGATCGCCGTGCCGTCCTGGGCCTCGTTGAGCTCGATCGCAGCGAGCAGCTCGTCGAGCATCGCGCGATCGCTGGTCAGCGGAGCGCGGGTCATCGCGGTGCCGCCGAAGATCGTCAGGCCGAGCCGGTCGCCGGTCCGCGCCGCGACGAATTCGCGCATCACCCGCTTGGCGACGGCCAGCCGGTTCTTCGGTTGGAAGTCCTCGGCGCCCATCGAGCCGGAGGTGTCGAGGACGAGCTGGATGTCGATCCCCTCGGTGAGGCTCTCTTCCCAGGCGTAGCCGAGCTGCGGCCGGGCAAGCGCCACCACCGTCAGGGCGAGCGCGGTCAACCGGAGATAGAACGGCAGATGGAGACGCCAGACCGTCCCGGCGGCGACCGGCAGACGGCTCGCGAGGAGCGCGCCGTGCCGCGGGCGCCGGTGGTGCCACCAGGCGAGCAACGGCAGGGCGGCAAGGGCGATCAGCCACCAGGGCGAGGCGAAGCTCGGCGTCGGCATCGGCATCACGCGGCCGCTCCGCGGGAGGTGGGAGTCGCGACCGCTTCGGCCGGCGGCTGCAACTGCCCTTCGATCGTCTCGGCGAGCTCGCGCGCCGTCGCCAGGCGAGCGGCGAGATCTTCGGCGCGCGCCGGGCGCCGGGCGAATTTCACGCCGTCGCAGTCGCGCAGCAGTTGCACCGTGCTCTTGACCGTGGCGGTCGCGATCCGCCGCGAGCCGAGCTCGCGCTGGATCTCGCTCGTCGTGCTCTCGGCGGCGTGGAAGCCGAACGACCGGCCGAGGTAGCGGCGCAGGGCGAGCGACAACACGGCGTGGCCGGGCTCGGGTGGCGTCGTCGGTCCGAGCTCGCCGAGGGCGTGGAGAAGCTCCTCGAGCGGCGGAATCTGGCGCGTCGGCCGCCCGACGGCGCGGCGCCGGCGTTCGAGCTCGACGAGCCAGCCGCCGGCGGCGAGCGTCAGACCGGCGAGCAGCGCGAGCAGCCACCAGAAGCGCATCTCGCGCGGCAGCTCGACCGGCGCCGCGGCGGGCTTCGGCTCGACCTTGGCGGGCTCGGCGGGAAGAAGCGAACGCACCTGGAGTCGAATCGGCGCCGCTGGTTTCGCCTCGCCTCCACCCGGGAGCCTCACCGTCACGGACGGAAGCTCGATCTCGCCGGTGCGGAAGGCGGCGACGACGATCCGGCGCTGCCAGGTGCTTCCGGCGGTGTGGGTCGGCGGCGCGGCCTCGACGACGGTGACGTCTCCCCACTGCTTGCCCGGGTCCGGGAACTGCGGCTCTCCCGCCGGCGAGTCGACGCTCAGCGTGACGGTGACGCGATCGCCGACGGTCGATTCGGCCGGGGCGATGGTGACCGCCACCGGACGCCCGCCGGCCTGGGCGACGAGCGAGAACGGCGCGCCCAGGGCGAGCAGGAGAACGACGCCGCCGAGCGGTCCCCGGCGAGCCGCTGGAGTCCTCATCGCGAGAGCCTCCGCCGGCGGGCGGCGAAGAAGGAGACGAGCGCCGGCAGGTAGGGGCGGTCGGTGCGCAACTCGAGATGGTCGACGCCGAGCTGCCGGGTCAGGCGCCGCAGCGCTTCGCGCCGTGCCGTCTCGCGCACGGCGAGCGCGCGACCGGCGCGGCGCGGCGAAACCACGGCAAGGCCGCCGGTCTCGGCGTCCTCGAGCAAGACGGGACCGCTCGCCGGCATCGCGAGGTCGCGCGGGTCGACGACCTCGACCACCACCAGGTCGTGTCGCGAGGCGGCGAGCTTCATCGCGCCGCTCGGCAGCGGAGCGATGAAGTCGGAGACGAGGAAGACGACGGCGCGCTGCCGCAGGTTGGCGAGCGCGGCGCGCAGGCCGAGGTCGAGGTCGGTGCCGCCGTGCGCCGGGCGACCGAGCACGTCGCGCACCAGCCGCAGGACCTGATTGCGACGGCGCGCCGGACGGAGATAGAGCTCGAGGCGGTCCGACATCAGCGCCGCGCCGACGCGATCGTGATTCGCCAGGGCGGCGAAGGCGAGCAGCGCCGACACCTCGGCGGCGAGCTCGCGCTTGAGGATCGCCCGCGAGCCGAAGCCGAGGCTGCCCGAGACGTCGAGGGCGAGGAAGACCGTCAGGTCGCGCTCCTCGACGAACTGCTTGACGTAGGGCTGCCCCATGCGTGCGGTGACGTTCCAGTCGATGTCGCGCACGTCGTCGCCGGGCTGGTACGGGCGGACCTCGGAGAACTCCATCCCGCGTCCGCGGAAGACCGAGTGGTAGTCCCCGGCCACGCCCTGGTCGATCAGGCGTCGGGTGGAGATCTCGATCCGCCGCACGCGGCGGAGCAGGTCGGCGGGCAGGAGCGTGCCGCCCGGGGGCGGCGGCGGCTCCGGCGCCCGGCGCCAGAGGCGATCGAGCACGGGCGTCGCCTCAGGGCACTTCGACGCGGTCGAGGAGCCGGCGGACCAGGTCGTCGGTCGAGACGTTCTCGGCCTCGGCCTCGTAGGTCGGGACGATGCGGTGCCGCAGCACGTCGAGCGCCAGCTCCTTGACGTCTTCCGGCGTGACGAAGCCGCGTCCGCGCAGGAACGCCATCGCCTTGGCGGCGCGAGCCAGGTAGAGCGTGGCGCGCGGCGAAGCGCCGAAGCCGATCAGCTCGGCGAGGTCCTTGGCGCCGTGCGCCTTCGGGTCGCGCGAGGCGGCGACGAGGTCGAGCAGGTAGTTGCGCAGCTTCGGGTCGAGGTAGATCGCGTCGGCGGTCTCGCGCAGGGCGAGCAGCCGCGTGCGATCGAGCGCCGGGGCGACCTCGATCTCGTGCTCGACGAGCATCCGGTCGAGGATCTCGCCCTCTTCCTGGCGCGTCGGGTAGGTCAGCGAGAGCTTCAACATGAAGCGGTCGACCTGGGCCTCGGCGAGCGGGTAGGTGCCCTCCTGCTCGATCGGGTTCTGGGTCGCCAGGACCATGAACGGCTCCTCGAGCCGGTAGGTCGTGTCGCCGAGCGTGACCTGCTTCTCCTCCATCGACTCGAGCAGCGCCGACTGCACCTTGGCGGGCGCCCGGTTGATCTCGTCGGCGAGCAGGAGCTGGGTGAAGATCGGGCCCTGGCGCGGCACGAAGTCGCCGCGCCGCTGGTCGTAGATCAGCGTGCCGAGCAGGTCGGCCGGCAGCAGGTCGGGGGTGAACTGGACGCGGCGGAAGCCGAGATCGAGCGAGCGGGCGAGGGTCTTGACGGCGAGCGTCTTGGCGAGCCCGGGCACGCCTTCGATCAGCACGTGGCCGCGCGCGAGCAGTGCGACGAGCAGGCGGTCGACCAGGTAGTCCTGGCCGACGATGACTTTGCGGATCTCCTGCTCCACCTGGCGGAGCGCGAGGGCGTCGCGCTCGACGCGTTGGGAGAGTGAGGCGAGATCGACGGTCATGGCATTCCTCCGCGGCCGTAGTCGGCCGCGTAGGCGAGGTGCAAGCCGGGTGCCAGCCCGATTCCGCCGGGATCCCTGCCGCGCGCCCGTCGAGCGGCCCGAATGGCCGCTTCTCGCGGCATGCCGGGCTCGGCGGCGACAGGGGGTGAGCCGGATCGGCGGGCGTCGCATGCCAAAATGGCCTCGTGAAGCCCGTTTCCAGGTCCGGCACCGCCGGCCGACCGGCCCGCCGCAAGGCGCTCGGCCAGCACCATCTCCGTTCGGGGTCGCTCTGCGAGCCGCTCGTCGAGTTCCTCGAGCCGGCGGGCCACAGGATCGTCGAGATCGGCCCCGGCGGCGGCGTGCTCACGCGCGAGCTGCTCGCGAACGGCGCCCGCGTCTCGGCCTGGGAGCTCGATCTGGCCTGGGCCGCTCATACGTCGAGGCTGCTCGGTCGCGACGCCGTGCAGATGGTCGTCGGCGACGCGCTCGATCTCCCCTGGGAGGGCCTGCCGGCAGGGACGCGGGTCTGCGGCAATCTTCCCTACGCGGTGGGCACGGCGATCGTCAGCGCGATGCTTGCCCGCGCCACCGCGGTCGATCGCGCCGCGTTCCTCCTCCAGCTCGAGGTCGTCGAGCGTCTCGCCGCCGCGCCGGGCAGCAAGGCCTACGGTGCGCTCTCGGTGCTCACCGCCGCACGCGCGGAGGTCTCGATTCTCGGCCGCCTCGGCCCGAAGGCCTTCGTGCCGCCGCCGAAGGTCGACAGCGCCTTCGTCGGTCTCCGCCGTCGCCCGGCCCCGCTCCCCGAGCCCGAGATGGCCGGCCTGACCGACGTCGTCTTCGCCGCCTTCGCCCAGCGCCGCAAGACCCTCCGCAACTCCCTCTCCGCCAAGTGGGGCCGCGACGTCGCCGAGTCCGCCCTCGCCGCCGCGCACATCTCTCCCGAGCTGCGGGCCGAACGCCTTGGTCTCGCGGAGTTCGTGGAGCTGGCAATCGCGCTCGGGAAGCGGTGACCATCGCCGTTCCCGAGCGGTGATTGACGGACCGGGGACCGTTCGCCCCGAAGCTGCAGGCCGTCGAGCGGGCCTCGAGGCCCGAGACTGAATCCGACCTTCGAACGGTGCACGAGCTGAAGCAGCACCGCGGGTGAAGACCGCTCGAGTCCGAGTCCAGTTCCTCGATCCCGGTGCCCTCGGTGCGCACAGCCGGACCAACTCCGCCCCGGTATTGGTTGGTAATCTAGTACCCGTCACCAGAATTGCTAGTGGCCGCGAGTACGTTTACACTGCGCCTCAATACAGAAATCAAGGCGCCTCGGGGCACCGATGATCCGACTTCCCACCTCTTGCTTGTGCGACGCTGTCATGCAGGACGCGAGTTTCGTGGCGGTCGACGAGGCGTAGTTGGGTGCCCGTGGACTGTCCACACGGAGGCTCTATTTCGCTCGAATGGGGAGCCCTGATCGGAGAGTACGCAAGCGACGACGGCGCCTTCATTATCAAAGGGCGCGCGGTCGAGTACGAGGGTAAGCCCTCTCCTCCCATCGGTAGCTTCCTGCGCAATCAGTGGCTCTCTCGTGGTACCGTCGAGGCCACGCTCCATTTCAGCGCGGTCGAGGCTGTCTCAGCAGCAGCCCTCATCCTGAATTACAACCTCGCTTCGAAGGCCTTCCTCGCAGCAGGGCTCGGAGGCCCAGGCCTTTTCGCCATTCGGAGCTTCGCAGGGCAGTGGAACATCCACGATGCGACGGGCGAAATCTCGAATCTGCGTCCGGAACGCGACTATCGCCTCGTGGCCACCCTCGCCGGATCCAGCGTCGCTCTTAGCGTGAATGGCGTTCAGGTACTAGCTACCCAGATAACGTCACCGCTCCAACGAAGCCAAGTGGGGCTCTTCTTCCTCTCGCACCACGACGTTCGCGTTTCTGACTTCCTCGTCCGTGACGAGAAGCCGACGGCATTCGTCGTCATGCAGTTCTCGTCCCCGTACAACGAGGTGTACTCCGACGTCATTCAAGGCGTCTGCAAGGCCCTTGGCGTGCATCCCCAAAAGACCGACGAGGCCTTTGGACCGGGTGTCATCATCGCGGACATCGCGCGGCAGATCGTCGAGAGCCATCTTGTTATCGCAGAGCTCTCGCCATCGAATCCGAACGTGTATTACGAGGTTGGATTCGCCCACGCCCTACGGAAGCCGACCATACTCATCGCGGAGAAGGGCACGCAGCTGCCGTTCGACGTCTCACCGTTCCGCGTTCTCTTCTATGAGAACTCCATCCCCGGCAAGACCCGCTTCGAAGAAGGTCTTCGCCGCCATGTGGAGGCGATCATCGGCCCACGCTCGGGCACCTGACCGGGCGCTCAAGCGGACTCGATAGCACTCGCCGGTTAGCGCCATTCATTGTGTGACTTGGATTCCCTGGGAGGAGGCCAGATTGAGAACCCTTCGTGTCGCCTGCTCACTACTTGGCCCAGCCATTCTTCTTGGATCCTGGTTGACGCAACAGTTTGTGCTCGACCGATGGAGAGACCAGCTGGGAAGGCTTGCTTCCGCGGAGTCATCTTGGGATATCTATCGCTCAAGCAATCTCTTGTTCAATGGTCTGAACGGTGTCAGGAACATCGATTCCGACACGCTCAAGCGGTGGCAGCTGAAGACGCTCGAGGTCGGCCTTGGGAAGATGGAAGCGGCGCTTGATGAGGAGATTTTGCGGCAGGAGTACTCGGCAGTTCTCGAGTCAGAAGACGGCGGATCCGGAGATGCGTTTGGCGCGATGGAACTGAGGTTCAAGGCCAGCATGAAAGCGATCGAGCGCCAGCGAGCCGGCTTGAGAGAGCGAAAGAACCGAGCTCAGTTTCAGTTCTGGATCGCATATCTCGGTGGCTCCTCCGTCGTTCTCTTAGGTGCGACGCTGAAAGCAGCTGAGGAGCTCCGCAGTGCGCAAGTCGCCTAAGAGGTTGCTGCAAAACCTGCGCGAGGTCGCTCGTTTCGCATAGGGTCGCTTGCAAGACCCCGGGAGGCATGATGCGCGGAGAAGAGAGCGGTCAGGGCGCTGCGTTCAGCTACGTTTCGGCAGAGGAGCGCGTTCCTGCCGACCATCCGTTGCGTGCGATCCGCCGCATGGCTGACGAGGCGTTGGCTGGGATGCAGGCGGACTTCGACGAGCTCTACTCGTGGACCGGCCGCCCTTCGATACCTCCGGAGCGTCTTCTGCGTGCCCTCCTGTTGCAAGCGCTCTACACGGTTCGCAGCGAGCGCCTCTTGATGGAGCAAGTCAACCACAACCTGCTCTTCCGCAGGTTCGTGGGCATGGACCTCGACGAGAAGGTCTTAACGCCGACCGTGTCCTCGAATTACCGCGACTGTCTGCTCACCGGCGACGTAGCGTCGCGGTCCTTGAACGAAGTGGTCCGGTTGGCCCGCGAAAAACGCCCGAAGAGGTGCCACCCGATACTCCGGTCGGCTGGCCCACAACGGGCCGCGTAGGCGCCCGCCCGCTGGCGGACAGAGACGTGAGGTGCTTTGCATGACGTCGAGCCGACCGCTATGGAAGCAGCTTCTAAGGTGGGTTGCCGTGCTCCCTTGTGGCCTCGCGGCGTCAGCAGCTGTTCGCTTGCTCATCCGCAACTGGAGCACGGTCGAGGGCGGCGCGCCGCCAGTTGACGATGGGCTGCTCGCCGCATTGTTGATTGACTTCACTACGGTCGCGAGTGCGGCGGCCCTCGTCGTCGGAGGCGCACTCATCGCACCAGCCGGGCGTGTAATAGTAGCCACTGTTCTCGGGACACTGAACGCCGGCTCTTGGTGGATGCTTCTGTTTCTCGAGCTGTCACTCAACCGGGTACTCGTTACCGGAAAGCGCCCTGGCGCACTGTGGGTACTCATCGGGTCGGTTCTGGGTGTCGTATTCGTCCATAGGCAGGAAGGCGCCCGGATGTCGAGTGATGTTGAGCGAAGACCAATCGAGTGAATTCGAATTCGGGGACCGCTGAGGAGAATGAGGTGCCACCCGAATTCTCGACCGGCGTCCTCGTTGTGTTCGGTCTTCGGGGGCCGGCCGTTCGACAGGACGGCGACCAGGCGCAAAGTGGTGACCCCTGGCGCGTGGTTTCAGCGGACGTCAGGTCAGGCCTTCGGCCAGCCCTGGCCCCGCTGAGCTCAAGAGCGATCAGGCCGCGCAGGAGAGCTGAGGGGCAACCCCGGCCGGTTTCGCCGAAGTTGCCCCGAGATCTCATCTGCTGTAGGAATCGCGATCTGAGCCGTCATAGAAAGCCCGAGCGCATGCAACAGTTCTTGAAACCTCCGGCCAGAGCTGCAGGGGCAGAGGTCGTTGCGCCCGAGCTTCTCCACGAGCTCCTTCTCTCCGCCGACCACGCGGAGCCCGAGCTTGACACGCGTCTCGGAAGGGAATCCCTTCCTTCGCTTGCTACTGGGCTCGAAAGGAAGGGAGGTCGTCGAGCTGGTTCTTCCTTGCCATCTCGCACCTCCTTGGGCTGCGGCGCTGCATCGCGCCTCGCAGAGTTGCGCTTTCTAACACGGCCGGTCCGGCATTCACAAGTTGGTGGTGTGGCGTCGAGCCATGCGCTTCAGCCGCCCCGCCCCTTGCGCCGCGGCTCAGTTCGCTCGGTGGCCGCTGCGGGGCGCGCGGCTGAGCACAGAACGCGATAGGCACCACCTGCGCATGCGCTCACGGCTCGCCGCCTTGCTCGTCGTCGGGTTGACGACTCTCGCGTCGTGCGACGCCCATGCCGAGACGTCCGTTGCGAGCGTCTCTTCGTTGGAGAGCGGCATCCGCGAACAGATGCGCGCGCTGTCCTCAGCGCCTGGTCCGCGTCTCAGCTTTGAGCGGCTCTCGCACACGCATGGTCTCCCAGCTTCGGCCTATGCCGACTTCGTCGTGGTGCGCACCCTGTTCGAGGCCACTCGCGACGCCGGCTTCTGGAATCTCGGCTGGACCATCACGAACCGTGAGCCCGCTTCAGACGCCATCTGGAGTCAGTGGGCGAAGGTCACGCAGCCGTCGACCCTGCGTCCTACCGCCTACGCAGAATGCGACGAGCTCTCAGCGCTCTTTGCCCTGCTCGTGAGGCGCCTTGGTGTGCGAGGTGTGGGGCTCTTCTGGCCCGCTTCCAATCACACGGTGGCCGTGTGGAGCACACCCGGCATCCAGCGCCCGGTTCGTCTCGTAGTGCCCACGACCCAGATCCTCCTCAGCTCAGCGGACATGCTTGGCACCGTGCAGTTCGACCCCTGGCGGCAGAAAGCGATCTACGAGTACTCCCGTTCCGACATCGCGCCGAGCTCTCCTCTTCCCGACAGCCTCGTGGGCTTCTTCTTGCGCCAGATGCAGCACTACGCTTCGGCCACCGACGAAACGCTCCAGTACATCCGGTATCTCAGGGACGGGGTCTTCAACGCGCAATTCAGAGCAGGTCAGGCGGCCCTTCTCGCCCGTCAGCGGTCCAAGCAGGTCGTCGGCGAAGTCGATCGGCTCGCTCTCGAGCAGTTCGCAAAGGACATGGAAGCAAGACCCTGAACGACGGTGCGCCGACCGTACCGTTGCAGCCGAGGGTCACTCGTCCGCCAGTTCAGGCCCACCAGAATGAGGTGCCACCCAGAATGAGGTGCCACCCGATTCCCCAATCGCCGCGACGGCCCAGAGTCGTCTCGGAATCTTGGACCGATGGGATGAGGTGCCACCCGATTCTCCGCTGCCCTGCCGCGCGCCGGGGCGAGGCGACGCGCTCGCCCCAAGCTCCTGGCCGCCGAGCGGGCCTTGGAGAGTTCGCCACCTGCCCCAGGCTCCGGCCCGCCTTGTCCGCAACGTGCAGGAGCTGCTCGACCACCGCGACGCCGCCACCACGATGATCTACACCCACGTCCTCCACCGCGGCGTCCGCCGCCCCGCCTTCGACCTCTCAGCCTCCGGTGATATGTGGCGCTACACGCCGCGTTTGACACTCACCACCCGGCTGCCTAGACTGCCCGCAAGTCAACCAGCGATGCGACTTCTCGCCCCGCCCCCCGCTCCAACCCCGCCGGTGTTACACGGCAAGAAGTGCCGTGTTCGCCGGTTCGCGTGGGAGGTGGGGTGGGGTCGAAGGTAGAGTCAGGCGACCCGTGAGACCGGTAGCGCTCGCAGTGCTTCTACCGATTCTGCTGTCTTGCACAGCTGGATTTCGCCGCCCATCTCCTGGGGTGACCGAATCGCGGCAGGAATTGATCTCGCGGCCCGCGCCAGAGAGCTGGAATCCGGGTTCCATTTGGGTCTTCGTGCTTCTCGATGCCCACGGCGAGATCGTGCGGTCGCTGACTTTTCGCATTACTGATCGACCCGCCGACTCTTGCTTGGCAGGCGACTGGAGAGTCCTTGAGACGCTGGCCGAGCGACCTCCTCGAGACCCGATGTTTCAAGGCAAACCGGCGTACGAGATAAGTGGCTCTGCGATTCAGATCGACTTAGCAGCCAATCTGTGTGACAACTCCTACCCTCTCAGAGGCAAGCTCAGCGAGCGAGGTGTCGGCGGCGAGCACGGGACCGAGACCATGTGGGGAGGCGAGACTATTGGCACGTTCTACGGTGCGCCGGTGGTGCAGTAGTGGCCGGTTCGCCTCACAATTCGCATCTTGACTCCTCCCGCAAGCACCTATGCACGAGTCGATAACGTTGGTCGGGACTGCAGTCGTATCTTCGGCCCCTGAGGGGAGCGTATTGGGCTCCGGGCCAGGATGAAATCCGCGCGCGGGGAGCCAGTCGCTTGCACCGGCCCCGGAGGCCAGAATGGCTATTGGCTCGTTCCCCGCGTCGGTCGTACCCGAATCGTCATCGATGTCGTGCGCCGCGCAGCTCGCGGCGGGTTGACGGTGTCAGGCAGCCATCCGTCTCACCTCGAAGTGGGTGTCGCGCGTGGCCACTGCCCAGGCGTGCCGCGCCAGTCGATTCGCCAAGGCAACCGCGGCCTTGTTGTGCCCGAGGCGAGCGGAGGTGGCGAGCGCTCAGGCGCGGACCGCTTCCGGCTCGCGCTGCTGGTGGGCCGCGGCGAGGACGGCTCGTGCGCGGTGGAGGGGGGCGAGCTCCTGCTGCGCGAGAGTCTTGACGGGCACCGGGCGGATCTCGTCGTTGCGGAAGGCCTCGAGGAGCGCTTTCGCATCGGCGCGATCGGTCTTGTTGCCGATCCGGTAGCGGCGGACATGCTGAGCCGGAAGGAGTCGCACCTGGTGGCCGAGTCGCTCGAGCTCGCGCGCCCAGAAGTGCGCGGTGCCGCAGGCCTCGAGGAGAACCATCGCCGCCGGCTGCTGCGCGATGAGCTCGAGCAATGCCGGGCGCGTCAAGCGTCGTCGCAGTCGCACCTGCCCCGGCCGCGTGGAAACGGCCACTTCGAAGACGCTCTTTGCCAGGTCCACGGCGATGACGGTACGCCCGATGTCCCGGGCTGTCGTAGTCTCACTCACGGACTCCTCCTTTCCAGGGAGCATGCGCTCATGACTCCGACGACTGTGGCGCTCCAGATGCCGACCGAGTCGAGGGAGGAGTCCATCTCATCATTGCAACCGACGCGCCACTTGCGCCTCGGCTCGCTTCGCTCGGTAGCTGATGTGGGGCGCGCGGCTGAACTCCGGATCCGCTTGGCACCGCACTAGAAGTCAACGTGAGCAAGGCGTCGTGAGAAGCGAAGCAGTCGCACAGCTCAGACCGCTCGAGCGGAACTGCGTGTTCATTTCGGTGACGCTCGCCACCTCCAACGCCGGTGGGCGCAAATGACCTACCGTGGCTCCTGGCGACACACACGCGGGCTCGGCCTCGTTGCGTTCCTCCTCGCCGTGGCCTCCGCCGCTGCAGCCTGGGTGTCGGCGCCGGTTCTCTGGCTTGTGCCCTTCTGCATCGTCGCTTGGATGGCGGGTCTCAGTCTTCTCTGGATTCGGCTCGATGCCGACGGCATGACCTACCGTGGCTGGCTTCGCAGGCACGACGTCCAGTGGCAACGGGTGATCGCTATCACCAGAACCGAGGACCTTCCCTACCCGCGGTGCCGTCTCTATGGGCCGGCCAGCTACGAGATCCGCACCGCCGATGGTGCCTTCGTCATCAACCTTCTCTATTTCTCAACCGACCTGGTCAGGTCGTTCCAGAGCCGTACGGCTGCCCGCGAGCGCCAGTGCCGCGGTGCTTAACACGTCGTATCTGGACTCCTCCCGCAAGTACCTATGCACGAGCCGATGACGTAGGGCACGACTGCAGTCGTATCGTCGGCCTCTGAGCGGAGCGTGTGGGGCTCCGGGCCAGGATGAAATCCGCGCGCGGGGAGAGAAACGCTTGCACCGACCCCGCAGGCCAGAATAGCTATTGGCTCATTCCCCGCGTCGGTCGTACCCGAATCGTCATCGATGTCGTGCGCAGCGCAGCTTGCGGCGGGTCGATGGTGTCAGGCAGCCATCCGTCTCATCTCGAGGCGGGTGTCGCGCGCCGCAGTTGCATTTTCCCCGGCCGCGTCGAGGCCGCCACCTCGAAGACGTTCTTTGCCAGGTCGATGAAGTTCTCGTAGTCTCGTCCCCGGAATCATCCTTTCCAGGGGGTATGGGCTCATGACTCCGACGACCGTGGCACTTCAGATGCCGGGCGAGTCGAAGGAGGAGTCCATCTCATCATTCGAGCGGACAAGCGGACCTCGCGCGTTCGCCGCTCAACTCATGATCCGGTAGGCAGCACTCAAGTTGCCCAGAGGCTTGATGGATCCTGTTCAACTCGGCACCAACGTAGTACCCGACGGCGCCCGCGGGGCGTCAAGGTCGTTGCTCCGCGTGTGTTTCCGTGCGTTCCTCGCGCTGATGGCGCTCGGCGGCTGCGCGATGCGTCCGCCTGCCAAGGCTCTGCCGGACGCCGCCACGATCGACAGCACGGCCCGTGCCCTGATGCAGCGTGAGCACGTCCAGGGACTGGCGCTCGCCGTCATCGACGGCGGCGTCGTGGTCCACGTGGCTGCCTACGGGGTCCGCAACGCCGCGGGCGCCCCACTCACCACCCAGACGATCCTGTATGGCGCGTCGCTGACGAAGGCCGCCTTCACGTATCTGGTGATGCAACTCAGGGAAGAAGGCCGGCTGGATCTCGATGCCTCGATCGCGACGCTCCTCCCCCGCCCGCTGCCGGAGTACGACGACTATCGGGATCTCGCGGGCGACGAGCGGTGGAAGAAACTGACGTTGCGGACCCTGCTGACACACACGTCGGGTTTCGCCAACTTCCGCTGGCTCGAGAATGACGGGAAGCTCCGCTTCCACCACGATCCCGGGACTCGCTATGGGTACTCCGGGGAAGGCTTCTATGTCGCCCAACTGGTGCTCGAGGAGGCCCTGGGCCTCGATGTCGGGCGCGAGATGCAGACCCGACTGTTCGACCGGTTCGGCATGACCCGGACGAGCATGCAGTGGCGACAGGACTTCCGCGCGAATCTGGCGGACGGTTTTCGGATCGACGGGACCCCCGAGCCGCACGACGAGCGCTCGAGCGTGAGTGCGGCCGGCTCCATGGACACCGACATCGACGATCAGTCTCGGCTCTGGGCGGGCATCGTGCGAGGCGACGGGCTGACCGCCGCCTCCCGTGCCGAGATGGTCCGGCCGCAGGTGCCGATCACCTCCGCCCACCAATTCCCGACGCTCGCGCCCGAAACCAATTCCGCCAACGCGACCATCGGGCTCGCGGCCGGCCTGGGGTTGGTCACCTTCCAGGGCGCCCGCGGGAGAGTGTGGTTCAAGGGCGGGCACAACGAGTGGACCGCGAATATGGTCGTCTGCATCGAGGGCCAGAAGCGCTGCCTGGTCCTGCTCTCGAACGACGTGCGAGCCGAGCGAATCTACCCCGAGCTCACGGGAGCCATCCTTGGTCAGACGGGAATGCCGTGGACTTGGGAGTACGAGTGGTTCCCACCGGTTGCCGGCAGGCCGTGAGCGTTGGCGCCCACCGATCGTCTGGCGGACGGTTCCCCGTGAGCCAGAGAACGAGGTGCCACCCGAATTCCCAGTCGCCGCGACGGCCCAGAGTCGTCTTGGAGACTCGATCATGAGTCAGGCTTCTCCGCGGGGGAAGATCGCGCCCTCTTCTAGGGTCGTCGTGAGCTCGCCGAGCCGAGAACGAGACTGAGCCTTCGGGCGGCGCCCGTCGAAGGGCACGAGAGGGCTCTCTTGCGCAGCCTTCGGCCCCAGCAGGCATTGGCAGTGCCTCAGATCCAGTCCTCGGAATCGAGCGCGCCTGCGCTGAGACTCAGCCGCTCCGAGCGGCAACACGGAAGGGAAGCGCCGGCGGAAACGCGCCTTCCGGGAAGACGACCGTTCGCACGCCGGCGCGGAGCAGCCGCGCGGCGTGCTGGTAGGCCTCCCGAAAGGCGAAGTAGGCCTTGCGCAGCGCTCGTCGGACCTCGGGTGCCACGGCATGGACGAGCGGTGCGGGTGCCTTCTTGATTCGGTTCGGCTCGTGGTGTGGGCTCTGGCGACAGACGGCTTCCCGACCGAGTGGGGGCTTGCCGGTCTCTTCCTCGCGCTGCTCTCCCCAGGTCTCGATCTCCGCGATCAGGTCCTGAATGCGTGCTCGATAGGCCTCGGGGTCGAGCGACCGCCAGCAGGGGAGTGGGGACAGCGTCAGCTCCTCCTCGACGACGTAGTCCTTCGAGTCCAACAGGATGCCCTTCCTCCGCGCCTTCGACTCGAGCGTCCTGTCGTGCCAGTGCCCGACGACCGGCGTACCTTCGACCAAATGCCGCGCGCAGTGAGCTCCCGGCCAGTCGAGCGGCGAGGCGACGAGACCCTCCTTGACGCCATGCGCCAGGAGATAGGCGAGCCGATCCACCTGGGCCTCCTCCTCGTCCGAGACCGGGATCGCCTGATAGCGCCGCCCCCAGAACTTCTCGCGCCATTGGGCGAGCCGGCCGGCCTCCCGGGCGAGGTTGGAGTCGAGGTAGTTCATGAAGGCGGCGAGTTGGAGCGCGTCGAGGACGGAGAGCAGCAGGTGAAAGTGATTGGAGAGGAAGACGAAGCCGACGACCTCGATGGCGTAGAGCCGCGCGGCGCGGGCAAGGACCCCAGCCACGGTGTCGTTGAGAAGGGCCGAGGGTCGGAGCAGAAGGCGGCCCTGCAGGGTGCGGCAGGTGACCTCGACCAGCCCGCCGCCCGGGGGGATGTAGCGCAATCTTCTCGCCATGCCTCCCTAAGACGAGAAGCGGGGCGGCGATCTTGCGGGAAGCGGGGCGGCGTGCTGGGTGCGCGAGACCCACTGGCGCGCTGCAGGTTCACCAGAAGGGTCTTGAAAATCGGGTGGCACCTCCTCTGGGCACCTCCTCTGGGGAAAATCGGGGAAAATCGGGTGGCACCTCCTCTGGGTGGAAAATCGGGTGGCACCTCCTCCCTGCGGATGACCGGAGTTTTCGATGTGGTCGTGGAACGCGACGAGGAAGGCATCTATGTTGCGTCCGTGCCTGCGCTTCCTGGATGCCATACGCAGGCGGAGTCGCTGGACCAACTCATGGAGCGGATCAAAGAAGCGATCGCGCTCTGCTTCGAGGTCGAGGGCGACGAGGCCTCGAATCTCGACTTTGTAGGCGTTCAGCGCGTCTCGGTTCCGGCGTAAGCCGCCTTCCTGCCGTTACCGGAAAGCAGCGGATCTCGGCGCTCGAGCGCGCAGGCTTCGTCGATCTGCGTGTGAAAGGAAGCCATCATTTCCTCCGGCACGAGGACGGTCGGACAACCGTCGTCGCCGCTCATGCTGGCGAAGCTCTCGGTCCGGGCTTGCTGTCGAAGATCCTGAGGGACTGCAAGCTCACGCGCGACGGCCTGGCCGATCTGGTCCGATAGTTACGGGGACTCCGAGCTGCTGGGCACCGGCCCGAACCCTCTCCTCGCGGCCACTCCCGCAAGGTCCTTCGCGCGAGGC
Source organism: Holophagales bacterium (assembly GCA_016699405.1). Lineage (NCBI taxonomy): Bacteria > Pseudomonadati > Acidobacteriota > Holophagae > Holophagales > Holophagales bacterium. Next base: position 4,672,791 of record CP064972.1, on the reverse strand, counting down.
GACGACCTTGCAAACCCCCGGCCCGCCGCGGCCGCGGTGCTAAGATCCAGCGCGACCGCGACAGCGGAGCCCGCGTCCCAGGGGCCTCGGAAAAGAGAGGGCGGCGCAGGGCTCGCGCGCCGCGAGCGAGAGCGAGGCGAACGCGATGGCGACCACCGAACCGCGGCCGACACCGGCCCGGGTAGAGATCTCTCCGGCCAAGGGGCGGGAGATCGTCGGTATCGTCCTCGGAGCCCTGGGGCTCCTCCTCGCCGGCAGCTTCCTTTCCCATGTTCCGACCGACCCGAGCCTCCTCTTCGCCGGCGGCAGCGACCGCACGCGGAATCTGATCGGCGCGGTCGGCGCGAACCTCTCGGCGACCGGGTTCGGCTTCTTCGGTATCGCCTGCCTGCTGTTCCCGGTCCTGCTGCTCGCTGCCGCCTGGCAGCGCGTGCGGCCGACGCTCCGGCCGCGGGTCGTCGGGCGCGGCGTCGGCGGTGCGCTGCTGCTCGCCAGCCTGCCGGCCCTGCTGCACCTGCTCCAGCCCTCGATGCCGTGGCGCGAAGGGCGAGTGCCGAGCGGCGGCGCCTTCGGCCAGCTCCTCGGCGAGACCCTCGAGTCGCGCTTCAACCTGCCCGGGGCGCTCCTGGTGCTCTCCTCGGTGGCGGCGGTGGGGCTCGTCCTGCTCGTCCAGACCAGCCTCGGCGAGCTGATCGCCGCCTGGCGGGCTCGGCTCGCCCAGGCCTGGCAGAACCATCAACTGGCCAAGGCGCGTCGCCAGGAGCGGCGATCGAAGGAGAAGGCCCGTCGCCGGGTCATCGTCAAGCACCTCCAGCGGGTAGCCGAGGAGAAGCGCCAGGCCACGTCGGCGGCGGCCGACGACGACTCGGACGAGTCCGATGGCGACCGTGCCCCCGATCCCGACCTTCCGATCGACCGCCCGGCGCCGCCGCCGCTGCGAGTGACGACCCGCACCGGCGAGCGCGAGTTCGCGGTGCGTCGCGTCCCGCCGCCGGTCGCTCCGGCTCCCGAGTCCGCCCCGGCGCCTCCGCGGAGGGAGTCGGGGGGGCTGGTGGCACCGCCCGCCGCGGCTCCGGCGCAGCGCGCCTTGCCGTTTCCCGCCGAGCCGCCGGCCGCGGTCCTGCCGCCGCTCAACCTGCTGCAGATCGACGAAGCGAAGCCGACCGTCGACGAGGACGAGCTGGTCCGGCTCGGCGAGGCGATCCGCTCGCGCTGCGCCGAATTCGGCGTCGAGGGAACGATCGAGGGAATCACCCCCGGGCCGGTGATCACTGTCTACGAGTTCCAGCCGGCGCCGGGCGTCAAGGTGAGCCAGATCGTCAATCTGCAGGACGATCTCGCGCTCGCGCTGCGCGCCGAGTCGGTGCGCATCGATCGCATCCCCGGGCGCTCGACCCTGGGGATCGACGTGCCGAATCGGCAGCGCGCGATGATCCGGCTCGGTTCGATGCTCTCGCAGGAGGCGTTCCGCCGGTCGCCGTCGATCCTCACCATGGCGATCGGCGTCACCATTCAGGGGGAGCCCTACTTCGCCGATCTGGCGACGATGCCCCACCTGCTGGTCGCCGGCGCGACCGGGTCGGGCAAGAGCGTCGGGCTGCAGGGCCTGATCACCTCGCTGCTCTATCGTGCGACCCGGGATCAGGTGCAGTTCATCTTCATCGACCCGAAGCGGATCGAGCTCGGGGCCTACGCCGACATCCCGCACCTGAAGGCCGAGGTGGTGGTCGAACCGAAGAAGGCGGCCAACGCGCTGCGCTGGGCGGTCGCCGAGATGGAGCGGCGCTACCGGCTCCTCGCCGAGGTGCACGTCCGCTCGATCGACTTCTACAACCGCGCCATCCGCGACCCGGAGGTGCGCAACCGCCTCTCGCTCTCCGAGGGCGAAGCGGTGTCGACCGAGGACTTGAAGCCGCTGCCGTACTACGTCATCGTCATCGACGAGCTCGCCGACCTGATGATGGTCGCCTCGGCGGAGGTCGAGACGGCGATCGCGCGCATCGCCCAGATGGCGCGGGCGGTCGGCATCCATCTCATCGTCGCGACCCAGCGGCCCTCGGTGGACATCCTGACCGGCACGATCAAGGCCAACTTCCCGTGCCGCATCGCCTTCGCCACCGCCAGCCGGCACGACTCGCGCACGATCCTCGACCAGGTCGGCTCGGAAAAACTGCTCGGCAAGGGGGACATGCTCTTCATGCCGCCGGGGACGTCGCGGACCATCCGCCTCCACGGCGCCTACATCAGCGAGCAGGAGACGGCGGCGCTGGTGCGCTGGCTGAAAAAGCAGGGCGCGCCGCAGCTCGATCCCACGGTGCTCGAAGGGCCGGCGGACACCGGCTCCGACGGCGAGGTCAACGAGATCGACGACGAGCTCTTCGACGAAGCGGCACGGCTGGTGGTCGCCGAGCGGCAGGCCTCGGCGAGCTTCCTGCAGCGCCGCATGCGGATCGGTTTCTCCCGTGCCGCGCGCCTGATCGACATCATGGAGCGCGAGGGGTTGCTCGGTCCGCAGCAGGGCTCGAAACCACGCGACGTGCTCGTCAAGCCCGACTACTTCACCGAGCTCGACTCGACCCGAGGAGACCGCTGAAGCGCACGCCGCTCTCCGCGACGAACTGCCGCATGCCTCGCATCGAGAAGATCGTCTTCTTCGGGACCCCCGACTTCGCCGTGCCGACGCTCGCCGCGCTGGGCGAGGCCGGCCTCGCTCCGTGCCTCGTGGTCAGCCAACCGGATCGTCCGGCCGGGCGCGGGCAGACGTTGACCGCACCGCCCGTCGCGCGGTTCGCCCGGGAGCACGGACTGCCGCTGCGGCAGGTCGAGCGCGTGCGCGATCCCGCGTTCCTGGCCGACCTCGCCGAGCTCGCTCCGGACCTGGCGATCGTCGTGGCGTTCGGCCAGATCTTCCCGCAGGCGCTTCTCGACCTGCCGCAGCTCGGCTGCGTGAACCTCCACGCCTCGCTGCTGCCGCGGTGGCGCGGTGCGGCGCCGATTCAGGCGGCCATCGCCGCGGGAGACGAGCGGACCGGGGTGACCACGATGCAGATGGAGGCCGGGCTCGACAGCGGCCCGATCCTGCTGCAGCGCGAGGCCGCCATCGGCCCGGAGGAGACCGCCGGCGAGCTCTTCGTTCGCCTCGCCGACCTCGGAGCGGCGGTCATGGTCGAGACGGTTCGCGCCCTCGGTGCCGGCGAGCTTGCCCCCCGGCCGCAGCCCGCCGACGGGGTGACCTTCGCCGGCAAGCTGAAGCGGGAACAGGGCCGGGTCGACTGGACCCGTCCAGCCGAGGAGCTGGCTCGCCTGCTGCGCGCGGCCACCCCTTGGCCCGGGCTCGCGGCCGAGCTCGGCGCGGCGCCGGTGCGGCTGGTGGCGGCGCGGGCGCTCGCGGAGCGTGCGCCAAGCCGAGCCGCGGCGGGCGAGGTGCTCGGGCTGCGCGGCGATGCGCTGGCGGTCGCGGCGGGCGACGGCTCGGTCCTCGCGCTCGACCGCGTGCAGCGACCGGGTCGGCGTGCTGTTCTCGGGCGCGAGTTCGCCAACGGCGAGCGCCTCGAGCCTGGAGCGAGGTTTCAATGAGCCGGCGCCTGGAGTCGACCCCGCGGCGGCCCGAATCGGTCGCCGGCCGTCGCGTCACGCCGCGACGCTCACCGCAGGACGACGTGCGAGCGGTGGCCGCCTGGGTCGTCGACCGGACCCTGGCCTCGCTTTCGCCGGTTGACGCCTTCCTCGACGGCGCACTGACTCGCCTCGACGAGCGCGATCGGCCGCTGCTGCGAGAGCTCGCCCTGGGGACGCTCCGCTGGCTGCGCCGACTCGACCACGTGATCGCCGCGGCGAGCCATCGCGAGTTCGCGTCGATCGCCCCGGAGCTGCGGTCGATCCTGCGGGTCGCGACCTATCAGATCCTCTTCCTCGATCGGGTCCCGGCGCATGCGGCGGTCGACGAGGCGGTGAATCAGGCGCACGCACGGAGCCACAGCGGCGGGGCGAGCTTCGTCAACGCGGTGCTCCGGCGGATCGCGCGGACCCCGACCCTCGAAGCCTGGCCTGTCGTAGAGGCGGATCCGGTGCGGCGACTCGCTCTCGAGACGAGTCACCCCGACTTTCTCGTGCGGCGCTGGCTCGATCGCTTCGGCGCGGCGGCGGCGCGCGGTCTCCTCGATGCGGACAATCGGAGCAAACCGTTGCACCTGCTGGCTTTTCGCGATCGCGGTGGGCGTGAGCTGGCGGCCGAGGCGCTGATCGAAGCGGGCATCGAGGTGGTGCCGAGTGCCCTGGCTCCTCTCGGTCTGACGGTGCGAGAGGGTCTGCCCTGGACGACCGCGCCGTTTCGCGACGGGCAGCTCTACGTCCAGGACGAGGCGAGCCAGGTCGCGGCCCTCGTGCCGCCGCCAGTGGCGGGCGAGCGGATCCTCGACTGCGCGGCTGCGCCCGGGGGCAAGGCCTTCTCGCTCCTGGCGTTCGAGCCCGGGGTGCGGTTGGTCGCCGCCGACGTGGACGTCGAGCGCGTGGCGCTGATGCGACGGAACGCCGGGCGCCTGGGGCGTGCGATGCCCATTCTGGTCGCGGATGCGGGCCGGCTCCCCTCCACGGCGGCCTTCGACCGGGTCGTCGTCGACCTGCCGTGCTCCGGGACGGGGACGCTGCGCAAGCATCCCGAGCTGAAGTGGCGGCTCTCCGAGGGCGAGATCGCCCGATTGGCGTCTCTCGGCGGTCGGCTTCTGTCCGGCGCCGCGCGCACGGTCCTCCCCGGCGGTCTCCTGGTGGCCATCACTTGCTCCCTGGAGATGGAGGAGAACGAGGAGACGGTCGCCTCCTTCCTCGCCTGCGAGCCACAGTTCCGGCTCCTGCCTCTTGCCGAGCGGCTCGCTCCGCCGATCGACCGGTACGTCGTCGGCCCGGGGCTCTGGCGTCTGCCGACTGCCGACGGTCACGACGGCTTCACGGTCTCGGTGCTGCAACGCGTGAAATAGCGTCGCGCGCTGCGGAAGCCCGTGTTGACAGGGGTTTGAGATCGTCGTAACGTCCCAGTCACCCCGAATCACAACCACTCTCAAGGAGGAGTAGATGGCTGGCAAGGCTGACATCGTGGAGTACGTTGCGGACAAGGTCGAGGGACTCACCAAGAAGCAGGCCGCCGAGGCGTTCGAGGCCGTCGTCGGCGCGGTGGTCGCCCACCTGAAGAAGGCCGATCGCGTGCAGCTTCCGGGCTTCGGCAGCTTCGCGGTGAGCGCCCGCAAGGCGCGCAAGGGTCGCAACCCCGCCACCGGCGCGACCATCACCATCAAGGCCAGCAAGAACGTCCGCTTCAAGGCTGGCAAGGAGCTGAAGGACGCCCTCAACAAGGGCAAGAAGTAACCTCCAGCGCGGCTTCGGCCCCTTGACGTCGGCCCCGTGGCTCCTCCGAGCTGCGGGGCTTTCGTTTTTCTTCGCGGTCGTTTCCTCGGTCAGCGAACCTGGCGATAGAGGAGCGCGAGACGATGCGGCGAGACGCCGCAGAGGAAGAGCGACCAGATCAGCCAGTCGACCGCGACGGTGCGCCAGGTGCCGCGCACCAGGAATCGTCGGGAGGACACGACCGCCGGCCCGGGGAGGATCACCATTCCCGGAATCCGGCGGAGCCGCAGCGTGAGGTCGAGGTCTTCGAGGATCGGCCAGTCGGGGAATCCGCCGATGCGCTTGAACAGATCGCGCCGCACGAACTGCGCCTGGTCGCCGAGCGGGACGAGGAATCGTCGCGTTCGCCAGTTCACCAGCCGCTCGCCCAGTCGGAGCAACGGCGTGGAAGGCTCGAAGCGCAGCGCGAACGCGCCGCTCACCGCTCCGGCGTCGACCGCCGCGCGGATCGCCTCGCCGGAACCGGCCGGGAGACGAACGTCCGCATGCAGGAAGAGAAGGATGTCCCCGGTGGCGGCGGCGGCGCCGCGCCGGAGCTGTCCCCCACGCCCCGGCGGGCCCTCGACGATCCGGGCTCCCGCCGCGCGGGCGAGCGCGACCGTGTCGTCCCGGCTGCCGCCGTCGGAGACGACGAGCTCGTCGCCCAGCGCGAGCAGGTCGCCGAATCTCTGGCGCAGGGTCGGCGCTTCGTCGACGGCGGGAACAACGACCGAGAGACGGCGTGGCATCGCGGGGAGCGGATGCTAGCATCGCAGCCAACCGGGGACGGGGAGGGCGAGTGCGGATGACGACCGTGCCGATGGAGCGCTTCGAACGATGATCGCCACCGGTCTCGATCGGCTGCTTTCCGACCCGGGGAGCCTGCGCGGTCGCCGCTACGCGCTGCTCGCGCACGGCGCCGCGGTCAGCGCGTCGCTCGAGCCGGCACACCTCGCGCTCGCCCGTGTCGCCCGTCCGACCCTGCTACTTGCTCCGGAGCACGGCTACTACGGCGTCGAGCAGGACATGATCGCGGCGCGCGAACGCCTCGACCCGTGGACAGGGGTGCCGATCCACTCGCTCTATGGCGACTCGCTCGCCACCTTGCGACCGTCCCCCGAAGTCTTCTCCGGGATCGACCTCCTCCTGGTCGATCTGCAGGACGTCGGGGCGCGCTATTACACCTACGTCGCGACGGCGATCTGGGCCGCCGAGGTCGCCGCCCGAAGTGGCTGCGAGGTCTGGTTCCTCGATCGTCCGAATCCGCTCGGCGGCGAGGTCGTCGAGGGACCCTGGCGCAGCCCGGGGTTCGAGTCGTTCGTCGGGGCCTTCGAGCTCCCCGTCCGCCACGGCCTGACGCCTGGGGAGATCGCGATCCGCGAAGCGTCGCACGGCGGTTGGCGCGATGCGCTCCGGGTCGTGACCGTCGAGGGCTGGCACCGTCGGGCCCTCTGGCCCGAATGGGGGCGGCCGTGGATCGCTCCGTCTCCGAACATGCCGAGTCATGCGACCGCGACGCTCTATCCCGGTCTCTGCCTGCTCGAGGCGACGGAGCTTTCGGAGGGACGCGGGACCACCCGACCTTTCCATCTGGTCGGCGGGCCGGGGATCGAGCCATGTGAGCTCGCGGGGGCGATCGGTGCCCTGGCTCCGCCGGGCCTCCGGGCCGTGCCGACCTACTTCCGCCCGCAGTTTCAGAAGCACGCCGGTGAGGTGTGCGGTGGGGTGGAGCTCGTCGTCACCGACGCGGCCGCGGTGCGCTCCTTTGCCTTCGGTGTCCGGCTGATCGCCCTGCTCGCCCGGCGGTGGCCCGAGCCGTTCGCCTGGCGGAAGGACCCGTACGAATTCGTCATCGACCGCCCGGCCATCGACCTCCTCGTCGGATCGACGCGCTTGCGCGACATTCTCGCGCTGGAGTCCGGTGTGGACGAGGCGCTGGAAGGGTGGATCGCGAGCTTCAGTGCGGACGAGGCTCGGTTTCGCGAGCTGCGGCAACCCTGGCTGTTGTACCCGGAGCAACCATGAGGCTTCCGCACCTGTTCGCGGTCGACGAGGAACCCCAGGCTTTTGCGCCGCTCTGGGCCGCCGCGGCGGCGGCCGGACTGCGGCTCGGCTGGCTCGAGCTCGGCGAGCCCGACCCGGTATCGGCTCGCCTCGAGGCGGCGGCCGAGGCGGGCGCCATGCGCGCCGTCCGGGCGGGAAACCGCCGCGTTGCCACCGTCAAGCCCATGCGGGGCGCGCCGGTGCTCCGCGACCTCCTGCGCGAGCACTTCGCCGGCTGCGCCGGCGTCCTGATCTGCGGGTCGGACCTTTCTCCGCGACTCGCTCCGTGCGGCGAGAGCTGGAGCCTCCGGAGCTCGGCTGCCTCCGCCGCCCGGGAGGTCAGCGCCGACGGATTCGTCGCCCTGCTGCGCCGTCCTCGTCCGGAGTCCTGAGCCGCCCGAGCGGGATCGCTCGCCGATCCCGCCGGGCGTCCGGGCACAGGAGGTCCTTCCGACGGCCGGCCGGCCGCCCCGCGCGTCTGCTGCAGCGACGGGATCTCAGGGCAGAGCGACGACCAGCGCGGCGATTCCCTGGCTGACCAGTTGCCGCTGGAGCTCTTCGGCGAGCTCGCGGGCGGCGAAGCGGCCGATCTGGACCCGGTGCCACGGCCCCTCGGACCGGACTTCGGCGCCGGGTTGTCGCTCGCAGAGCTCCTTGGCCAGTTGGTCGGCCCGCTCCCTTTCCTGGAAGGCGGCGACCTGGACCGTGAACCGGGGGAACTCGGGGGCGGTCAGGCCGAGCGGGACCAGCTCGACCCGTGCCGTGCCGTTGGCCACCATGTCGAGCTCGTTGGCGGCGGCGAAGGAGAGATCGATGATGCGGCGCTTCTTGAAAGGCCCGCGATCGTTGATGCGGACGCGAATCGTGCGTCCGTTGTCGAGGTTTCGGACCTCGACCAGCGTGTCGAATGGCAGTGAAGGGTGGGCGGCGGTGAGCGCGTGCATGTCGTAGCGCTCGCCGTTGGCCGTCCGGCGCCCGTGGAAGTCGGGACCGTACCAGGAGGCCACGCCGCGCTCGACGCTACCCCCGGGGGCAAGTCGTGCCGACGGACGCGCGCAGGAGATCCCTGCAAGCGCGATCGCCACGAGTGGAAGCCACCGGTGGGCGCCCATTCCTCTCCCTGCCGGGAGGAGTCGAACGTCGTCCATCCAACCGATTGTACCATGCCGCACTGCGGCACTCAAAATTCTGCATTCCGAAGCCCGGAATGTGCCCCCCCGAGCGCTAGATCCGGGGCGACTCGAGCGGGGCGGCGTCGAGCTCGTCGAGCAGCGGACCGACGACGCCGTCGAGGAACTCGTCGACCTGGGCCGAGGAGCGGCCGGTGAACGCGGCCGGATCGATCCAGCGGGCGACTTCGTCGCGCTGCAGGCGGAAGTCGGGATCGCCGACGATCCGGTCGATCAGCGGATTGTCGCCGCCCTCGGCCACCCGTTCCTGGGCTTCGAGGCTGTAACGGCGGATGCGCTCGTGCAGCACCTGGCGGTCGCCGCCTCGAAGCGCGGCTTCCATGAGGAGCGTCTCCGTCGCCATGAACGGCAGCTCGCGGCTTACCCGAGCCCGGATCGTCCCCTCCCGAACCTGGATGCCGGAGGCCACGTGACCGGCCAGGGAGAGGATGGCGTCGCAGGTCAGGAAGGCGTCGGGAAGCACCAACCGCCGGTTCGCCGAGTCGTCGAGGCTCCGCTCCAGCCACTGGGTCGCGGCGTTGAGTGGGCCGTTCAGGCTGTCGGTGATCAGCCGGCGCGAGAGGGAACAGATCCGCTCGGCCCGGACCGGATTGCGTTTGTAGGCCATCGCCGACGAGCCGACCTGGTCGGCGTCGAAAGGCTCGGCGAGCTCGCCGAGTCCCTGGAGCAAGCGCAGGTCGGTTGCCATCTTGTGGCTGCTCTCGGCGACGCCGGCCAGCGTGGCGAGCAACTGACTGTCCTGCTTGCGCGGGTAGGTCTGCCCCGTGACCGGGAAGCTGCCGGCGAATCCGAACCGCTCGGCCAGGCGCCGATCGAGCAGGCGGACCTTGACCGGGTCGCCGTGGAACAGCGTCATGAAGCTCGCCTGGGTCCCCGTGGTGCCCTTGACCCCGCGACAGCGGAGCTTGGCGCGCCGCGCTCGGACCTCCTCGATGTCGAGGACGAAGTCCTGCAGCCAGAGGCAGGCCCGCTTGCCGACGGTGGTGAGCTGGGCGGGCTGGAAATGGGTGTACGCCAGCGTCGCGATGTCCTTGGTCCGGCGGGCGAAGGTGGCCAGCTCGCGGACGACCGTGGCGAGCCGCCGTTCGAGGAGCTCCAGCCCCTCCTTGGCGAGGAGCAGGTCGGCGTTGTCGGTCACGAAGGCCGAAGTCGCTCCCAGGTGCAGGATTCCCCCGGCCTCGCCGGCCTGCTCGGCGAAATGTCGCAGATGGGCCACCACGTCGTGGCGGGTCTGCCGCTCGAGCTCGGCGACCCGGGCGAGGTCGAGCTTCGGCGCAGCCTCCCGCAGGGCGGCAAGCTGGGTGCGACTGATCGGCAGGCCGAGCTCGGCCTGGCACTCGGCCAAGGCGATCCAGAGATGGCGCCAGGCGGCATATCGATGATCGGCGGAGAAGATCCGCGCCATCTCGCGCGAGGCGTAGCGATCATGCAGGGGGTTCTGGGGGTTGCTCGCGGGCATGTCCGGAGTGTATCGCCGCCGGCGGCGAGGAGTCCGTCCGAGACGGTCGGGCCGGCAGCGAGGGCACTGCTAGAATCGCGCTCTCGAGCTGGGGTGAGGAGATAGCCGCCGGCGGCGCGTGCGCGGGAGCGGATGCGCCAGGCGGACCGGGAAGGCCCGATCGATGCGTCGCACGAGCGGCGCGGTGCGAAGATGCCGGACGGCGGGGAATCGCTGACGATTCGCTCGCCCGGGAACACGACACGGGAGGGGGAACCAAGCGGTGCGGCTGCGCTGGACCGTCGACGGACGTGAGCAGTTTCGCATGCTCTCGAGCGAAGAGCTGCTCCTGGGGCGCGGCTCGGACAACGAGATCGTGCTGCCGGACTTCTCGGTGTCGCGCCGCCACGCGTCGATCGTGCGGGAGGGTGGCCGCTGGGTGGTTCAGGACCTCGGCAGCACCAACGGCGTCCTGCTCAACCGCGTCGCGGTGAAGAAGGCGCCGCTCGCCCCGGGCGATCGCGTGAAGGTCGGGATCTTCGAGTTCCTGGTCGAGGGGGAGCCCGAGGAACGACCCCAGCCGCCGCCCCCGCCCTCCCCGCCGCCTCCTCCGCCGCCGACGGAGAAGACCACCGCCAGCGGCTCGGGCAGCGTCGCCAATGCGACGATCGTCCGCAAGCTCTCGGACTTCGTCGCCGACTACGGCCTCGGCGCCCGCTCGGAGAAGCGGCGCGACCTCGAGCACGCCTACTCGAGCAAGATCTTCGGCTTCATGACCCGTCTCGCTCAGCTCCTGCTGCGAGCCGACTCGGTCGACGAGGTGCTGACCCAGGTTCTCGACGTGGCGTTCGAGGCTCTGCCGGTCGATCGCGGTTTCATCCTGCTGCGACCGGACGACGGCAGCGAAGCGGTCTGCGAGATCGGACGGATCAAGGACCGGGTCGAGATGCGGCCGCAGCGTGCGCCGATCTCCCGCACGATGCTCGAGGAGGTCATGCGTGAACGGATCGCGCTGCTGACCTACGACGCGCTTTCCGATCAGCGCCTGGCGGGAGGGGAGTCGATTCGCATCCACCAGATTCGCGCTGCGATGTGCGCGCCGCTCTGGTCGGGCGAGCGGATCATCGGCGTCATCCAGGTCGACACGCCGTTCCATTCCGGGACCTTCAACGAACAGGACGTGGACCTGCTCACGGCGTTGGCCAACTATGCCGCCGTGGCGGTCGAACGCCTGCGCTATGCGCGGAAGGCGGAGTTCGAGCGCCAGGTGCGCAACCGGCTGGAGCGCTACCACTCGCCGGCGGTGATCGAGGAGATCGTCAAGGAGGACCCGAAGGCGGGTGAGTCGGTCGTCGGCCGGATGAAGGTGGCCGAGGTCTCGGTGATGTTCGCCGACCTCGTCGGGTTCACGGCCCTGTCGGAGCGGATCGACCCTTCCGACGTCGCCGAGATCCTCGAGGGCTACTTCACCCACGCGACCGAGGCGATCTTCGCGGCCGGCGGCACGCTCGACAAGTTCATCGGCGACTGCGTGATGGCGTTCTTCGGCGCGCCGATCGCCCAGGCCGATCATGCGCTGCGAGCCGTCCAGGCGGCGGTGGCGATCCAGGACGCCATGGAGCAGTGGAGCATCGAGCGCGAGGCGAGAGGGCAGAGCCCGGTGCGGGCGCGCATCGCCGTGAACTCCGGCCCGGTGGTCGTCGGCGACGTCGGCAGCGCTCGGCGCGTCGACTACACGGTGCTCGGCAACACGGTCAACGTCGCCGCTCGACTCGAAAGCTCGGTGGCGACGCCGGGGGAGATCGCCATCGGAGGCGAGACCCACCGCCTGCTCGCCGGCGCCATCCCGACCGAGGCGTTGGGCGAGCGTCAACTCAAGGGGTTGCAGCAGAAGATCGTGGCTTTCCGCGTCCTGCGTGGCGCGGCGGCGCGCGGCTAGACGCGTCGTGCGACCTCTCCCGCCCTTCGCACTCGTCACCGGCAACCGCGGCAAGCTCGCGGAGGCCCGTCGCCTGCTCGCCGCCGGATTCCCCGGCGTCGAGGTCGAAGGCGTCGAGATCGACCTGCCCGAAATCCAGTCCGGAGAGATCGACGAGGTCCTGCGCGCCAAGGCCGACGAGGCCTGGCGGCGGCTGGGCCGACCGCTCGTGGTGGAGGAGACAGGCCTGTATCTCTCGGCGATGAACGGCTTCCCTGGCCCACTGGTCAAGTGGATGCTCGAGGCGGTGGGGCCCGCGGGGATCGCCCGCACCGCTCAGGCGCTTGGCGACGACCGGGTGGAAGCGCGTTGCCGGTTGCTCTTCAAGGACGGCGCGCGGGAGGTCGTCGCCCAAGGATCGACGCGCGGGCGCCTCGTGCTCCCGGGACGCGGTTCGGGTGGATTCGGCTGGGACCCGGTCTTCCTTCCCGACGGAGAGACGGGGACCTACGGCGAGCTCTCGGCTGCCGACAAGGACCGGATCGGCCATCGTGGCCGGGCTTGGCGGGACCTGGCCGCCCGCCTGGCCGAGACGGGCTGACCGGCAGCCGGAACGATCAGGATGGTTCTCGCGGGCTCCCCTCGAGTCGCTCGAGATCGCTGAGCAGCTCGTCGACCTGCCTTCGGAGCGACGCAAGGTCTCCCGAGCTGTCGAGGATCCGGTCGGCAACACGCCGCCGGACGGCACCGTCGCCCTGTGCGGCGAGGCGCTCACGGGCCGAGCCTTCCGAGAGCCCCCGGGCGATGGCGCGCTGCAGTCGCATCTCGGCGGGAGCTTCGACGGAGACGATCAGGTCGAACAGGTCGGCGTAGCCGGCTTCGACGAGGCGCGTCGCCTCGAGGACGGCGAGGCCGGCGTGGGCATCGGCGAGCTCTCGGAAGCGCTCCCGGACGAGCGGGTGGATGGCCGCTTCGAGCGCCTGGCGGGCGTGGTCGTCCGAGAAGATCCGCTTCGCCATCCGTTCCTTGTCGACACCCCCGGCCGGATCGAGAGCCTCCCGGCCGAAGAGGTCGGCAACGGCCGCGGCGCCCGAGCCGCCTGGCGCATAGAGCTCGGCGACGAGCCGATCGGCGTCGACGACGAGTAGCCCCGGCGCCTCCCGCAACCAGCCGGCGACCGTCGACTTGCCGCTGGCGAGTCCGCCGGTCAGGCCCACACGGAGCGTCGCCACCGATCGATGTCCGGCTCAGGTCGGTGAGATGAGTGTCGCGGAGCGCCGTTCCGCGGCCCGGACGGTGTTGAGCAGGAGCATTCCGACCGTCAGCAGGCCCACGCCCCCGGGAACCGGGGTGATGGCGCCGGCCTTCGGCTGGACCCGGGCGAAGTCCACGTCGCCGACGATGGAGTAACCCTTCGTGGCGAGCTGGGCTCGGCGAGCCTCGTCACCCGGGAAAAGGCGTTCGAGCAGCGCCGGGTCGTCGATGCGGTTGATCCCGACGTCGATGACCACCGCTCCGTCGCGAACATGTTGCGGTCCGAGGAATCCAGGGCGGCCGAGCGCGGCGACGAGGATGTCGGCCTGACGGCAGATGGCCTCGAGATCGTGCGTTCGCGAATGACAGAGCGTCACCGTGCAGTGCTCTCGAAGGAGCAGGCCGGCCATCGGCTTGCCGACGATATTGCTCCGGCCCACGACGACCGCATGCTGGCCGGCGAGCGGCACCCCGTCCCGGCGCAGCATCTCGACGATGCCGGCAGGAGTGGCCGGAGCGAAGCCCTCTTCGCCGCTCCAGAGCCGTCCGACGCTGACCGGATGGAAGCCGTCCACGTCCTTGTCGGGGTCGATGCGCTCGAGCACCGGGCCGGCTGCCATCGTCGGTGGCAGCGGGAGTTGCACGAGGATCCCGTCCACCCGATCGTCGGAATTGAGCCGGTCGATGGTGGCCAGCAGCTGGGCGGTGGTCACGTCGGCCGGCAGCTTCAGGGTCTCGCCGTGGATGCCGACCTCGGCGCAGGCCTTCGCCTTGGAGGCGACATAGACCTGGGAGGCGGGGTCGTCGCCGACGAGGATCGCGACCAGGCCGGGGGGAGCGCCGCGCCGCTCGGCGACCCTGCTGGCTCGCTGCGCGGCCTCGTTGCGCAGCGCCTCGGCGATCGGTTTGCCAGCAAGCAGTCGGCGCACGACTCAGCTCCTTTCGCCCCGGTAGAGGCAGAGGATCCCGCCGGTCAGGTCGCGGAAGGACGTCGACCGGAATCCCGCCCCGGCGAGGTGGGCGAGAAACTCCTCACGCTGGGGAAAGCTCGAGACCGAGGCCGGGAGGTAGGTGTAGGCCGAGGCGTCGCTCGACACCCAGCGGCCCAGCAGCGGGAGCAACCGGTTGAAATAGAAGAGATAGAGCGCCCGCAACGGGGGGAGGGACGGGAGAGCGAATTCCAGGATCGCCAGCTGGCCCCCGGGCCGGAGCACGCGGCCCAGCTCGGCCAGCGCTCGATCGAGATCGGCGACGTTGCGCAGTCCGAAGGACACCGTTGCAGCGTCGAAACAGCCGTCCCGGTAGGGGAGGGCGAGCGCGTCGGCACAGAACGGTCGCGGCTGCGGCGGAGCCTGGCGCGTGAACTTGCGGCGTGAAATCGCGAGCATCGGGAGGCAGAAGTCGGCGGCGACGACCACGGCGCCCCGCCGGCGCAGCGCCACCGCCTGGTCCCCGGTGCCGCAGCAAAGATCGAGCACCCGGTCTCCGGGGCTCAGGGCCAGGGACCGGGCGGAGTGCCTTCTCCAAACCCGATCGAGCGAGGCGGAAAGCAGGTGATTGAGCAGGTCGTAGCGCCGGGCGACCCGTCCGAACATGCTCCGGATCGTCTCGCCGCGCTTGTCGATTCCCGTAGAAGCCGTGGTCACGCGGGGGGACTCTATCGCGACCGACTCCCGGTCCGCCGGGGTCCTCTCTTGACAGGCTCGGGGTCGCTACGTAGCATCGGAGGTCCTTTGCGACGCAAGGGGCGGTGCTCGTCTGCCGTGTGCGGATGCCGTGCCTGCCCCCTCCCGGAGAAGATGATGACGAAAACGTTCAGTCCCAAGCCCGACCAGATCGAGCGCCGCTGGTATGTGGTGGACGCCGCGGGGGTTCCGGTCGGCCGCATCTCGACCACCATCGCCCGCCTGCTGTCCGGCAAGCACAAGGCGATCTACGCCCCTCACGTCGACTGCGGCGATTTCGTGATCGTCGTCAACGCGGAGAAGGTCGTCCTCACCGGCAACAAAGAGAACGAGAAGTTCTACTACCGCCACAGCGGGCAGCCGGGCGGGCTGAAAGCGGTCGCCGCCGGCGACATGCGACGGCAGTTCCCGGCCCGCATCATCGAGAGCGCGGTCTACGGCATGCTGCCGAAGAGCAAGCTCGGCAAGAAGCTTCGGCGCAAGCTGAAGGTCTATGCCGGTCCCGAGCACCCCCATCACGCCCAGAAGCCCGAGGCGTTCGCGCTGGCCGCGGCCTCTTGATCAAGGAGAAGAGCTTGAGCGAAGAGACGTTCTACGGCACCGGCCGCCGCAAGACGGCAACCGCTCGGGTGTACCTGCGGCCCGGTGCGGGTGCGCTGGTGGTCAACGACCGGCCCCTCGAGGGCTACTTCCCGAGCGAGACCCTGCGCATGGTGATCCGTCAGCCCCTCGTGCTGACCGAGAGCGGCGAGCGATTCGACATCTCGGTCAACGTCGAGGGCGGCGGCATGGCCGGTCAGGCCGGAGCGATCCGGCACGGCATCAGCCGAGCGCTGCTCGTGTTCAATCCTGAGCTCCGTGAGCGGCTGAAGTCGGCCGGATTCCTCACTCGCGACCCGCGCCGCAAGGAGCGGAAGAAGTACGGTCAGAAGGGCGCACGCGCCCGCTTCCAGTTCAGCAAGCGCTAAGGAGGAGTCGTCGTGGTCGACATCGGCATGAAGGAGCTCCTCGAGGCGGGTGTCCACTTCGGACACCAGACGCGGCGCTGGAACCCGAAGATGAAGCCCTACATCTTCGGCAAGCGCAACGGCATCTACATCATCGATCTGGCGAAAACGCTGCGGCTCTTCCGCGAGGCGGCCGAGTTCGTCCGCCAGCTCGGGGCCGACGGCCGGCGGATCCTCTTCGTCGGTACGAAGCGGCAGGCGCAGGAAGCAGTCGCCGAAGAGGCGGCGCGCTGCGGCCAGTTCTACATGACCCATCGCTGGCTGGGTGGCACGTTGACGAACTTCGTGACGCTGCGCACGTCGATCGAGCGCCTCAAGGAGATCGAGGCCAAGCTCGCCGACGAGCACGGTGCGACGACGAAGAAGGAGCGGCTGCGCATGGATCGCGAGCGCCAGCGGATGCAGAAGAACCTCGCCGGCATCCGCGAGCTCGAGCAGTTGCCGGACGCGCTCTTCATCGTCGATCCGAAGAAGGAAGACATCGCCGTCGCCGAGGCGAACAAGCTCGGCATCCCGGTCATCGGCATCGTCGACACCAACTGCGACCCGGAGCTCGTCGACTACGTCATCCCGGGCAACGACGACGCCATCCGGACGATCCGCCTGTTCACCTCGCGCATCGCCGATGCCTATCTCGAGGGGCGCTCGCGCCTCGAGCAGCAGGCGCAGATCGAGGCCAAGGACGCTGACCTGGCGGCGCCGGAATCCGGGGCGGCTGGCGACAGCCCATCCGCCGCCCCCGCGAACTGACGGAGACCGGGGGCCTGAGCCCCCGTCTCTGATGTGCCGGCCGGACGCTCCTCGTCGAGAGTCCGGCTGGCGTTTCACAGGAGAACCTCATGCAAGTCAGTGCCCAGATGGTCAAAGAGCTCCGGGAGCGCACCAGTGCCCCGATGATGGATTGCAAGGCCGCTCTCGCCGAGTCCGACGGCGACATGGAGAAGGCGATCGACTTTCTGCGCAAGAAGGGGCTCGCCTCGGCTGCCAAGAAGGCGGGTCGGATCGCTTCCGAAGGTGTCGTCGGCTCGTACATTCACGGCGGCGGCAAGCTTGGCGTGCTCGTCGAGGTCAATTGCGAGACCGACTTCGTGGCTCGCACGGAGGAGTTCCTGGCGCTGGTGCACGACATCGCGATGCACATCGCCGCGGCCGACCCGCGCTTCGCCGCGCGCGAAGAAGTGACCGCCGACGTGCTGGAGCGTGAGAAGGCGATCTATCGGGAGCAGGCGCTCGCCTCGGGCAAGCCGCCTGCGGTCATCGAGAAGATGATCGAGGGCAAGCTCGAGAAGTTCTACGGCGAGGCCGTGTTGACCGAGCAGGCGTTCGTCAAGAACCCGGACCAGACGGTCGGGCAGCTGATCGCCGAGAAGGTCGGGAAGATCGGCGAGAACATCAAGATCCGGCGCTTCGTCCGCTTCAAGCTGGGTGAGGGGCTCGAGAAGCGCTCGACCGACCTCGCCCAGGAAGTGGCGCAGGCTGTCGCCGGCAAGTAGTCTCCCTACCTCCGCGACCTCGAAGTGCTCGGTCGACGAAAGGTCCCACATGGCTGACGTCCCGGTGTACTCGCGGATTCTCCTGAAGCTGTCGGGCGAGGCCCTGATGGGCTCGCAGAGCTTCGGGATCGACGAAGCGATCGTCGTCGCAGTTGCCAGCGAGATCGCGGAGGTCCATCGTCTCGGCGTGCAGGTTGCCGTCGTCATCGGTGGCGGTAACATCATTCGGGGAGTGGCCGCGAGCCACCGCGGCCTCGACCGAGTCACCGGCGACTACATGGGGATGCTCGGAACGGTGATCAATGCCTTGGCGGTGCAGGACGCCCTCGAGAAGAGAGGCGTTCCGACGCGAGTGCAGACGGCCATCGACATCCGGGCTGTGGCCGAGCCGTTCATCCGCAGGCGGGCGATCCGGCACCTCGAGAAGGGGCGGGCGGTGATCTTCGCCGCCGGAACCGGGAACCCGTTCTTCACCACCGACACCGCGGCGGCCCTGCGCGCCAACGAGATCCACGCCATGGCGCTGCTCAAGGGGACGCGAGTCGACGGTGTCTATACCGCGGATCCGCGGCTCGATCCCGGAGCAATCCTGCTGCGCGAGCTCACCCACCAGTCGGTTCTGGAGAAGAACCTGCGGGTGATGGACTCGTCCGCCGTGAGCCTGTGTCGCGACAACGGTCTGCCGATCGCCATCTTCAACATGACAGTGCCGGGCAACATCCGCCGAGTGGTTTGCGGTGAGGCGGTCGGGTCGCTGGTGCGAACCCCGGCCGAGTCGGCGTAGCTCGAGCGAACCCGGCGAGCACGGGAGGAAGGGCCATGAAGGAGATCTTCGCCGAGGTCGAGCTTCACATGAAGCAGGCGCTGGACCACTTCCACCATGAGCTCAAGCACATCCGGACGGGCCGGGCCTCGCTTCAGCTCCTCGACGGCCTGATGGTCGACTACTTCGGGACGCCGACGCCGCTCAAGCAGGTGGCGACGCTTTCGGTCGCGGATGCCTCGATGCTGCTGGCGCAGCCGTGGGACGCGAGCCAGATTCCGGCGATCGAGCGGGCCATTCGCAAGTCCGATCTCGGGCTGAATCCTGCCAGCGACGGGAAGGTCGTTCGCATTCCGGTGCCCTCGCTGACCGAGGATCGCCGCAAGGAGCTCGTCAAGAAGGCGCACGACCTCGCCGAGACGGCGCGCAACGGCGTACGCCAGTCACGTCGTGACGGCAACGAGCGTTTGAAGAAGATGGAGCGCGAGCATCAGCTCGGTCAGGATGACGAGCGGCGCGGGCTCGACGAGATCCAGAAGCTCCACGACCGCTACATCGCCGAGATCCAGCACACTCTGGAACACAAGGAAAAGGACATTCTCGCCGTCTGACGGCGGCGGAAGTCCCTGGGCTGTGGGCAGTCTGGTCGTCCTGGTTCCCGCCGGCGGTCGGGGCGAGCGATTCGGTGCTGCCCAGCCGAAGCAACTCCTGTCGGTCGGCGACCGACCGGTGCTGCAGTGGACGCTGGAGCGGCTCCTCGAGCTCGGGCCGGCCTGGTTGACCGTGGCGCTCCCTGCGGGGGTCGAGTTGCCGGTGCAGGCCTGGAATCTCCCGGCCGAGCGCGTGACTCGCGTCGACGGCGGCGCCACCCGCCAGCAGTCGGTTGTCGCCTGCTTGGCGGCGACTCCCGGTTCCGAGGACGACCTCGTGATCGTTCACGACGGAGCTCGACCGGCGACGGCTCGGGAAGACCTCGCGGCGGTGATCGCGGCGGCCCGCGAATCCGGTGCGGCGGTGCTTGGCCGGGCGATCTCCGATACCGTCAAGCGCCTCGAGGCGGAGCGGATCGTCGCGACCGTCGATCGTCGGGCGCTCTTTCGTGCCGAGACGCCCCAGGTCTTTCGCCGCGATCTGCTGACGCGAGCCTTCGCCGCAGCGCTGCAGGAGGGTCGAGACGAGACCGACGAGTCGGCGGCTGTGGAGCGTCTCGGTGGCATCGAAATCCGGGCGGTCTATGCGCGCTACGCCAATCCGAAGCTAACTTTCCCGGCTGACCTGGCACGAATGACGGCACTCCTTGGAGATCGCGCATGACGCACCGCGTGGCCGGTTCTTGTCGTGACAAGAGTTGGAGCTCCAGGTGAGCGGCGAAACGGCTCTGCAGCAGGTCCGCGTGGGGCTCGGCTACGATGTGCACCGCCTCGTCGCGGGGAGACGACTGGTCCTTGGAGGGGTCGAGATCCCGCACGATCGCGGCCTCGACGGGCACAGCGACGCTGACGTGCTTCTTCACGCCCTCTGCGATGCGTTGCTCGGTGCCGCCGGTCTTGGGGATCTCGGGGATCACTTTCCTCCGGGAGATCGACGCTGGAAGGATGCCGACAGCGTCGATCTGTTGCGTCTGGTGATGGAGAAGGTCGGTCAGGCCGGCTTCAGCCTGGTCAACTGCGACCTCACGCTCATCGCCGAGGCTCCCCGCATCGCCCCGCATCGCCAGGCGATGCGCGAACGCATCGCGGCAGCGACGGGCCTTTCGGTTGCCGAGGTCGGAGTCAAGGCGACCACCAACGAGCGACTCGGCGCGGTGGGCCGGGAAGAGGGGATGGCAGCGATGGCGGTCGTCTTGCTGGCGGGTCGTCGACCGTGACAGCGCCGCTCTTCGGGTTTCATCCCGTTCGCGAGGCACTCAGGCGGCGTGCCGCCGATGTCGTCGAGGTCCGGATCGCGCGTGGCCGTTCGGGTGCGCGGCGCCAGGAGATCGAGGCGCTCTGTCGGGAGGCGGGAATCCCGGTGCGGATCGTGTCCGACGAAGAGCTCCATGCGGAGAGTCGTGGGGTCGACAACGGGTTCCTGCTCCGATTGCGAGGGACGGCCGAACGGCGTCGGGGCGGAGACCCGGACCTCCAGGTGTTGCTCGAAGATGTCCAGGATCCGCGCAACCTCGGCGCGATCCTGCGCGTGTGCGAGGGTGCAGGCGTCGGTGAAGTGCTGATCCGCGATCGCGGCTCGGCACCTCTCTCGGCCGTGGCCGTGAAGGCGTCGGCTGGCGCGAGCGAGTGGCTACCCCTCAGTCGAGTGCCGAATGCCGCCAGTGCCATCGCCGAGCACAAGCGCGCAGGGTTCTGGGTCTACGGATTGGCTGCCGGAGGGGTGGCACCCTGGGAGGTGGATCTGACCGGAAAGGTCCTGCTCTGCCTCGGTGGAGAAGGGAGCGGGCTGCGATCGCTGACCCAGCGATCGTGCGATGCGCTGGTCGGCTTGCCGATGCTCGGTCGGGTCGAATCGTTGAACGTCGCCACGGCCGCCGCTGCCGCACTGTACGAGGCAGTGCGCCAGCGTCGGGCGGGGCGGCGAGGGAAGCGACCTGCACCCGAAGAGTCGCCGGCCAGGGTCTTGCGGGACGACGAGCGCTCAGGGTAGACTAAAAGACCCTCGCCCCGGACGGGATTCCTGGAATTCCGTGGGGTGTCGGCCGGCATAGCTCAGGGGCAGAGCAACTGTCTTGTAAACAGTAGGTCCTCGGTTCGATTCCGAGTGCCGGCTCCAGGGGATGGGATTCAGGGAGGTGTGGCCGAGCGGTCAATGGCAGCAGACTGTAAATCTGCCGGGCTTAAGCCCTACGGTGGTTCAAATCCATCCGCCTCCACCAGTTTTCTTCTGCGGGAGTAACTCAGGGGTAGAGTCACAGCCTTCCAAGCTGTTGGTCGCGGGTTCGAATCCCGTCTCCCGCTCCAAGTCGTCCCCGTCGGGTACCCGGGTCATGGCTCCGGGCTTCGGCGATTCGGGTCTTTACAGCGCCCGGATGGCCGAATAGGATTGTAAGGTTTGGCGGGGCTGGAGGTTTCACCCTCGCTTCGTGCCCACGTGGCTCAGCGGTAGAGCACCTCCTTGGTAAGGAGGGGGTCATCGGTTCGATTCCGATCGTGGGCTCCATAGTTTGATTCACAGGGTTCGCCCGACCGCAACGCCCGCAGGCAGAGCGGCCAGCTCGAGGAGGCACTGCAAGCGCCATGGGCAAGGAGAAGTTCGATCGCACGAAGCCGCACGTGAACGTTGGGACGATCGGTCACGTGGATCATGGCAAGACGACGCTGACGGCGGCGTTGACGAAGGTGGCTGCGGATCGTGGCTGGGCGAAGTTCGTGTCGTACGACGAGGTGGCGAAGGCGTCGGAGTCTCAGGGTCGTCGCGATCCTTCGAAGATTCTGACGATCGCGACGTCGCACGTGGAGTATTCGACGAAGGGTCGCCACTACGCACACGTGGATTGCCCGGGACACGCCGACTACGTGAAGAACATGATCACGGGCGCGGCGCAGATGGACGGGGCGATCCTGGTGGTGTCGGCGGCGGACGGTCCGATGCCGCAGACGCGGGAGCACATCCTGCTGGCGCGTCAGGTGGGCGTGCCGTACATCGTGGTGTTCCTGAACAAGGTGGACGTGGTGGACGATCCGGAGCTTCTGGATCTGGTGGAGCTGGAGGTTCGGGAGCTGCTGAAGCAGTACGAGTTCCCGGGCGACGACATTCCGGTGATTCGCGGTGCGGCGGTGAAGGCGATGCAGGGGGAGAAGGGGGAGTTCGCCGACGAGGCGATCGTCCGCCTGTTCGACGCCCTGGACAGCTACATTCCGATGCCTGAGCGGTTGGTCGACAAGCCGTTCCTGATGCCGATCGAGGACATCTTCTCGATTTCCGGGCGCGGGACGGTGGTGACGGGGCGCGTGGAGCGCGGCATCGTGAAGGTCGGCGAGGAAGTGGAGATCGTCGGGATCCGGCCGACGCAGAAGACGATCGTGACGGGCGTGGAGATGTTCCGCAAGCTTCTGGATCAGGGTCAGGCGGGCGACAACATCGGCGTACTGCTGCGCGGGACGAAGCGGGACGACGTGGAGCGTGGCCAGGTGCTGTCGAAGCCGGGCTCGATCACGCCGCACACGAAGTTCAAGGGCGAGGTGTACGTGCTGAGCAAGGAGGAGGGCGGCCGTCATACGCCGTTCTTCAACGGCTACCGGCCGCAGTTCTACTTCCGGACGACGGACGTGACGGGAGTGGCGACGTTGCCGGAGGGTGCCGAGATGGTGATGCCCGGCGACAACGTGAACCTGGCCATCGAGCTGATCGCGCCGATCGCGATGGAGAAGGGTGTCCGCTTCGCGATTCGCGAGGGCGGTCGCACCGTCGGCGCCGGCACTGTCACCGACATCGTCGCGTAAGCGCGAGGGAGAGCCTCGAAATCAAGGCCAGTAGCTCGAATTGGTAGAGCGCCGGTCTCCAAAACCGGATGTTGGGGGTTCGAATCCCTCCTGGCCTGCCAAGCCTTATCGGAAGTGAGAAATATGAACGTGTTGGCGAAGGTGAAGGACTTTTTCGGCGGGATAGGGCAGTTCTTCGTCGATGTCAAGTCCGAGATGAAGAAGGTCTCCTATCCTTCTCGCGACGAAGTGACGGGCACCACGATCGTCGTCTTGATCGCGAGCGTCATCTTCGCCGTGTATCTCTGGCTGGCCGACGTGGTGATCGTCCAGCTCTTCAAGAGCATCGGTTCATGACCGTCACCGAAACCGAAGCGGCGCCGGCAGTCGAGCGACGCTGGTACATCGTCCACACCTACTCCGGCTTCGAGGAGCGGGTGAAGGAGACGTTGCTCCAGCGCGCCGACGCGCTCGCAATGCGCCATGCCTTCGGTGAAGTTCGGATTCCGATGGAGACGGTCGTCGAGCTGCGCGGCGGCAAGAAGCGCGAGACGCAGCGCAAGTTCTTCCCTGGCTACATCCTCGTCGAGATGGAGATGTCCGACGCGGCGTGGCATGTGGTGCGCAACACCCCGAAGGTGACGGGTTTCGTCGGCACGGGCAAGAAGCCGACTCCGTTGTCGCAGACCGAGGTTGACCAGATCCTGAGTCAGGTGGTCAGCGCGCGCGAGAAGCCGAAGCCCAAGTACGTATTCGAGAAGGGCGAGCAGGTCAAGATCATCGACGGTCCCTTCAGCAACTTCACCGGCGTGGTCGAGGACATCAACCTGGACCGCAACACCTTGAAGGTGATGGTGACGATCTTCGGTCGGCACACGCCGGTCGAGCTCGATTTCCTGCAGGTCCAGAAGTTCTAGCCGCTCGCGAGCGAGGCGATCATGGCCAAGAAAGTTGTGGGGCAGGTCAAGCTCCAGATTCCTGCCGGCAAGGCGACGCCGGCGCCGCCCGTCGGGCCGGCGCTGGGTCAGGCCGGTGTCAACATCATGGATTTCTGCAAGACCTTCAATGCCCGCACCCAGGGGCAGGAGGGCTTGATCATCCCGGTGGTGGTCACGGTCTACTCCGACCGCAGCTACACCTTCATCACCAAGACGCCGCCTGCGGCGATCTTGCTGCTGCGGGCGTCCGGGGTACAAAAGGGCTCTGGGCAGCCGAACCGCAACAAGGTCGGCAAGGTCACCCAATCCCAGGTGGAGGAGATCGCGCGCACCAAGATGCCGGACCTCAACGCGGGCAGCGTCGAGGCGGCCGTGCGCATCATCGAAGGAACCGCCCGCTCGATGGGCATCGAAGTCCAGGGTTAAGGGCGGCGAGGAGAGATTGCCGTGAGCAGCCACGGAAAGAACTACCGAAAAGCGGCCGACAAGGTCGAGAGGCGTTCGTACGCACTGGCCGACGCCGTCCGCATCGCGGGCGAGACGGCCTACGCCAAGTTCGACGAGACGGTCGAGATCGCCATGCGCCTCGGCGTCGACCCGAAGCATGCCGACCAGATGGTTCGCGGCACGGTCGTGTTGCCGCATGGAACCGGCAAGAAGATGCGGGTGCTGGTGTTCGCCAGCGGCGAGAAGATCAAAGAAGCCGAGGATGCTGGTGCCGAGTACGTCGGCGGCGACGAATTCGCCAAGAAGATCGAGGGTGGCTGGCTCGATTTCGAGGCGGTGGTCGCGGCCCCGGACATGATGAAGGTCGTCGGCCGGCTCGGCAAGGTCCTCGGACCGCGGGGTCTCATGCCGAACCCGAAGACCGGAACGGTTACCGCAGACGTCGCCAAGGCGGTCCAGGACATCAAGGCGGGCAAGGTCGAGTTCCGCGTCGACAAGACGGGGATCGTCCACGCTCCCTTCGGCAAGCGGTCGTTCGGCACGGAGAAGCTCCTCGCCAACGCCCAGGCGTTGGTGGCGGCCATCGTCAAGGCTCGTCCGGCAGCTGCCAAGGGCAAGTTCATCCGCACCGTGACGGTCTCGACGACCATGGGGCCCGGCATCCGGGTTGACGAGTCGGCGCTGGTCGCCGCGGAAGCGTAGGGAGTCTCTCAATGCCCCTCACACGTCAAGACAAGGACCAGATGCTGGCGGACTACGCGGGAGGTCTCGCGGACACCCAGCATGCGTTCCTCCTGGGCTTCCAGGGAATCTCGGTTCCCCAGGTGACCGCTCTGCGGGCTCGTATCCGGGCTCAGGGTGGCCGCTACATCGTGGTCAAGAACACGCTGGCGCTGCGAGCCATCGGTGGCAAGCCGCTCGACCAGTTGCGCTCGCAGTTCACCGGCGCGACGGCGGTCGCTTACACCGACAAGGACCCGGTCGCGCTCGCCAAGGCGTTGACGGAGTTCGCCAAGGACGCCCCGTCGATTCAGTTCAAGGGCGCCTTGCTCGAGGGGCGGGCCGTCGAAGCCTCCGCGGTGAAGGAGATCGCTTCGCTGCCCAGCCGCGAGGAGTTGATCGCCAAGATCCTCTTCCTGCTGCAGGCGCCCATCGTCCGGCTCGCTCGCGTGCTTGCCGCGGTACCCCAGTCGTTCGTGGCAGTGCTCGACCAGATCCGAATTCAGAAGGATCCGCAGGGCTGACGCAGCCCTTGAGAAATTCAGGCAGGCGGCCGGGCTGAAGTGCCCGGCGGGCAAGGAGACAGGGAATGGCTATCGCGATTCAGGAGTTCATCCAGCAGATCGACGGAATGTCGGTCCTCGAGCTCAACAACCTCGTCAAGGCGCTCGAGGAGCATTACGGCGTCTCGGCAGCCGCCGCGGCTGTTCCGGTCGCTGCCGCGGGTGCCGCTGCTGCCGCCGCGCCGGTCGAGGAGCAGACCGAGTTCGACGTCATCCTCACGGCGGTCGGCGACAAGAAGATCAACGTGATCAAGGTGGTTCGCGAAGTGACGAGCCTGGGCCTCAAGGAGGCCAAGGACCTGGTCGAGGGGGCTCCTTCGAAGATCAAGGAAGCGGTCTCCAAGGCCGAGGCCGAGAAGATCAAGAAGCTGTTCGAGGAGGCGGGGGCTCAGGCCCAGATCAAGTAGGTGCGCCACGAGGCTCGCGGACACTGAGCTTTGCGCTCCGTTCCTCCCGGGGGCGGAGCGCGATCGTTGCGGGGCACCACGCCCGAAGCTAGCGCCGACGACGGCGCGGCGGGCGTGGTGTCGCCTCTTGCGGGAAGGAAGTGGCGGGTCGCGCCGCCGAGCGCCCCTTCCCGGTCCATGCAGCCCCCCTTGAGGGGGAGAGAGAGAACGTCGGCCCATGACCATCGCCAAGAGTTCGCGCAAGCGCGAGCGCCGCAACTTCTCGCGTATCAAGACCTCGCTGCCGATTCCCAATCTCATCGACGTCCAGAAGCGGTCGTACGACCGGTTTCTGCAGATGAACCTCCTCCCCGAGGAGCGGGCAAATCACGGGTTGCAGGCTGTCTTCACCGGCATCTTCCCGTTCTCCGACTTCCGCGAGACCTGTTCGCTCGATTTCGTGAAGTACTCGATCGGCGATTGGCAGTGCAAGTGCAGCGAGCTCAAGGGGCTCGAGTACCTGCGCATGACCTGCTCGAACTGCGGCTCCAAGATCATGACCGAGCACCCGCACGAGGAGACCGTGACCTGCGGTCAGTGCGGAGCGGTGAACAAGAACCGCGTGACGAAGTGCGACATCTGCGGCAACCCGGTCGACCTGCAACTGCCGTACTCGATTCCGGACTGCCAGGAGCGTGGTCTGACCTTTGCCGTGCCGCTCAAGGTGACGTTCCGGCTCTTCGTCTACGACAAGGACCCGGAGACCGGCGCGCGAATGATGCGGGATGCCAAGGAGGAAGAGGTCTATTTCGGCGAGATCCCGCTGATGACCGATCACGGCACCTTCATCATCAACGGGACGGAGCGAGTGATCGTCAGTCAGCTCCACCGCAGCCCGGGCGTCTTCTTCACCAAGGAGGGTCCGCGCACCTTCCTGGCCAAGGTCATTCCCTACCGCGGCTCGTGGGTCGAGTTCGAGTACGACCAGAAGGAGATCCTCTCGGTTCGGATCGACCGCAAGCGGAAGTTCCACGGCACGGTCTTCCTTCGCGCCCTCGGTCTGGAAACCAACGAGTCGATCCTGCGCCAGTTCTACGCCGCCATTCCGATGACCCTGTCCGGCAGTGGCGCCGCCCGGCTGACGCTGGGACCCCAGGTCCTCGAAAGAGAACGGCTCCGCGATCGCCAGGTGAGAGGGCGGCGCGAGGCCTTCCCGATCTTCGCCGGCATGACGCTGTCGAAGGAGATGGTGGCGCAGCTTGACAAGGGAACGGCCGTCGGTGCCGAAGTCCGCCTGTCGGAGCTCGAGCGGGCGCTCTTCATCGCTGACGTCGTGGACCTCGAGACCGGCGAAGTCGTCTTCGAGGCGAACGACCTGGTACCCGCCGACATCGAGGAGCGCCTGCACGGACGCAACCACACCAGCCTCGAGATCTTCTTCCCGGACTGGGACCTTTGCGGCTCGGTGCTCGCGAACACGCTGGCCAAGGACACGACGAAGAACGCCAAGGAGGCGCTGCTCGAGATCTACCGCCGGATGCGCCCGGGTGACCCCCCGACGCTGGAGAGCGCTCGTTCGCTGTTCTACGGCATGTTCTTCGATCCGAAACGGTACGACTTCTCCCGCGTCGGGCGGTTCAAGTTCAACATCAAGCTCGACACCGAGGTCCCGGTCGAGCAGAAGACGCTCTCGGACAAGGACTTCTTCCGCGTCATCGAGTACCTGCTGCGCCTGCACCGCGACGTGGGGCGCGTCGACGACATCGACAACCTCGGCAACCGCCGCGTGCGCGCGGTCGGCGAGCTGCTGGAGAACCAGTTCCGCATCGGCCTCGTGCGGATGGAGCGGGCGATCAAGGAGAAGATGTCGGTCCATCAGGACATCGACTCGGCGATGCCGCACGACCTGATCAACTCGAAGCCGGTCATCGCGGCCATCAAGGAGTTCTTCGGGTCGTCGCAGCTTTCGCAGTTCATGGACCAGACCAACCCGCTTTCCGAAGTTACACACAAGCGGCGGCTCTCCGCCCTTGGGCCGGGCGGGCTCTCTCGCGAGCGAGCCGGGTTCGAGGTGCGCGACGTCCACGCCACGCACTACGGTCGAATCTGCCCGATCGAGACACCGGAAGGTCCGAACATCGGCCTCATCTCGTCGCTCGCCACCTATGCGCGGATCAACGAGTACGGCTTCATCGAGAGCCCGTACAAGAAGGTCGAGAACGGTCGCGTTCTCAGCCATTTCCGCGTCACCAAGGTCGGCGACGGCAAGTTCAAGCTCGGTCAGATCATCACCGGGGACGACCTCGCTGCCGAGAATGCACGCCTCGCCAAGGGCGCGAAGCGCGAGATCGAAGTCGAGCCGTATGCCTTCTACCTGACGGCATGGGAAGAGGAGAAGTACATCGTCGCGCAGGCCAACGCTCGCGTCGACGAGGCTGGGAACTTCCTCGACGACCGCGTCATCTCGCGCGCCGGTGGCGACTTCGTGACGGTCGAGCGCGACCGGCTCGACTACATGGACGTCAGCCCGAAGCAGCTCGTGTCGGTGGCGGCCGCGCTGGTGCCCTTCCTCGAGCACGACGACGCGAACCGCGCCCTCATGGGATCGAACATGCAGCGCCAGGCCGTACCGCTGCTGCGAACCGAATCGCCGATCGTCGGCACCGGTCTCGAGGGCAGCGTGGCGCGCGACTCGGGCGCCGTGGTGCTCTGCAAGCGCGGTGGCGTCGTGGACGTGGTCGACGGCGAACGGATCATCGTCCGCGTCGAGGGCGAAGACATCGAAACGGGCGAGCAGAAGGAGTTCGGCGCCGACATCTACCAGCTCACCAAGTTCCGGCGGTCGAACCAGAACACCTGCATCAACCAGAAGCCGCTGGCGAAACAGGGCCAGCGGGTGCGGAAGGGAGATGTGCTCGCCGACGGCCCGTCGACGGACAAGGGTGAGCTGGCGCTCGGCAGGAACGTGCTGGTTGCCTTCATGCCGTGGCGAGGCTACAACTTCGAAGACGCCATCCTGGTCTCGGAGAAGCTGGTCCGCGAGGACTACTTCACCTCGATCCACATCGAGGAGTTCGAGATCGAGGCGCGCGACACCAAGCTCGGTCCTGAAGAGATCACGCGAGACATCCCGAACGTCTCGGAATCGGCGCTCAAGGACCTCGACGAGAGCGGCATTATCCGCATCGGCGCCACGGTCAAGGCGGGCGACATCCTGGTCGGCAAGGTCACGCCGAAGGGCGAGACCCAGCTGACGCCGGAGGAGAAGCTGCTGCGCGCGATCTTCGGCGAGAAGGCCGGGGACGTGCGTGATGCCAGCCTGAAGGTCCCCCCGGGAATCGAGGGGACGATCGTCGACGTGAAGATCTTCGCGCGCAAGGGCGTCGAGAAGGACCTGCGCCAGCGCGAAATCGAGACCGACGTCGTGGCCCGCCTCGAGAAGGACATGAAGGACGAGATCCGGATCTTCACCGAGGAGCGCAACAAGAAGATCAGCGACCTGCTCATCGGCCAGACGGTCACCGCGCAGGTCAAGAGCCGCACCGGCGAGAAGCTCGCCGACAAGGGAGAGGCGCTGACGCGCGAGGCCCTCGAGCGACTCACGCGACAGGAGATGCTCCGTCTGCCGCTGGCTGACAAGCGCCTCCTCGACACGGTGGAGATCGTCTATCGGCGGACCGACTCCCACATCGAGGTCCTCCACCGGGTCAAGGACCAGCGGATCGAGCAGCTGTCGAAGGGGGACGAGCTCCCGCCGGGAGTTATCAAGCTGGTGAAGGTCTTCGTGGCGATGAAGCGGAAGCTGCAGGTGGGCGACAAGATGGCCGGCCGCCACGGGAACAAGGGCGTCATCTCTCGGGTGTTGCCGGAAGAGGACATGCCGTACCTGCCGGACGGCACGCCGGTCGAGATCGTGCTCAATCCCCTGGGCGTTCCGAGTCGAATGAACGTCGGGCAGATCCTCGAGACCCACCTCGGGTGGGCAGGCCGGGTCCTGGAAGAGAACTACGCCACGCCGGTGTTCGATGGCGCGACGGAGGAGGATCTCAACGATCGGCTGACGACGGCCGGTCTGCCCCTTTCGGGCAAGACCGCCTTGTTCGACGGCCTGACCGGAGAGGCCTTCGAACAAAAGGTGACGGTCGGAACGATCTACATGCTCAAGCTCTCGCACCTGGTCGACGACAAGATCCACGCGCGGTCGATCGGGCCGTACTCGCTGATCACTCAGCAGCCGCTGGGCGGCAAGGCGCAGTTCGGCGGCCAGCGTTTCGGCGAAATGGAAGTCTGGGCGCTGGAGGCCTACGGAGCGGCCTACACCCTGCAGGAGCTCCTCACGGTCAAGAGCGATGACGTCGAAGGCCGCAGCCGGGTCTACGAGGCGATCGTCAAGGGGGAGGTCCCGGAGGATCCGGGCCTGCCGGAGTCCTTCAACGTTCTGGTGCGCGAGCTCCAGAGCCTGTGCCTCGACATGGAACTCCTGAAGGTCTAAGTGACGCGGAACGACTGGGAAGCGTAAGGAGAAGCCCCCGTGCAACCGCTTCGAAGCTACGACAAGCCGCGCGCGCTGAAGGACTTCAACGCGATCAAGATTTCCATCGCCTCGCCCGAGAAGATCCGCGCCTGGAGCCATGGCGAGGTCACCAAGGCCGAGACGATCAACTATCGGACGTTCAAGCCGGAACGGGACGGACTCTTCTGCGCGAAGATTTTCGGGCCGATCACCGACTGGGAGTGCCTCTGCGGCAAGTACAAGCGCATGAAGCACCGTGGCGTCGTGTGCGACAAGTGCGGCGTCGAAGTGACCCGCTCGCGTGTCCGCCGTGAGCGGATGGGGCACATCGAGCTGGCGAGTCCGGTGTCCCACGTCTGGTTCTTCAAGGGCCTGCCGAGCCGCATCGGCCACCTACTCGACATCTCGCTCCGCGACCTCGAGCGCATTCTGTACTTCGAGAACTACGTGGTGATCGATCCGGGCGAGACCGGCCTGCGCGAGAAGGAACTGGTCTCGGAGGAGCGGTTCCGGGAGCTGCGCGACGAGTTCGGTGACGACGCGTTCGTCGCGAAGATGGGTGCCGAAGCGATCAAGGAGCTGCTCCAGCGCATCGATCCGGAGGACCTCTCCGAGGAGCTCCGGGTGATCATGAGGACCGAGACCAGCCAGATCCGGCGGCTCAAGGCGGCCAAGCGTCTCAAGGTCGTCGATGCCTTCCGCAAGAGCGGACACAAGCCGGAGTGGATGATCCTCGACGTGATTCCGGTCATTCCGCCGGAGCTGCGTCCGCTCGTTCCCCTCGACGGCGGACGGTTCGCGACGAGCGACCTCAACGACCTCTACCGCCGGGTGATCAATCGCAACAACCGGCTCAAGAAGCTCCTCGAGCTCCGCGCTCCCGAGGTGATCGTTCGCAACGAGAAGCGGATGCTGCAGGAGGCCGTCGATGCCCTGTTCGACAACGGCCGCCGTGGCCGCGTGTTGAAGGGGACGAACAATCGCCCGCTCAAGTCGCTCTCCGACACGCTCAAGGGCAAGCAGGGGCGTTTCCGCCAGAACCTGCTCGGCAAGCGCGTTGACTACTCGGGCCGTTCGGTCATCGTCGTCGGGCCGGAGCTCAAGCTGAGCGAGTGCGGCCTGCCGAAGAAGATGGCTCTCGAGCTGTTCAAGCCGTTCATCTACAACCGGCTCGAGGAGAAGGGCTTCGTCTCGACGATCAAGGCCGCCAAGGAGATGGTGGAGCGCGAGGAGGACGCGGTCTGGGATGCTCTCGAAGAGGTGATTCGAGACCACCCGGTGATGCTCAACCGCGCGCCGACCCTGCACCGGCTCGGAATCCAGGCGTTCCAGCCCAAGCTGATCGAAGGCAAGGCGATCCAGATCCACCCGCTCGTCTGCGCGGCCTTCAACGCCGACTTCGACGGCGACCAGATGGCGGTTCACGTGCCGCTGTCGCCGAAGGCGCAGATCGAGGGGCAGGTCCTGATGCTGTCGGCGCGCAACATCCTCTCGCCGGCCCATGGTCGCCCGCTCACGGTCCCCAGCCAGGACCTCGTTCTCGGCGGCTACTACCTGACGATGGCCAAGCAGGGTGCCAAGGGCGAGGGCAAGGTCTTCGGCGACTTCGAGTCGGTGCTCCTGGCGCACCACGAGGGAGCCGTCGAGACGCACACGCCGATCCGCGTCCGCTACTCGGGCGAGTTGATCAACCTCGAGACGCAGGGTGACTCCCAGAGCGTGGTGCATGCCGAGCTCGAGACCTGCGAGCGCACGCTGATCGAGACCACTGTCGGTCGGGTGATTCTCAACCTCAACCTGCCGAAGGCGATGCCGTTCGTCAACGGGCTCCTCAAGAAGCGGGGCCTGCAGGATCTCGTCCAGTACGCCTTCATCCGGTTCGGCAACGACGCCACCGTGAAGATGCTCGACGACCTCAAGGAAGTGGCGTTCACCTACGCCACCAAGGCGGGCATCTCGATCGGCATGGAGGACATGGTCGTGCCGAGCCGCAAGCGCGAGATGATCGACGACGCGCGCGGCGAAGTGCTCGAGATCGAGCGCCAGCGTGCCGCCGGCGTCATCACGCACGGCGAGCGTCACAACAAGATCATCGACATCTGGCATCGAGTGACGGAGCGCGTCTCGGAGGAGATGTTCCGCGAGATGAAGGCGGTCGAGCTGGAGCGCTCGGAGTTCAATCCGATCAACATGATGGCCGACTCCGGTGCGCGAGGCTCGCGCGAGCAGGTGCGCCAGCTCGCCGGCATGCGCGGACTGATGTCCAAGCCGTCGGGCGAGGTCATCGAGACGCCGATCACGGCGAACTTCCGCGAAGGCCTCTCGGTGGTGCAGTACTTCATCTCCACGCACGGCGCCCGCAAGGGTTTGGCCGACACCGCCTTGAAGACGGCCGACTCGGGTTACCTCACCCGTCGACTGGTCGACGTGGCGCAGGACGTCATCGTCAACGAGGTCGACTGCGGCACGATCGACGGCATCTACGTCGGCGCGATCATGGAAGGCGGAGAGATCCTCGAGCCGCTTCGCGACCGCGTCGTCGGACGCGTCAGCCAGGAAGACATCTACGACCCGATGACCGGCGAGCAGCTGGTCGAAGTCGGCCAGGAGATCACGGAAGACGTCGCCAATTCGTTGCAGGCGGCGGGTGTCGAACGCGTCAAGATCCGGTCGGGTCTGACCTGCGAGGCTCGTCGCGGCGTGTGTGTCGCCTGCTACGGCCGCAACCTGGCTACCGGGAGACGGGTCGAGATCGGTGAGGCCGTGGGTGTCATCGCTGCCCAGTCGATCGGCGAGCCCGGCACCCAGCTGACGATGCGGACGTTCCACTACGGGGGAACGGCGAGTCGCGTGTCGGAGCAGTCGAAGCATGCGGCCCGCAATGCCGGAAAGGTGCGCTTCCTCAACGTCGCGACGGTGGAGAGCAAGCGTGGCGACCTGGTGGTGGTGAACCGCAGCGGCAAGCTGGTGATCGTCGATCCGAAGGGGCGCGAGCGCGAG
Organism: Holophagales bacterium; assembly: GCA_016699405.1. Classification (NCBI taxonomy): domain Bacteria; kingdom Pseudomonadati; phylum Acidobacteriota; class Holophagae; order Holophagales; species Holophagales bacterium. The sequence goes on along the minus strand of CP064972.1, from coordinate 4,639,642 downwards.
CGCTATGCCCTCGCCTACGGGAGCCGGTTGCAGGTGCGTGACGGGCAGGAGATCGACGCCGGCGCCGAGCTCGTCGAATGGGACCCGTTCACCTCGGCAGTGCTCTCGGAGATCGCCGGCAAGGTCGAGTTCCGCGACATCGTCGAGGGCGAGAACTTGCGAGAAGAGACCGACAAGGTCACCGGGCTCTCGCAGCGGATCATCGTCGAGGCCTCGGCGAACGAGAAGCGGATTCCGGCGATCGTCGTCCGTGACGAGTCAGGAAGTCAGCCGATCGAGCGCCGGTACATCCTGCCGTCAGGCTCGCATCTCGTCGTCCAGGACGGACAGCAGGTCTTCCCGGGAGACATCCTGGTCAAGATCCCGCGCGAGACGACGAAGACGAAGGACATCACCGGTGGCCTCCCGCGCGTCGTCGAGCTCTTCGAGGCGCGAGCTCCGAAGGAGCCCGCGATCATCTCCGAGATCGACGGCACGGTGCGGCTGGGCGAGGTCCACAAGGGCATGCGCAAGGTCACCGTCGAATCGGAGGCGGGAGAGGCGCGGGAGTATCTCGTTCCGCGGTCGGTCCACGTCAACGTCCAGGAAGGCGAGCGCGTCCGCGCTGGCGACCCGCTGATCGACGGACCGATCAACCCGCACGACATCCTTCAGGTTCTCGGAGACAAGGAGCTGCAGCGCTACCTGGTCGACAAGATCCAGGAGGTCTACCGTTCGCAGAGCGTCGCCATCAACGACAAGCACATCGAGGTGATCGTTCGCCAGATGATGCGCTCGGTGAAGATCGAAGAGGTCGGGGACACCGAGTTCCTGGTCGACGAGCAGGTGGATCGTTGGCGCTTCCAGGAGGAGAACGACCGTGTCGTTGCCGCGGGTGGTCGAGCGGCGATCGGACGTCCGTTGCTCCTCGGCATCACCAAGGCATCGCTCTCGACCGACAGCTTCATCTCGGCGGCCAGCTTCCAGGAGACGACACGGGTGCTGACGGAGGCGGCCATTGCCGGCAAGGTCGACTCCCTTCGTGGTCTGAAGGAGAACGTCATCGTCGGAAGGCTGATTCCGGCCGGTACGGGGATGGCCTACTACCACGACTTCCACATCGCCGAGGAAGTTCCGGTGGCCACGGCCGAGGAGCAGGAGGAGTTCTATCTCGAATTCGGAGATGCCGAAGACGATCTCAGAACCTTCCCGCAAGAGGTCCTGGAGGCAGATAGCGAATAGGAGTGGGCTTCCCCTCGCTTGCTTGACGAGCGGGGGGGGGCTCTGTTACTTTCACCGGGTTCCGCGATGAGGCCCTCCTCGAGGGCCGCTCCGCTGGCCGACATCACACGTCCCGAGGTGTTCTTCCCCGGGGACGCTTCCCGCTGCGGTGGCTAGAGGCCGGCCGATAGCGGCGGGTGAAGGAGATTTTTCGAATGCCGACGATCCACCAGCTGGTGCGTCGCAGCCGGCAACGGCAGGTGTCGAAGACGAAGAGCCCGGCTCTGCAGGGGGCTCCGCAACGACGCGGTGTATGTGTCCGTGTGTATACCCAGACGCCGAAGAAGCCGAACTCCGCGCTTCGCAAGGTCGCGCGAGTGCGCTTGACCAACGGCATCGAGGTCACGACCTACATCCCGGGTGTGGGCCACAACCTCCAGGAGCACTCGATCGTGCTGATCCGCGGCGGTCGTGTGAAGGACCTGCCGGGCGTCCGTTACCACGTGATTCGGGGCACCCTGGACTCGGTCGGCGTCCAGAATCGGCGGCAGGGACGCTCCAAGTACGGCGCTAAGCGCCCGAAGTCGTAAGGCGGGAGTGAGCCATGCCGAGGCGTAGAGAGGTTCCGAAGCGCGAAGTTCTGCCGGACCCGATTTTCGGGTCGCAGTTGGTGACCAAGTTCATCAACGTGGTCATGCGGGAAGGCAAGAAGACGACCGCCGAGCGCATCTTCTACGATGCGATGGAGGCGATTCGTCAGCGCACGCAGGATGACCCGATCAAGGTCTTCAAGCGGGCGGTCGAGAACGTGAAGCCGGCGGTCGAGGTGAAGTCGCGCCGCGTCGGCGGATCGACCTACCAGGTGCCGATCGAAGTGCATCCGACCCGCAAGCTCGCGCTCTCCATCCGCTGGCTGATCGCCAGCGCGCAGAGTCGCGGCGAGAAGACGATGCGGCTCAAGCTGGCCGGCGAGTTCATGGATGCCGCCGAGAGCCGTGGCGGGGCTATCAAGAAGAAGGAAGACACCCATCGGATGGCTGAGGCCAACAAGGCCTTCGCCCACTACCGCTGGTAACCCCGAAGGCGGCGCGGCGCCACCCCTTGGCGCTACTTATGCCGCCTGCTGACGAGATAGGTCACTGGAGCGCCTCCGTGGCGCGTTGAACGTATGGCACGTCAAGTTCCCCTGGCGCTAACGCGCAATATCGGCATCATGGCTCACATCGATGCCGGAAAGACGACGACCACCGAGCGGATCCTCTTCTACACGGGGGTCAACTACAAGATCGGTGAGGTCCATGACGGGACCGCGACCATGGATTGGATGCCCCAGGAGCAGGAACGGGGTATCACGATCACGGCGGCCGCGACGACCTGTGCCTGGAACAAGCATCGGATCAACATCATCGACACGCCTGGGCACGTCGACTTCACCGTCGAGGTGGAGCGGTCGTTGCGCGTGCTCGACGGTGCCGTCGCGGTGTTCGACGCGGTGGCGGGAGTCGAGCCGCAGTCCGAGACGGTATGGCGGCAGGCGGATCGCTATCGGGTTCCGCGCATCGCCTTCGTCAACAAGATGGATCGTGTCGGCGCTGACTTCGACCGCTGCGTCTCGATGATGCGGTCTCGGTTGAATGCCGCCCCGGTCGTCATCCAGATTCCCTGGGGGCGTGAAGACACCTTCCGCGGCTGCATCGATCTGCTGAACATGCAGGGCCTGCTCTACCGCGACGAGTCGAAGGGTGCGGACTACGATCGCGTCGAGATCCCCGAGGAGTATCGGGAGAAGGCCGTCGAGCTGCGGGAGAAGGCCGTCGAGGCGATCGCCGAGACGGACGACGTGCTCCTCGAGAAGTACCTCTCGGGAGACGAGATCTCCGTCGGCGAGCTGATGGCGGCGCTCCGGCGTGCCACGGTGGGCAATCGCCTGCAGCCGGTTCTTTGCGGCAGCGCCTTCAAGAACAAGGGTGTGCAGCCGCTGCTGGACGCGGTGGTGGACTACCTGCCTTCTCCGGAGGACATTCCTCCGGTGCACGGGTTGGAGCCCGGCACCGATCGGCCGCTCGAGCGGCGCGCTGACGACAGCGAGCCGTTCTCCGCTCTGGTCTTCAAGATCATGAGCGATCCGTTCGTCGGGCAGCTCGCCTACTTCCGGGTCTACTCCGGGAAGATTTCGTCGGGAACCGGCGTGATCAACTCGTCGAAGGACAACAAGGAGCGGATCGGTCGCCTCCTTCGCATGCACGCGAACAAGCGCGAGGAAATTGCCGAAGTGATGGCGGGTGACATCGCGGCGGCGGTGGGCCTCAAGGGCGTCACCACCGGCGACACAATCTGCGATCCGGCGCACCCCGTCGTGCTCGAGGCGATGAGCTTCCCGGAGCCGGTGATCACCGTCTCCATCGAGCCGAAGACCAAGGCCGACCAGGAGAAGCTGGCGGTCGCGCTCGGCAAGCTCATGCAGGAAGATCCGACCTTCAAGGTGCACACCGACCCGGATACCGGGCAGACGTTGATCGCCGGCATGGGCGAGCTGCATCTCGAGATCATCACCGATCGCCTGGTTCGGGAGTTCAATGTCGGCGCGAACGTGGGGCGCCCGCAGGTTGCCTACAAGGAGTGCATCACCTCCGAGGCGAACGGCGAAGGGCGTTTCATCCGGCAGACGGGCGGCCGCGGGCAGTACGGACACTGCAAGATCAAGCTGCGTCCGACCACCGAGGCGGATTTCGTCTTCAACAACGAGATCGTCGGCGGCACCATCCCGCGCGAGTTCATCAAGCCGATCGAGCAGGGGATCCGCGAGGCGATGGAGACCGGTCCGTTGGCCGGCTTCCCGTTGTCCGGCATCGAAGTGGACCTCTACGACGGCAGCTTCCACGATGTCGACTCCTCGGAGATCGCCTTCAAGATCGCCGGTTCCATGGCCTTCCAGGATGCGTCGAAGAAGGCTCGTCCGGCGCTGCTCGAGCCGGTCATGTCCGTCGAGGTGGTGACACCGGACGAGTACATGGGCGAGATCATCGGCGACCTGACCTCGCGACGTGGTCGTGTCCAGCACATGGAGCCGCGCGGCTCCGTCCAGGTCATCAGCGCCAAGGTTCCGCTTTCGGAGATGTTCGGCTACGCCACCGACGTGCGCTCGCTCTCGCAGGGGCGTGCGAGCTACACCATGCAATTCTCGGCCTACGAGCAGGCGCCGAAGAGCGTCAGCGAAGAGGTCGTGGCGAAGGCTGCCGGCTGACAACCCTTCTGCCAAACGAATAGGCAAGTACTCGGGAGACGAGAGATGGGCAAGGAGAAGTTCGATCGCACGAAGCCGCACGTGAACGTTGGGACGATCGGTCACGTGGATCATGGCAAGACGACGCTGACGGCGGCGTTGACGAAGGTGGCTGCGGATCGTGGCTGGGCGAAGTTCGTGTCGTACGACGAGGTGGCGAAGGCGTCGGAGTCTCAGGGTCGTCGCGATCCTTCGAAGATTCTGACGATCGCGACGTCGCACGTGGAGTATTCGACGAAGGGTCGCCACTACGCACACGTGGATTGCCCGGGACACGCCGACTACGTGAAGAACATGATCACGGGCGCGGCGCAGATGGACGGGGCGATCCTGGTGGTGTCGGCGGCGGACGGTCCGATGCCGCAGACGCGGGAGCACATCCTGCTGGCGCGTCAGGTGGGCGTGCCGTACATCGTGGTGTTCCTGAACAAGGTGGACGTGGTGGACGATCCGGAGCTTCTGGATCTGGTGGAGCTGGAGGTTCGGGAGCTGCTGAAGCAGTACGAGTTCCCGGGCGACGACATTCCGGTGATTCGCGGTGCGGCGGTGAAGGCGATGCAGGGGGAGAAGGGGGAGTTCGCCGACGAGGCGATCGTCCGCCTGTTCGACGCCCTGGACAGCTACATTCCGATGCCTGAGCGGTTGGTCGACAAGCCGTTCCTGATGCCGATCGAGGACATCTTCTCGATTTCCGGGCGCGGGACGGTGGTGACGGGGCGCGTGGAGCGCGGCATCGTGAAGGTCGGCGAGGAAGTGGAGATCGTCGGGATCCGGCCGACGCAGAAGACGATCGTGACGGGCGTGGAGATGTTCCGCAAGCTTCTGGATCAGGGTCAGGCGGGCGACAACATCGGCGTACTGCTGCGCGGGACGAAGCGGGACGACGTGGAGCGTGGCCAGGTGCTGTCGAAGCCGGGCTCGATCACGCCGCACACGAAGTTCAAGGGCGAGGTGTACGTGCTGAGCAAGGAGGAGGGCGGCCGTCATACGCCGTTCTTCAACGGCTACCGGCCGCAGTTCTACTTCCGGACGACGGACGTGACGGGAGTGGCGACGTTGCCGGAGGGTGCCGAGATGGTGATGCCCGGCGACAACGTGAACCTGGCCATCGAGCTGATCGCGCCGATCGCGATGGAGAAGGGTGTCCGCTTCGCGATTCGCGAGGGCGGTCGCACCGTCGGCGCCGGCACTGTCACCGACATCGTCGCGTAAGCGCCTACCGCAACGCAGAGGCAAGGGATCGACCCATGGTCAACGAGAAAATTCGGATCCGACTGAAGGCCTACGACCACCGCATTCTCGACTCCTCAACCCACGAGATCCTCGACACCGCGAGGAGGACGGGGGCGAGAGTGGTCGGGCCGATTCCCTTGCCCACGCACATTTCGCGCTACACCGTGAACCGCTCGCCGCACGTCGACAAGAAGTCGCGCGAGCAGTTCGAGATCCGCACTCACAAGCGGCTGCTCGACATCTTCGAGCCGACGAGCAACACCGTGGACGCGCTCATGAAGCTCGAGCTGCCGGCCGGTGTGGACGTCGAAATCAAGGCCTTCGGGAAGTAGGACGGGCGCATCATGGAAGGGATTCTCGGACGCAAGCTGGGCATGACCCAGATCTTCCAGCCGGACGGCACGGCTGTTCCGGTAACGGTGATCGCCGCCGGCCCGTGCGTGGTGGTGCAGCGCCGCACGGCGGCTCGCGACGGCTACGAAGCCGTGCAGATCGGCCTTGTCGAGGCGCGGCCGCCGCGCCAGGTGAGCCGGCCGGAGCTGGGACACTTCAAGAAGGCTGGTGTGCCCCCGACCCGCCACGTCGCGGAGTTCTCCGTCGAGACGGCGGAAGAGTGGAAAGAGGGCGATCAGGTCAAGGCCTCGATCTTCCAGGAGAAGGAATTCGTCGACGTCGTCGGCCAGAGCAAAGGCAAGGGGTTCCAGGGCGTCGTCAAGCGCCATGGGTTCCGCGGCGGGCGGTCGAGCCACGGCTCGATGTTCCACCGGGCGCCGGGCTCGATCGGTGGCTCGTCCTATCCGTCGCGTGTCTTCCCGGGAATGCGCTCCTCCGGTCGCATGGGTGGGGAGAAGGTGACCACCAAGAATCTCCTGGTGGTGAAGATCGACGAAGAGCGCAACCTCATCTACGTGCGCGGCGCTGTGCCGGGTGCGCGCAACGCCTACGTGGCGGTACGGCGCGCCAAGCGCGGCTGAGGGGAGAGACCAGGCCATGAAGGTTGCCATCAAGAATCTGAAGAACGAACGGGTGGGCGAGATCGAATTGCCCGAGTCCGTTTTCGGCTGCATCTATCGCGAGCACCTGATCCACCTGGCGGTCAAGGCTTACCTCGCGGGCCTTCGCAGCGGGACGCACAAGACGAAGGTGCGCAGTGAGGTCAGCGGGTCCGGCAAGAAGCTCTGGAAGCAGAAGGGGACCGGTCGTGCCCGCATGGGCAGCGCCCGCAGCCCGATCTGGCGCAAGGGCGGCACGGTTCACGGGCCGGTTCCGCGCAGCTACGCCATGGATCTTTCCGTCCGGGAGAAGAAGAACGCACTGCGCTCCGCCCTCTCGCGCAAAGCCGCCGAGGAGAAGCTCGTCGTCGTCGATCGTCTCGATCTCGAGACGCCGAAGACGAAGGCGCTGGCGCAGGCCCTCTCCGGCCTGGGCATCGACGGCAAGACCTTGCTGGTGGATCGCTGGGACAACGAAGAGCTTCAGCTCGCGTCGCGCAATCATCCGCAGCTCAAGACGGTCGACGCTCTGGGCGTGAACGTCTACGACGTCGTCGATCGGCGCTACCTGGTCTTCTCCGAGGGCGCGCTCAAGCGGCTGGTGGAGGTACTCGGCTCATGAGGATTCAGGAAGTCATCCGGCGGCCGCTGCTGACCGAGAAGTCGGAGCAGCAGCGCGAAGGGGCCGGTACCGTAACGCTCGAGGTCGATGCCCGGGCGAGCAAGATCGAGATCGCGCGCGCCGTACAGGCGCAGTTCAAAGTGAAGGTCGCCGAGGTGCGAGTGGCACGGGTGCACGGCAAGCTCCGGCGGCAGGGTCGTTTCTTCGGCCACCGTCCCGACTGGAAGAAGGCCTACGTCCGGTTGGCACCTGGCGAAAAGACGATCGACTTCCTCGAGATCGTGTAGGCGGCAGGAGCGGAGAGACCATGGGCATCAAGCAGATCAGGCCGATCAACTCCTCGAGCCGGTTTCAGTCCTACTCGACGTTCGAGGAGATCACCGCGTCGAGGCCGCTCAAGAGCCTGACGGAGGGCAAGCCGTCGTCCGGCGGGCGCAACAACCGTGGACAGCTCACCTCGTGGTTCAGGGGCGGCGGTCACAAGCGGCGCTATCGCACGATCGATTTTCGTCGTGACAAGCGGGGCATCCCGGGTACCGTCGCGGCGATCGAGTACGACCCGAACCGTTCGGCGAACCTCGCCCGGATCCACTATGCAGACGGGGAGAAGCGCTACATTCTCTGCCCGCAGGGCTTGGTGGTCGGCGCGCAGGTGATGGCCGGCGAGCAGGCCGAGATCAACGTCGGGAACGCTTTGCCGTTGAAGCAGATCCCCCTCGGCACGGTCGTTCACAATCTCGAGCTGAAGCTCGGCAAGGGCGGACAGCTGGTCCGCGCGGCCGGTGCGGGTGCGCAGCTCATGGCAAAAGAAGGGGCCTACGCCCAGGTGAAACTGCCGTCGGGCGAAGTCCGGAAGATCAACATCGACTGCTACGCCACCGTCGGACAGGTCGGCAACCTCGAGCACGAGAACCTGTCGTACGGCAAGGCCGGCCGTTCCCGCTGGCTTGGTCGCCGGCCGCACAACCGGGGCGTGTCGATGAATCCGGTCGACCATCCGATGGGCGGAGGCGAAGGCAAGACCTCGGGAGGGCGGCACCCTTGCACTCCCTGGGGCGTCCCGACCAAGGGCTTCAAGACCCGTAACAACAAGCGCACGGAGGCGATGATCGTGCGCCGGCGCAACCAGAAGTAAGGACGGAGAGACAAGATGTCCCGTTCGCTCAAGAAGGGCTTCTTCATCGACGCTCACCTGCAGGAGAAAGTCGTCGCCATGAACTCCAGCGGCGACAAGCGGGTGATCAAGACCTGGTCACGCCGATCCACCGTCATCCCCGAGATGGTCGGCCACACCGTCGCGGTGCACAACGGGATGAAGTTCATCCCCGTGTACGTCAGCGAGAACATGGTGGGCCACAAGCTCGGAGAGTTCGCGATGACCCGCACTTTCCGCGGACACAGCGGGAAGAAGGCGGAGAAGACCGCGGCTCCGAAGAAGGCTTGATAGGAAACCGACAATGATCTCGACTGCTCATCTGCGTCACCTGCAGGCGTCACCGCAGAAGGTTCGGCTCGTGGTCGACCTGATCCGCGGCAAGAACGTCGAGGAGGCTGTCGGCATCCTCCACCTGACGAGGAAGTCCGCCGCCCGTCCACTCGAGAAGCTCCTGAAGTCGGCGATCGCCAACGCCGAGAACCGACAGGAGGCGGTCGACGTCGGGCGCCTCTACGTCAAGGAAGCATTCGTCGACGGCGGACCGATGCTCAAGCGCATCCAGCCCGCGACCATGGGGCGTGCCTTCCGGGTGCAGAAGCGGCAGAGCCACGTGACGATCAAGCTCGACACACGCAAGGGCTGAAGGCAAAGGCGCGAGGAAACAAGATCGTGGGCCAGAAAACTCATCCGTACGGCTTCCGCCTGATCTACAACAAGACTTGGCATTCGCGCTGGTACGCCGAGGGCGACTACGCCAAGCTCCTCCACTCCGACCTTGCCCTGCGTGAGTCGCTCAAGAAGCGTCTCGGACACGCCGGCGTCAGCGAGATCGACATCGAGCGCGCAGCGGACAAGCTGCGAGTCACGATCTACACCTCGCGTCCCGGAGTGATCATCGGCAAGCGCGGCGTCGAGGTCGACAAGCTGCGTGACGACCTGGCTAAGCAGACCGGTCGCGAAGTCCACATCAACATCCAGGAGATCCAGCGGCCCGAGCTCGATGCGCAGCTGATCTCCGAGTGGATCGCCGGCCAGCTCGAGCGCCGGGTCTCCTTCCGCAAGGCGATGAAGAAGGCGATGGAGAACGCCTTCCGGTTCGGCGCCAAGGGAGTGAAGATCATGGTCGCCGGCCGGCTCGGCGGCGCCGAGATCGCTCGGACCGAGTGGTACCAGGAGGGGCGGCTGCCGCTCCACACGCTGAAGGCGGACATCGATTTCGGCTTCGGTCAGGCGCGGACGACCTATGGTGTGATCGGCGTCAAGGTGTGGGTTTACAAGGGTGACCTGCTGCGCGAGCGCGGCCGGCGAGCGGCGACGGCGTAAGCGGAGGACGATGTCATCATGTTGATGCCGAAGAAGGTCAAGTTCCGCAAGGAGCATCGCGGGAGGCGGACCGGGAACGCCAAGGGAGGCGACTACATCGCCTTCGGCGACTACGCGCTGCAAGCGCTCGAGCCGGCCTGGGTGACCGCCCGGCAGATCGAAGCGAGTCGTATCGCGATCACCCGCCACGTGAAGCGTGGCGGCAAGATGTGGATCCGCGTCTTCCCGAGCAAGCCGATCACCAAGAAGCCGCTCGAAACCCGCATGGGCAAGGGCAAGGGCAACCCGGAGGAATGGGTGGCCGTGGTGAAGCCCGGCCGGGTGCTGTTCGAGCTCGAAGGGGTCGAGCAGGCGGTGGCCGAGGAGGCCATGAAGCTGGCCTCCCACAAGCTGGGAATCAAGACGCGCTTCCTCTCGCGCCACAGCGAGCTGAAGTAGGAGAATGGCGATGAAGGCTAGCGAGCTGCGCGACAAGACCGTCGGCGATCTGCAGCAGAGAGAGAAGGAACTGGCGGAGCAGCTCTTCGCGCTGCGCCTGCAGAATGCGACGCGACGGCTGGAGAAGCCCTCGAAGATCCGGGAGACGAGGCGCGAGCTTGCCCGCGTCCTGACGGTCCTGCGGGAGAAGCGGTGATGAGCGTGGAGACGGGAAAGGCCGTGATGAGCGATAGCGCAGCACCGGCTCGCGGCCGGCGCCAGACGAAAGTCGGCACGGTGGTGAGCGACAAGATGGACAAGACGGTGGTGGTTGCGGTGAAGAAGGTGATCACTCACCCGCTCTACCACCGCTTTGCGAAGCGCACCTCGAAGTTCTATGCCCACGACGAGAAGAACCAGTGCAAGGTGGGCGACGAGGTGATCATCGCGTCGGACCGGCCGTTGTCGCGCCTCAAGCGGTGGCGTGTCGAGCGGATCGTCAAGCAGGGCGACGAGAGGTAGACCATGATCCAGATGGGAACGATTCTCGAAGTCGCCGACAACTCCGGCGCCAAGAAGGTGGCTTGCATCCATCTCAAGGGTGGATCCCTCGGCCAGTACGGCAGGCTCGGGGACATCATCACTGCCTCGGTTAAGGAGGCGACGCCCGACGGGACCGTCAAGAAGGGTGCGGTGGTCAAGGCAGTGATCGTGCGTACGGTCAATGCCGAGCGGCGGCGCGACGGCAGCTACATCCGTTTCGACACGAACGCGGCGGTGCTGATCGACAACAACAAGGAGCCGGTCGGAACCCGTGTGTTCGGCCCGGTGGCCCGCGAGCTGCGCGAGCGGCGGTTCATGAAGATCATCTCGCTCGCGCCCGAGGTCATTTGAGCGGCCGCCTCGGCGGACGCCTTGAGGAAGTACGATGAGCAAGCCGAAGATCAAGCGGAACGACCAGGTGCTGGTCATCGCCGGCAAGGATCGTGGGGCGCGTGGCCGCGTTCTGCGAGTCCTGCCGACCGAGGGCAAGGCGATCGTTGAGCGGGTGAACCTCGTCAAGCGGCACACGAAGGGCAACCCGCAGCGCCAGGTGCAGGGCGGCATCCTCGAGAAGGAAGCGCCCATCGAGATCTCGAACCTCATGCTGATCTGCCCCGAGACGGGCAAGCCGACCCGTGTCGGCCGCAAGCGTCTCGAGGACGGCACGGCTGTCCGCGTCGCGAAGCGTAGCGGAGCGACTTTCAACTAGGAGCCGGGACATGGCGAAGAAGACAGGTCCAACCGCCGAGGCGTCCGAAGCTCCCCGGGAGCACTACGCGCCGCGACTGCGGGAGCGCTACCGCCAGGAAGTTCAGGCGAAGCTGAAGAAGGAATTCGGCATCGAGAACGACATGGCGGTGCCCCGCCTCGACAAGATCGTGATCAACATGGGTCTGGGCGAGGCGATTCAGAACATCAAGATCCTCGACGACGGCGTCGAGGAGTTGGCGGCGATCGCCGGCCAGCGGCCGACGGTAACCCGTGCGCGGAAGTCGATCGCGGCGTTCAAGTTGCGCGAGGACATGCCGATCGGTTGTCGCGTGACCCTGCGGGGCGATCGCATGTGGGACTTCCTCGACCGGCTGATCAGCATCGCCCTGCCGCGTGTCCGCGACTTTAAGGGAGTTCCCAGCCGGAGCTTCGACGGACGCGGCAATTACACTCTGGGAATCCGGGATCATCTGATCTTCCAGGAGATCGACCTCAACAAGGTCGATCGGCCGAAGGGGATGAACATCACCCTGGTGACCACGGCTGGCAACGACGAGCGTGCGCTGCACCTGCTGCGCGAGCTCGGCATGCCATTCGCGCGCTAGCGGAAAGAAGCGAGGAGGAGTCGCAACGTGGCAACCCAGGCGAAGATGGCGAAGACCCGGCAAGCGCCGAAGTTCGGTATCCGTCAGCGCAATCGCTGCCAGCGGTGCGGTCGGCCGCGGAGCTTCATGCGGAAGTTCGCGCTGTGCCGTATCTGCTTTCGGAATCTTGCTCGCGAAGGGTACCTGCCCGGCGTGATCAAGGCGAGCTGGTGACGACCGGAAGGGGCGGCGAGGAGAGATCATGAGCATGAATGACCCGCTGGCGGATCTGCTGACGCGAATCCGCAATGCGCACCAGGCCAAGCACGATCGAGTCGACGTGCCGGCTTCGAAGCTGAAGACGGAGGTCTGTCGCCTCCTCAAGGACGAGGGATTCGTCCGCAACATCCGAGTGATCCCCGGCGAGCCGGTGTCGACGCTTCGCATCTTCCTCCGCTATAGCGAGATGGGCGAGCCGGCGATTTCGCACGTGTCGCGGGTGAGCCGGCCCGGACGCCGGGTCTATCGCAAGGCCGAGCAGATCAAGCCGGTGCGCAATGGCCTCGGTCTCGGAGTGGTTTCCACCTCCAAGGGCGTGGTCTCCGATCGCCAGGCGCGCGAGCAGGGCGTCGGCGGCGAGATCCTCTGCGAGATCTGGTAGGAAGGCAGGAGAAGCGTCATGTCGCGAGTTGGCAGAAAGCCCATTCCGGTTCCTTCGGGAGTCCGGGTGAACGTGCAGGGAGACAGCTTCGTCGCCGAGGGGCCGAAGGGACGCATCGAGCAGCGCCTGTTGCCGGGCTTTCCGGTCGCGGTCGAGGACGGCAAGGTGACGGTCAGCCGGTCGGGTGAGTCCGGTCCGGAGCGCGCCAAGCACGGCCTCCTGCGGTCGCTGCTCGCCAACGCCGTCCAGGGCGTGAGCGCCGGGTTCACCCGCGGACTCGAGATCAACGGCGTCGGCTACAAGGCGGAGCTCAAGGGCGAGGACATTCACTTCGCCCTCGGCTACTCGCACCCGGTCGTCTACCGCGTGCCCGCCGGAATCAAGGTCGAGGTCGAGAAGAACACGAAGCTCACGGTCAGCGGGGCCGACCGCCAGATGGTCGGACAGGTCGCGGCCGAGATCCGCCGGCTCAAGCCGCCGGACCCCTACAAGGCCAAGGGGATCAAGTACGTCGACGAGGTGCTGCGCCGCAAGGTCGGCAAGGCCGGCGCCAAGTAAGGGGTCGGGAGAAAGGCCATGAGCACGGGCTACAAGAGCAAGAAGACCATCGTCAAGCAGGCTCGCCGGCAGCGAGCGCACCAGCGCCTCCGCCAGCGCGTCGAAGGGACCCCTGCACGGCCCCGCTTCTCGGTGTTCAAGAGCGAGCGTTACCTCTATGCGCAGGTGATCAACGACCTCGCCGGACAGACTCTGGTGGCGGCCAGCACCCTCGAGCCGTCATTGCGGGAGGAGCTGGGCAAGGCGACCTGCAACCTGAAGGCGGCGAAAAGGCTCGGCGAGATGCTCGCCGAGCGCGCCAAGGAGAAGGGGATCACCGCGGTGGTGTTCGACCGCGGCGGATACCGGTACCACGGCCGCGTCAAGGAAATCGCCGAAGCCGCGCGGGCCAAGGGCCTGCAGTTCTGAGGGGGAAGGTGCGCGATGGCCGAAAGGAGAAAGCCGTTGGCTAGGGATTTCGAGCAGAAGAGCGAGTTCTTCGAGCAGGTCGTCCACATCAACCGCGTCACGAAGGTGGTGAAGGGCGGAAAGAACTTCTCCTTCTCGGCCCTGGTGGTGATCGGAGACGGGCAAGGGCGTGTCGGCTATGGCGCCGGCAAGGCCAAGGAAGTTCCGATGGCGATCCGCAAGGGAATCGAGATCGCCAAGAAGAACCTCATCTCGATTCCGGTGAGCGGATCCACCGTCCCGCACGAGTCCCTGGGCCACTACGGTGCGGGTCTGGTGCTGGTGAAGCCGGCCTCGCCTGGCACAGGTGTGATCGCCGGCGGACCGGTCCGTGCGGTGATCGAGGCGGCTGGTATTCAGGACATCCTGACCAAGTCCCTCGGTTCGACCAACCCGCACAACGTGGTGAAGGCGACCTTCGCGGCGTTGCTGCAGTTGCGCAACCTGAGCTCTCGCGTCGCCCCGGTGGCGACCGAGGCGGTCTAGGCGGCGAACGGGAGAACTTGCGATGGCGACCGCCAAGCCGATGATTCGAATCCGCCAAGTCCGTAGCTCGATCGGGCGGCCCGAGCCGCAGCGCGATGCCCTGCGGGGACTCGGACTCCGCCGTATCCGTCACGAAGTTCTGCGGGCCGATTCGCCGACGGTCCGTGGCCTGATTGCTCAGATCCCTCATCTCGTCGAGGTGGTCGAGGAGACCCGATGAACCTTCACGACCTTTCTCCCGCGCCGGGCTCGACCAAGCCGAAGCGTCGCGTCGGCCGCGGCATCGGCTCGGGAAACCCGAAGACCGCCGGTCGCGGTCACAAGGGCGGGCAGTCGCGCGCCGGCTACACGCTGCGTCCCGGATTCGAGGGCGGACAGATGCCGCTCGTTCGGCGCATGCCGAAGCGCGGATTCAACAACGTCTTTCGCGTCGAGTACAGCGTGGTGAACGTCGAGGCGCTGGCTGACTTCGTCGGCGAGGTGACGCCGGACATGCTGCTGGCCAAGGGCCTCGTGCACCGCGGTCAGCCGGTCAAGGTCCTCGGACAGGGCGAGATCACCAAGGCCCTGCGCGTGCAGGCGCACAAGTTCTCGGCCACGGCGAAGGCCAAGATCGAGGCCGCTGGCGGCAGCTGCGAGGAGTTGTCCTCGTGATCGAGAGTCTGCGCAACATCTTCGCGATTCCGGATCTCCGGAAGCGGCTCCTGTTCACCTTCGGGCTGCTCGCGGTCTATCGCGTCGGTTGCCACATTCCGACTCCGGGTATCGATTCCCAGGCCCTCATCGAGTTCATGAAGGAGGCCGAGAACACCTTTCTCGGCTTCGTCAACACGTTCACCGGTGGCAGCCTGAAGCGGGTTGCGGTCTTCGCCATGGGCATCATGCCCTACATCACGGCGTCGATCGTCCTCCAGCTACTCACCGTCGTCTGGCCCTATCTCGAGAAGCTCTCCAAGGAAGGCGAGATGGGCCGCAAGAAGATCACCCAGTACACCCGCTACGGCACGGTGGTGATCTCGATCGTCCAGTCGACGGGCATTGCCTTGTGGCTCGAGAACCTGCGCACCCCGGGCGGTGCCATGCTGGTGCCCAATCCCGGCTGGGGGTTCCGCTTGATGACGGTGCTGACCCTCACCACGGGATGCGCCTTCATCATGTGGCTCGGCGAGCAGATCAGCGAGCGCGGCGTCGGCAACGGCATTTCGTTGATCATCTTCGCCGGCATCGTGGTGGGTCTGCCCCACGCGGTCGCCGACACCCTCGGGAAGATGCGTGCGGGCGAGCTCTCGATCATCAAGATCCTCCTGCTCGCCGTCTTCATGGTGGCGGTCGTGGCGTTCATCGTCTTCATGGAGCGGGCGCAACGGCGGATTCCGGTGCAGTACGCCAAGCGGATGGTCGGGCGCAAGATCTATGGCGGCCAGAGCACCTACCTGCCGCTGCGGGTCAATACGGGCGGCGTGATCCCGGTCATCTTCGCGAGCTCCGTGATCACGGTTCCCAGCACGTTCGCCCAGATGTTCAAGAACGCGGAATGGCTGCAGAAGCTGGCCGACCAACTGCAGTGGGGCCAGCCGGCCTACTACCTGCTGTCGATCACCGGAATCATCTTCTTCAGCTATTTCTACGTGTCGATCATCTTCAATCCGGCCGACCTTGCCGAGAACATGCGCAAGTACGGGAGCTTCATTCCCGGAATCCGGTCGGGAAAGCGGACGGCCGAGTACATCGACCGCATCCTGACCCGGATCACTCTCGTCGGAGCGCTCTATCTCGCCGCGGTCTCGGTGCTGCCGGAGTTCCTGCTGAGCGGCGTCAAGCTGCAGAACCTCCCCTGGATCGGACCTTCGCTCGATGCGCTGATGCCACGTTGGATCACCGAGGGAATGGGCATCGGGTTCTTCTTCGGTGGCACGTCGTTGCTGATCGTCGTGGGTGTCGCGATGGACACCCTGCAGCAGATCGAGAGCCAGCTGGTGATGCGGAACTACGAGGGATTCCTCAAGCGCGGACGAATCCGTGGACGACGAGGCTGAGAGGGAAGTTCGCTCATCGAGAAGGGTGGTGCTGCTCGGCGCCCCCGGATGCGGGAAGGGCACGCAGGCGTGTTTTCTCGCCGGCGAAATGAGGGTGCCGGCGATCTCGACCGGCGAGATGCTGCGAAGTGCAGTCGACGAGGGCAGCGAGCTGGGCCGGCAAGTGGCCGGCGTGATGGCGGCCGGCGGCCTGGTGAATGACGAGTTGATGGCTGACGTGGTGCGAGACCGGTTGTCGCGCCCGGATGCCGCGGCGGGCTTCGTGCTCGACGGCTATCCGCGCACGGCAGGTCAGTGCGAGACCCTGGAGGCAATTCTGTCGGAGCTGGGCGTGCGGGTCGATGGCGCGGTGCTGCTCGAAGTCCCGGAAGGTGTCCTGGTCGAACGGGCACTGGGGCGCGGTCGCGCCGACGATCGCGAGGAAGTGATCCGCGAGCGGCTGCGGGTCTACGGCGAGAAGACCGCCCCGGTGATCGATTTCTACCGCGATCGCGGACTCCTGGCGGTGGTGAACGGGAATGTCCCGGTGGCCGACGTCACGGCAGCGGTGCTCGCGGTCCTCGGGGAGCATTGATGGTCCTCAAGACCAAGGGCGAGATCGACCTCATGGACGAGGCGAACCGGGTCGTCCACGATGTCCTGGACGGCATCGCCGGCTTCCTGGCGCCGGGCGTGACGCCGCGCGAGCTCGATCGCTTCGCCGAGTCGTTGATCCGGAGAGCAGGCGGCGTTCCGGCCTTCCTCAACTACCGCGGATATCCGGCGACCCTCTGCACGTCGGTCAACGACGTCATCATCCACGGAATCCCGAATGACGTCCCCTTGCGAGAGGGCGACATCGTCGGGGTAGACTGCGGGGTCGTCTTCAAGGGATACTATGGGGATGCGGCGCGGACATACGCCGTCGGGAAGGTGGATCCCGCTGCAGAAAACCTCCTGACGGTCACCCGCCACGCCCTGGATCTCGCGATCGAGCAGGTTTGGCCCGGTCGACGGCTCTCCGATATCGGCCATGCGGTGCAACGCCATGTCGAAGAGCATGGCTACTCCGTGGTCAGGGAGTTCGTCGGCCATGGGATCGGGACTTCTTTGCACGAAGACCCGCAGATCCCGAACTACGGTGCCCCCGGGCGGGGACCGCGACTCAAGCCCGGCCTGGTCTTGGCCATCGAGCCGATGGTCAACGCCGGGCGCCCGGAGGTCACGATGGACGCGGATGGTTGGACCGCGCGGACGCGCGACGGGTCCCTGTCCGCTCATTTCGAGTACTCAGTTGCCGTCACCGATGACGGGCCACGGGTACTCGGGCGTCAGGTGGCAGCATGAAGCGTCGAAGGCAGCAAGAAGAAGTCGTGTCGAAGGAAGAGGCGATCGAGGTCGAGGCCACGGTGGTCGAGCCGCTCCCGAATGCGATGTTCCGGGTGCAGCTCGAGAACAAGCACCAGGTGCTCGCCCACATCTCCGGCAAGATGCGGAAGCACTTCATTCGCATCCTTCCGGGTGATCGGGTGACCGTCGAGCTCTCGCCGTACGACCTCACCCGTGGCCGGATCACGTACCGGCTGAAGTGACCAGGAAGAAGGTGCGTCGATGAAGGTTCGATCGTCCGTAAGGCGGATTTGTCCCAAGTGCAAGGTCGTCCGCCGCGCCGGGGTGGTTCGCGTGATCTGCGACAACCCGAAGCACAAGCAGCGACAGGGATAGGGGCAAGGCCATGGCACGCATCGCAGGCGTCGACCTGCCGCAGAACAAGCAGGTCTGGATCGGTCTCACGTACATTCATGGGATCGGGCGTACGCGCTCGGTCCGCATCCTCGGGGCCGCCGGAGTAGAGCCCGTGACGAAGGTCAAGGAGCTCTCCGAGGACGAGGCCCAGCGGATCCGCAAGGTGATCCAGGAGGAGGGCCTGGTGGAGGGTGACCTGCGCAAGGAGGTCACCGGCAACATCAAGCGCCTCATGGAGATCGGCAGCTATCGGGGAGTACGCCACCGCCGCGGGTTGCCGGTTCGGGGCCAGCGGACGAACACCAACGCCCGCACCCGTAAGGGCCCGCGTCGTGCGACGGTGTCCACCAAGAAGAAGCTGACCAAGAAGTAAGGACGGATCCGAACATGGCTAAAGCTGCGGCGGCCGCGACCGCCAAGAAAGACAAGAAGGGCGCCAAGAAGAAGGAGCGTCGCCTGGTGCCGCACGGTGTGGCCCACATCCAGGCCTCCTTCAACAACACGATCATCACGATCGCGGATCCGGAAGGGGCCGTCGTCGCGTGGTCCTCGGCCGGTCGCATCGGCTTCAAGGGCTCGCGCAAGGGAACCCCGTTTGCCGCCCAGGTCGCCGCGCAGAGCGCCGGCAACCAGGTGCGCGACATCGGGATGCGGACGGTGGACGTCGAGGTCAAGGGGCCGGGAGCCGGGCGTGAATCGGCCATCCGGGCCCTCCAGTCCTCGGGCGTCGAGGTGAAGGCGATTCGCGACGTGACCCCGATTCCCCACAACGGCTGTCGGCCGCGCAAGCGGCGGCGGGTCTGATCGGGAGTCGTGATGTCGGGCGGCGTGAGCGCGCCGCCGGGATGTTCTCAGGACCTCGGCGAATCGACGGGTGTGCCGCCGCTCGCAGGGCGTCTTGCTTGAGTTGAAGTCCTCGTAGCATCGAGGACAAGGCGAACCCGAAGGGAGATACCTAGTGGCACGCTATACCGGTCCAGTCTGCCGGCTCTGTCGTCGCGAGAGGATGAAGCTCTTCCTCAAAGGCGACCGTTGCTTCAAGGAGAAGTGCGCGATCGAGCGGCGCGGCGAGAACCCGCCGGGCCAGCACGGTGCGCGACGTGGCCGCCGTATCGTCGGCTACGGACTGCAGCTGCGCGAGAAGCAGAAGGTCAAGCGGATCTACGGCGTTCTCGAGCGGCAGTTCCGTCTGTATTTCCAGGAGGCGGATCGTCAGAAGGGGATCACGGGCCATAACCTGCTGATCTCGCTCGAACGCCGCCTCGACAATGTCGTCTACAGCCTCGGCTTCGCCGCTTCCCGCGCCCAGGCGCGGCAGGTGGTGCGCCACGGGCATGTGCTGGTCGACGGCAAGAAGGTGTCGATCCCCTCGTTCCAGGTGCGGGCCGGCCAGAGCGTGGCGGTCAAGGAGCCGAGCCGGGCGAACTCGCAGATCCGGGTGAGCGTCGACACGGCGCGCGGGCGCGGGATTCCCAACTGGCTCGAGCTCGACGCCGAGAATTTCACGGGCAAGGTCGTCACGCTGCCGACTCGCGAGGACATCAAGATCCCCGTGCAGGAGCAGCTGATTGTCGAGCTCTACAGCCGTTAGCGCCGGGCTGTCCAGCGACAGGAGAGAAGCAGCCATGCTTTGGAAGGACTTCCAGCGCCCCAAGCGCGTCGAGATCGACGCCGACAGCCTTACGCCGACCTACGGTCGTTTTGTTGCCCAGCCGTTCGAGCGTGGATTCGCCACGACGGTGGGCAACGCGATGCGGCGGAGCCTGCTCTCCTCGATCGAGGGTGCGGCGATCACGTCGGTCCAGATCGAGGGCGTCAGCCACGAGTTCTCCTCGATTCCGGGTGTCGTCGAAGACGTCACCGATATCATCTTGAACCTCAAGCAGATTCCGGTCCGGCTCCACGGCGGAGAGGCCCGCATCCTCTCGTTGGACGTCGCCGGTCCGTCGGTGGCCTGCGGACGGGATCTCGTGGGCGACGCGCAGATCGAGATCTGCGAGCCCGACCTCCCCATCGCGACCCTGAGCGAAGAGGGACGGCTGAAGATCCAGGCCAAGGTCCAGCTCGGCCGCGGGTACGTGTCGGCCGAGAAGAACCAGGACGACACGATGGGAATCGGTTGGGTTCCCGTGGACTCTGCCCATTCGCCGGTTCGTCGCGTGAACTACCGGGTCGAGGCGGCACGCCTGGGTCGGATGACCGACTACGAGAAGCTCATTCTCGAGGTCTGGACGAACGGGACCATCACCCCCGAGCGTGCGGTTTCGTTGGCCGCGACCCTGCTCGCCGATCATCTCGACATCTTCCGTGCGGCGGAGGAGGGAGAGGTCGCGACCGGTGGCGGATCGGATCAGGAGGTCCTCGGCGTCCTGCTCGACCGCAGCATCGACGACTTCGACCTCTCGGTGCGCTCGACGAATTGCCTCAAGAACGCCAACATTCACACGCTGCGGGATCTCGTCTCGCGCAGCGAGAAGGAGATGCTCGAGACGAAGGGTCTCGGCGCCAAGTCCCTCGAGGAGCTGCAGGCACTGCTCGAGCGCTTCGGACTCTCCTTCGGCATGCAGCAGCCGGCCAGCTAGGCCCGAAGGGCGGAGGAAGGACCCATGCGCCACAACGCATCCGGACGCAAGCTCGGTCGGACGACATCCCACCGGCTGGCGCTATTCCGCAACCAGCTCGCCTCGCTCATGGCGGCCGAGCGCATCGTGACCACTCTTCCGAAGGCCAAGGAGCTTCGTCCCCTGGCCGAACGGTTGGTAACCCAGGGCAAGCGCGGCACCGTGCACGCCCGCCGCATGGTCGGTCGCTGGATTCCCAACCGCGAGCTGATCAAGAAGGTCTTCGATCAGATCGCCCCGCGCTTCCAGGAGCGTCCGGGCGGATACCTGCGGATCGTCAAGCTCGGCTCGCGACAGGGTGATGGCGCGGAGCTGGCGGTGCTCGAGTTCGTCGACTTCGAGTTGAAGAAGGCGGCGAAGGCGCCGGCGAGCGGGGAGAAGGCCGACAAGGGCAAGAAGACCGAGAAGGCTGCCGAGGCCGCCGCGACCGAAGAGAAGCCGAAGCGCGCTCCGCGCAAGAAGGCGGAGGCGGCACCGCGAGCCAAGGCCGACGCCAAGTCGAAGGCCCTGCCGGTGAAGAAGACGGCGACCGCGAAGAAGATCGGCGGCTCCTGATCGCGCGAGACGAGCGGCCCTCGGCCGCTCATGACGTTGAACCGTTGCGGCGTCCGGGCTCCCGGGCGCCGCTTTCGCGTTCAGCGGTCCTCTCGCGAAGATCGTCCGAAACGAAAACACCCCCGGGCGTTCGGCCCGGGGGTGTCGGTCCTTCGGACTGGGAACGCGTCAAACGCGACGCAGGTACTTGTTCTCGCGCGTGTCGATTTCGATCTTCGTGCCGCTCTCGATGAAGGGCGGGATCTGGACGACCAGCCCCGTCTCCATCTTCGCCGGCTTGTAGGAGGAGGAGGCCGTCGCTCCCTTCATGCCGGGCTCCGTCTCGACCACCTCGAGGACGACGGTATTGGGCAGCTCGAGGCCGACCGGCGTCCCCTCGTGGAAGTCGACCTTGAGCACCGTGTTGGGGAGCATATAGAGCAGCGAGTCGCCGAGAACCTCGTCGGAAAGCGACACCTGCTCGTAGGTCTCCTGGCTCATGAAGTGATGACCATCGCCGTCCGAGTAGAGGTACTCCATCGGCACCGTGTCGAGCATGGCGCGCTCAACGCCCTCGGTCGAGCTGAACCGGTGTTCGAAGCTGTTGCCGGTCCGCAGGTTCCGCATCCGCACCTGGACGAAGGCGCGCAGGTTGCCGGGAGTGCGATGGGTGACGGTCATCAGGCGGCAGAGATCCCCTTCGTGCAGGATGCACATCCCGGGGCGGAGTGAGCTGGCCTGGATCAAGCGAATTCCTCCTTCGACAGGCGAGTCAGGATCATGCCTCCTGCTCTTCCTTGGCGTTCTTCTTGGCGTCGGCGATGATCTTGTCCTGCACGTGCCGGGGGGCCTCCTCGTAGTGCGAGAAGGCCATGTGGAAGCTCGAACGGCCCTGTGTCATCGCGCGCAGCGCCGCGGCGTAGTTGAGCATCTCCGACATCGGGACGAGCGCCTTGACCACCTGCTGGTTGTTGCGGGCGTCCATTCCCTGCGGCCGGCCGCGACGCTGGGAGAGATCGCTCATGATGTCGCCCATGAACTCCTCGGTGGTCGTGACCTCGACCTCCATGATCGGCTCGAGGATCGTCGGGCTCGCCTTGGCCATGGCGTCCTTGTAGGCGAGCGACCCGGCGATCTTGAACGCCAGCTCGGAGGAGTCGACGTCGTGGTACTGCCCGTCGAGGAGTCGGACGCGGAAGTCTCCCATCGGGTAGCCGGCGAGGAACCCGCGGACACGCGCCTCCTGGATACCCTTCTCGACCGCCGGCCGGTAGTTCTGCGGGATCGCGCCGCCGAAGATCTCGTCGACGTACTCGAAGTCCTTGCCGCGCTCGATCGGCTCGATCTTGATCTTGCAGTCGGCGAACTGGCCGCGACCGCCGGTCTGCTTCTTGTGCCGTCCATGGCCCTCGGCGGGCCGGAGGATGGTCTCGCGGTACGGCACCCGCGGCGGGTGGAGGATCACTTCGACGTTCGAGCGCCGCTTCAGCCGCGCCACGGCGATCTCCACGTGCAGCTGCCCGGTGCCGGAGAGGAGGAACTCGCCAGTCTGCGGATCCCGGCCGACGTGCAGGCTCGGGTCCTCCTCGATCAGTCGGCCGAGCGCGTCGCCGATCTTCTCCTCGTCGCCCTTGGCCTTCGGCTCGATGGCGAACGACATCGCCGCTTCGGTCGGCGGCGGCCAGGCGAGGCGTACCGGGCGCTCCTTGCCCACCAGCGTGTCGCCGGTGCGGGTGGAACGGAGCTTCGGGATCGCTCCGATGTCGCCGGCCACCAGCGTCGGGGTCGCGGAACCCTGCTTGCCCTGAAGGAGGAGAAGACCGTTGATCTTCTCGGCCTCCTCGCTGCGAGCGTTGAAGAGGGAAGCCTCGCCCCCGAGCGTGCCGGCGGCAACGCGGACCACCGAGATCTTGCCGGTGAAGGGATCGTTGAGGGTCTTGAAGATCAGCGCCGCGGTCGGGGCCGCCGGGTCGCAATCGATCGCGATCGACGAGCCGTCGCGCTGCGTGCCGGGGAACGGCCGGTCGGCCGGTGAGGGCAGCAGGTCGACGGCCAGGTCGAGCAGTGCCGAGGCGCCGATGCCATGGCCGTGGGCCGACAACGCCACCGGAAAGAGCGCCCGGCGGGCGATGGCGGTGCGCAGTCCGGTCCGCAACTCGTCACCGGAGAGCGTGCCCTCTTCGAAGAACTTCTCGAGCAGGGCCTCGTCGGCCTCAGCGACCGCTTCGATGAGGCGACCGCGCCACAGGGCGACCTCCTCGGCCATCTCGGGAGGGACCGGGCCGCTCGTGCCCTTGCCGTTGCCGTCGCGCTCGAAGCGGATCGCCTTCTCCTCGACGAGGTCGATCACCCCGGAGAAGGAATGCTCGCTGCCGATCGGCAGTTGAATCGGGATCACCTGTCGCCCGAGGCTCTTCTGCAGCGAGGCGAGGGCGCGCTCGAGGTCGGCGCGCTCGCGGTCCATCTTCGTCAGCTGCACGACGACCGGCAGCTCGTATTCGGCGGCGATCTCCCAGGCCTTCTCGGTGTTGACCTCGACGCCGGAGACCGCATTGACGCAGAGCACGGCGGCGTCGGCGGCTCGCAGGCCGGCACGCATCTCGGAAGCGAAGATGCCGTATCCGGGGGTGTCGATCACGTTGATCTTGTGCCCGCGCCAGGGCGCGAAGCAGACACCGATCCCCAGAGAAATTCCGCGGGCGACCTCCTCGGCGTCGAAGTCTGTGACGGCGTTGCCGTCCTCGACTCGCCCGAGTCGGTTCACGACCCCCGAAGCGAAAAGCAGCGAGCTTGCCAGGGTCGTCTTGCCGGTATCGTTGTGTCCGGCCAGGGCCAGATTGCGGATCTTCTGGGGGCTGTCGACATGCATGGAAGGGCTCTCCTCTCGGAGCGAAAGGTCCAGCGGCGGGCGTCGAAGTCTAGCATAGGGATGCTGGTGAAACCGCCCGCAGTCGAGGCCCGTCGAGGCCCGTGAACCGGGTCGTTGGGCGTCTTCGTGCCCCTTGCTACAATGACGCCCCGGTCTCTGGATTCTGACGCCCATGCCCCCCCTCTCCCTCTCCAAGCTCGGTCGCTACGAGATCGTCGAAGAGCTCGGCAAAGGGGCGATGGGCGTGGTCTATCTGGCCAAGGATCCGCTCATCGGCCGCCTGGTGGCGCTCAAGACCTTCCGCGTGGGTTTCTCCGCTCAGGACGAAGAGCTGCAGCAGTTCCGCAGCCGGTTCGTGCGCGAGGCGCAGAGCGCCGGAATCCTCTCCCACCCCAATATCGTGACCATCCACGACGTGGTCGACGAGGCCGATTCGGGCGTCTGCTTCATCGCCATGGAGTACGTCCGTGGCTCGAATCTGAAGACGATCCTCCAGCAGCCCGAACCGCTGCCGTTCGAGTTCGTGGTGAGCATCATTTCGCAGGTCGGCGACGCGCTCGATTTCGCGCACTCGCGGGGGGTGATCCACCGCGACGTTAAGCCGGCCAACATCCTCATCACCGCCGACAACAAGGTCAAGATCACCGACTTCGGAATCGCGCGGCTGGGCAGCTCGAATCTCACCATGGAAGGTCAGCTGCTCGGGACGCCGAACTACATGGCTCCGGAGCAGATCCAGGGCAAGGAGGTCGATCACCGGGCGGACATCTTCTCCCTCGGCGTGGTGCTCTACGAGATGCTCACCCGCCGCAAGCCGTTCCAGGGAGAGAACCTGACGGTGGTGACCCACCGGATCGTCCACGAGCCGTTCGCCTCGCCGGACGAGCACATCGGCTCGCTGCCTCCCGGGATCAAGGCGGTCATCGCGCGGGCCCTGGAGAAGGACCCCGCCAAGCGCTACGGCAGCGCATCGCAGCTGGCCGCCGATCTGCAGAAGTTGCTCCAGCGCCCAGTGCCGGCGGCCCCGGAGCTGGACGACACCTCGGCGACCCAGGAGGTCCCGCGCGTCAGCGCGCCGGCTCCGCCGCCGGCCAAGTCGCGCCGCACGCTGCTGATCGCCGGCGGCGCCGCGGCCCTGCTCCTCCTTCTCGCTGGCGGTCTCTGGCTCGCGCGTTCTCCGGGGCCGCCGCCTCCGCCACCGACGCCGACCCGCGACGCGGTTTCCGAAGAGATCGGCAACCGCCTGGCCGAAGGGCGCGAGCTCCTGTCGCAGGGCGATACGAACGGCGCGCTCGCGCGGGTCGTGGCGGCGGAGCACCTGCGTCCCGACGACCCGCGAGTCGGTGCGCTGCGCCGTGAGATCGAACAGACGGTGCGCGACCGACAGAATGCCGCCACCGTGGCGACGCGCGTGGCCAGTGGACTGATGGCCGCGCGCGAGGCGCTGGACCGCCGGCGCTACGACGAGGCGAAGGTCTCCGCCCAGGGCGTCCTCGAGCTCGTGCCGGGACAGCCCGAGGCTCTCGACATCGTCCGGCGAGCAGAAGAGGCGATCGCGCGCCAACGCGATCGGCCGCGCAACCTGCCGACTGCCGTCGCGGTCGGCACCTCGTCGCCGACGGCGGTGCCTGTGGCCTCGTCGGTGCCCCCGACGGCGACGGTCGTCGTCTCTCGCGAAGGGACGTTGGCGGTCGATTTCCACACCGAGGTGTCCGAGGGTGTCCTGACGATCTATGCCGACGACCGGCAGATCGTCCGTGAGCCGTTCCGCTTCTCGAAGAAGTCGGGCCTCTTCCGGGTCGAGAAACAGTCCGGCGGCTTCCAGCGCGAACGGACGCTCGCTTCCGGCGCCTACACCTTCCGGATCTACGTGGCGCTCGAAGGCCGTCCCACGAAGGCGGTGACGGTCGACGGGGAGCTTTCCGGAGGCAGCCGGCGGACCTTGGTCGTCCGCATCGGCGCGCAAGGCGAGGCCACCGCGCGTCTCGACTGAGCGGCACCCGGTCGCTCCAGGGTCGCGCTCCGATCCTCAACCCGCAGCTCCTCTTCGCCGAGTGCCACGTCCTCGGTTGACTTACGCCCCACTTCCGCCTAGTCTTCGGCCGTGGCGCGATTCCTCACCCCGAAGCAGAAGGCCATCCTCGAGTTCATCGCCGAGTTCCAGGCCGACCGTGGCGTCGCGCCGACCCATCGCGAGATTTGCGAGCGGTTCGGGTTCAACTCCTATGGCACGGCCTACAAGCACCTTCGGTTGCTGGCCGACAAGGGCTACCTGCGCCGCGAGTCCCACCAGCGGCGTGGCATGGAGTTGCTCCCGCCCAAGGACGGTGAGGGTTCGTCCTCCTCGTCGGCCGTGCCGTTCCTGGGGCGGATCGCCGCCGGCCAGCCGATCGAGGCGATCGCCGAGGCCGAGACGCTCTCGGTGCCGCAGTGGCTGCTGGGGAGCCGTCCGCGAGGTCACTACGTGCTGCGGGTGACCGGCAACTCGATGATCGGCGAAGGGATCCACGACGGGGACTGGGTCGTAGTCGAGCGACGCGAACAGGCCCAGCCGGGAGAGACCGTCGTCGCGCTGGTGGGAGAAGAGGTCACGCTCAAGCGGTTCTACCCCGAGGGTGACCAGATTCGGCTCCAGCCGGCGAACCCGACCATGACAGCCATCCGTGTCCCGGCGAGCTCCGTCCAGGTTCAGGGTGTCGTCGTCGGCCTGATGCGCCGTTTCTGAGCAGAACAGCGGGCACCGTGGAGGATTCCCTGCGCGACTGCCCCAGGTATCGCTAGAATCGACGCGATGGCCTCCGCCGAGCTCGATCAACTCCTTCGACAGATGACGGAGAGCGGGGCTTCGGACCTTCACCTGAAGCCGACGCGCCCGCCGCTGATCCGCGTCCACGGCCGCCTCCTGCCTCTGGGCGAGGTGCCCCTCAAGCCCGAGGACATCGGGGCGATGGTCGGCTCGATCCTGCAGCCCCACCAGAAGCGCAAGCTCGAGGAGCGGATGTCGGTCGACCTCGGCTACGGCGTCCACGGCCTGGCGCGGTTCCGCGGCAACATCTACATGCAGCGCGGGACCCTGGCCGCCTGCTTCCGCCGCATCCCGTATCAGATCAAGACGCTCGAGGATCTCGACCTGCCGCCGGTGCTGCTCGAATTCTGCGAGCTGCCGATGGGCCTGATCCTGGTCACCGGTCCGACGGGCAGCGGCAAGTCGACGACGCTCGCTGCGCTCGTCAAGTACATCACCAACCGCCGGCCGGTCCACGTCGTCACGATCGAGGACCCGATGGAGTTCCTCTTCACCGACGGCGTCGCGTCGATCTCGCAGCGCGAGGTCGGCACCGACACGCCGGCCTTCGCCGAAGCGCTGCGCAACGTGATGCGTCAGGATCCCGACGTCATCATGGTCGGCGAGATGCGCGACCCGGAGACGGTCTCGACGGTGATCACGGCCGCCGAGACCGGTCACCTGGTCTTCTCGACCCTGCACACCAATAGCGCGACGCAGACGGTCGACCGCATCCTCGATACCTTCCCGGTCGACCAGCAGAACCAGGTTCGCCTCCAGCTCGCCCAGGTGCTCAAGGGCGTCGTCTCGATGCAGCTTGTCGAGCGGCTCGACGGCACCGGGTTGATCGCCTCGCTCGAAGTGCTGAAGTCCTCGCCGAAGATCTCCAAGATGATCGAGAAGGGCGAGACCAGCCAGCTGCTCGAAGAGGTCGAGTCCTCGGTGGCCTACTATCGGATGCAGTCGATGAACCAGTCGCTGCTCTCGCTGCTCGTGCACGGGACGATCTCGTACGCCGAGGCGATGCGGCAGTCGCACGATCCGGAGGACCTGTCCCTCAAGCTCCGGAGGATGTTCCCCAAGATCGAAGAACGCGGAGGAGAGATGAGCCCGTCGACCGCCGACTTCTCCGAGATCCTCATGCTCCAGCAGTATCGGAAGCTCTACGAGGAGCAGGAAGAAAAGATCAAGATCCGCCTCGCCGAGAAGGACGAACGCCTCGGCGAGCTCGAGGCGACGATCGCCGCGCGTGACCAGATGGTGAAGGACTTCGAGCGGCGCCTGCAGGAGGCCTCGCACGAGAGCGAGCGGCTGCGTGGCGACTACAACCGGCTGCGCCAAGAGGCGCAGGAGAAGATCGACAAGCTGATGGATCGCATCCGGGAGCTCAACCAGCGCCTGATCGGCGGCGGCGGCGAGGCGACCGACAAGAAGTCCGGCATCTTCCGCTGAGCCGACGGCGGCGCGGCTCACTCGTCCGCGTTGTCCGCTCGGTGCTCTCCGACGGTTCGCACCGTCGCATTCCCTCCCGCCATCCGTCCCTGTTCGCGCAGCCAGGCGAGTGCTTCCTCGCGCGAGCCGACCGTCCCGTCGATCTGCGCCGATCGGAGCTCGCCGACGAGTGCGCCGAGGGCGGGTCCGTCGGCGAGGCCGGCGAGCGAGGCGAGCTCCTGGCCGCGCAGGAGCGGGCGAGGCGAGCGGACCTCGTCGCCGACGGCTCGGTCGACCCGGATCAGCGTGCGAACGGCCTCGAGCTCGATCGAGCCACTCGCCAGCCGCAGTGCGAGACCGGCCTGCCAGAGCGGGCCGGCGGCGTGAAGAAAGCGCCGGGCGGAGCGTTCGTCGCCATCGAGGGCGGGGAGCGCGAGCAGCCGCGTGGCTTGGCGTGCATTGCCGCGAGTCAGGCGGCCGGCGGCGGCGAGTTGCTCGAGAAAGCGTTCGGCATCGCGGCCGGCCGCCGCTCGGGCGAGGCCGGCGAGGCGCGCCTGCCGGCGCTCCTCGTGCCGGAGCGTCAGACCGAGCGTCTGCAGCGTCGCCATCGCCCCATCGAGCGCGGCCACGGCGAGCGCGCCGGCTGCGGCGCGACCGGCCCCGGCGAAGAGCGCCCATCCGCCGCCGACGGCTTCGAGCGTTTCGAGAGCGAGCGGGGCGTACGGTGCGTCGAGGAGCCGTTCGAGCTCGTCGCGCAGGCGCTCGGCGGCGACTGCCGTCAGGCCGACGGCGGCGGCACGAGCCAGAGCGAGCGTCGCGTTCTCGACGGCGAAGCCGGCCAGCTCGCCGCGCAGGCGGCAGAGGCGGAGCACGCGCAGCGGGTCGGCCTGGAACGCCTCGGGAGTCGTCGCGCGCAGTCTCCGAGCGCGCAGATCGTCGAGGCCGCCGAGCGGATCGACGAGCTCGAGCGGACCGCTCGCCGGGAGCGCCATCGCGTCGAGGGTCAGGTCGCGCCGGGCCAGGTCGGTTGCGAGGGCCGCCCCTTCGCGATCCCAGAGATCGATCCAGCGGTCGCCGAGCACCAGCCGGAAGGAGGAGAAGCGCTGCCCGCCGAGGTGGACGAAACGGGCCGCGAGTCGGCTGGCGAGCGCGCGGGCGAGCCGCTCTCCGCCAGCGGAGACGACGAGATCGAGGTCGTGCGGATCGCGGCCGAGCAGGGCGTCGCGGACCGCACCTCCGACGAGATGGACGTCGACGCCTTCCGCGAGAGCCAGAAACCGATCGGCGTCGAGCCGGGCGCGCAGCGAGGCGAGCGCGACGATCTCGTCGGTGTGGAGCGCGGCGTCGGTCGACATGACTCGGTGTGGCGTGGCCGCGGTCGAGCGGCTAGTATCCTCCCGGACCCTAGCATCGTGGCCGATTCCTGCGCACACCCCCGTCGCCCTCGGATTCGCCGGGCCGAGACGCCGTGGAACCGGGATCCGGCGGTCGACACCCCCGGCGTCGCGCCGCGGAGGGCGCTCGCGGGGTTCGCCGCGCGGCGGGCGGATCGTGCCCGGTCCGGCTGGATGCGCCGGGCATGAGGCCGGCTTTCGATCGCCAGTGGCCTGCCTTCGCTCGGCTCCTTCGCGTGGCGGTTGCCGCGCTGATTTGCCTCGTCGCTGCGGCGACGACACCGAGCCTGGCCGCGACGACCCGGGCCCCGCTCGAGCCCGGTCTCGTCGCCGTGCTCTCCGACGCCGGTGACCTCTACTTGCAGGCCCTTCCGGAGCGCGGCGAGGCTCGCCAGCACTTCACGCGGCGGCTCTCGGATTCGCCGACCGCGTGGGAGGAGATCGCCCGGGCCAATCGCGGGGCGTCCCGGCTGCTCGCCGGCGTGCGGTACCTCGTGCCTTTCCGCGTGCTGCGCGGCGAGCTCCAATTGCGCGTGGTGCGCGAGCTCTTTCCGCACGACCGGGCAGAGGCTTCCGGGTGGAGACACGTCGTCGCGCGCCTCGGCAAGGGGCGAGCGCCGAAGCTCGAGAAGATCGCCGAGTGGTTCACCGGCGACGCCGATCATGCGCGCAAGCTGCGCGAGGTCAACCACCTGGACAGGCGCGAGCCGCGAGCCGGCAGCGAGCTCGTCGTTCCCGCCGAGCTGCTGAGCGCGCCGTTCCGCGGCCTGCTTCCCGAGGCGAAGGTGGCAGGTGCTCCGCGCGCTCCGGAGGCGCCGGCGACCGCGGCAGCGAACCCGGCGACTCCGGTGGCCACGGCGTCGCCGGTGGCGTCATCCGGCGCCGTGGCGACACCGGCGTCCCCGGAGTCGACCTGGCCGGCACCCGTCGAGGGCGGACCGCTGCTCGAATACGGTCAGGACGAGAAGGGCGCCTACGCCGTCTACCGGCTGCGCGCGAAGGAGGCGCTCTACTCGGCCGTGGTCGTTCGCTTCACCGGGCAGTTACAGGCCGAGGACGTCATCGCCCTGGCCGGCGAGATCGCCCAGAGGAGCGGCATCGCCGACGTCACCGACATCCCCATCGGCTACCCGGTGAAGATCCCGCGCGAGCTGCTGCTGCCGGAGTATCTGCCGTCCGACGACCCGGAACGCAAGCGCTACGAGGCCGACCTCACCGAGACCGCGCGGTACCGCAACCAGGTCACCGCGAAGGTGCTCGAAGGGATCACGGTCATCCTCGACGCCGGTCACGGTGGCGCCGACGTCGGCGCCTCGATGGACGGGACGTGGGAGAGCCTGTACGTCTACGACATCGTCCTGCGGATCAAGGCGCTGCTCGAGAAGCGGACCCTGGCAAAGGTCTACGCCACGACGAGCGACGGCGAGGGGGACGCGCCGCCGGACGTCGACATCCTGCCCGCGCGACGCTCCCACCGCGTGCTGACGACCCCGCCGTACCGCATCGAGGATTCGGTGGTCGGCGTCCATCTGCGCTGGTATCTCGCCAACAACCTCTATCGCAAGGCGGTGGCGGCGAGCGGGGGAGCGGGCGATCTCAAGTCCGAGGAACGCGTCGTCTTCCTCTCGGTTCACGCGGATTCGCTGCACCCCTCGCTGCGTGGGGCGACGGTCTACATTCCCGCGGCGGAGCGAACCGGTGGCAGTTTCCAGAAGGGCGGTCCGGTGTTCAGCAGCCGCCTCGAGGTGCGCGATCAACCGGCCGTCGAGTTCTCGCGCCGCGATCGTGTACGCAGCGAAGGACTTTCGCGCCAGGTGGGCGGCCGGCTGGTCGACGCGTTTCGCGCTGCGAACCTCGCGGTCCACCCCTACAAGCCGGTGCGCGATCGGATCATCCGCAACCGCCGGGCCTGGGTTCCCGCCGTGCTGCGCTACAACGCGATCCCGGCGAAGGTTCTGCTCGAGGTGTGCAATCTCGCCAACAGCGAGGACCGGCGGCTTCTGAGGACCCGCGCCTTCCGCCAGCAGGTGGCCGAATCGGTCGCCTCGGCGCTCCTCGCCTACTACGGCGAGACCCAGGCAGCGCTGGCGCCGGCGGCGGATCCGCGACCGGGGAGCTGAGCTGGCGCGTTCCCGCCGGGCGGTGGGAGCCGATCAGCGGAACGCCGCGATCGCGGCGATCTTGTAGAGCGTCTCGCCGACCTGGACCTCTTCGCCGATGCGACGCCCGAGGATCCCCTTGGCCAGCTCCGACTCATAGGAGATCACGCCGTCTTCAGGCCGGCTCTCCCAGGGGCCGAGGATGGTCAACTGCCGCGAAGCGCCCGCCGGGCCCT
Organism: Holophagales bacterium; assembly: GCA_016699405.1. Lineage (NCBI taxonomy): Bacteria > Pseudomonadati > Acidobacteriota > Holophagae > Holophagales > Holophagales bacterium. Next base: position 4,607,696 of record CP064972.1, on the reverse strand, counting down.
CGAGCGCGATGCGCGTGCCGATCCGGACCTCGCCGGTGTCGATCGTCTTCGCGTCGATCGGACGGGCGCGGGCGAGGTCGCGGTGCAGGCCGGCCACGCGGGCATTGAGGTATTCGTGGCGCTCGCGGGCCGACTTGTACTCGAAGTTCTCTCGCAGGTCGCCCATCGCCCGCGCCTCTTCGATCGCCTTGCGGTTGGCCGGGATCTCGGACTGGACGAGGCGACGCAGCTCCTCGCGCTTGCCCTCCAGCGACTCGGGGGTGGTGTAGAGCACGTCCGAACCGCTCTCGCGCAGCGCGGGAAAGCGCAGGTGGAGAGCGTTGGTCAGCGGTGAGCGCTGGTAGTCCTCGAGGCCGGGGGCGCGTTCGAGCAGCGAAGCCGCCTGCGCCGCCTGCTCTTCCGTCAAGTGACTCATCAGGCGCGGAACGGTGCCGCCCGAGTCGACCAGCGCGAGCAATCGCGTGCGGAAAGCCGAGAAGGTGTCGTCCTGCAACGCCGAGAGGATCTGCTGCAGGAGGCGCAGCGGATTGCGCTCGCGCAGCGAGACGTCGTCGATCGCCCGCTCGGCGAGCCAGACGAAGGCGCCGGGAGCGCGTCGCGGCATCGACTGTACTTCCTCGATCAGCTTGTCGCGCTCCGCCGGTGCGCCGGAGCGCAGCCCCTCGAAGAGCAGGTTGAGAACCCGCGAGTCCGATTCGCGCGTCGCGGCGTCGCGATACACGCCGACCCAGTCGTCGCGCCGCTCGCGGACCATGACGAGCGCCCGCTCCCGCAGCAGGCGGTCTTCGAGCGTCGACACGAGGCGGCGCGGGTCGATCGTCGGCGCGAGAAGGTCGTCGACCGACCAGCCGATGTCGGCCGGCAGGAGGCCGGCCCGTTCGAGGGCGAACCAGATCTCGAAGGCGAGCGCCGGTTCCGCGGCGCGGGACTCGGTGGCGATCGCGGCGAGATCTGCGGCCATGGCGCGAGCGAACTCCGGATCGCGGTCGCCGTGCCGGCGGAAGAACTCGATCTTCGCGCCGTCCTTGGCGGCCGCGAACGCGGCACGCACCGAGTCGAGCGCGTGATCCGAGGAGGCCGCCCAGTGATAGGACTGCCGTCCGCCGCCGCTCGCCACGACCTGCGGGTGCTTGCGCGCCGACGCCCACCACGAGGTCCAGCGTTTTTCGTCGACCAGGCTGGCGAGCGTCTCTTTGATCTCGCCGGCGGTCAGCGGCTTGCCGGCACTCTGCAGCAGGGCCCGCAGGAGCTGCGGCGGATCCGCCTCGCCGAGCGCGCGCAACTCGTCGGGAGCTTCGAGCTTGCGGCGCAGGAAGTGGTCGACCGGGAGCGGTCTGAGCAGGCGTGATGCCGCGCGGAAGCCGACGACCAGCCCCTTCTGCCGCTCCAGGTCGATCCGCAGGCTCTCGAGCGCCAGATTGACGTCGACGACCCGGCCGACGCCTTTGCCCTCCATCTCCACCACCGCTCCGACATCGAAGCCGAGCAGCATGTCGAGCCGGTCCACCTTCTCCCAGGTCTTGCTGGTCTCCTCGAGACCACGGTGCAGGCCGACCTTCTCGGCGAACGGTTCGAAGCTCGGTCGGCCGGCGTGGAGATGCCGGAGCGTCTCGAAGATCCGCCGGTGCAGGGCTTCGCCCGTCGCCACGATCCGTCCGACGTCGCGCAGCAGGGCGAGTCGCTGCGGCCAGAGCCGCTTTTCTTTGAGCTGGTCGTCGAGGATATCGAGCAGCTCGGCGGCGAGCTTCTCTTTTCCGGCTTCGGCGGTCGCTCGGGCGACCCTGCCGAAGCGAACGACGTCTGCGGGCGACTCGGCGACCGCTTCGACCCACTCGTCCTCGAGACGAGACCAGTCGGCAGCCAACAGGAGGAGAAGGAGGGGATCGGCATCGGACATGGGCGTCCGAGGATAGCAAATCGCCTCCCGGGCTAGAGTTTGGCCATGGAACCGGAGACGACCGGCGAGGATCTCGAGCGGATTCTGCGCGAAGCGGCCGGTGACGAGCTCGTCCGCACGGTGGAGGCTCATGCCTCCCGGATCGATGCGCGGCAGGCGCGACTGGTGCTGAAGAACCCCTACGTCAGCGGTCCGCTGATCGCTCTCCTCGCCGAGCAGCGACAGCTTGCCTCGGCCTATGACGTCCGCCGCGACGTGGTCCTGCATCCGCTGGCACCGCGGGTGCTGGCGCTCGACTGGATCGGCGGTCTCTTCTGGCCCGATCTCGTCCGCGCAGGTCGCGATCCACGGCTGCATCCGACGGTGCGGCGCGCTGCCGAGCTGCGGCTGATCGAGCGGCTCGTCGCCCTTTCGCTCGGCGAGAAGACCGCGATCGCGCGGAGCGCCAGCGCCGGCGTTCTCGCGAGCCTGCGCCACGATCCGAGCCCGCGGGTCGTCGCCGCGCTGCTGGAGAACCCCCTGCTCACCGAGCCCCTCCTGCTGCCGCTCCTGGCCAGCGAGAGCGCATCGCCGCGGGCGCTCGCCACGGTGGCGGCGAGTTCTCGCTGGTCGAGCCGCTATGCGATTCGGCTTGCCCTGGTGCGCAACCCCCGGACGCCGCTCGCCGCCTCGTTGCCTTTGGTTGCCGCGCTCAAGAAGCGGGACCTGGCGGCTCTCGCCACCGATCCTCGGCTGGACGGGGCTCTGCGGCAACGCGGACGTCTGCTCTCCGGAGTGGATGCCGGCCGTGCCCGGGAGGGTGCAAGTGGTTGACCGGTCGGCATCCTGCCGATAGATTGCGAGCGACGGCGCGTCGCTCACGAGATGGCGCACCCGAGCTCCGATGACCAAGCCGAAACTGCCGGAAGGACGAGGGAAGCTCAGGGAAGGACCGAACGGGGAAGAGGTCCCCTTCGGTACCTGGCTGCGACGGCAGCGCGAGGCGCGCGGTGTCAGCTTGCGGGAGATCGCCGACAGCACGCGGATCAGCCTGCGCTATCTCGAGGCGCTGGAAACGGACCGCTTCGACGCGCTCCCGGCTCCCGTCTTCGCCAAGGGGTTCCTGCGGGAGTACGCGCGTGTCGTCGGGCTGGATCCCGACGAGGTGGTCAACCTCTTCCTCGTCGCGGCCCGGTCCGGGCAGGCACCCGAGGACGAAGTCCCGCCGGCCGCCGCCCGCACCCGCCGCGTCGGCAACCCGTGGGGATACGGCCTCCTGCTCGGGCTCGCGATGGTGCTGCTGCTGGCGATCGCGGTGGCTCTCTCGTTCTGGGCCGAGCGCCGAAGCCGCGGGGCCGCGCCGGCGGTCGCTTCCGTGGTGCCGCCCCTGGCCGCCGACGAGGCCGTCGCCGCCGTGCCGCGCCATGACGAAGGAGCGCCGCGCCCGGTCGGCGCCGGCGGTTCCGGCGAGCCGGTCGAGCCCAGCCGGGCGGCCGCGCCGGGTCCGGTCTCGATGCCCAGCGGAGCGGCTCCGACGGCCGTGCCGACCGCCCCGGCGTCCTCGGCACCACTCGTCGTGACCCTGGCCTTCAGCGGCGACTGCTGGGTCGAGGCCTTGGTCGACGGACGTCGCCGCCCCGGTGAGCTCAAGATCTCCGGCGAGTCCCTGATGCTCGAAGGCTCGGAGTCGGTCACCCTCACCCTCGGCAACCGGGCCGGTGTCACGGTGACCGCCAATGGCCAGCCGATTGCCCTGCCGCCCTCGAGCAGCAACGTGGTGCGCGGGTTGCGCATCGAGCGCACGAACCTCTCGTCGCCCGCCGAGGCAGCGCCACGCTGAACGTTTTCGAGCTGGACGAGCCGCTCGTCCAGCAGGTACTCTCCGGCGCGAGCCCGGAGCTGGCGGTGCTCGCCGCCGACGGGCTCCTGCCGATTCCCGGCGACCAGCTTCTCGCACTCCAGCTCCACCTTGTCGACGGTGAGGATGCCTCGCTTGCCGAGAGGGCCCGGCAGAGCCTGCGGATGGCGTCGCCGCGGCTGGTGGTCGATTTCGTCGAGAACGCAGCCGGGCCGGCGGAACTGCGCTTCTTCGCCGTCCACCGAACGGATTCGGCGGTTCTGGAAGCCGTTCTCCGGCGTCGCGACGTGCCGCGCGACCTGCTCGTCGACCTGGCGGATCGGCTTCCGGCGGCGCTGCAGGAGATCCTCATCCTGCGGCAAGACGCGATCGTCGAAGCGCCGGAGATTCTCGACGCGCTGGAAACCAACCCGGTGCTGGTGGCGGATGTGCGCCGGCGCATCGGCGAGTACCGCCAGCACCTCGTGTCGGCGCGTGCCGCCGAGACCTCGTCCGCGGCCTTCGAAGAGGTCGAGCTCACCGCCGAGGATTTCGCGGCGATCGACGCCGTCCGCACGCTGCCGCCCGAGGGGGAGGTCGACGACCACTCCGGGCTGTCGGAGGGGCAGATCCGGGCGCTTCCGGTTCCGGTGCGCATCAAACTGGCGCGCCGTGCCTCGAAGACCCTGCGAGCGATCCTGATCCGCGACCTCAACCAGCAGGTGGCCGTGGCGGTGCTCAACGGCAACCCGCTGTCCGACGACGAGGTGGAGCAGATCGCCTCGAACCGCTCGGTTCTCGAGGAGGTTCTGGTCGAGATTGGCCGTCGCCGTCAGTGGGTGGCCAAGTACCGGATCGCCCTGGCGCTCGCCAAGAACCCGAAGACGCAACTCGCCGCGGCGGTGAAGCTGGTGTCGCGGCTGAGCGTTCGGGACCTCAAGCTGCTCGCCACGGATCGCAATGTGCAGGATCCGGTGCGCGCGACCGCCTCCCGGTTGTATAAGATCAAGTCCAGATAGGGACGAATCGTGCCCAAGGACTACTACCTGATCCTGGGCGTGCCTCGCAACGCGACGACGGAACAGATCCGTGACCGCTTCCGCGAGCTCGCGCGAACGAGGCATCCGGACCGCTTCCAGGGAGATGCTCGCGCGCGAGCGGAGAAAGAGTTCCAGGACCTCACCGAGGCATTCAACATCCTGGCCAACGCCGAGAAGCGGCGGCAGCACGATCAAGACTCGGTCCGTCCGGAAGCGAGCTCGCCGGCAGCCGACGCCCAGCGCCTCTCGCGATTCCACGTGCAGACGGGAGTCAAGCTCTACCGGGAGCGCAACTACGTGCAAGCGGCGGAGAGCTTCCAGCGGGCGACGGAAGCCGATCCAGCCAATCACCAGGCTTGGCACCACTTCGCCCAGGCCTGCAGCCACCATCGCCGCTACATGAATCAGGCGCTGCCGGCGATCGCCCGAGCCTGTGACCTTCAACCGATGAATCCTACGTATCTCAAGCTGGCTGGCCGGCTGCACGCCCAGGTCGGTCTGGTTGAGCGCGCAGATTGGTACTACAATCAAGCGATTACGTGGGGTGGTGAAGACGAGGCGGTGCGACAGGCCCTCGAGGATCTGAGGAAGTCCTCGAAAAAGGCGGGGTGGGGCCTTTTCGGAAAGGTTGGCTGATGCTGCGAGCCAAGGCGGTCGGGCTCTCCGACGTCGGAATGATGCGGAGCCACAACGAGGACTGCTTCGACATCGACCCGCAGTTGCAGATGTTCGTGGTCGCCGACGGCATGGGCGGTCACAGTCACGGCGAGATCGCGTCGCGAATCGCCGTCGAGGCCATCCGCGACTTCGTCCGGTCGACCGCCGATCAGGACAAGACCTGGCCCTTCGTCTACGACGCACGACTCCATCGCCATTCGAATCGGCTGAAAGCGGCGATCCGCATCGCCCACGATCGGGTGCTCCGCGCCATTCGCCAGGATGGGTCGCTCCACGGGATGGGGACGACCGTCGTCGGCATCCTGGTCGAAGACGGTGTCGCGGCGGTCGCGCACGTCGGCGACAGCCGCGCCTACCGGTTGCGCGGCGGGCGGCTCGAGCTCTTGACCCAGGACCACACCTGGGTCAACGAGCAGGTCGTCGCGGGCTACCTGTCGGAAGAGCAGGCACGCAGTCACCCGCTGAAGAACGTGGTCACGCGGGCCCTGGGCGGCGACACCGAGGTGGCGGTCGACGTCCGCGAATGGGAGGTGCAGCCTGGTGACCTCTTCCTGCTCTGCTCGGACGGACTGACCACCATGCTCGCCGACGGCGAGATCCTCGACCAGCTTTCGTCCGAGGCCGACCTCGACCTCGCCTGCCGGTCGCTGGTGCGCTCGGCCAACGCGCGGGGCGGGTTCGACAACGTCACGGTGCTTCTCGCCCGCGTGGTCGAGCCGGCCGACGAAGCCTGACCTGGCCTCGCCGGACGGCGAGCCGCCCTACTTTCCCGTCATCCGGAACCCCTGGCGCCCGGTGCAGCGCAGCTCGGGATTGCGACACCGCACCTTCGCTTCGACATAGCTGCCGGGAGCGGCGTCGTCCGGGGTCGGGACCGCCAGCAAGTAATAGCCGTTCGTCGCGGCGGCGATCTGTTCGAGCGGGGTGGTGAAGCTCACGAAGATGCGGTAGAGCGCCCCGCCGGTGTCGGAAGCGAGCTCGCTCACTCCGTCGAGGATCGCGAGCCCCGGTTCCGGTCCCGTATTGACGCCGTAGACCGCCACGTTGGCGGCGTTGAGCGTCTCCTGGGTCTTCGTGTAGTAGCGGGGGTCCTTCCGGTACTCGCCGAAGGCGCCGAGCTCGCCGATGCCGCGCGAGAAGAGGATGAGGTTCTTGCGTCCTCGCACGGGGGCGAGGGCGTCCGCCACGAGCTGCAGCGCATCGTAGATGCGCGGTGTGCGGTCACGCAGCGCATCGCCCGCCGGGAGGCGAGCGGCGAGCTCGGAGGCTCCGGGAGACCCGCTTGCTCGGCGCGAGGGCCAGTCGGCTGCCTTCGTGCGGCCGGTGACAGCGGCCAGCACGGCCTCGCGCAGCGCCACGCGATCGTCGGTCAGGTCGGCGTAGAGACGCAGCCGCGAGTCGAAGCCGACGACGGCCGCACGATCTCCCGGCAGGAGACCCGTCGCCACCCACTCCGCGGCGCGCCGGCCTGCTTCGAGCTGCTGACCGACGAAGGAGAAACGATCGGACTCGAGCTGCTTCTGATCGTGGAAGAAGAGGACGAAGATCCTGCCCTCGCTGGCCTCGCGGTCAGCGATTCCGGCGGCCTGCGCGGTGGCCGCGTCACCGAGGAACCGGCGGTTGCTGTAGAAGGTCGCAGCGATCGGCGCTGCTTCGCGGCCGGCGACCTCGACGCGGAAGTCGTCCGGGCCGAGGCCGAGCACCGTGCGGTCATCGCGCCCGGTGACCACCACGTCGAGCAGGGCCTCGGAGACCGAGACCTGCTCGGCGACCGTCGGCGGAACCGCTCCCGGCGTCGGGGAGACGGACGAGAGAGCGGCGAACAAGGCGAGCGTGGCGAGTGTCGAGACCATCGAGGACCTCCGGGGACCGCGAGAGGCGGCCGCACGAATGGTGTTGCAAGGCCTGCGCCAGCGTCAGGCACTCAAACGGCGGGCCGCGAGGGCTCGGCGTGGAACCCGCCTCGTGCGGCGAGCTCGAGGAGTGCTGCCGACGGCTCGAACCGCGGACCGTGGGCTCCGGCGAGCGCCCGCAGACGCTCGACGAGCGCATCCAGCCCCTGCTCGTCGGCCCAGCGGGCGAGCCCGCCGCGAAACGGCGGGAAGCCCGAGCCCAGGACGAGGGCGAGGTCGAGATCCCCGGCCGAGCCGACCACCCCTTCCTCGAGACAGCGCGCCGCTTCGTTGACCAGCGGCAGGAGCATCCGTTCGAGGAGCCTCGACCGGTCCATCGGCCGGGTTCCCGGAACGACGCCGATCAGATCGTAGACCGAGGGGTCGGGGCGCGGTTCCCGGCCGGTCTCGTGCTGGTACAGACCGCGACCGCTGCGGACCCCCAGCCGTCCGTTGTCGGGAATCCGGTCGAGCCAGGCGGGAACGAAGAACCGTTCGGGGAAGGCCTCGCGCAGCAGGTGCGTCATCCTGGCCAAGGTCTCGAGGCCGCCCTCGTCGGCAAGCCGGAGCGGCCCCATCGGCATGCCCCAGTCGTGCATGGCGCCATCGATGGCCTCGATCGGCGCGCCCTCGTCGAGCAGCCAGAGCGCCTCGGCCGAATAGAAGCCCAGCAGGCGGTGGACCAGGAATCCCGGCGAATCGGTGACGACGATCGGGGTCTTGCCGAGACGGGCGACGAAGCGTGCGGCCGCCTCAACCGCCGATTCCGCCGTCGAGCTCGCGGCCACCACCTCGACGACCCCTCCCCGGTCGACGGGAGGGAGGAAGTGGAGCCCGACGAGACGCTGGCGACCGGGCAGTCCGGCGCCGATCGCCGCGACCGAAAGGGACGAGGTGGTCGTGGCGAGGAGGGCCGTCGGCGGGACCTGAGCGTCGAGCTCGGCGACCACGCGCTGTTTGGACGCGAGCTCGTCGCTTCCGGCTTCGATCGCCAGATCGGCCCGGGCAAGGCCACTCGCGTCGGTCGTCGGCCGGAGCAGGGCGAGCCGCCGCGAGAGCTCCGGCAGCGAGATCTCTTGCCCGTCGACCTGCCGACGGAATCGTGCCGCGGCCTGGCCCATCGCGGCCCCGAGCGCCTCGGGTCGCGAGTCGCGGAGGCGCACCGGAACCGCGGCCCGATCGACGACGAGCCGAGCGAGGCCGGCACCCAGCGTTCCGGCCCCGATCACCGCCACCTGGTCGATCGACAGTGCGTCGGGCGTCGTGAGCGCGCGGCGCCGGGCTTCGCGGAGGCGGAAGAGGTGCAGGAGGTTCCTGGCCACCGCCGAGGTGGCGAGCTCGCCGAGGGCTCGCGCCTCGGCGTCGAAACCCGCGGCGCGGCCGCGGTCGAGCCCCGTGCGGATCACGGCAAGAGCGCGCAGTGGCGCCGGTTCGTGACCGCGAGTTTCCCGCAGGACACGGCGGCGTGCCTGCTCGATGAGGAGCGCTCGGCCGATCCGGTTGCCCTCGAGCAGGAGCGTGAGCGGACCCGAACGCCGCGGGCGCGGGCGATCGGCGACGGCGGCGGCAAAGCGCCGCACCTCGGTGGCAAAAGTGGCGGCTGGCAGCACCGCGTCGGCAAGACCGAGTCGAAGCGAACGGCGGGCGTCGATGGGCTGCGCCGAGAGGATGAGATCGAGCGCCGCGGAGAGCCCGACGAGCCGAGGCAGGCGAACGCACCCGCCCCATCCCGGGACGAGGCCCAACGCGACCTCGGGCATTCCGATGCGGAGATCGTCGCGATCGGCAACCACCCGGTAGGTCGAAGCGAGAGCGAGGTCGGTGCCCCCGCCGAGACAGGTCCCCTCGATGGCGGCGATCGTGGGGAACGGCAGCGACTCCCAGGCCGAGAAGATCCGATGGCCGAATCGAGAGCCGGCCTCGGCCTCGACCGGGTCGACGACCTCGGCGATCGCCGCCAGGTCGGCTCCGGCGACGAAGCTCCCCGGCTTGGACGAGCAGAGGACGAGACAACCGATTTCGCGCCGCAACGCGAGATCGGCGACGAGTTGGTCGAGCTCTTCGAGGCCGTCGCGGTCGAGGAGGTTGACCTTCCGGCCCGGAAGATCGAAGGTCAGCGTCGCCAGACGGTCGACACCGACCGCCAGGTGGAAGGCCCTCGGCACGCGTTGCCCCTCGGGCGGTGCCTCAGGCCTCCACGCCGGCGTAGAGCCGCTCGATCAGGTCGCCGTACTTGGTGTTGATCACCCGGCGCTTCACCTTGAGGGTGGGGGTGATCTCGCCGCTCTCGATCGTGAACTCGGCCGGCAGCAGCTCCCAGGCGCGGATCTGCTCGTAGCGCGCCAGGCCGGCGTTGACCGAATCGACCTCGTGCTGGACGAGCTCACGGACCTTCGGATGGGCGATCTGCTCGGCCGGCCCGCCCGCGACGCCCTGCTTGGCGGCCCACGAAGCGAGCGCCTCGAAGTCGGGCACCAAGAGTGCGCAGAGGTACTGCCGCCGATCGCCGATGACGACGGCCTGCGAGAGGTAGCGGCTCGCCTTGAGCGCGTTCTCGATCGGCGCCGGGGCGATGTTCTTGCCGTAGGCGTTGACGATCAGCTCCTTCTTGCGGTCGGTGATCGCCAGGAACCCCTCGGCGTCGACCTGGCCGATGTCGCCGGTGTGGAACCAGCCCTGTGTGTCGATGACCTCCGCGGTCGCCTCCGGCTTGCCGAAGTAGCCGCGCATGATGTTCGGGCCGCGGGCGAGGATCTCGCCGTCCTCGGCGATCCGGACCTCGATGCCGGCCATCGGCCGGCCGACCGAGCCGAGCTTGGCGGCTCGGAAGGCGTTGACGGTGATTACGGGCGAAGTTTCGGTCAGTCCGTAGCCTTCGAAGATGCGGATGCCGGCGCCCCAGAAGAACTCGGCGGTGTCGCGCGAGAGGGGCGCCCCGCCGGAGATGGCGAACACCAGCCGGCCGCCGAGCCGTTCGCGCAGCTTGCTGAAGACCAGCCGGTCGGCCAGGGCCAGCTCGACGCCGAGCATCCCCGGAGGCGTCTCCTCGCGCATGCGATAGCTCACCGCCTGCTTGCCGACGCCGATGGCCCAATTGAAGATGCGCTGCTTGAGCGCGGAGCCCTGGCTCGCCGTCTCCACCACCTTGGCCTGGACCTTCTCGTACACGCGCGGCACCGCGACGAACAGATGCGGCTTCACTTCGGCGATGTTCTGCGCCACCGTCTGGATCGACTCGGCGTAGGCGATCGAACAGCCGCAGTAGAAGTAGCAGTAGTCGACGGTCCGCTCGAAGGAGTGCGAGAGCGGGAGGAACGAGAGGGCCACGTACTCGGGCTTGAGCTCGAGGATCTGCGTGCCGGTGACGACGTTCGACACGATGTTGCCGTGGGTGAGCATCACGCCCTTGGGGTCGCCGGTGGTGCCGGAGGTGTAGATCAGCGTGGCGAGGTCTTCGGGTTTGGCCAGCTTCAGGCCGGCGTCGAACTCGGCCGGATCGGCGTCGCGGCCCAACTCGTAGAGTGCTTCGAGCGTGGTGAATTCGCTCCCCGGGGCGCTCGCGTCGATCGAGACGATGAGCTCGACGCTCGGCATCTCGGCGCGCTTGGCGAGCAGTCCCTCGAGCCGTTCGCGACCCTGGACGAAGAGCATCCGCGCGCCACTGTCGCGCACGATGTACGCCGCCTGGTCCGGCAGGAGCGTCGGATAGATCGGCACCAGCACGCCAGCCTTGGCGATCGTGGCGAAGTCGATGGTCGGCCAGTGCGGACCGTTCTCGGCCATCAGGGCCACACGGTCGCCGGGGGCGATTCCCGAGTCGGCGAGCGCCTTGCTCAGGCGGAGAATCCGGGTGAGGAACTCCGCAGTTGAGATGGGCTCGTATCGCCCGCCGACCTTCTGCAACAGTGCGTCCGGCTTGTGGCGGCTGGCGATCACCGAGATCAGGTCGGCGAGCGTGCGAATG